>NZ_JNIO01000002.1:0-600000 GCF_000702545.1 Selenomonas sp. AB3002 | reverse complement strand
AAGCTTTCCCAGAAATCCTCCATGGAAGAGCCCCCCAGCGACCCCAAGCCCAGTGCGGTGTGAAGTTGTCCTGGCGAGGCGTTCGGTACACAGGCACAGCAACGCTTCACTTGGACTTCGGCCTGCGGCCAAATTCCACACGTTCCGCTTATGCTGTGCCTGTGCCCCTCACTTACTGAACCTATGCCACGTGAACGAAACTATTGAGTTTTTGGGTAACGGGTGATATAATCTAATTGCAAAATCATTGAGTAAACGACACTTACTCACAAACAAAAAGAACCCCCAAGGGAGGCGCAAACTCCCAAGGGGGCTTTTTGTACGATAGGCTAGATTGCTGCTAATCTAACCATTTGCTCACAAAGTGGACAATCAGAGAAGCCACTAAGCTTGCCAATACCGAAAGCAAAAAATCATTGAACGACACCTAACTCACCTCCTTCCGTTGGAGAGAAGGGGCAGCATTTACATTATAAGGCCATTGTTCCAGCTTTGTCGATAGACAAAGCTTCCTCTTGGCCTTTCAACGAGGCGGGAGATATGTGCTCACCGCCTGTTATGATATTCGCCACCCCTACCTATAGAGGTGGGGGACATCTTGTTCCTCGTTATAGCACAGTAATAGAAAAATGTAGAAAGGTATGATTTAAATGAAAAGAACCTTGAAACGTGTCTTATGTGCAAGTCTGATGTTTTCAGTCGTAACTGGCATAGGCGGAGCAGCAGAAGCTGCCGACCCGGTATCAATCACTATCCCTCAGAAAATGGGCAATGGTGAAACCGTAGAAGTCTATTACCGCAAGGGCAATCCCCTCACTGCCCCCAGAGTCCGTGCTGCAGAGCACAAGACAGAAACCCTGCTGCTGAAAAAGGGCACTATCCGCCGTGAGGGCGCCATGCCTTTGCCCTGTGACATCATAATGGAGAAGGACACTCCCGTTACCCTGCGTGACGGCACTGTCATTTACACTGATATATTCCGACCTGCTGACGAAGGCAGGCACCCGGCACTGATGGCCTGGAGCCCTTATGGCAAGGAAATCGGCGGCCAGATGCTGGACGACGTGCCCATGCGGGCGGGGATACCTGTGGCAGCCACTTCCGGGCTGGAAAAATTCGAGGGTCCCGACCCTGCCTATTGGGTAAGCCACGGCTATGTCATCATCAACCCTGACAGCCGTGGGGCATATTACTCTGAGGGCAACCTTAATTACTGGGGGAGCCAGAACTCCCAGGACGGATACGACACCATTGAGTGGGCGGCAAAGCAGCCCTGGAGCAATGGCAAGATTGGCATGAGCGGCAATTCCTGGCTCACGGTGTCCCAGTGGTTCATCGCAGGGGAGCAGCCGCCACATCTGGCTGCCATCGCGCCCTGGGAGGGATTTGTGGACCACTTCCGAGAGACTGCCAACCGTGGCGGTATTCCCAATCCCGTCTTTCCCGAGGCCATCTTTGACACCTTCACCAGCCAGAATTACCTTGAGGATCAGCCCCGCATGGTAGTGACCCACACCCTCATGGATGCCTACTGGCAGGACAAGATTGCGAAACTGGAGAATATCAAGATTCCCGCCTATGTGGTGGCCAGCTATACCAATCCCGTGCATACCCATGGCACCTTCGCGGGCTTTCGGGAGATTGCTTCCAAGGACAAGTGGCTGCGCGTCCACAATACCCAGGAGTGGTTTGATTACTATACACCCGGCAATATGGAAGACCTGAGGAAGTTCTTCGACCACTATCTGCTGGGAGAGGATAACGGCTGGGAAGCAACGCCTAAGGTGCGCCTCGCCGTGCTTGACCCGGGCCATGAGGATGTAGTGAACCGGGTGGAGCAGGAGTTCCCCCTGGCGAGAACCGAGTACAAGAAGCTCTACCTTACGGGTGGGCAGGGGCTTTCCGTGACGCCTCAGAAGCAGGAAGATACCGCTTCCTATGATACATCTGTCAAGGAGGCTGTTGCTGCTTTCACTATGACCTTTGACAAGGACACGGAACTTACCGGCTACATGAAGCTGCACACCTATGTGGAAGCGGACGGTGCTGATGATATGGAACTCCATGTGCAGGTGGAGAAATTGGACGAGAAGGGCAATCCTATCCCTGACAGGATGACACATCAGCCCATCGTGGCCGAGGGTTATCTCAGGGTATCCCAGCGTGCCCTGGATGAAGCAAAATCCACGGAGGTAGAGCCGGTACTGAAGCATGACCGTGAGGATTTGCTGAAGAAAGGCGAGATTGTTCCCGTGGATATTCCCATCTGGCCCATGGGCATGAAGTATCATGCAGGGGAGAAGATCAGGCTGACGGTGAGAGCTTACAATCCGCCTTCGCCTGATATGGTGCCCGCCTTTGGCTCCGCCAAGATTACCGTGCCGGAAGAAGGCTATACATATGAACCGGGCACGAAAGTGTCCATGAAGACGGTGGGAGGCCTGGACGGCAGGAGTTATGTGAAAAAGACTGTAACCCCGCCCAAGACACGAAATAAGGGCAGACATATCATCCACCTGGGGGGCAAATACGAAAGCTACCTGCAGGTGCCGGTGGTGCCAGAGAAATAAGCAAATAAGCAAATAAGCAAATAAAATGGGAGCAGGGAAACCTGCTCCTGTTTAAGTTATATTTACACTGGTAACGCCTGGTATGTTCCGCAGCACTTCGATGATCTCGGCGGTCGGAATACCTTTGTAGTTGAAGGCATCCAGCTCTATATAAAGCTGCTTTGTCTCTTCGCTTTCCACCTCATCTTCGTCCGCTTTTACTTTTATGCCTTTGACCTTGAACTGCATTTTGTCAACGCATTTGTTGATCAGCATGAGCTGCCCCGGCTTGTCGATGGTGTGGATGACGAGGGAGAGCCGCTTTTCGTGGTCTACCCAGTCGTCCAATCGGGAGAGCCTGCCCAGGGCGATGAACACCAGCAGTCCCGTGAAGATGGCACCCACGTAGAAGCCGCCTCCAATGGCCAGCCCTACTCCTGCCACCACCCAGAGACAGGCGGCGGTGGTGAGGCCTGTGACGGTGAGGCCTTCCTTCATGATGGCCCCGGCCCCCAGGAAACCGATGCCGCTGACTACCTGAGCCGCCAGGCGGGCCGGGTCCGCATTGGTCTTGCCTTCCACCTGCTGGTACATATCCTGGGACAGCACCATGATGAGGCAGGAGCCCAGGCAGACCAGCATGTTGGTTCTGAGCCCCGCCGACTTCCGCCGTGACTGCCGCTCATAGCCAATCACGCCGCCCATGACACAGGACAGAAGAAGTCGGAAGCAAAGTTCCCAGTCCGAAATCATAGCTTCACCCCCTGAGATTTTTTCATAAGGCCATTGTTCAAATTTTGCCGCAGGCAAAATCTTCCAATTAGCCTTTCAACGAGGCGAGAGATATATGCTCGTTGCTTGTTATGACATTAGCCACCCCAAAAACTATAGAGGTGGAGGACATCTTCTTCCGAGTTATACATTATGAGAATATTTCCACATAGGTGCAAAATATCCTGCTATGGGAAAATAAAAAAGCCTTCCAATTAAGGAAGACTTTTCCAAGAGAATTACTTGCTCATCTCGTCCCATTTCTCTTCGAGTTCGCGGACGATGCGGGCATGTTCTTTTTCGGTAAGGGTAACTTTGGCTCTGTAGATGAAAGCGGCTGCGGCAATCAGTACCAGGGGAGCTGCGAACATTACCAGCTGGAAGTTGGCGAGGCCCTCAGTAGTGATGCTGTCAGCCGTGGCGCCGGCGGTCATGCCGACCCATACAGCGGTGAGGCCTACGACGCCGCTGGTGATGGCGCCGGCGAGCTTGTCAATGAGGGGGCGCACGCAGAGCACCAGGGCTTCGTCACGGTGGCCCAGCTTCAGCTGGCCGTACTCAACAGTATCCGTGATGGTCATGAGCACTACCAGGAAGATCAGGGGCTGGGGCAGGCTGAAGATGCCGGCGCCCAGCAGTGCCATGCTGACGTTCTTGCCGGAGAGGGCGTAGCAGACGATGCCTGCCAGCATTACTACAATGGAGGCAAAGAACAGCTTGCGGCGGCTGAATTTGGTGGTGAGAATGGGGAAGAGGGCCACGGCAGCCAGGCCGATGACTACATTGATGACACCCAAAATGGAGAATTCAGAATTATCACCGATAACATAAGTGAAGTAGTAGAGGTTGAAGTTGTTGATAAGGTTCTGGCCCAGGCCAAAGACCAGGTAAGCGATAGCTACCCAGAGAAGCTGGTCATTCTTCAGGAGGATCTTGAAGACATCTTTGAAGGAAGTCTGGGTCTTGTTCTCACGGAGAGTGGATTTCTGCTCTTTGGTGAAGAGGCCGAGGATGATGGCGCCCAGAGTGGCAATGCCGCCGCCGATGCAGGCAAAGGCAAACCAGCCGGTGGGATCGCCTGCGCCGCCGTTGGCATCATGGGAGAAGTACATGACCACGGGGATGACCATGATGGTCACCAGCTGGCCGCCGAACACAGAGCCGATACGGGCAAAGGTAGCGGTGACTTCACGCTCGTGGGAATCAAAGGAAATGGCGGGGATCATAGACCAGATAGCCACGTCCTTGGCGGAATAGAACACATCCATGACAAAGTAGATGATGGCAAAGAGGACAAGGTAGGTGATGGGGGAGCTGACAGCCAGGCCGCCCATGTCAGTGAAGAGGAAAGCCAGGGTCAGGGCTGCCACGAAAGCGCCTACGATAACCCAAGGCTTGAATTTGCCCCATCTTGTTTCTGTCTTGTCAATGATGTTGCCGATGAAGGGGTCAATGAAGAGCTCACCAATGCGCAGCACCAGGATAATGGTGGTGACAATGCCGATCATATAGGCATCACGGCTGGGATTGTCAGAATGGAAAAGATTGCTGGTGACAAAAATCATGAAGTAGGTGCCCAGCATGGCGTAAAAAACATCGTGGCCAAAGGTGCCGCAGGCATAAGCCACGCGGGGCCAGAAGTTGCTTGTCTTCTCGTTCACGGTAGATTCCTCCAAAACTGCGGTATTTTCCATGCTCATCAGTTTTTCACCCTTTCAATGTAGGCAAGAATCGCATCGGCGATTTTCTCCAGAGGCTCACGGCTGGTGTTTACCACCAGGTCGTAGTTGGCGCCGTCACCCCAGGTGCGGCCTGTATAGTAGTCGTAGTAGCGGGCGCGCTTCTCGTTTTCCTTGTCCAGCTCCTTGAGGCTCTTGCCCTCGTAGACCTCCTGGCCGCGCTTCTCGCGGTACTCGTCATCGGCGCAGACAAAGATGGAGAAATTATTGGGGTCATTGCGCAGCACATAGTCGCCGCAGCGTCCCAGAATCACGCAGGAGCCGTCCTTGGCCAGCTTCTTGATGGCGGAAGACTCGGACAGGAACATGCCATGGGAGCTTTCTCCCATGTGGGTGCCGAAGGAATGGAAGGGAATGAAGCTCATGGAAAGGGGCTTCACCTGGTTCTCCATCTGCAGCAGTTCCTCTTCGCTGAGGTCGTTGATGCCCAGCTTGGCGGCGGCGATATGGACAATCTGCCTGTCATATAGCTTCACGCCGAGCTTGTCCGCCAGTATCTGCGCCAGCTCCCGTCCACCGGCGCCATACTGGCGGCTGATGGTGAGCACTAGATTCTCCTTCATGATGATACCTCCTACTTTCGTAAACGTTTTCATTTCTGTCCTAAAATAAAAGGGAAAATCTTTCCCGAATGGACAGGCTTAGAGATTGTGTACAGTGAAAATATATTTTCGTGGAAATCATTCGTGTTTAGTACAGTAAACGATTTCTTTACTCTTATTATACACGATTTCTTCCGATATGCAATATGCTTCGAAAAGAAAATAAATTCTGATAAATATTTCAGCATATTCCTAAGTATATAGCTCCATCGTAATAATAACCCTATATATAGTATAAATAAAATTTTCTCTCTTTTTCAATTAAGATAAATATTTGACATCTGTACACAGTTACAGATTTATGATATAACCCGACTTTGCCACGAAATTTAAAATCAGACACCTAAAAAAGTAAGGAATTTCAAAGGTTTTCCTTGCTTTTTTATTGCTTTTATGTTATAATTATTTAGTAGGTATATATTTACATAAGGAGAGGACTATGTTTGTCGAGCTGTGCAAGAACAATGGCATCCCTTACCTCCGTCTGATGCAAAGCTGCCGGGTTGAAGACAGCCAGGGGCGCAAGGTCTCCCGCAAGAAGACCGTCATGAACATTGGCCCCTTGTCCCGCTTCGATGACGGCAAGCCGGATTTCGTGCAGCGTCTGAAGGATTCATACAAGAACGGAATCCCCATCATTGATTCTCTGCTTCCTTATGTCGATTCCCCACTGCCGCAAAAGCATGTCGTAACTTACGTCGAAGGAGAGGCTGCCTGTATAGGCGCGCCAAAACTCGTTGCCCAGTTTCTGCTTGACCGACTGTTTGGGCAGCTGGGGCTGGACAAGCTTTGTGCAACTTTGAAGCACTCATTGGGACTTACATATGACCTGGCCGGATTCATACGCCTGCTCATTTTCGGGCGCATACTGCAGCCTGCTTCCAAGTGGGAAACCGCACAGCAGAACGAGCAGTATTTTGCCCCGTTGGCAGATGTTTCCTATCCCTACCATATCTACGATGCACTGGATGTGCTGGCGGAGCACAAGGAACAGTTCATCCGCCGGATGCATTCTTCCATCTGCAAATCCGTAGGACGTTCCACGGCGCATATTTACTATGATGTCACGAACTTCTTCTTTGAGATAGAAGATCCAGATCCTGATGAGCGCGTAAACGGTGATACGCAAAAAGGCCTGCGGCAGAAAGGCGTTTCCAAGGAGAATCGCAGAGAGCCAATCGTGCAGATGGGGCTTTTCCTTGATGACAACGGCATCCCCATAACCATTGAGTCATTCCCCGGCAATACCCTTGACCAGGCTACGCTGCGTCCTGCCCTGAAGAAAAGCATGGGGAGACTTGAGACGGAACGTTTTGTTCTGGTGGCTGACCGAGGCATGCATTCTTTCTACAACCTCTGTCATCTTGTCAGGGATGGACAGGGCTACATAGTAAGCAAGAGCATACGCAAGACCCCGAAGGCTGAGAGACATTGGATTCTGGAGCAGGAAGGCTATACATCCAAGGGCAGTTCCTTCCGTCTGAAATCACGTATTCTGACCCGCAGGGTAAAGGATGAGGACGGCAATACCGTGGAACTCAAAGAGAAAGTTGTTGTCTACTGGAGCGAACGCTTCTACAAGCGCGAGTACCACGAGCATAAGAGATTCCTGGATTTTCTGGAGAAACTGCGCAATAACCCGTCAACATTCCGCGTGACGGCAACACAGTCCCGCCAGCTCAAGAAATATTTCAAGAAAGAGTTTGTCCACAAGGAAACCGGGGAGATGATCGAGTCCGGCAAACTGCTGGGCATGCTGGATGAAGAAAAGCTTGAGGAACTAACGGCATACATGGGTTATTACCAGATTGTGACTTCGGAAACAGACATGGCCGATGAAGATGTTGTGGAGGCTTACCACGGGCTGACGCAGATCGAAGACCAGTTCAGGGAAATGAAAGGAACGCTGGCCACACGCCCAATATATGTCTCAACCAGGGAGCATATACAGGCGCATCTCCTGGTATGCATGATGGCATTGACAATGCTCCGCCTGATTCAGAAAAAAGTTTTATCTGCTACCCCTGGCGGAAATGCTGACAGCCTGTGGAGTTACGGCCTTTCTGGCAGACGTGTCCAGTCAGCCCTGCAAAAGTGGCAAATTGACAAACTGCCCGGAGACCTTTACCGATTCAATAACACAATGGATGATGACCTAAAGAAGATACTGTCTGCGTTCTCACTGGATATTGTCCCGAAGCTTTACACAAGAGGTGATTTACGAAAGATGAAGGCTGATATGGACCTTTGAAGTGTAGGTGTATATTATTTTCGAAAAAATAAGCACGAAGCCATATGTACTGTGGCTTCGTGCATTTTTTACGTGGCAAAGTCGGGAAAAGAAAATAAATTCTGATAAATATTTCAGCATATTCCTAAGTATATAGCTCCATCGTAATAATAACCCTATATATAGTATAAATAAAATTTTCTCTCTTTTTCAATTAAGATAAATATTTGACATCTGTACACAGTTACAGATTTATGATATAATAAAAGCGCCGCGAAGTAGCATCTCAGCAAGTTTTGAAAAACATACTGTGGGGGGATTCGGTATGGCAATCAAGAACATTGAAATGGACCGTCGTGACAGCGCAAGTTATCGCAAGATGTTGAAACGAGGAGGTTTCCTATCAGCAAGCTACCTGTCCGTCAGCGGCTTTGACGTGGCTTCACTCAAGAAGCTGGCCCTAGCAGGAGAGCTTGATGCCGTTCGCTGTGCTATTGGCAAATCTACCCGCTGGTATTATCGGGAGAATCAGGCAGAAAACGCGCACCTGCGCGGCCTGGCTTAAAGGAATCATTTATTGCGGCATACTCGAAGACCGGTTCGCCGGTCTTTTTTTTATCCTCTTGCAAAGGTTAACAGGAAGGAAATGCAGAATATTTACGACAGATAGTGCAATTAGTGGAGGAATCCGTTATGGGGAATTTTTTTGTGATGGTATTGGTCTTTGCCGTGGTGCAGCTGCTCTGGTCTGCCTGGTCGGCCCGGCGCTTGTGGAGAGGCTGGCGGCTGTGGCTGGCCTGCCTTTGCTTTGGGGCGCTGGATCTGGGGCTCGTATGGTTTATTCTGCGCCATCTGCCCAATTACCATGATGTGGGCAAATATCTGATTTGGGCTATGGTGCTGCTGCTGGTGGTCCAGTCCATCTTCAACATGCTGGTGACGGCGGCCTGGCTTATCAGGTTCCTCTTGCGGCGGGTGCATAGGGTGCCCTTTGATTCCAGGCGGAGGGAACTCATGAAAAAGTCTTTCTTATATCCTCTGCTGGCTGGCGGTCTTTCTGCCTACGGGGGACTGGTGGAAAGCCGCCATCAGGTGCTCCGGGAGGTGGAGATTCCCGTGAAAGGGCTGACGGCACCCTCAGGCTACCGCATCTTGCAGCTCAGTGATGTGCATCTGGGAGAATTCTTCAATCTGGAAGACTTTGCTAGGCTGCTGCAGCAGGCAGAGAGCCAGGGAGCAGACCTGCTGGCGGTGACGGGAGATCTCTTTGATGATGAGAGGATCAACGCGGAAGCAGTGAAGCTGCTGGACAGCTTTGTACCTGCTTTCCCCGATGGCATTTACTTTGTCTTTGGCAACCATGAGCACTTTCGGGGCGTGGGACAGATCAAGAGCTATCTGTCCGGCACCCGCATCAATGTGCTGGAAAACGAGGCCCGCCAGGTGCCAGGCAGGGAATTGTGGCTGGCGGGGGTGGACTATCCCATGCGCAGGGACCATTTTGAGAAGGACAGACGGGAAATGCACCGTCAGGCCATGGCCAATGTGCCTGAGGGAGTGACCACGGTGCTGTTGGGGCATCATCCTGAGTGCATAGACGACGGGGCAGAGTCCGGTGTGGCCCTGACCCTGACAGGACACACCCACGGTGGTCAGTTCGGCATCCTGGGCAAGCCCATCTTTCCTTTCTTCCGCTATAATCGGGGGCTGGTGAAGACAGGGGGCAGTTACGGTTATGTCCACTCGGGCAACGGCAGCTGGTTCCCCTGCCGTATAGGGTGCCCGCCGGAGATTGTGACTTTCACTTTGCTAGCAAAGTAGGAGGGCGGCTATGGAACGTGATGCCTATTATTATGAGGAAAAGGCGGAAGAGTTCAGCCTGGCAGGGGATGCCGAGGGAGTGGCGGCGGCCCTCTATCAGGCAGCTGTCCATGACAAGTACCTGCGCAGCCAGCGGCAGCATTACTCGGGCTATCTCTTTGCCCTGCACTATCTGGAGGAAATAGGGGCGGAGGATTTGCGGGCGGCTCATCTGGCCTATGGGGAGCTGTATGGTGAGGAAGAAGCTTTGCCAGCTGCTTCGAACTATCAACACAGGAGAATCCGCATAGGTTTTCTGGCGCCCCGATTTGTAGAGAGTTCAGTCATGCGTTTTGCCGAGCCGTTGCTGCTGGGATTGGACAGGGAACAGTTTGAAGTTTTTGCTTTTGCTATTGAGGAAGAGGAGGACAGCTTCACCTCATATCTGAAGGAGCAGCTTGATACGCAGGGGGAGCATTACTTCTGCCTGTATGGTCAATCCCTTGAGGAAGGAGCCTGGGCTATTCGCAATCAGGAAATAGACATACTCTTTGACCTGGGGGGCCATAGCGAAGGCGGACAGACCCTGATGCTTATGGCGAAGAAACCTGCACCGATACAGCTTTCCGGGCTGGGTTACTTCGATACCTTGGGATTGCCTGAAGGTACGGTTGATGGTTTGCTGGCTGATGGAGCATTGGTACAAAATGGGGAGGAAGGCTTTTTCACCGAGCCAATCTTCCGCCTGCCTCAGGCTGTGGCTTTTCAGCCTACGGCTGCCATGAGAGATTTCCGGGAGGGAATGTCGGCAAGAAGGGCGCAGGGGCCAGTGACCTTTGGCGTGGTGCAGAATGTGCTGAAGGTGACAAATGGGGCATTGCGAGCATGGGGGCGTGTCTTGCAGGAGCTGCCGGCCAGCCGGTTGATTATCAAGGACGTATTGCCCCAGTCGGAAAGGTTGGAACGGCTCAGGAGAAGAGCGAAAGACCTGGGTCTGCCCATGGAGCGTGTGAAACTGCAGGGGGGCAGTCTCAGTTATTGGCATTTTTACCAAGAGATTGACATAGTGCTGGATACCTTCCCTTATCCCGGAGGCTTTATGACGGCGCTGGCACTGTATTTCGGGGTGCCGGTGGTGACACTAAGAGGCTGCAGCTATGGGGCAAGGTTTGGGGCTTCGATACTTAAAGCGGCCGGCAGGGAAGAGTGGATTGCTGGCAGCGTGGAAGAGTATGTGGGGAAGGCGTTGGAGCTTGGTGGCGATGCCGTGAAATTGCGGCAGGAGCAGGAAAGGCTGTTTGAAGAAATTGTTGATTCATCGTTGCTGGATGTCAGCACATATGTTAGAAAGCTGGCTGATGAGTTATCATACCTCCACCGCTTGCGGGGGAGGTGGCAGCCGTAGGCTGACGGAAGGGGGAATCGAAGCAGTAACGTTATCTTCGCCCCTTCCACCGTCTTCGACGGTCCCCCTTCCCCGTTTCACGGGGCAGGTAAGGCCTGTAAGTTCAGTTTTTCTGCGATTTGAGAGGTTAACTATATGAGGGACGTATTGGAATTTCTCCCTGCAGGAGGCATAAAACAAAAAGTTGATATTCTGACAGTCGACACTTCCCGCCTGTTGCCGAAGTTGCGCAAGCTCTGCCCCTATGCCCGGATAACTGCCGTAACCCGTCTGGAGGAGGTGCCGGAGCTGCCGCCTTTGCAAGGTCTGGAGGTTGACTGGCACGTCCTGGACCACCGCAAGGAGCAGCTGACCTTTCCGGAGGAAGCCTTTGACTATGTGCTGGCAGAAGAAGCCTTGACTACTTGTTACGAACCTTACCTGGAACTGATGGCTCTGGGCAAGCTGGTGAAGGGTACGGGGGAACTTTTCACCCGGTTCTATAATGTGCGCTATCAAGGCGTCTTGGAAGCTTTGCGGCAGGGGGAGTTCAATTACCGGGCGGAGCATCTTTGGGCCAAGGCAGAGGTGGTGCGGCTGATGGATGATACCCTGTTCAAGGAAGTTGCCTTTGCCCCGGGGGAGCAGGACGGCGGGGAGGAAGACGAGAAGGCCTGGGCAGAACTGGGCTTTGATGACTTCAGCCGTGACCTGGCAACTTCTGTCTGGCTGGTGAGGGTCTGCCGCTCCACTGCTGCCGTGGCGAATCTCAAGAGCCTTTACAGTCCGGAACTGCGCCGGAGGCTGGCGTTCCTGCTGCACAGGGTGGAGTATGATATTGATCCGGAAGCAAGTTTCAGGGAATTGCAGGAGCTGTGCAGGGAGGAGCAGATTTTCCCGGACTACCTGGAAGATTTCATAGGAGAAGCCTGCGCTCACCCAAAAAAAGTTTTTTCTTTCCTGTCAAGCAGGAATTTTTTAAATAATCTATAATATAGAGATAGAACCCAGTAAAATTTCATAATCCGGAGGGGAGGCGGACATTAAGAGGATCAGGTATATTTGGGATATTGTGGGAACCAATAGAATGGGGTGTATTGTATGGTAACTTTTTTGGTAGCTCTACTGGCACTGATACTTGGTTTTTTCATTTACGGCAAGATCGTGGATACCTTCTTCGGTCCCACGGACAAGCCTACTCCTGCTGTGGTGCATAATGACGGGGTTGACTACATCCCTCTGCCCACCTGGAAAGTCTTCATGATCCAGCTCCTGAACATCGCAGGCCTTGGCCCTATATTCGGTGCCCTGGGCGGTGCTATGTGGGGGCCCAGTGTTTATCTCTGGATTGTGTTCGGTACCATTTTTGCCGGCGGCGTCCATGACTACCTTTCGGGCATGATTTCCTTGCGCGAGGATGGCAAGAGCATCTCTGAGGTGGTAGGACATCACATGGGTAGTACCATGCTGATGATCATGCGCGTTTTCGCTGTGGTGCTGCTGGTATTGGTAGGTACAGTGTTCGCAACGGGCCCGGCGGGCTTGCTGTCCAAGCTCACTGGCGTGGCCGTGACCTATGTGCTGCCTTGTGTGTTCCTCTATTACTTCCTGGCCACCCTTTTGCCGGTGGACAAGATCATCGCCCGTTTCTATCCTTTGTTCGGCGCCTGCCTTATCATCATGGCGCTGGGCATCATGGGAGCTATGCTCCTGGGCGTGGGCGGTCATCATATGCCTGAGCTTACCCTGGCGAACCTGCATCCTGCAGGCGCTGATAAGATGCCCATCTGGCCGCTGATGTTCATCACCGTGGCCTGCGGCGCTATCTCAGGCTTCCATTCCACCCAGTCCCCCATCATGTCCCGCTGCCTGAAGGACGAGCGTCTGGGCCGTCCTGTGTTCTACGGCGCCATGGTGGCTGAGGGCATCATCGCCCTGATTTGGGCAACTGCCGGCATCACCTTCTATGAGAGCACTGGCGGCCTGGCTGCAGCCATGAAGGCTGGCGGCGCTGGCACCGTGGTTTATGACATTTGCGTTGGCTTCATGGGCACTGGCGTGGGTGCAACCCTTGCCATGCTGGGCGTGGTGGCCTGCCCCATCACTTCCGGTGATACGGCTTTCCGCAGCGCCCGCCTGACCTTGGCTGACTGGATCGGCATGGAGCAGAAATTCCCTGCCAAGCGCCTGATGCTGGCTGTGCCTATCCTGGCTATCGGCGGCATCCTCTCCCAGATGGACTTCAACATCATCTGGCGTTATTTCTCCTGGACCAACCAGACTCTCGCCATGATTGTTCTCTGGACCGGCGCCGTGTATCTCTACCGCACGAAGCCCGGCAGCAAGGCATATCTGATACCTGCTATTCCCGCTACTTTCATGGCAGCGGTGACCAGCACCTACATCCTGCAGGCACCTGAGGGCTTCCAGCTGGCAAGCTCCATCACCTATCCGATAGGTATCGTGTTTGCAGTGGTATGCGTGTTCTTGTTTGCTAAGTCAACACTGATGAAAAAGTAGCGGCGGTTACTTTCTTTGGTGCAAAGAAAGTAACCAAAGAAACTGCGGCCTCGATTTCGTCCGTAAAATCGGAAGGCCGCTGAACGCCCATCCATGGGCTGAGGTTTGAATTATTTGGGCTATTTTATCCGGCCATTTTCGTACGGAAGTGGCCGGATTTTTTAAGAATATTAGGGGGGATCATTATGCGCAGCTTTATGGACAAGGATTTCCTGCTGCAGACGGAAACTGCCAAATCTCTCTATCATAGATATGCGGAGCCTTTGCCCATAGTGGATTATCACAGCCATCTGTCCGCCAGGGATATTGCTGAGGACAGGCAGTACAACAATCTCACGGAGGCCTGGATTGATACGGACCCGTACAAGTGGCGCCTTATGCGCACGGCGGGCATTGAGGAAAAATACATCACGGGCAAGGATACTGACCCTTATGAGCGTTTCCTGAAATTTGCAGAAATCCTGCCCAGGGCTGCGGGAAACCCGGTCTTTCATTGGTCGCACATGGAGCTGAAGAAGTTCTTTGGCTTCCAGGGGTTGCTTTCTGCTGAGACTGCCAAAAAAGTCTGGGATATGTGCAATGAGAAATTCTCCGGCCCGGGCTATTCTGTGCGGGGACTCCTGACCCAGGCCGGGGTGGAGGTGCTTTGCACCACCAATGACCCTACGGAGGATTTGCGTTGGCACAAGAAAATGGCCGAAGATCCTGACTGCTCTATGGAGATACTGCCCACTATGCGGCTTGACTATGTGCTGCGCATAGACCATCCCCAGTGGTGCAACTATATACGGCATGAGTTGGCTGTGTCTGCGGAGGTCGAGGCTGAAGATGTGGCTACCATGCAGGATATCCGAGATATTCTCAAGAAGCGCATCAACTACTTTGAGAAGCTTGGCTGCCGGGCAGCTGATATCGTGCTTGATCACATGTACTATGCTCCTGCAGAAGAGTATGAGCTTGATGATATCGTGGGCAGGACTTTGGGAGAACGAGGCAACCCCGATTGCAACAAAGCAGAGCAGTATAAGACAGCCATGCTCATGTTCCTGGCCAAAGAGTGCACCAAGCGCGGCTGGGTCATGCAGATACGCTTCTCTGCTCTTCGCAGCGTCAACTCCAGAATGACGGAAAAGCTGGGCATTGAGGCTGGCTGTGATGGCATGGGGGACTTCTCCTGCGCCCAGGTGCTGGCAAACTTCCTGAATGCTCTTGATGAGCGCTGTACCTTGCCCCGCATGGTCATATACTCCCTCAATCCTGCCGACCAGGCAGTGATTGGTTCTATCTTGGGAGCTTTCCAGGAAAGCGTGGAGAACCAGGAAGGGGAGGGAATCAGGGGGCGCTTGCAGCAAGGCACGGCCTGCTGGTTCAATGATGCCAAGCGGGGTCTGGAGCGTCAGCTTATCACTGTCAGTTCCCTGTCTCTACTGGGAGAGGACATCGGCATGCTGGCAGATGCCCGCACACCTTTCTCTCTGTCCCGACATGAGTATTACCGTCGCATCCTCTGCAATTTCATAGGAAATATGGTGGAGAATGGAGAATACCTGGCAGATACGGGGAGGCTGGGACTCATGGTCAGGGATGTCTGTTATGCCAACGCTCTGCGCTACTTTGGCTTCAGGGTCTGAGTAGTTTGCAGCAATAGAAAGGAGCAATTTATATGCCAAAGAAAAGCAGCGAAGAAAAAGATGTCAAAGGGGTGGAGTCCAACGAGAAGGCCTTGAAATTCCAGTCCTTCCTGGTGGACAACAACATCAATGTCTTCAGCACGGAGTCTCTGGAAGATGAGTATGAGACGGTGCTCTTCCGTTCCCGCATAGAGGTGCGGGGGCAGATGCTGCCCATGGTCATCATCATCGACAAGAGCGTCTTTACCATCATCCGCACCCAGATTGTCACGGGTATTGAAGATGCCCAGGCAGACAAGCTCAAGACCTATCTCAATGATTTGAACCGGGAGTTCAAGATTTTCAAATACTACCTGCGTGAGGATGGCAATGTCTACCTTGATATCTGCCTGCCCTTTGTGGACGAGAGCTTTGACAGCCAGATGGTGCAGCTCATGCTCTCCATCCTGGTGAAACATCTGGAGGCAGTCTACGGCGATGTCATGGCCTTTGTCTGGGCCAAGGATGACAAGGCAGAGAAGAAAAAGAAGTAAGAACAGATTTTGCAAGCCTTCCTAAAAGGGAAGGCTTGTTTCCTAAAGAGGGGAGGGATGGCCTTTGGATGAGGAAAAGATGGACAGGGATCTGGAGGGACTTGCGGTCTTCCGTCCCCTGCAAAAAGTAACCGGGGTCAAGGCCCAGCAGGAATTCCGCCTGAAACCAACCCAGACTATCTTGCTCAGTTTTGTATTGATGATTGGCATAGGCACCATTTTGCTTATGCTGCCCATAAGCTCTGCCAGGGAGACGAGCCTGCCCTTCATTGATGCCCTTTTTGTGTCCACCTCTGCCTCCTGCGTCACGGGATTGACGGTGGTGGATGTGAAAAATGACCTGAGTTTCTTTGGCAAATGCGTGATGATTATGCTGATACAGGTGGGAGGCCTGGGAATCATGACACTGGGCACCATGGCCGTCCATGCCATGGGCTACCGTTTCCGCCTGAGGGAAAGCCTGACCTTGCAGGAGTCACTGGGCCAGAGCGGCCGGTCGGGGCTTTTTGAGCTGATACGGCGCATGATAAAGTATACACTGGCAGTGGAGGGTTTCTTTGCCCTGCTATTGACGGTGCATTTTATCCCGGAGTTTGGCTTCGATGCCATAGGCTATGGCATCTTCCATGCGGTTTCTGCCTTCTGCAATGCCGGGTTTGACCTCTTTGGGAATTATGACAGCCTGTGCAAGCGGCAGGATGATATTTTCCTGCTGGCGGGTATTGGCTTGTCCATTATCCTGGGAGGCATTGGCTTCACGGTCATGCATGATGTCATGCACCGCAGGAAATGGCACAGGTTTTCCCTGCATACCAAGATAGTGCTCGCTGTCAACAGCGTCCTGATTGTTGGAGGCACCTTGCTTATCTTCGGGGTGGAAAGCCGCTATGACGGCGTATTGGTGGGCATGCCCCTGGCAGAGCAGCTGGCCAATTCCGCCTTTATGTCAGTTTCTTGCCGCACGGCGGGGTTCAACAGTTTTGATATCGCTGCGTCCACCCAGGTCACCAAGTTTGCCATGATCATCCTCATGTTCATTGGGGCATCGCCCCTGTCTACTGGGGGCGGCATCAAGTGCACCACCATCTTTGTCCTGCTGCGCTCCGTATGGGCGATTTTCCGCGGTGAGAACGAGGTCACTGTCTTTGGCAGGACTATCAGCACCAGAGCGCGGAACCAGGCCTTTGCTATTTTCACTGTGGGCACCCTCTGGGTAGTGACCATGGGAATCCTGCTGGCAGTGGTTGACGGAGAAACAAATGACCTGGGGAGGGTGATTTTTGAGACAGTTTCTGCCTTTGGCACCGTGGGCATGGGCATTGGCATTACGTCGGAGTGGGATGAATGGGGCAAGGTTCTGCTGTGCCTGACCATGCTGCTGGGCAGGGTGGGCATCATGACCTTCCTGCTGTCCCTGATACAGCAGAGGCAGTCCATCGTCAAGTATCCGAAGGAAGAGATTATGCTGGGCTAGATTGAAGGAAGTGCTGAAATTATGGGAAGCAGGAAGCAGTTTGCTGTATTGGGACTGGGCCGCTTTGGTCTCAGCGCTGCCAGGACTTTGGAAGAGATGGGGGCTGAGGTTCTGGGGGTGGATATGGATGTGAACCTGACAGAGAGCCTGACGGGCATTTTGTCCCAGGTGGTGAGTTTTGACATCCGTGATGCCAGGGGGCTTGACCAGGTGGGCATAGGCAATTTCGATGCAGTGATCATTGCCTTGAAAAATCTGGAAGCCAGCCTTATGGCTACTATGCTCTGCAAGGAGAGGGGGGTTACCGAAATCGTGGTGAAGGCCATTGATGAACGCCATGCAGAAATGGCCCGCAGGCTGGGAGCTACCCAGGTGGTCTTTTCGGAGCGCGATATGGCACGCCGCACGGTTATGCATCTGGTGAGCAAGAATGCGGTGGACTATATCGATCTGGCGGGCAGCGTCAAGATCATCAGCATCATCGTGCCGGAGTCCCTGGTGGGGAAAAGTCTCATCGAGTCAGACCTCAGGAGGCTCTACAATATCGTGGTCATCGCCATCCGCCATGGGGCAGAGACCATGGTCACCCCTTCGCCCTCCTATTGTTTTGCCGAAGGAGACAATCTCTTCATCATCGGCACTGAGCAATCCCTGGCAGAGTTTGAGCGTGATTTCTGAGCAGGCAGGAAGGGGGACCTTCCTGCATACATAATACATTGAAAGTTCAAAAAATTCCCTTGACTTTTGCCCGCCGATGAAGTATCATTGAATCAAGCCCAAAGAGGTGAGGTGTTCCACCTCAAGTGGCAGCCGACATGCAAATCTAATCGGGAGGGGAGTCCGATGGGCTAGTTAGGCCATAGGGCAATTGCAAGATGAGTGAAGTGAATAATGACTGCGTATGGTAACCGCCTGAGGTGACGAGAAAGCCTGGGCGGTTATTTCATTGCCTGAAAATGCTTTCTGAAAAGAATCTCAAAGCAAGGCTTAAAGCTATCGTTTTTCAAGTAGTTTTGTGGTATCATAACATGGTTAAGCATTGTTATTTTGCAAGAAGGAAAGGGTCGATAAATGGCGAAAGAGCTTTTGCGCCTTGAGCGCGTCAACAAGGCCTTTGATGGCCGGCAGATTCTGGAGGACCTGGATCTGACTATCCATGAAAATGAATTCCTAACCCTTTTGGGGCCTTCGGGCTGCGGCAAGACGACTATCCTGCGTCTGATTGGCGGCTTTGAGATGCCTGACAGCGGGAAAATCTGGTTTGACGGCCAGGATATCACGAACCTGCAGCCGGAGAAGCGCCAGGTGAATACTGTTTTCCAGAAGTATTCCCTCTTTTCCCACATGGATGTGGCGGAGAACATCGCCTTCGGCCTGAAGCTGAAGGGCAAGAGCTCAAGCTACATCAAGGATAAAATAAAATATGCTTTGAAGCTGGTGAATCTGGACGGCTATGAACATGCCCGGGTCACCCAGATGTCCGGGGGCCAGCAGCAGCGCATTGCCATCGCCCGGGCTATCGTCAACGAGCCGAAAGTGCTGCTGCTGGACGAGCCTCTTTCTGCTCTTGACCTGAAGCTCAGGCAGAACATGCAGCGCGAGCTGGTGAAAATCAAGCGCGAGCTGGGCATCACCTTCGTCTTTGTCACTCATGACCAGGAGGAAGCCCTTTCCATGTCCGATACGGTAGTGGTCATGAACCAGGGCTGGATCCAGCAGATCGGCACCCCGGAGAATGTGTACAATGAGCCGGAGAATGCCTTTGTGGCAGACTTCATCGGTGACAGCAACATCATTGATGGCATCATGGTGCGTGACAAGCTGGTGCATCTCTTGGGCAGGGACATTCCTTGCATCAATACGGGTTTTGGGGAGAACGTGCCGGTAGATGTGCAGATCCGCCCGGAGGATATCCAGATCTGCGCTCCTGGGGAAGGCCAGTTCAACGGCAACATCCGCCAGGTGGTTTTCAAAGGCACTGTCTATGATATCACCATCGAGGCCGGTGGCTTTGAGTGGCTGGTGCAGACCATCACGGGCCATGAGCAGGGCAGCGAAGTGGGCATCCGCCTGGCTCCGGCCAATATCCAGATCATGGCCAAGCCTGCTTCTGAGGATGAGGAGGCTGTGAGCGATGAATGAGCGCATTGCGGCCAAGCTTGCCACCCACCGCTTCCTGGCTCTGCCCTTCGCCCTCTGGGCGGTGCTCTTTATTGTGCTGCCCTTGTTTTTCGTGCTCTTTACGGGGCTGACAAACGGGGCTGGCAATTTTACCCTGGAAAATATCTCTACGGTGCTGCAAAGCGAGTATCTGAAGGCTCTGGGCCTTTCTGTAGAACTTGCTCTCGTCAGCACCTTTATCTGCCTTTTGCTGGCTTATCCCCTCTGCCTTATCCTAAGGGAGAGGAAAGAGAGCCGGGGGCTTTTGGTGTTCCTGCTTTTCCTCCTGCCCCTCTGGATGAACTCACTGCTTACCACCATGGCCTGGCAGACCATCATGGAGAAGCACGGCCTTATCAATATGTTTTTGGCTTATCTGGGGCTGCCTGAGGTGCACCTCATCAATACTTCTGCTGCCATCATCATCGGCATGGTGTATAATTTCCTGCCCTATATGGTGCTGCCCCTCTATGTGAGCATCAGCCGCATAGATGAAAGCATCATTGAGGCCGCCAGGGACCTGGGGGCGAATTCCTGGCAGACTCTGCGCCATGTGCTCCTGCCCCTGTCCCTGCCGGGGATTGTCAGTGGCTCCACTATGGTCTTCATTCCCGCCCTCACCACTTTCGTCATCAGCGCCCTCCTGGGCGGCAACAAGGTGCTGCTGGTGGGCAACATCATCGAGCAGGAGTTCACGGCTGCCTATGACTGGCAGCTGGGCAGCGCTCTCTCCATGGTGCTCATGGTCTTCATTATCCTCAACATCCTGCTGGAGGCCTTCACCGACAGCGGGGAACAGGGAAAGAAGGGGAGGTCATGATGGAGAAACTGAAGAACGGTTATCTGGGAGCCATTGTGCTCTTTCTTTATGCGCCTATCCTGGTACTGATTGCCCAGTCCTTCAACGCCAGTCGATATCGGGGCCAGTGGACGGGCTTTACCTGGCAGTGGTATGAGCGCCTCATTGAGAATGAAGAAATCATTGCGGCTTTCACCAATACCCTGACCATTGGCGTGACCTCCGCTATCCTTGCCACTTTGCTGGCTTTGGTCACGGCTCTGGGCATGAGGCAGATGGGCCTCAGGGGCAGGATGCTTTTCAGAGGCATTGCTAACGTGCCCCTTTTGAATGCGGATATCGTCACGGGCATTTCCCTGATGCTGCTGTTTTTGGGGCTGGGGCTCAGGCTGGGCTATGATACTATTCTGCTGGCCCATATCGTCATCAGTCTGCCCTATGCCATGCTCTGCATCCTGCCCCAAGTGCTTTCAATGGACGATGTGTGCTATGAGGCGGCCAGGGACCTGGGAGCACCGCCGGTGACGGCTTTTCGCAAGGTGATCCTGCCGGAGCTGGTGCCGGGCATCGTGGCGGCCTTTCTCCTGTCCTTTGCCATGAGTGCCGATGATTTCATCGTCACTTACTTCACCAAGGGGGCAGGCATCGAGACTCTGACTACGGAAATCTATGCAGAATTGAAGCTGGGGGTACACCCTGAGATGTATGCCCTTTCTACCTTGTTCTTCTGCGGCGTGCTGGTCTTTGCAGCCCTCCTGATGCTGAACTACAAGGTCATCCGTCGTTACCGCGAAGCTGGCAGAGAGGAGGAAGCCGCATGAAGCATCTGCGCTATCTCTTGGCCCTGCTGTTGCTCTTTGTGCCATTTGCCCTGGCTGGCTGCGATATGTTTGCCCAGGAGGAGGAAGAGGGGGAAGATATCCTCTACGTCTACAGCTGGGGGGATTATCTCAGCGAGGAGGTGCTGGAGCAGTTTGAAGAGGAGACGGGCATACATGTGGTGCTGGACGAATACGACACCAACGAGAGCATGTATCCCCGCATCGCCGAGGGGGCAGAGGCCTATGATATCCTGTGCCCTTCGGACTATATGATCAACAAGCTGATACACAATGAGCTGTTGCAGCCCCTGGATTTCGGGAAGCTGCCCAATGCCAGGAAATACATTGGCAAGGATTTCTTCGACCAGTCCAAGGCTTTTGACTGGGAAGGCAAGTACACAGTGCCTTATTGCTGGGGTACCGTGGGAATCATGTACAACACCAACCTGGTGGATGAGCCTGTGGACAGCTGGGCCATTCTCTGGAATGAGAAATACAGGGATAATATCCTCATGCAGGATTCTGCCCGGGATGCCATCATGATTCCCCTCAAGCTGATGGGCAAATCCATGAATACCATGAGCGAGGCTAATCTCGTAAAGGCAAGGGATATGCTCATAGACCAGAAACCTCTGGTGCAGGCTTATGGCGTGGACGATATACGTGACAAGCTGAGCTCCGGCGAGGCGGCTCTGGGGGTTATCTTCTCCGGTGAGGCCATCAACCTCATGGAAGCCAACCCCGATCTGAAGTTCCAGCCCGCCCCCAAGGAGGGCACCAATGTCTGGATTGACGGCTGGGTGATTCCCAGGAATGCCCGCCATGTGGAAAATGCCCATAAATTCATCAACTTCATGTGCCGCCCGGACATAGCCGCGGATAATTTCCGTCGGCTGGGCTACTCCACTCCCAATATTGCTGTGCGGGAGCTGGTGGAGGATGAACTGGAGGACAAGGCAGAGATAGCTTTCCCTCCCGAGGAAGTCTACAAAGGACAGGAATCCTACAGCTACCTGGGGGAGGAACTGGACAAGATATATACCAAGCTGTGGCTGCAGGTGAAGGTGTCATAGCCTTCCCGGTGCCGAAAGGCAGCAGGAAGATGTCCTGATAGCAAAAAGGGAACGCTGCGCGTCCAATTGACGCGTGCGTTCCCGTTTTTCATTCCTGTGTGCCTGTCATGCAGACCTTCTTGCCGTGGAAGGCGATGCCGTAGCGCCAGATATCTGACGCGCCCTGACGGGATAGCTCGGCACAGTATTCCTTCTCTGCAATCTGCTGCAGGGCTTCTTTTGCCCTTTCTTCCAGTTCTTCCTCAGAGCCAGCGGCTTTCAGCTCCAGGATAACGCCGGGAGTGCCGGGGCGCAGGGGGAAGAAGGCCAGATCGAAGCGGCCGTAGCCGCTTTCGCGGTTTGACTTTACCCTATACTCTCCCTCCATCAGGACGGTGAGGCCAAGCATCAGGCCGTGGTAGAAGCTTTCTGGCTGGGCGGTGTCGTGGTAGCTTACCATATCTCTTAGAATCTTGCTCAAATGCTTTTGGAAAACCGATGCCTTGCCTGCCGTCATGGCCTTCAGCATGGCAAAGAGGGGAACCCGGTTGCCAGGGCCTGCCACCCTGGCCAGGACTTCGTCTTCGTAGGCCAGCAGGACTTCACGGTTCGGTATCTGCAAGCGGCACCACCAGCGGCCACGGCGATCCTGCCAAGTGTCGATGGCTTTCAGGTAGCCTGTGGTCAGGAGCATCATGTAAAGGGCATTGTCATCCGTTTCGATATCTGGGTAGATGATGCCCTCATCCATCAAGGACTCTACATAAGATTCCCGAAAACTGAGCAAGCTCTGCAACTCTTCGTAGCGGTCTTCGCTGGCATTTTGAAGCAGGACTTGCAGAATGCTATTGCCGGAGACATTGACCCAATATCGCTGGAAATTGCAGTCATTGTCGAGGTATTGGATAACCGACCAGGGGTTATAGATTTCGGCCTGACCGAATCGATAGCCATCATACCACTGTGCCAAGTCTGGCAGTTTGTCAGCTGCACCGCATTCGGCCATGAGTTTTGCGGCTTCCTCCGGGGTAAAGCCGAAGATGTCGCAGTAGCGGTTTGACAGCACCGAGCAGACCTTGAGATTGTTCAGACCCGAGAAAATGCTCTCCTTGGAAATCCGCGTGATGCCCGTCAGGACGGCAAAGCCTAAGGCAGGGTTCGTTTTCAGGGCAGCCCCCAGGAATCCCCGCATGAAGTCTATGCACTCCTGGTAGTAGCCATTTTCCCAGGCGGAAAGGATAGGGGCATCGTATTCGTCAAGCAGCAGGACAGGCTGGGTTCCATAGTGCTTTTCCATGTATGCCATAAGTCGTTTCAAGGAAATAGCCATGTCTTCCTCGGAACCTTTCCCTGCCAGTATCAGCTTGAAATATTCTGCTTCTGGCTCTTCAAGGTTATTGCTGTCCAATATGCAACGCTGCTGTTCATAGATCTCTTGCAACAGAGAAGCAAGCATGGCCAGCATGGACGTGTGACTCGGGCGACGCACTTCCTTGAGGGTCAAAAACACTACCGGCCGGGTGCCCTGCTGGTTCATGTATTTCTCACCGGCCCGCTCTATGTCCAGCCCTGCAAAGAGCTGGCGGTTCTCTGCGGCATTTTCGAGAGTGAAGAAGTACTGCAGCATGGAAAGGCTCAGGGTCTTGCCAAACCGCCGGGGGCGGGTGATTAGGGTGACGACCCCCTGAGTATCTATGAGTTCTTTGATGAATCTGGTCTTGTCTATGAAATAATAGTTGTCCGTTACAAGTCGTTTGAAATCCTCAATGCCCACGGGCATGGGCCGCTTTAACTCCTGCATTACTGTCACCTCATTTCGTAGAACTTTCTAATATCATTGTAGCAAATAGGTTAGGGGTGTCAACATGAAGTCATTTCTTAGAAGGTTTTCGTTGACATTCCCAGGTTGATTAGCTATAATCACATCATGATAGTTAGCAAACTAACTAATTTGCAAGTGAGGAAGTGAGCATGTGAAGCGGGAAATGATACCTACCTGGGAAGAGCTGCAGAAGCACAGGGAACTGGTGGCGGAGATAAATCCCTCGGCGGTCATCGCCATGCTGCGCATCAAGCAGGCGGCGGAGGAAATCCAGCAGGGAATCCTGGATATCCTGCAGAGCGAGTACCATCTTTCCGAAGGAAAGTTCTGCGTGCTGGTGGTGTTGCATCAGCACACCGAGGGCATTGCCCCTTCGGTGCTGGCAGAGAAGGTGGGGGTGACCCGGGCCACCATCAGCAGCATGCTCCAGCGCATGGAGCGGGACGGGCTGGTGGCGGTGAAAGCTGACAAGGCAGATGCCCGCAGCAAGAAGGTGAAGCTCACCCGCGCAGGCAATGATTTCATGCAGGAGATTTTGCCTCCGCATTATCTGAGGGTTTCCAAGCTGATGGAAAAGCTCAGCGAGGAGGAGCAGAAGGAAGTCATCAGGCTGCTGCACAAGCTGACGGATTGACAGGAAAGGGCCGCAAGGCCTTTGTACGGGAAGATAGTTAGCATTCTAATTAAATAAGGAGAAGAGAGAATGAACAGCAATGAAAAAGCCAAGCGGGTGGGCATAGTCTTTATCCTGCTTCTCATTATCGGGGGCGTGGCCCTGATGTATACGGGCAATGATGCCATTGTCCAGGGCATGAGCAAGAAGGAGGGCATCCTCACTGCCGAGCAGGTGAAGATGTCCTTTGATTCTGTCAGCGGGCGCCTCATCAGGGAAGGTGTCAAGGAAGGGGACATGGTGAAGAAGGGTGATATCATCATGGAGCTTGACCCCACAGACACGGACCTGGCCATTGAAAAGCTTAAGGCCCAGATTGCCCAGATGGAGGCCCAGATAAACTCCACCTCCGGTACCATGGGCATCAATTTCAACCGGGCCAATACTGCCGAGACCCAGAGCTTCCGTCAGATTGACCAGCAGAAGGCGGCTGTGTCCAGTGCTCAGGCAACCCTGAAGAATGCAGAAATCAATTACAACCGCACTGCGGCGCTGGTACAGGCGGGAGCCGTGGCCAGGGCCCAGCTGGACGATGCAACCATGAACCTGCAGGTGGCTCAGGAAGCTGTAGCCCAGCAGCAGCAGGTCCTGCAGAGTCTCCTGGGGGGCGCCGTGGACACAGGCAGCACTGACAGCCTGAGCCTGCCCACCATTGCCAACGAGCGGGATTCTGCTGCCAACATGGCCAATGACATCGAGGCCCTGCGCCAGCAGAAGGCCCAGCTGGAAGTGCAGCTGAAGGAACTCATGGTAGCCAAGGAACGCCTGGTGCTCCGCGCTCCTGAGGATGGCAAGATCCTGAAGGTCCTGGCCAAGGAAGGGGAGATGATTTCTCCCTCCACCCCTGTGGTGCTGCTGGAAAGCAGCCGCAGCTACTATGATATCTACATCAGTGAGGAGCAAGCCCAGCATCTGGCCGAAGGAGATGCGGTGACAGGAGAATCTGTGGCCGGGGAAAAGAAGGTCACGGGCACTGTGCGCCTGCTCACCAAGGCCCCTGGCTTTGCTGACCTCAAGCAGTCACGTGAAAAGGGCCAGTCCGACCTCACAGCTTTCCAGGTGCGCATTTACATCGACCCCCAGGAGGGCATTATCCCGGGGATGACCATTGGGGTGAAAGACAGTGAATTCACTAAGAGATGAGATAAAGTTCCTGTTCTCCGGGCAGGGCATGCCCTATGAAAAGGTGTGCATCATGGTGGCCATGGTCATTTCCGTGGTGCTGTCGGTACTGCTGTCCGGCAACTTCGGCAAAGATGTGGAAGTGGTGGTCATTGACCTGGATAATTCTGCCTATAGCCGGGATTTGACCAACAGGATTGACGCGTCAGAGTACATGCAGGTCACGGCAGTGCTGAATACCCCCGTGGACCCCAAGGAACTCATGTACCGGGATCAGGCCTATGCGGTGGTGTATTTCCCCCAGGGGCTGGAAAAGGACCGCTATACGGGAGTGGAGACTAATATCGGTGTGTTCTACGATACCACCAATCCAGCCACTACATCCAATATCAAGGTGGCGCTGAATGAGATTGTCGGCATGGATAATGCCGTGGCAATGGGAGATACAGGCAGCACCAATGACACGCTGATGGGGAGCCTGAGCCTGGCAGACAGGATACTGTTCAACCCCCAGGAATCCACCAGCAATGCCACTACCATGAACTTCCTGTTCTTCTTTGGCGCCATGTTCTTCACCTTTGCCACCATCGGCATGATACCGCGCCTGCGCCTGACCGGGCAGCTGGATAGGACCCTCATGGAAGGCAATCCCTGGGATCTCATCCAGCGCTTGCTGCCCTATGCAGGCTGCCTGATCGTTTCCTGGGTGGTGGGCCTGGCGGTGCTGCGCCTTTGGGGAGATTTGAATTTCTCCGGCCATCTGGTGACTTTCCTGTTTCTGGAAATCTTTGTAGTCATGGTGGTGGGCATGCTGAGCCTCCTGTTCGGCTGGACGGCGGCCAATCCGGGCATTGCCTCCTCCCGCATGATCCTCTTCATCCCCGGGGGCTTCATCCTGGGCGGCCCCACAGGGCCGGTGACTTCCTTCCAGGATTGGGTGGTGACCCTCAGCCATGTGTTCCCCCTGACCTGGGAGTTCCACTTCACCCGGGACATCATTTCCCGGGGAGCGGGGCTTTTGGACATCACTCAGGAGATAGGGGCCTTCATGCTCTATATGGCGGCTGTGATCATGCTGTTCTGCTGGAGGTTCTATAGCGCCAAAAAGGCAGCTCAGAAGCGGCTGGAGAATGCAGACGAGCATCAGCATAAACTGGACAAGCTGGCGGCAGAGATTGTAAGCAAGTAAATATAGTAAACGTCATTATGAATGACAACATAGCCTTCCACTCTGGGGAAGGTGTCAGTCCGAAGGAATGACGGATGAGGTGGGGCGTTACAAGGCATTACAACATTAACTTGTTAGGTCGCACCTCATCCGCCCCTTCGGGGCACCTTCCCCAGAGGGGAAGGCTTTTGCACGTTATTGTCTTTTCGATAGGCAGGATTTTTTTCTTTTTGTGGATAATTATTACATAGACGATTGAATTGACAGAAAGGGCGGGTCTACATGGCAGAGAACACAACAGAAAAGAACGCAGAGGAACTGATCGAGGAAATACAGAACCGTCCCAGGCAGGAGCGGAAGATGGAGTGCAAGCGCATCCTGGTGCCCACAGACGGCTCCGGCCAGGCTTTCAAGGCAGTGAATCAGGCCATACATCTGGCAGCCGTGACGGGGGCGGAAATGACGGTGATGATGGCGGTGGATCTGAACCGCAATATCTCTGCCTTTGAGCAGGTGAGCCTCTCCGGCTATATCCCCGCCGAGCTGAAGGTAGCCGCCTTCCAGTTCCTGGCAGACCTCATGCATGTCATTCCCCCGGAAGTCAATGCCCACACCAGGGTGGAGATAGGCGACCCCGGCGAGTGCATTGCAGATGTGGCGGAAGAAGAAGAGAGCGACCTCATCGTCATGGGCTGCCGCGGCTTCGGCACCATACGCAGTCTCCTGGTAGGGAGCGTGTCAAACTACGTCATGCAGCATGTGGAGTGCCCCGTGCTGCTGGTGAAGGGGATGCCAGATGATTGGGATGATGAGGACAATTTCCGGGTGAATAAGGGGAAGGAGTAAGGGGGTAAAAATATTTGAGAAAAGTTTTCAATAAAGTATTGACAATGAATATCATTTACTGTACTATAAATACAGGCTTTCGTTAAGCTCTCCTAAATACAATACACAGCCAAAAAGCGGCCGTACTGCTCATACGGCCGCTTTTTGGTGTGTGCAATATATTTATGCTCTGAGGTTATTCCGTCATAGCCATCCTGATTTTGGTGGCTTCTTTCTCTACCTCGGCCAGGCCTTTCTTGATGCCCTTTTCTATGGCGTGGCCGGAGTCGCCCATGCCTGCGTAGTAAGAGGTGGATTTGCCGGTGGTCATGGCGCGCTTCATGTAGATGAAGTCATTCTTGGATTTGGACCAGATGCGGAAGTCCATGGTGACATTGACCTGCTGTCCGGCGGAGAACCAGTCCACTTTGATCTGGGGGACGCTGTTGGTGATGCGGATGTAGACCAGATAATCGGAGCCGAAGTGGTCATTCAGGGTTGCTAGGTCGTTTTTCTTGAGGGTGAGATCGCGCATGCCATTGCCTGCGGTGTATCCATCGTCAACACTGGCAGCCTGACAGTGTTCTTCGCGGTAAACCTGCACATAGGCTTCGTTGTCTTCGATGGGCTGGATTTTGTAGATGGACTTGTTGGGAAAGATTTTGTCCAGGGATTCCTTGATGGAAGTGTAGACTCTTTCAGGTTCTGCAGCGTAGCCTGCCGGGGTGTCCAACACCACGGAGATATTAGTAGTCTTGGCATTAAGGGTGCTGAGGTCAATGGCGGCTTCTGCAGCGGGAACATTGCAGCATATGATGACAGCTGCCAGAAGCATAAAGATTTTTTTGAACATGCAAATCATCCTTTCGCGGTATGTGAGATGAGAATTGTGGTGCGGGGAAGCAGGCAAATGAAAAAGACCCGGCAGATAATCCGACGGGTCTTTGACTTTGCTTACTCAGCGGCCTGGATTACTTCCTTGCCATCGTAGTAGCCGCATTCGGTGCAGACATGATGGGGGAGCTTAGGCTCGTGGCACTGAGGGCAGGACACGAAGCCAGGGGCCTCCAGTTTCCAGTTGGCACGGCGGCTGTCGCGGCGGGCCTTGGACATTTTTCTCTTTGGAACTGCCATTTTTGGTTCACCTCCGGTGTGATGCAATACCGGAAATTCTCCACAGACAATTTGGTTGATGCTGAATGGAATATTTCTCGGTTACAGTTTTCGACACATAAAGCAATTATAACTGTTTTTGGCTAGTATTGCAAGAAAAATTTACGGGGCAGTGCTAAGGCGTTCGGGGCACAGGCATAGCAACGCTTCACTTGGAAATTTACCATAGAATCTAAGCTCCCACTGCGTGCAGCTCTGCTTCGCAGTGCTGCACTTGTGCTCGCTAAGATTTATGGTAAATTTCCACACGTTCCGCTTATGCTATGCCTGTGCCCCTCACTTGATTTTTCCTTAATCGTGGCGGATGAAGTCTTCGATAGTTACCTTGCGCTCAGGCAGGCCGGCGTTCAGTGATGAGAGCTTGGGGGCGGTGGTGCCTTTGTCCGTCAGGTGGGGATTGTCACGGTCCAGGCCGGAGGTGGGGGGATGGATGCCGTCTCCCAGGGGGGCAATCTTCACTTCCAAGGTGTCGCCGTTCTTCACCGGGTCGGTGAAGTCTACGGGTTGACCGTTCACCAGGATGGTGAAGCTCACCCGGCTGGTGGCAGAGGGGGGATTGAAGTTCACGGCCAGCAGTGCATCGCTGACGGTGACGGAGGCCTTGGCGGAGCGCTGGAAGCGCACGTCACAGCCATCGTCCAGGATGGTGCCGGTGCTGGCTTTGCGGCCGTTCACTGTCAGTTCCAGGCTGCCGCAGGGGATTTTGCATTCATTTCCTTCATAGTAGATGGTGATGGCGGTGTCCGTGTCCTTGAGTTTCAGCACATCGCCCAGTTTTGGCTCATCATGGGGGATGTAGTCGATGTGGTCTCCCTCATGGATGGGCTGGGAAATGGTGGCTGGGGCATCCTCCAGCAGGATTTCCGGGGTACAGGTGTAGACACTCTCGGTGCCGTTCAGCTTGTAGCTGATGCGGCGTCCCTGGGGCGGGTAGCCTGCGGCCTGCAGGGCCTCTCCCAGGCTCTTGAATTCCCGGTTCTCGATGATGTCACCGTCTTTCAGTTGGCGGTCAGGAGCGGATTCCTCGCCGTTGACCGTGACTTTCTGGCGCAGGTGGTTTTCCCTGCCGTTGATGTAGACGGTGTATTCCTGGCCGCTGGTGACGAGATCCCCCAGATAGATTTCCGGGGTGAAGCCATCCTTGCCGGGTACGATGCCTATGCGGCTGCCATCGTGGATGATGGTGTCCAGCGTTGCGTCTTCTCCGTCCAGCGTGACCTTGGCCAGGCTGCCCATGGTACCGGGGAAGGATTTGCGCTCTCCTCCCAGGCTTACCATGAGGCCCAGGCCGGGACGGCCGTTGTATTTCTTCAGGCTGATGCCGGCGTTCAGCAGGGCATCGGTGATGGTGAGGTCGCGGAAGTTGAAGAGGCTGTATTCCTCATTGTTCACATAGACCGTCAGGAAGTGCAGGGTGTTCTGGGAAGCAATCTGCAGGATGCCCAGGGGGGTCACCGCATCGGGTTTCTGCAGTTCTTCCGGCAGGCCCTCCATGTCCACTACCTTGTCGGGATGGCGCACTGCCACGCGGCTGATGGGCATATCCAAAGCTGATGCCACATATTCCTGCAGATGAGGAGTGAGGGAGCCGCCTCCCACCAGCATGACTGCCTGTGGAGCTTCGCTGTTGAGCTCCAGTATCTGCTTGGTGATGGCATTGGCCAGATTCTCCACGTTGGGCAGGATGGGCTCGATGACTTCTTCGGCGGTGAGGTTGTACTCCATGCCCAGGATATCTGTGAAGGTGACATTTTCTCCTATGGCAGCCTGTCTCTTGATGTGTTCTGCCACGTTGAAGTCCAGCAGGAACTTCTGGGAAATTGCCTCGGTGATTTCATCGCCAGCCAGAGGCACCATGCCGTAGGCGGTGACGGAGCCGTTCTTGGTGATGGCCACGTCGGAGGTGCCTGCGCCGATATCCACCAGCACCAGATTCAGATGGCGCATGGTGGGCGGTATCAGCACGTTGATGGCGGCGATAGGCTCCAGGGTCAGGGCGCGCATTTCAAGGGAAACGGCGTGCAGGGCAGACTGCATGGAGTCAATGACCTGGCGGGGCAGGAAGGTGGCGATGACCACGGCCTTGGCCTTCTTGCCCCGCTGGCCGATGAGGCTCTTGAGCTGGATGTCGTCCAGGATGTAGCGCACGGTGCTGTAACCCACGCAGTAGTATCTGGTGGGGTCCTCAAGGGTCTGGCTGTCAGCCAGGAGCTTCTGGGCAGCCTGCACGCCTGCAAAGTCCAGATCCTGTTGCAGCTGGGCGGAGATGACGCCGTTCACTACCATCTCTGCTTCAGCGGTCATGGTGTAGAGGGCGCGGCCTGCGGCTGCTACAGCGGCAGTGCGCAGGGGACCGTATTTCTCGTCCAGGGGGCCCTTGACTTTCTCGATGATGGCAGCTACCTGGGGCACATCATGTATCTGCCCGTCCAGCATGGCCCGGGTGATATGTTCCTGGCGGTGGGTGCCCACGATGTGCAGTTTGCCCTCCTTGTCCCGGTCAGCCACCACGCCGATGACACTGCGGGTGCCGATATCCAGGGCGAAGATGCGCTCCACGATTTCTGCAGGCGCTTTCTCTTCCTGAGAGAATCCTGCCGGAGGGGCAGGGACTTTGGCAGGGCTTTCTGCAGCCGCTGCCTGGTTTTCTGCTTTTATGGTTTTGTCTTCAGTGGAGGGGGCTGCTTTGGCAGAAGCCTTTTTGGCAGGGGCCTTCACCTTGGCATTTTCCTTGATTTTAGCCGTGTCCTTGTTATTTCCAGCTTGGCTTTTTATATTTGGCATAGGCGTCTCCTCAACTCATGTTGATATTTTTCATAAGTATCTTACTACATTTTGAAGGAATATGACTACTATTTCGAGAAAAATAGAGTATAATCCTGTTATAAGATAAAAAAACAACGCAGAAATGGACGTGATATTATGACGGGCAATAAAGAAGTTATTACTGGCAGTGATTTCAAGCGTATGGTGACGGGGGCTTACAGCGAATTCTTGCTGGACTATGAGCAGATAAATGCCATGCCTGGGGCGGGCAGCCTGCCGGGCACCCATGTCCTTCATACCATGGGGGCGGCGGTGATGCCGCTGGCAGAGAGCAAGGATGGCAGCATCGGGGGGCTTGCCCGCCGTGTCAGTGCGGCGGCGGTCTTCGGCGCCCGGGGCAATGCGGGCGTAGTGCTGGCCCAGCTTTTCCGCGGTCTGGGCAAGGGGCTTTCAGGCAAGTACAACGCCACCTCTTCAGAGTTTGGCAAGGCCTTCCAGTATGGCATCCTCTACGCCCAGCGCATTATTCCTGAGAATATGGAGCGGCCCATCATCACCGTGGCAAAGGCTGTGGCCAAGGGGGCCTATCATGCAGTGCGCGCCAACATGCCTATCACGGAAATCCTGGAAAAGGCCATTGAGGCAGGGCAGGAGTCTATGGAAGGCATGGAGGCAGATGCAGGTGCCCGCATCATGTTCACTTTCCTCAGGGGATGCCTGCGTGGTCTTGACGGCAATTTCGTTTCCCCTGCGGTGAGCCTTTCTCTGGGGCTTGAGTCCAGGCAGCCGGGCCTGCCCGATCCCAGAGAGGATCTTGTGCGCCCCTATTGCGTGCGCTTTGCCATCAAGAATGCCAAGATAAACATGAAGGAACTGGAAAAATCTTTCAAGGACTTCTCCAGCTTTGTGCTGACGGAGCGCCAGGGGGACAGGGTGCTGGTGCACCTGCATACGGACCATCCCGGCGAGGTCATCGAGCATGCCGTGGGCTGGGGTCCTTTGAAGGAAGTCCATGTGACCAATATGAGCGAGGGCCATGCACTCACCATGCACGGCGCCCTGTCGGCTGTGGCAGTGCTGGCTGTGGCTGGCAACAAGATACAGGCCCGTGAGCTGCAGGAGAACGGGGTGCAGCTTATCGTGCGGGGCAGCGAGGAAGAAGGTCCCAGCGTAGCCGAGCTGGTGAGCGCTGCTCATAGCGACCTGGCTGCCAGCTATGTCATGGTGGCCTGGCACAGGGATTTCTGGCTGGCTTATCGTCAGGCCAAGCGCCTCCTGGGCAACCGGGTGGAACTGGTGCTGCTGGAAAGCAAGGCACAGCAGGCAGAAGCACTGAAGGCCTTCAATCCCAAGCACAGTGCTGCTGAAAACGCCAAGGCCATGCTGGCGGCGGCCAAAACCAACTGATGCATCTCCTAGGCGTGTTGAAAAACGGAAACTGTCCGCTGTAGCGTGCAGGTGGAGTTTTTCAACACGCCTTAGTTGCATGGGGAGGGCAGTTGTGCTAGAATCAAGAACGGCAAGAGATGACATCACGAAGGTGAGTTATACTTTTCCGTTATAAATGTTTCAATACACTTGGCTGAAGGCTCATGCTCAGATTCATGGAACTGAGACAGGGGAATAGCATGGCCAATGATGACGGGATACGTGTACGCCCTTTGCTTGGTGCGCCGATTTTTCGGCCCCTTGCAAAGGGCGTTTTCTTTTGCCTCCGTTATATTTTTATAAGGCCATTGTTCCAGTTTTGCCGAAGGCAAAACTTCCTCTTGGCCTTTCAACGAGGCGGGAGATATTAACTCACCGCCTGTTAGTAAGTTACCGCCCCCCACTTATAGAAGTAGGGGACATCTTGTACTCGTTATATTTTGAGGAGGTTTTTCGTTTGGAAAAAATCTGCAAGACCATTGTGGACAGCATGGCCTTTCTGGTCATCGGCGTGGCGGTGCTGGGGATAGCTTATCCCCCTGCCCTGACCTGGGTGGGCCCCTATATCCCCTTTATGCTGGGGCTGGTGATGTTCGGCATGGGCATGACTCTGTCGGTGGATGATTTCAAAGGCGTTTTGCAGCACCCGCTGGAAGTGGGCATTGGTGTCTTTGCCCAGTTCCTGCTGATGCCCCTGATTGCCTGGGGGCTGGTGAAAGCCTTCGGTCTGCCGCCGGAACTGGCCATCGGTGTGGTGCTGGTGGGCACCTGCCCCGGCGGCACTGCTTCCAATGTCATCGCCTACCTGGCCAGGGGGGATGTGGCCCTGTCCGTGTCCATGACTATGGTGACTACGCTCCTGGCCCCCTTGGTGACACCTGCCCTCACTTATTTCCTGGCGGGAGCCTGGATTGAGATTTCCATGTACGCCATGATGGTTTCCATTGCCCAGATGGTGCTGGCTCCCGTGTTGCTGGGGCTTTTGGTGCACCACTATTTCGGCAGTATCGTAGAGAAGGTTTCTCCTCTCCTGCCTGTGTTCTCCGTGGCTATGATTGTCACCCTGGTGGGCGGCGTGGTGGCCCTGAGTGCAGGGAAGCTCCTGGAGGTAGGGGCTCTCATGGCGGCAGTGGTGGTCCTGCACAACGGCTGCGGCCTGGCCTTGGGCTATGCTTTGGCCCGCACCTTCAAGCTGGACAGCAGGAAGTCCCGCACGGTGTCCATTGAGGTGGGTATGCAGAATTCCGGCATGGCAGCTTCCCTGGCCCTCTTGTACTTCTCTCCTGCGGCAGCCATTCCCGGCGCCATCTTCAGTGTCTGGCACAATATTTCCGGGTCGCTGCTGGCAAACTTCTTCGCCCGTCGGGAGGATAAGGAAGAAAAAGCAGAACGTGTCTTGAGCTTGTAAGGAGTATGAGAGATATGAAGATACTTAGAACCATTGAGGAAATCAAGGAATTTGCTGCAGAGGCTGTCAAGGGGAGCAAATCCATCGGCCTGGTGCCTACCATGGGAGCACTCCATGAGGGGCATCTGACCCTTATGCGGGAGGCCAGGAAAGCCTGCGATACAGTGATAGCTTCCGTCTTTGTGAACCCCACCCAGTTCGGTCCCAATGAGGACTATGAGGCCTATCCGCGGAAGTTCGAGGAGGACTGCAGGAAGCTGGAAGAAGCAGGCATTGATGCGGTGTTTCATCCTGAGCCTGAGGAGATGTATCCTGAGGGGTATACTGCTTATGTGACAGTGGACGGAGATATCACCAACAAGCTTTGCGGTGCCCGCCGTCCCGGCCATTTCCGCGGGGTGGCCACGGTGCTTACCAAGCTCTTCAACCTCTCCCGGGCCACGGATGCCTTCTTCGGCCAGAAGGATGCCCAGCAGGTAGTGGTGGTGCGCCGGTTTGTGGAGGATTTGAACATCCCTGTCAATATTCACATGGTGCCCATTGTGAGGGAAGAGTCCGGCCTGGCCAGAAGTTCCCGCAATATGTACTTGTCTGCTGAGGAAAAAGAGGCGGCGCTGGTGCTGTCGAGAAGCTTGAAGAAGGCAGAAGAAGCTTTCAAGGCTGGCGAGAAGTCTGTCAGCGTTTTGAAAGACCTGGTGCGCGATGAAATTGGCAAGGAGAAGCTGGCGGAGATCGACTATGTGGAAATCTATTCCTTCCCGGGACTGGCTGAAATTGGGGAGGTAACTGAATCTGCCTTGCTGGCTATTGCGGTGAAGATTGGCAAGACCAGGTTGATTGATAACGTAATTCTCGGTTCTGAAAGGCAAGGTAGATAAATGTTCCTTCATTTGCTTAAATCCAAGATTCACTGTGCCACAGTGACGGAGGCGGATCTCCGCTACATGGGCAGCATCACCATTGACGAAGAACTCATGGAAGCGGCGGGCATCCTGCCTCATGAGCGTGTGCAGGTGGTGGACAACAATAACGGCGCCCGGCTGGAAACATACGTGATTCCCGGTCCCCGCGGTTCCGGGGTCATCTGCCTGAACGGTGCGGCAGCCCGCTGCGTGCAGCCAGGTGATGTGGTGATCATCATGGACTATGCGGTGTTCACTCCCGAAGAAGCCAGAGATTTTGAACCCACCGTGGTGATGGTGGATGAGAAGAATCACATAAGGGAAATACGTGGCAGGGAGAGCCACGGGGAAATACAGGCATGAAAAAAAGGTTTCCGCTCGGTAGGCGGAAACCTTTTTTGATGAAAATTTTCAGTTGCGGGCAGATGGCATCAATGGATGGCATCCGCAAGTTTCTGGGCGCGTTCTTCCTTTTCTTTCTCTGCTGCCTGTTCCTGCCGGGACTGGAAGATGGCGCGGCGCTGCTGCTCGAAGATGCTGGAGACCAGGCGGTCCCGCATACGGGTGGAGAGCTCGTCCAATACGCAGGCCAGCTTCCAGGCGGGGGGAGCTTCCTCTTCTGCATCCTCTTCCTCGATGGGCACTGCACGGACTACTGTCACATGAGTGTCCAGCTTTTCAATGATAGGCAGGTCTGTCAGGAGAATGTGCATCCTGTCGCCAGGGGCTGCCTGGCAGTCAGTGGTGAAGCACAGGCCGCCTCCGCTAATGTCGGTGAGATCTCCTACATGAGTGTCTAGTTCCTGGCCAATGTGGTCAAGAAGCTGCCATTCAAAGGGCTTGTCCAGGCGCACCCTGTAAAATTCCCTGGACTGGACAAAGCCGCCAGCGGCAGGCTTATCCTCAACCCTGCTGCTCTGGCTGGCGCCATTTCTTTTCAAACTTTCTTGCATAACAGAATCCCTTCCAAAACTTAGTTAAACCCTGATTAGATAGAATGGTTCCGATTAATATAGTACCAAAGTCCTAGGCACATGTCAATGAAAAGAAGTCTAAACAGGACAATTTCCCCTGCACTTCTGGGCAGATACAGGAGAAAATGTAGTTTATTTGGAAGTTTTGTGTTATACTATATGATAAATGTGAAAAATTTTTGGCAAGTGTGCCGAATTTTTAAAAAAAGAGAATTTTGGGAGTGATGGAGCGTGGGAATTCAAGAGGAGCAGGAGCTGGCGCCTTTTCGCATCGGCCTTTACGGCAGGCGGGGCAGCGGCAAGACATCACTGATAAATGCCTTGACCGGCAGGCATTCTGCCCTGGTGAGGGCGCTGCACCACAATGATATGGAGAGAGTCTACAAGGTTCTTTCCATCAAGGGGATAGGCCCGATAACCTTCAGTGAGACATCCGGCACTGATGACATGTGGAAGCATGACAATTTCGGTCAGGAGACTGCCAAGGCTTCCGTCAAGGAAACGGACCTTGCTTTGGTGTTGTTCCGTGAGGCAGATATGCACGGGGAACTCATCTGGTTCAAGCATTTTGAGAAGGCAGGCAAACCAGTGATTCCTGTGATCAGCCGGGTGGATGCCTTGGGGGATGGAGGCAGGGTGCTGGCCCGCATCGTGGAGCAGAAGACTGGGCAGGAACCCCTCTGCATCAGCGCCATGACTGGTGACGGCCTGCAGGAACTGAGGGAAGAAATCGTCAAGCGCTTTTCCGAGGTCTTTGGCGGCTATGCAATAAAGGGCAATCTGGTGGGAGAAGGGGAACTGGTGCTCCTGGTGAGTTCCCGGGAAATCCGCGGGGCCAAGAACAAGGAAAGCCTGCCGCAGTTCAAGCTTATCTGTGAGCTTTTGGGCAGGAAATGCCTGGTCATGAACTGTATCCCGGAAATGATGGAAGAGACACTTTCCAAGCTTGTGGAGCCGCCGAAGCTGATTATCACCGATGAAGGCCATCTGGACGAGGTGCGGGCTAAGAAGCCTGCAGACAGCATGCTTACATCCTTTGCAGTGCTCAGTGAGGATTGCACGGGAGAAGATGAATCAACAGACTGAGAAATCTGGACAAGAGGTGGACAGGATGATATTTACCAAGCGTCAAGCACGAAGACTAGCCATTATAGGGGTATGCACCTGCCTTTTGAGCGGGACGGCTTTCGTGGATGAAGCCGGGGCGGCAGCCATTGCCCAGGACTCCCAGACGGAGCAGCAAAGAGCCGCTGAGGCCTGGTATTGGCTTTCCTCTGATGACAAGTACAGCAAGTTCTTTGACCCTACATCTGTGGTGGTTGTGAAGGCTGCCAAGAAGGAAAATGGGGAGAAGGTGGCCACAGAAATCCAGGCCTGGATCAAGACAGGCTACAGCTATGGCGGTGCCAAGGAAACCATTGACAGCTACGGCATAGGTGCTGTGCTTCAGCCGGGGCAGCTTGCCTATAGTCTGGCTCAGGTAACCATCAACCCTCAGAACCGCAATATCCAGTATTTGAAAGAAGATTTCTATAATTCCAAGGGCGAAGTCGTTTGGTCTACCACCGAGGGCCGGGTCAAGGAGATAAACTCCCAGGAGTTCGACGAGGCTTACTATGACGCCGTGGTGGATGAGGTCTTCCGCGTGGGCGAAATGAAACGGGCAGCTGCTGAGGACCGCTGGATTGACCTCTGGAAGGATGAGTCTGAGGACGGCCAGGTCACCACTTCCACCGCTGATACCACTACTATGCGCATGAAGGGCTCTAACCTCATTGTCTGGGAGTGGCAGGAGACTAAGGACAAGAGCGGCAAGGTGCTGGAAATAAAGTTCGTGAAAAAGGCTGTGAATCTGGCTCAGGGTACGGAGCGCATTGTCATGGGGGATTACTGGAGCGGCGGCACTGGCTGGAAGCCCGTGGAAGATGAGTACGAGGGAGCCTATCGCGCCATCAACCCCAACGAGCCAGCCATCAAGGGTCTGACCCGCCTGCGGGCTTATGCAAAGGGGTACTCTACCTGGGTGAACAGGTACAGCCTGAAATAGTAGATGAGCCTACCCCATTTCACGGGGCAGGCTTTTGCTATATATAGAGTGAGGAGGTAATGCTTTATGAAGGAAATCTTTGCACGTGCCAGCGTTCGTTCTTATGAGGAAAGGCCGGTGGAAAAGGAGAAAATCGAGCAGCTGCTGAGGGCAGCTATGGCCGCTCCTACGGCTATGAACCAGCGCCCCTGGGAGTTCTATGTGGTGGAAAACAAGGAAGTGCTGGAGAAGATTGGCACGGCCAGCAAATATGCCTGGCCGGCAGGCAAGGCCCCGGCGGCTGTGGTTATCTGCTATCGGAAGGAAGGCAATCCTGCACCTGAGATGCTGGATATTGATTGTGCCATTTGTACGGAAAATATCTGGCTGGAGCTGACCCATTTGGGACTTGGCGGCCTGATGCTGGGGATTGCTCCTGTGGAGGAACGCATGAAGATAGTGGCAGAGGCTCTGGAGCTGCCTGACAGCCTGGTGCCCTTTACGGTCATTCCCTTCGGCTATCCCAAGAAGGAAAAGGAACGCCCTGACCGCTATGAGCCGGAGCGGGTTCACTGGCTTGAATGAAGCACTTTCATTCAGATTTAAAGTATTTTTTTAACGTTCTAATGAAATTTTAATGAAAAAATTTCATAAAACATTTAAGAAAATCCCTTGATCAAACGATATTAATAGTATGCAGGGCTGAATGCTTCCTGACATATAGATGAAAGGAGGTGTGCAAGATGACTATTAGTTCATTGAACGGGCTCAGCAGCATAAATCTCAATAATATCAGTGCGGCTTATAACCGTGAGCAGCAGGCTGTCCGGCCAGTAGTTCCAGAAATAGACAAGGAGGAAGACTCCAAGACTTTTGGAAATCTGCTGGCGGAGGTACAGAAAGCTGATGAAGTGCCAGAGTCAGGCGGATCTGCGGCTAGTACCATGACCCTTGCAGATGTCATGCCAAATGGTTCCCTGTTGGTACAGAAGGTAGACGGTGACCAGCTGATTGAGGAGAAAGTGCTGGACGTTGCGCGCATTCAGATTGATTTCGATCTTCAGGGAATGCCAGGGCAGGTCTTCCGTGCTTATATGGCAGGGATGGGCATTGCTACCGCGCCGGCAGGAGCCATCTTCAATGCATTCATCTGAGTTTAGCGAGGAAGCTGGACAGATGCCTGCATAAGGTAGGGATTGTGCGATGAAGGATTCGTCAGATAACGAAATACCAATGGAATAGGCCGCTGCCCAGGTACAGGCAGCGGCCTATTAGTTCTTTTAATTGATGCTGATATGGTTGAAGGGGAACTTGCTTTTCTTTGTGTCCTGGCTTTCCCATGCCATGATGGCGGTGAGGACGGAGCCGCCGATGCAGCGGGCTTTGTCGGAGATGGCAAAGCATTCCTCCCGGCTCATGTGGGGATGGATGTCGGCAATCTTCTGCCCCTTTTCTACCGTGAGGCCGCTGTGCACGGCTCCGCGGAGCATGCCGTCAATGGTGGCACAGACCTCCGTCTTCTTGCCCTTGGAGGTGATGACTGCCAGGGGCTCTCCTTTTTTCACATACATGGAGATATTCTGCAGGATCTTAACCTTGCCAGAGGCTGGGGCAAAGACCAGATGCTCAAGGTTGGCCGGATCGCCTACCAGGCCTCCGTCGCTCTGCTGGTCGCGGTAGGAGTAGCCTTCATATATGAGGCGGCCCAGGTTGTGGCCGCGCATGGTTTCCACCACCACATCCACATCGCGCCCGGCGCAGAAGCCGGGGCCGAGAGCCACCGTGTGGTCAGCCATCTCACGGTTGGTGCCTGCTACATTTTCATGGCGCAGCAGGGCATCTACCACTACCCGGGGCTTCAGTTCTTTGATGCTCTCGCCTTTGGGGTCGCAGAGCATGATGAGCTCGCCCTTCTTCACCCTCTGCTTCGCTTCTTTTACGTTCTGAGCCAGATGGCAGGTGAGCCTTTCCACAGTGGCCTCACCCCGGTAAATAGCATCGGCAAAGGAAACTCTGCGGCGGGTGGCGGTGGGCTGCTCCTGTTCCAGGATGATGACCCTAAGCCCCGCCTTGTACAGGCAATGGATGACCCCGGAAGCCAGCTCTCCGCCGCCCCGGACGATGACCAAATGTTTCATGGCAGTTGCTCCTCTTTTTGCACATACACTACATCGTACTCCGGGCCCCATGGATGGGGCCCTGTGGCCGTTGAATTTAGGACAAATTCAAGGCCGTAAACATGCCACTGGCATGTTTACTTCTTTTGGTTCATTTTCTTTGCGCCAAAGAAAATGAACAGCCGAAACTTGACTTTATAATTATAACGCAACGTCAGCGTGTTTGACAAAGACGAATTTTTTTTAAGAAATTATATCAAAACCATTGCAATAGTCTGAATAGAGTGCTATAATAATAATCGTAAAGAGGAGATGGATAGATAAGCCGAATGGGCATGAGTCCTAGAGGGTGATTGCTCCTCAGGGTGTCTACCAGCCGAAAAAGGCTCTCTTCAATCCCTTGCGTGAAAGGATGTGAGCGGTTATTGAAGATGTCTTGCCGCGAGCTTCCTTTGAGTTCCGGATAGCAGTGCAGAAGATGAAGTGAAAGCATCTGCCAGACAGAAAATGGGACGTGATGATGACTTGGTCGCCAGTCGTACCCAGAGCTAGGTGGATAAAAGGCACGAGGCCGGTTCCAAAGGGGTTCTCTATCCCGGGTATCTTTACGAATCATCGTTAGCCATTCGAAACCAAGGTAAACCAATCGGTATCCTATCGTTATCGGTAACGGCAAACGGTATGTGTGGTGTACACTGAAGTTGTGATGCTGAATCACTAATGTTTGGGCCAAGCAATCAAATACTTCGCTTCGGTTCCTGCTCGAGAGGGAGCCATGGCAGACAAGTGAATAAGAAGGGTAAAATTTTGATGGTTTCTACTGTATAAAAGCGGCTTGCGTATCCGATAAGATGCAAGCCGCTTTTTAGTGTGTATGCAATTATCGAACCCCGGGCCCCAGGGATGGGGCCCTGTGGCCGTTGAATTTAGGACAAATTCAAGGCCACGTTTTCTTTGCGCCAAAGAAAATGAACAGCCGAAACTTATGAGTTTTCATACGGACGCACCCGCAGTGTCAACCCTCTGCTCTCGCAGATTTTCCTGCACTTCTCAATATCTTCCTCGCTGGTCACATGATCAACGATAGTAAGTACCACATTTGGCACATATTCCTTGCAGTGCTCCGCGAAGGTCAGCATGCCCTCATAAGATTCCAGACCATATTTAGCCCGGGTCAGTTCATAATATTTCTCTGGAGAGGAGGCATTGAGGCTGATGGAAACAGTATCGAGGATGCCGCGGAAGGCAGAGGCTGTCTCATGTCCGTACTGCAGCTCGCTGAGTCCGTTGGTATTGACTCTGGTGGGATGCTCGGGGTAATTCTCCTTCACGAAGTGCAGCAGTTCCACCAGGGCAGGGAGACGCAGGGTGGGCTCTCCGAACCCGCAGAACACCACTTCGGCAATCTTGTCCCAGGGCAGGGCATTGAGTTCATTTTTCACTTCGTCAACGGTGGGCTCGCTTTTCAGCCAAAGGCTGTGCTCTTCAGCCATTTCCTTCATATTGCGCAGGCAGAAGGTGCAGGCGCAGTTGCATTTATTGGTAAGGTTCACATAGATATTGCGCTTGCCCTCCGGCTGTTCAGCCAGACTTTCTTCAATCGGCAGGTATCTGCCGCCCTTATGTGTAGCATAAACGATCATTTCTTATATGTTCTCCTTTTGGGGGCAATCTATCAAGTGAGGCTGGCGCCCATGGATGGGCGCCCTGACGGGCTTTGGATTCCGTGAAGGAATGCAGCCCCGTAAACATGCCACCGGCATGTTTACTTCTTTTGGTACTTTTCTTTGCGCCAAAGAAAAGTACAGGCCGCAGGCCTTACTTGAGTTCAGTCAAGTATTCTTCAAAAGGCAGTCCGTAATTCCATGGCTGTTCCAACTTCTCTGCGTATTGCAAACACCTGCTGATGAAGTCGGCTGCCTTCTGCACAGAACTTTCCAGTGTCTCTCCCTTGATCAGCGAAGCTGCCAGTATACCTGCAAAAGCATCTCCTGTCCCGCTTCTGTCATGGCCGATTTTGGGCACTTCCAGCAGGGTGCCACGCTCTGCCTCATAGATGAAGTTGCGGATGCTCTTGCCATCGGGAGTGCCCAGTCCTGTGATTACCACCTGTGAGGGGCCGCGCTCTGAGAGTTCTGCCGCCATGTATTCCAGGGTGTCAAAGGAAACCTGCCCGTCCTCAGGGTAGGGCACATCCAGCAGTTCGCAGGCTTCGGTAAGATTAGGAGTGATGAGGTCAGCTACCGTTAAAAGGCGCTTCATGCTCTGGCACATCTCGGGGGTGTAGGACTTGTAGAGCTTGCCGTAGTCACCCATTACCGGGTCCACCATAATGCGGGTGGACTTGCTTTTGAAGCGGCGGATGAAGTCCAGCACAATCTGTATCTGCTGCTCGGAACCGAGAAAGCCTGTGAGAATCCCATCAAAGGACAGGTGATTGGCCTCCCAGTTGTCCATATAGGGCCTCATGCGCTCTGTGTAATCGTCCAGATAATGCTCGGCAAAGCCTGTATGAGTAGAGAGAATAGCAGTAGGCAGTGGGCAGGCCTGGACTTTCAGAGCAGAGATCAGGGGAAGCTCCACCGTAACGGAGCACCGCCCAAAGCCGGTTATGTCATTTATCAGTGCAATGCGTTTCTGCCGTTTCAAATGCAGCCCCCCAGAATAATTGTATTATCCGAACCCTAGGGCCCAAGGATGGGCCCCGCGGACGCGGAAATCACAGGATGTGATTTCAGTCCGCGTAAACATGCCACCGGCATGTTTACTCTTTTGGTTCGTTTTCTTTGCGCCAAAGAAAATGAACAGCCGTAACCAAACAAAGAATCATCTATTGTCTACTTTATCAAGTGAGTAGAGGTCATGCTTGGCAAACCTCTCCCAGGCAAGTTGTTCGTACTTCGTCCCCGGCCGCCCATAATTGGCAAACGGGTCAATGGAAATCCCGCCTCTGGGCAGGAATTTGCCCCAGACTTCAATATACTTGGGATCCATCAGCTTGATGAGGTCCTTCATGATGACATTCACCACATCTTCATGGAAGTCGCCGTGGCTGCGGAAGCTTACCAGATAGAGCTTCAGGGATTTGCTCTCCACCATCTTGTGGTCGGGGATATAGGAAATATAGATGGTGGCGAAGTCTGGCTGACCGGTGATGGGGCAGAGGGCGGTGAATTCGGGGCAGTTGAATTTCACCCAGTAGTCATTGTCCGGGTGCTTGTTCTCAAAGGTCTCCAGAATCTCCGGGCAGTAGTCATAGTGATATTTGACCTTTTTCTCTCCCAGCAGGGTGATTTTCTCTTCGGCTTTGTCTCTCATAGCTTGCTCCTTACTTTAATACATTTTCTCTAATAATAAATCAAATGGCTTCTTAAATCAACGTTTAGCAGGAAAAGTGCCATTTAGGTCGAAGTTTGTATTCTGACGGTGAAAGAAGGGAGGCGTGCATTTTGCCGAAACTTAATGAGATGTCCCGGGACATACTGGGAAGCTTTTGGGATTTTCTCTTTCCCTCACGCTGCCCCATGTGTGGCCGATATGTGGCAGAGAGGAGTGGCTGGTGTCCGTCTTGCTTGCAGAAGGCTTTGACGGTGAGGAAGCTTGCCTTGCCTCCTGGTTCGCCCTTTGAGGAAATCTGGGCCTTGAGCTTTTACAAAGAGTATTTGCAGAAGCTGATCAAGGATTTGAAGTACCGCAGGAAGATGAGCACGCTGCCTTATATCAAGTCCCTGCTGCAGGGCTCGGAGCAGGAACTGGTGTGGCTGGCAGACAGTGATTTTTTAGCAGTGCCAGTGCCTCTCTTTGCCGACAAGGAAAAAGCCAGGGGCTTCAATCAGACGGAGAAGATTTTCGGCGAATGGCTGCAGGAGAAGGGCATATCCACGGTGCGGGGCCTTATCCGCAACCGTGAGACTATGGCCATGTATGGTCTTAGTCCTGCGGAAAGGGAGGAGAATCTGCGAGGGGCTTTTTCAGCAGTGGAGGAAGCTGGCGTGCCTTTGGTGCAGGGGAGGAAAATCCTGCTGCTTGACGATATCTTCACCACTGGCAGCACTATGGAAGCCTGCGGCAGGGTCCTGAAGGAGGCAGGGGCAGAAAGGATTGTTGGCCTGGTTTTGGCCAGCGACCATTGAAGTTGTGGTTGTAACATTGTATACAATAGGCTATACTATATGAGTGTATATTTGTAAATTGATGCTATACTGGACAAACAGTTGCACAATATGACGTAATATTGGAGGGGGCTTTGCATTGAAGATGAATGGTGCCCAGGCTGTACTGGAAAGCCTGAAAAAAGAAGGCGTGGAAGTGGTGTTTGGCTATCCCGGAGGAGCTGTGCTGACTCTTTATGACGCCGTATACAAGATGAAATTTCCCCATATCCTGACCCGCCATGAGCAGGGGGCAGTGCATGCTGCGGATGGCTATGCCCGGGCTACGGGGAAGGTGGGGGTGGTTTTCGCCACCTCCGGCCCCGGTGCTACCAACCTTATCACCGGTATTTCCACTGCCAGCATGGACTCTGTGCCTTTGGTCTGCATCACTGGGCAGGTGGCCAATCCATACATTGGCAAGGATTCCTTCCAGGAGGCTGATGTGTGCGGCATCACCACCCCCATCACCAAGCACAACTATCTGGTGAAAAAGGCCAAGGACTTGCCCCGGGTGCTGAAAGAAGCGTTCTTCATCGCCCGCACGGGCCGTCCCGGCCCGGTGGTCATCGATGTGGCCAAGGATGTCTTCGATACGGAGATTGACTACAAATATCCGGAGAAAGTTTCCCTCAAGGGTTACAGTGGTGAGTATGAAGGGGACGAAGCTGAGGTGGATGCGGTAGTGCGCGCCATCCAGAAGGCCAAGAAGCCCCTGATCTTCACCGGCGGCGGCGTGAATACTTCTGATACGGCGCAGGAACTGCGGGAAATAGTGCAGCGCCTGGGCGTCCCTGTCACCACTACCCTTTTGGGCATTGGCACTTACCCTGCTGATGGGGAGGGCTTTTTGGGCATGGCTGGCATGCACGGCAGCTACGGTTCCAATATGGCTATCCAGGAATGCGATTTGCTCCTTTGCATCGGCATGCGCTTCTCAGACCGGGTGACGGGCAAGGTAGCGGCTTTTGCACCTCATGCCAAGATCGTGCATTTCGAGCTGGATGCTGCCGAGGTGAACAAGAATGTGGAGGCGGACCTCAGAGTGCTGGGAGACCTGCGCTGGTCCCTGCCTTTGCTGAGGGACAAGCTCTCCAAGGCAGCCGATGATTTCAGGAGCCGTTTTGCCCCCTGGTTGGAGCAGGCTGTCGCCCGTGCCAAAGAGAAGCCCTTCGGATATTTGGAGGAAGGAGAACTCATCAAACCGGGCGCCCTGATTTCCAAGATAAGTTCTCTTATGCCCCGTGATACCATTGCTGTGACAGACGTAGGGCAGCATCAGATGTGGGCGGCCCAGTTCTTCAATGTCTACGAGCCACGCCACTTCCTCACCTCCGGCGGCCAGGGCACTATGGGTTACGGCCTGCCGGCGGCTCTGGGAGCAAAACTGGGTAAGCCGGACAGCCCTGTGGTGCTCTTTACAGGCGATGGCAGCATCATGATGAACTGTCAGGAGTTTGCCACCATTGCGGATAATGATATCGACCTCAAGGTGGTCATACTTCACAACAGCATCCTGGGCATGGTGGCCCAGTGGCAGCGGCTTTTCTACAGCCATCACTATTCCCAGTCCGAGCTCAAGGGCAAGACAGATTTCGTGAAGCTTTCCGAAGCTATGGGAGTGAAGGGCTATCGCCTGACTAAGAAGGAGGAACTGGAAACTGTACTGCCCAAGCTCCTTTCCGAAAAAGGCCCCATGCTCATAGATGTGATGGTGCCTGAGGACGAGGATGTGCTGCCCATGGTGCCGGGTGGCAAGCGTTTGGACCAGATGGTATTGGGAGGTAAGGACTGATGGGAGATAAAGTGCAGATGGAGAATATGCAGAAATACCTTTTGGCCATCCTGGTGGACAACAAGCCCGGTGTCCTCACCCACGTTTCCGGCCTTATCAGCCGCCGTGCTTTCAATATCGAGAGCATTTCTGCAGGTTACACCGAGGAGCCGGAAGTCACCCGCATCAACATCGTGGTGTCCGTGGAAAGCGACAGGGAGCTGGACCAGGTGGTTACCCAGCTTTCTAAGCTAATAGACGTCATCAAGATAGTGAACCTCACCAAGCTGCCCAGCATTGCTAGGGAGCTGGTGCTCATCAAGATCAAGGCTGGCAAGGAAAGCCGCGCAGACATCAAGAATATCGTGGAGATTTTCCGCGCGAAAATCGTGGACATCAGTCCAGAGAACGTGGTGGTGGAGCTTACTGGACAGCAGAGCAAGATTGACGGCTTCATCGATATGTTTGCCGACTATGAAATCATCGAGATTGCCCGCACCGGGGCAATTGCCCTCTCCCGCGGGCCTGTGCCAGTTAAAGAAATGTAAGATAACAATGTAACGGCGTCCATGGATGGTGCAAATGCCCCGGTGGGGCATTTGCTAAAAGCGGCCTTTCCAACATTAAATCCAAACCGAAAATAAAATTAGAGAAGGAATTTTAGTTATGTTGGCGAATAGACATAGCGACAGCTAAAATTGTCCGGTACATGTTGTGTGGAAGGGAGCGAAATTCAATGGCTGGAAAGGTAAAGAATTGTCCTCATTGTGGCAAGCTGTACGCTGATTACGGCGCACATATGTGCCGTGACTGTGAAGACAAGATGCGGGAGAAAGAAGCGGAAGTAGTGAACTATGTCCGCGACAATCCTAAGGCCAAGATTCTTGAAATCACCGAGGCTACAGGCTGCAGCGAGCAGCTGATCAAGAAACTTATCCGTGAAGGACGCTTTGAGCAGGTGGGCGTGAAGATGACCTACCCCTGCGAAAAATGCGGTGCCCCCATCCTCAGCGGCAAGTTCTGCCAGACCTGCAAGGAGAATATGCAGAAAGAACTCCAGAAGCAGGCGGCAGGTGTGGTGGCCGCCCGCCAGGCAGCCAGTGCCAATCGTGGCCAGGGCATGCATTCCAAGGATAAGGGCCGTTAATAGTAGAATATATGAGGATATAGAAGTAAAACAAAGATATTTTAAGATAATCTCATATAAAAGACCAAAAGCGGGAGTTAAGACTCCTGCTTTTTTTTTCGATAGAATGAGCAGAAGTATAAGAAGGTGGTGAAAAACGATGTATGTAAGCAACAACAGCGCTCTCCAGGCCCTGGCCAGTCTTTACAGCAACGATCAGGTAAAGAGCGTCAAACGCACCCAGCAGGCAGAGGGCACAAGCTTCAAGGATGAACTGGTTCTCTCCCAGGAGGCCCAGAGTTTCAGCGATATGCTGAATGAGCTGAAGACCATGGATGAGGTTCGCAGCGAGAAGGTAGATGTCCTTGCACAGCAGGTGAAGTCTGGTTCTTATGAGCCGGATGTAAAAGCCGTGGCAGAGCGCATCATGAACCTGCAGTTCTGAGAGGCTTGATTTAGGCTTTAGGGAGGCATTATATGTGGCAGGAATTACTCAAGATTCTAAGCAAGCTAAGCAGTGATTATGGTGTTGTGGCAGCCCTGGGCAAAGAGAAGCATAGAGCGCTGGTTGGGGTGGATATGAAGACCCTGGACAGGCTGATAAAGCGTGAGGCAGACCTTGCCTCCTCTATCCAGAAAACCGAGTCTGCAAGGCAGGAATTATGCTTGAAAATCATTAAGGCATATCCCTCCATTACTCCTGAAATGAAGATGCAGGAAGCGTATCAGCTCGCGGGCCCGCTGGCCGGCGAGCTGAAGAGCGCCCACGAAGCACTCACGAAACTGGTCGAGGATGTCAAATCCCAGGCAGAGATCAACAATATCCTTGCCATGGGGGCTCTGGGAGCCGTGAATCAGCGCCTGGGGCAGATTGGCGGTGTGTCAGTTGACCCAGTCTACGGACGGGGCGGCAGGGAAAATGTCAGCCACAGGCAGAATTTTGAATACGATGCGTAGTTTATATAGCAATCATCGAGGTAGGGCCTATGGAAAAGCAGGAAGCGGGAAAAGCCGCTATGAAGGAGGCCATTGCGCTCCTGAGGAAGCAGTTGTTACTGGGGAATAGCTGTGTGGATTGGCTGCGGGAAATGAAAGCAGCTTTGATTCATAATAGCGGAGCGGAAATCACGGGAACCGTCCAGGCTTTGGAACCGGCTCTGGGGGATTATGCCCGTCTGGAGGAAGAACAATCAGCTTTTCTCAGGGAGCAGGGAAGCCCACACATGTCGGCCTTTGTAGCCAGCCAGCCTGACTCTGTGGAAAGGGATGTGGCCTTTCGGCTGGTGGACAAGGTTAATGCTTTGGGCAGGACTCTCCGTGAGAGCATAGCCCTGAACCAGCAGCTCATGAGCCGCAGCAAGGAATACATAGACTTTCATGTGAATCTCATGAGCGGCGTTGATGCCGGCACTATCTACTCAGCTCCGGGAGGGCCGGGCAGAGATGGAGGCCGGGAAAGAAAGATGTTTGATTCCAGCGTCTAGGCGCTGTGCATAGAAAGAGGGATGACGATGCGTTCAACCTTTGCAGGCCTCAATACTCTGGTACGGGGCATCAATGCCAACCAGCTTTCTGAGAACACGGTTGGCCACAATATCTCCAATGCCAATACAGAAGGATATTCCCGCCAGAGCGTAAATCTCGCAGCCGTAGATGCCCGTAAGGAAGCGTCCCTCTACGGCAATGTGCTGGTAGGACAAGGTGTGGATTCCACATCTCTGACCCGCGCCAGGGATGTTTATGCGGACAGGCAGTACTGGAGCGAGAACTCCACCAGCGCCTATTATACGTCCCGGCAGAAGGAATATGACAAGATAGAGTCGATTTTCAATGATACTACACTGGAGAACATCCAGAACTCCATTCAGGATTTTTACAAGGCCTGGTCCTCTCTCTCAGCCAACGCCAGTGATTCTTCCACTCGCATTACAGTGGTGGAAAAGGGCAAGGTTTTCGCAGACCGCATCCATACGGCAGCCCAGAAGATGCAGGAGCAGATAGATGCCAACTACAAGGATATGGAACTCAATATCACTAGGATCAATGATTATACTGACCAGATAGTGCAGCTAAACAAGAGCATCATGAGCACAGAAGCCACTGGCGGTATGGCCAATGATTTGCGTGATCAGCGGGATCTCTTGATAGACAAGCTTTCCAGCTTTGTCAACGTAAATATATATGAAGATAGCAATGGCATGTACAGCGTGGTGTCAAACGGCGTATCCCTGGTGAATGGAGTAAACAAGCTTACCCTTGAGCTTTCCGACCCCATTGCCAATGACACTTATGGCATCAATGATTATACAGTTCTGTTGAAGGAGTCGGGCATAGCCTATCAGCCTACCAACGGCACATTGAAGGCCCAGATGGATCAGATAGAGGAAGACAAGGCCTATATCGATTATCTGGCCAAGATGTCAGCCTTCATGCTCACTACCTTCAACCATCAGCATCAGCAGGGCATAGGCATTGACAGTGCTGCCTGCACCGCCACCTATGGCACAGAGGATTTTGATGATACGTCTCCGACTTATGGTGAGATTACTGATTCTGGCAACAAGGTAGTAACGGCGGCGGGTACGGATCTTACTGGCACTTCCGGTGTCAACTTCTATGGGGCAGCCGATGTGATATACACTTGGGATGAAGCGACCCAGACTGTGACAGCCACCAAATACAGTGCAGGCTGGCATATGGTGGTTTCCACCTATGAAAAAGAAGAGGCCGGGCTTATAAATTATTACAGCAAGGCTACTGTGAAAGAAAACACGGGCAGTACCCAAACCGCGGAAACTTTGAAGGCTATTGACATAATTAAAGCTTTGGAACTTAACGCCCAGCTTACCGCAGAGAACGGGCAGAATCTGGTGGCCGCACGCACTTGGGGCACTACCACTACCAGTGTTGATCCCACTACTCATGTGGCAACGGATCTTGGAACTCATGTAGCGGAAGCCAATGGTTCCGGTGATGGCACCAATGCGGTGGATCTCAGCACATTGTTTAATATGAATCAGGAAAACACACAAATAGATTTTATCGCCAAGCAGTTCACCGGCAATCAGCAGACCGGCACGGACAGGCGCTCTATGGGCACCATTTCCCTGGAAGCCTATTACAATCAGCGCATGACTGCTCTGGGCAGCGATGCTGAGACAATGGATTCCAAGGTGAAGGCTCAGAACGAAGTGCTGGTGCAGGTGGAAGAATGGCGCGAGTCCGTATCCGGGGTAAACTGGAACGAAGAACTTACTAATATGATCATGTTCCAGCAGGGCTACAGCGCCTGCTCTAGATGCCTCACCACTATGGATGAGATGCTGGATAAGCTTATTAATGGCACCGGCACAGTCGGCAGGTAATATAGCATAAGCCGTAGCAACCGAAAGGACAGGTGGAAGCAATGCGTGTAAGCAGTACTCAGATGATAGGCCGCTACCAGAAGCAGCTTAACGATAGCTACGAAGACCAGGCAAAGCTCATGGAACAGTCCGATGGCAGCAGGCTGCACCGTCCTTCGGATGATTCCGTCAACTATTCAAAGTTCCTACGCTATCAGAATACCGATACGGAGAACGACCAGTTCCAGAATAACGTGAAGACAGGTATTTCCTGGATGAAGACAGCCGATTCGGCTATGGCCAATATGAAAGACCTACTGACCACCATCCATGAAAAAACCGTCCAAGCGGCTACCGATACCAACGATACATCCAATATCCAGGCCATAGGCAAGGACGTGCTGGCCAAAGTGAGAGAACTCGTTTCCTTGGGCAATACCCAGCAGGGCGACCGCTATATGTTTGCTGGACAGAGCGATTTGACCCAGCCCTTTACCATTACTAGTGCCAAAGTGGAGCGTGGACTTACCAAGACACTAGATGACCCGCAGAAGGCATTTTTCTCCACAATAGCAGACTCTAAAGGTAATACGGTGGCGGACAGCAAGGGAAATATGACCCAGATGTTGGTACTCAACGGCGATGACGGCAACACTTACTATCTCAGCACTACCACAGGCAAGGTTTATACCCGTGAATTTATGGATGAGGGATATAAGAGAAAAGTAGGTAATGGTCAGACTCAGGTAATGGATGGAGACGAGGTGGACACTCTTGACAATACAGAATGGAGTGCTTCTACTGATGTGTCAATATATTTCGATAAAAATGGCCAGAGAAGGAAAGACCCAGTAACCAAAGAGAATGTTCCATTTGGCAAAGAAATTGAGGTAAATGGCAATACGGTTAAGTTGGAATTTGCCACCATCGAGCAGTACGTGGTGGAATACACCGGTGATGACAAAAAAATCTCCATGGTCAAGCGTAACGGCACCACCGATCCCACTGCTGATACAGTCAATGTTACAGGACAGGATCTCTTTGGCTCCGATATTTTCGACAATGAAAATTCCGGCAACCAGGTGAATGGTTCTTCTGGTGGTACTGCCGCTCTCAATGATCTCTTGCAGGTTATCGCTAAGATGGAAGCAGGGGATGTGATATGGCTTTCCTCGGATGGACTTACCGCCACGGACAAAGCTCATGTGCAGGTAGTGGAGGCAGAGACCTCTGCTGCTGCCCGCCAGAATGTCTACGACAGCGTTTCCACTATGCTTGACAAGCAGAACGAGACCATCACCGAGGACATCAGCAACTGCAGTGATGCGGACGTGGCGAAGCTGGCCATCGACCTTATGACTATGCAGACTATCTATAATATGTCGCTTTCTGTAGGTTCCAGGATCCTGCCTCAGTCCTTGGCTGATTATCTGTAAAAATATGAGTAACTAAGCAGGAATTTCCCAAAGGAAGGGGGAATAAAAAGGTATGTTGCGATTGAATATCCGTCAGACCTACACACAGATAGGAATTCGCACGCAACCGTCCACACTCGCAACGCATTACAAACCGGCCGAAGCCCACACGGAGTATGTGGCGCCCAGGTCGAACATGGGGATTACTCAGCCAAAGCTTGATATCAACAGCTATCCCAGCCGCCACTCATACGGTCATAGCACCTGCGATGACCTGACCAAGGCGGCTGGGCAGCGTGGCTTACAGGACTTGCAGGCGGCCATCAAGCGCCACAATCACGAAGGCCTGGCCATGGCCAACAGTGGCGCCAAGCGCGGCCATGACGAGATAGCCGCTCAGGCCAAGCAGCACATCGCCCAGGAAATCAGCAAGAGGCGCATCATAGTGGCTCAGCACATACCAAATCCCGAGATTCATTACACACCAGGCCAGCTGGTGGGAACACCTGATCCGGGCAAGTATGACTGGACGGTGGATGCTGATTACAAGGCAGATGTGAACTTTACTCCTGCCAAGGCTGAGACCTATATTGCGCAGCAGGGAAGCGTGCGGCAGTGGGTCACCGAGGGAAAATATGATATCTATGCTTGATTCTTCATTTTAATGGAGGCGCACTATGAGAAAAGTCGATACCCTGCGTTTTGGAACTATTGAGATTGAGGAAGAGAAGATCACCCATTTCTCCCATGGCATACCTGCCTTTGAGGAGGAAAAGGAATTTGTCATCATTCCCTATGACAGTGAAAGTCCATATCTGTTCATGCAGTCGCTTTCTACTCCGGATCTGGCCTTCCTCATCACCATGCCCTTCTTGTTCTTCCCGGACTATGAGTTTGAGTTGGACGATGCCACGCAAAAGGAGCTGGGCATCAAGGATCAGGAAGAGATGCTCATCTATGTGATCATCACCATTCCCCAGGGCAGGATTGAGGACATGACCGCCAATCTCACGGCTCCGGTGGTTCTCAACAAGAAGACCATGCAGGCCAAGCAGGTAGTGCTGGAGAAAGGCGGTTACACCACCAAGCACAGACTGTTCCCCGAAAAGAAAAAGTAAAACTAGAAGATGCAGCTTTGTAGCAGAACATGCCTCCACCGCTTGCGGGGGAGGGGGACCGCCGAAGGCGGTGGAAGGGGGGCTTCGAGAGCCAACTTTCATCGTTTTGCTATATCACACTAAGGAGGCTACTAGTATATGTTAGTTCTTACACGCAAACCGAGACAGCAGATTATGATAGGTGATGACGTTGTCATCAATGTGGTAGAAGTGCAGGGCGAGAATGTCCGACTGGCCATCGATGCGCCGCGTGAGATCAAGATTTACCGCGGGGAAATCTACCGTGCCATCCAGGAGGAAAACCAGAAGGCAGCTACTCCGGTGCCCAAGAATCTGGATTTCAGCGCAGTGATGCCGCCGCGTGAATCCTAAGGGATTATTTATTTTTCTGCGGAGGTTCCGCTATGCAGGGAGGCCGTCCAAGCGGCAAGATTAATCTGAAGGTTAGGGACAACTTTTATTATCTATGGAGGGATAAAACATGATTGGGAAAGTCAATGATATGGTATCCGGTGCGGTGGTAATCGGTTCCATGACCCAGGACTATGCTGCTGGGACGGCAGCGCAGCGCCAACAGGATCAAGGCGGCGCATCAGCGGCTCCTGTAGATGAACTGCAGAAGGCTAAGCAAGAAGAAGGCATGAATGTACAGGAAACTGTAGAGGCCAATGCCCAGAAGAAAGAGGAACCCAAAGATGAAGATATGCAGGAGATGATCAAGGAGCTCAACGAGCTAATGAGCCGCATCAACTGCAATCTGGAATTCAGCTATCACAAAGAAGTGAACGTCATGTCCGTCAAGATGATTGACAAGTCCACCCATGAAGTCATCAAGGAACTTCCTCCGGAAGAGATGATTGACAACATGATTCAGGCCAAGGACTGGATAGGAGCGTTCCTCGACAAGAATGCCTGAGGAGGTGTGACTCATGAGTGCAACAGGTATCTATGGTCTCTCAGGCTCCGGCATCGATGTCGACTCCATGGTAAAAGTCGGCATGCTGACCAAGCAAAATGAGTATGACCGCATGTACAAAAAGGAAGTCCGGCAGGAGTGGACGAAGGAAGCCTACGCCAACCTCTACTCAGACCTCACCACCTTCACCACCTCTACCATGTCGAAGTACAAGATGTCTGCGACTTTGAATCCCCAGACGGTGAGTTCCAGCAACTCTGCAGCTGCCACCGCCACGGCAAACGCCGATGCGGCGGCTATGACACACTATGTGGATGTCCAGAGCATGTCCTCAAATGCTTATCTGCTGACAGGCAATGAGGGCATTGAACGTCTTGATGGCGATGATAAGAAGGGCAGCCTTTATCTTAAGGATATAGTAGATATCACAAATATGGATCGCGACGGTCTTAGTTTCACCGTCAGCGATGGTCAGAAGGATGCCACCATTACCATCACCAAGGAAGAGCTGGGTAGACAGACTCTCAATGACCTGGTTTCTGCTTTCAACGGCGCGGGATTGGGGCTTAAGGCGAGTTACGATGCTACCAACGACTCTTTCACTTTATACAATAACACCGGTGGCAAGGAAAATGGCATCTATATGAAGTCTAATGATGGCTATTCGAAGCAGTTGCTAAATAGCCTGAATCTGCACACGGTGAGTGTGAATGCCGAAGGTGAAAGTTCTCTTAGTGGCAATGCCCTGACCTTCGATGGCTATGCGGGTGGACCTACGACGGAAACTGAAGATGTGGCAATAGGTGGAAATATCGGCTACAATGCAGAGAAAAACACCTATACAGGGGTCAACGTAAACGGTACCACAGGCGATATCGTCATAGGCACGGATGGCAGTACATTCACATTTAAGGCAGGCGAAAAGAGTTATAGCGGCACTTACAGTGGGGATATATCCACGGGGATGGCATTTAACCTTGACTTTGGCAGCTCTGTCAATGGCGACAAGATGGAAGATGTGTCTTACACATTTACCTTGAAGCAGAATGGTGACAAGTATCAGCCTGAGCCTGAGACCGGCACTAAGACCATTACGTCACATAAGCTTAGTGGCGCAGCGGGGGAAGATGCCACTGTCGTGATTGATGGCAAGGAGTACAAAACTAATACTAATAAGTTGACTGTCAGCAATGTTACCTATACTTTCGCAGGTACTGGCAAGTCCACCATGACTGTTTCTCAGGATACTGAGAAAGTCGTTGAAAATGTCAAGGCTTTTGTAGATGACTACAACAAGCTATTGGACAAGCTCAATGATATGTACAATGAGCAGAAGTACTCCGACTACGATGTGCTCACCGAGTCCCAGAAGAAGGGCATGACGGAGGAGCAGATTGAGAAGTGGGAGGAAAAGGCCAAGAGCGGGCTCATGCACCGCAATGAGTATGTGGGCAGGCTTATCAGCGACCTGCGCGAGGCCATCTACACCCCAGTGGAATCTGTAGACGGCAAGTACAAGACTATGATGTCCCTGGGGATAGAGTCCAAGACTGATAGAGGTCATCTGAAGATTGACGAGGACAAGCTGAGGAAAGTCATCGCGGAAGACCCGGACATCGTTTATCAGATGATGGGCAATCTGGACAAGGATGATGACTACAGCAAGAATGGCGTAGTCCAGCGCGTCAGCGATGTGGCCAATAAGGCCATGAAGTCCATCAAGTCCTACGCCGGCACTTCCACGGAAGTGGCAGACGGCAGCTCCCTGGGCAAGCTGATTCAGGACATGCAGCAGAAGATGAGCAATTTCAAGGTCATGATGAATGCCTTTGAAAGCGCCCTGTATAAGAGATACGACAAGATGGAGTCCGCCATCCAGAAACTTGGCATGCAGCTGGGGTATATCACTGGCGGACAGTAAGGTGGAAATTAGAGATGCAGTGAGGGATGACAAAAGCCTCCCCCGTTTACGGGGGAGGGGGACCGGCGTAGCCGGTGGAAGGGGGCTTCGAAGCCGCAATGCGACCCCTATTCCCCCTTCCGTCAGCCTTTGGCTGCCACCTCCCCCGCAGGCGGGGGAGGCTGTAATAACAAGATGGGGAGGATACTATGGTAAATGCAGCTGAAGCCTATCGCAGGCAGCAGATCATGACCGCAACGCCGGAGGCGTTGACACTTATGCTTTACAACGGGTGCCTGAAGTTTATCAACGAAGGCACCGAAGCAATTGAACGCAAGGACTATGAACAGGCAAATATCTCGCTGCAGAAAGCGCAGAATATCATCTCCGAGTTCCGCATCACTTTGAACATGGATTACGAGATATCTCATCAGCTTATGCCCCTGTACAACTACTGCTATGACAGACTGGTAGAGGGCAACCTCAAGAATGACACCAAGCAGATAGGGGAGGCCAAGGATATCATCACAGAGCTGAGGGATGCCTGGGCACAGGCCATGAAGAAAGCCCGCCAGGAAAAGCAGCCCCAGAAGGCAGCCGGAGGCGCAGGCTATGTCGGGTGAGCAGGAAGTGCAGGCCAAAAGGGATTGGGAGCTTTATAGGACGCTCACCCATGAGCTGATAAAGTTCATGGACAAGGAAGATATAGAAGAATTCCTCCAGCTGGTGGACCAGCGGGAGGTACTGGTGGACCGCATGAAGGAAAACCCTGCCTGCGATGCTTATCGTGATACTCCGGAGTGCCAGGCTCTCATTGAGGAAGTGGTGCCCCTGGACCGCCAGATCATGTATAAGGCTAAGTCCTGGCTCAATAAGAGTCGCCGCCAAAACGCCGCTGTCCGCTCCTACGACCTGACGGCTCCAAAGTTCGGTGTGGTGGGGAATATACTGAACAAGAAGATGTAAGACAAAGCCTTCCCCTTGAGGGGAAGGTGGCAGCCCAAGGGGCTGACGGATGAGGTGGGATTTTTCTCATGTTGCATAATGATATAAGAATGGCTTCACCTCATCCCTCCCTGCGGGTAACCATCTCTTCACGGGATGGCAATAAAAAAATCTAAAAAACTTCAAAAACACTTAAGTAAATCGGAAATCCTCCGATAATATAAGTGTAAGGCAAAGGTAATAAACTAAACACAGCCAAGAAAAAGGTAAGCTAGCAACCTCTCCTTGTTGTGCGCAGGTTTATTATATAATTTTGGCAAAAACGGTCACGGATGGCCGTTTGCAGATAGTTTATTGTTACTAAACAATCAGGGAGGAAAATATCATGGCAATGGTAGTAAAGAACAACATGTCGGCAATCAATACTCTGAACACCTTGAACCAGAACAGCTCGGCTCTGTCCAAGAGCTTGGCTAAGGTTTCTTCCGGCATGAAGATTAACGGCGCAGCTGATGATGCATCCGGGTACGCAATATCCGAGCGCATGAGAGTCCAGATTCGTGGTCTCGACCAGGCAAACGCCAACACCCAGAACGGCAGTTCTATGATGAAGACCGCTGAAGGTGCTGTAAGCTCCACTGTTGACATCCTCAAGACGTTGAAGGAAAAAGTCATCAGCGCAGCCAACGATGATAAGACCGATGCAGACCGCCAAGCTATCCAGAAAGAGCTTGACCAGTCCATCGACCAGATTAACGACAATGCAAACATCACCTACAACGGCAAGTATCTGGTAGACGGCAGCCACAACAACAAGATTGACACTGCTACCACCACTTCTTTCACCAACCAGTCCCTTAACGAGAGTACCAAGGGGAGCACCGAGTTCACCGCTATGACTGACCGCAATGGCAACAGCTTGAACATTCAGTCTGATGATACGGTGTCCATCTCCTTCGTGAAGCAGGGCAAGACCTATACAACTTCTCTCCAGGCTTCTAGTGCAAATATGCAGAGCTTGATTCAGGAAGCCAACTTGGCATCGTTCAAGCAGCAACTGGTTGAGAAGGGGTATGACTTCTCCAATTCTACTGTTAAGAGCGATTGGGCTTCACTGACTACTGCCTACAAGTCTAATGTTAGTGCTTATATTACTGAATTGAACAAGGCCGATACTCAGGCTACTCCAACCGGTAAGATTAGTGCTATTAACAATGCAATCTCCACTAAGAAGGAGAGTGCTATGTCGGCCACCTTTGGTACGCTTACTCTTAAGGCGTCCATAGATTACAACGTTGGTAATGACACTATTATTGGTAAGGATACTGCAGGTGACACCGTTTACACGGCAGACCGTAGCAATGGTATCACTATTCGTGCAGCAGCGACTGGCGTTTCTGCTCAGGTCTCTGGTATTACTCTTAGTGTCAGCAACACCAAGGGTGCAGTCCAGAAGAGCGTCAACGCAGCTCTGGATAACTTCTCTGAGACTATCCGTGCTCAGAATGTTTCCAAGGACAATGCCATCACCTTGCAGGTGGGCACCAAAGCCAACCAGTCCATCCGCGTAGGTCTCACCGATATGCGTGCTGAGGCTCTCGGCCTCCAGAGCAGCAACGGTGAAACCCTGAACGTTTCTACTCAGAAGAACGCCAACGCAGCTATCAACGTGCTGGACAACGCTATCCAGAAGGCTCTCGATCAGCAGACCACCATCGGCGCTATCGAGTCCCGCCTCGAATACACCAGCACCAACCTGACGACTTCCAGCCAGAACGTCCAGGCATCCGAGTCCACCATCCGCGACGCAGATATGGCCAAGGAAATGACGAACTACACGAAGAACAACGTTCTTCTGCAGGCCGCTCAGTCCATGCTGGCCCAGGCCAACCAGAGCAGCAGTTCGGTTCTGTCCCTGCTCCAGTAAGACCATATCGCTTAGGCGAAGTGTTACCATTAACTATGAATCCCCCTCCTTCGGGAGGGGGATTTTTTGATGTTGAAAAAATTTTTTAAAAAAAGCTTAAGAAAATCCCAAAATCTACGATAAATAGGTATAAGCCAAGATAATGAGCCGTCCAGATTCACCTGTCAGGTCAGCTAGCAGCCAGACAGTGGGTCTATTCGGTTTATTATATAAGAGTTTGGCAAAGACGGTCACGGAAGGCCGTTTGCAGATAGTTTATTGTTACTAAACACTCAGGGAGGAATATTATCATGGCAATGGTAGTAAAGAACAACATGTCGGCAATCAACACTCTGAATACCTTGAACACCAACAGCACGGCTCTCAGCAAGAGCCTGGCAAAGGTATCTTCCGGCATGAAAATCAACGGCGCAGCTGACGATGCATCCGGGTACGCAATATCCGAGCGTATGAGAGTCCAGATCCGTGGTCTCGACCAGGCTAACGCCAACACCCAGAACGGCAGTTCTATGATGAAGACCGCTGAAGGTGCTGTAAGCTCCACTGTTGACATCCTCAAGACGTTGAAGGAAAAAGTCATCAGCGCAGCCAACGATGATAAGACCGATGCAGACCGTCAGGCCATCCAGAAAGAGCTTGACCAGTCCATCGACCAGATCAACGACAATGCCAACATCACCTACAACGGCAAGTATCTGGTAGACGGCTCTCACAACAACAAGATTGATACCGCCACCACTACTTCCTTTACTAACCAGTCTCTGAACGAGAGCACTAAGGGAAGCACCCAGTTCACCGCCATGACTGACCGTAATGGCAACAGCCTGAACATCCAGTCTGATGACACGGTGTCCATCTCGTTCGTGAAGCAGGGCAAGACTTACACAACTTCTCTCCAGGCTTCTGGTGCCAATATGCAGAGCCTGATTCAGGAAGCTAACTTGGCATCGTTCAAGCAGCAACTGATTGAGAAGGGGTATGACTTCTCCAATTCTTCGGTTATTTCTGCTTGGGAGACAACGGCTTCCAACTATAAGACGGCTGTTTCGACGTATGTATCGAATTTGAATTTGGCGGACTCTCAGGCTACGCCGGCAAATAAGATTTCTGCAATTAACAGTGCTATCAATGCAACTACTGGCGGTAAGGCCTCTGCTATGAGTGCAACCTTTACTATCGGTGGTTCGTCTGTTGCCCTCAAGGCATCCATTGACTATAATATCGGTAATGACACTATTATTGGTAAGGATACTGCAGGTGACACCGTTTACACGGCAGATCGTAGCAATGGTATCACTGTTCGTGCAGCGGCGACCGGTGTTTCTGCTCAGATTTCTGGCATTACCCTCAGTGTCAGCAACACCAAGGGCGCCGTCCAGAAGAGTGTCAACGCAGCTTTGGATAACTTCTCCGAGACCATCCGTGCTCAGAATGTTTCCAAGGATAACGCCATCACTCTGCAGGTAGGCACCAAGGCCAACCAGTCCATCCGTGTGGGTCTCACTGATATGCGCGCTGAGGCATTGGGACTGCAGAGTAGCAACGGTGAAACCTTGAACGTTTCTACCCAGAAGAATGCAAACGCTGCTATCAACGTGCTGGATAATGCTATCCAGAAAGCTCTGGATCAGCAGACCACTATCGGTGCTATCGAGTCTCGTCTTGAGTATACCAGCACCAACCTGACGACTTCCAGCCAGAACGTCCAGGCATCCGAGTCCACCATCCGCGACGCAGATATGGCCAAGGAAATGACGAACTACACGAAGAACAACGTTCTTCTGCAGGCCGCTCAGTCCATGCTGGCCCAGGCCAACCAGAGCAGCAGTTCGGTTCTGTCCCTGCTCCAGTAAGACCATATCGCTTAGGCGAAGTGTTACCATTAACTATAAATCCCCCTCCTTCGGGAGGGGGATTTTTTGATGGTAAAAAAATTTTTTCAAAAAAGCTTAAGAAAATCCCAAAATCTACGATAAATAGGTATAAGCCAAGATAATGAGCCGTCCAGATTCACCTGTCAGGTCGGCTAGTAGCCAGACAGTGGGTCTATTCGGTTTATTATATAAGAGTTTGGCAAAGACGGTCACGGAAGGCCGTTTGCAGATAGTTTATTGTTACTAAACACTCAGGGAGGAATATTATCATGGCAATGGTAGTAAAGAACAACATGTCGGCAATCAACACTCTGAATACCTTGAACACCAATAGCTCGGCTCTTTCCAAGAGTCTGGCAAAGGTATCTTCCGGCATGAAGATTAACGGCGCAGCTGATGACGCATCCGGGTACGCAATATCCGAGCGCATGAGAGTCCAGATCCGTGGCCTCGACCAGGCTAACGCCAACACCCAGAACGGCAGTTCTATGATGAAGACCGCTGAAGGTGCTGTAAGCTCCACTGTTGACATCCTCAAGACGTTGAAGGAAAAAGTCATCAGCGCAGCCAACGATGATAAGACTGATGCAGACCGTCAGGCTATCCAGAAAGAGCTTGACCAGTCCATCGACCAGATCAACGACAATGCCAACATCACCTACAACGGCAAGTATCTGGTAGACGGCTCTCACAACAACAAGATTGATACCGCCACCACTACTTCCTTTACTAACCAGTCTCTGAACGAGAGCACTAAGGGAAGCACCCAGTTCACCGCCATGACTGACCGTAATGGCAACAGCCTGAACATCCAGTCTGATGACACGGTGTCCATCTCGTTCGTGAAGCAGGGCAAGACTTACACAACTTCTCTCCAGGCTTCTGGTGCCAATATGCAGAGCCTGATTCAGGAAGCTAACCTGGCATCGTTCAAGCAACAACTGATTGAGAAGGGGTATGACTTCTCCAATTCTACTGTCAAGAGTGATTGGGCTTCACTGACTACTGCCTACAAGTCTAATGTTAGTGCTTATGTTGCTGAATTGAACAAGGCTGATACTCAGGCTACTCCGACCGGTAAGATTAGTGCTATTAACAATGCAATCTCCACTAAGAAGGAGAGTGCTATGTCGGCCACCTTTGGTACACTTACTCTTAAGGCATCCATAGATTACAACATTGGTAATGACACTATCATTGGTAAGGATACTGCAGGTGACACTGTTTACACGGCAGACCGCAGCAATGGTATCACTGTTCGCGCGGCAACGACCGGTGTTTCCGCTCAGGTTTCAGGCATTACCCTTAGTGTCAGCAACACCAAGGGGGCAGTACAGAAGAGTGTGAACGCAGCTTTGGATAACTTCTCTGAGACTATTCGCGCTCAGAACGTGTCCAAGGACAATGCCATCACCTTGCAGGTAGGCACCAAGGCTAACCAGTCCATCCGTGTGGGCTTGACTGATATGCGTGCTGAGGCTTTGGGATTGCAGAGCAGCAACGGTGAAACCTTAAACGTTTCTACCCAGAAGAATGCAAACGCTGCTATCAATGTGCTGGACAATGCTATCCAGAAAGCTCTGGATCAGCAGACCACCATCGGCGCTATCGAGTCCCGTCTCGAATACACCAGCACCAACTTGACGACTTCCAGTCAGAACGTCCAGGCTTCCGAATCCACTATCCGCGACGCAGATATGGCCAAGGAAATGACGAACTACACCAGGAACAACGTCCTGTTGCAGGCAGCTCAGTCCATGCTGGCCCAGGCCAACCAGAGCAGTTCTTCGGTCCTGTCTCTGCTCCAGTAATTAAACATCGCGTCAACGTAAAGTTGCCATTAACTGTGAATCCCCCTCCTTTGGGAGGGGGATTTAGTGTTGCATCCATATAAAATAAAACGAAAAATTATGATATTTACAGCGACGACTATATATGGATAGTTTCAAGTAAAGAACATTATGATGATTGATAGTTCCGCTTCAGTGGGGGGCTTAAATTATTTTAATCTATAAAGGTTTTTTACATCAACTGTCGAATGTAGTAAGAGGATGTAAATTACTATTGGAGGGGTGAACGACATGGAACAAGATGAAAGAAAAATAGAAGTGCTTTATGCATTGGTGGACAAGAAAGGTACTTATAGTAAACTAGCAGGGACTTCAATATGTTCATTGTTTGAAAATACAAAAGAAAAGGTTCGTATACATTTGTTTCATGATGGGAGCATAAAAGGAAAAAACAAATTAAACTTTGAAAAATTAGCATTGGATTATAAGCAAGAGATTGTTTTATACAATGTAAGAAAGTTATTGCCGAAAGTGTGGAAAGAAGCAGAAAAAATCAAGAAAGAAGCTATAAGGGATGCTAGATTTACAGAGGCAACGCTGTATAGACTTCTTGCACCAGAAATATTATCGAGTAATATCTCACGTTTGATTTATATTGATGCAGATACTATAGTGCATATTGATATAAAGAAACTTTGGGAGGAAAAAATTGGTGAAAATGGCATGGCGGCTGTTAGAGAGAATGATTTATTGATGCAGTACGGTATGCACGGTACAGGGGTTGGAGAAGAACTGCAGAAATTATTGGATTATTGGGAAAGTCTGGGGGAGAAAATTGATGAATGTTTTAATGCAGGAATTCTCTTGATGGATTTGGATAAAATACGACCTATGGGTAATTTACTGCTAAAAGGATTGAAGGTTGCATTGAATTGCGATGCTGATAATAATTTCTATGATCAGAATATCTTGAACTTTTATTTTGCTAGAAAAGTGACACCTTTGCCATGGTACTATAATATTCTTCAGCATTGGGAGAGGGAATTTAAAGGACCGAGGGAAGTCGAGGGTATATATCATTATATGGGTAGAAGCCTTAAGATGGATGAACATGATGTAAGAGATACATTGTACTATGATTATTTTTTGAAAACTCCTTGGGCAAACGGCAAATTTTTATGCAGTTTTTATCATAAGATGGAAGAAATATATTTGTGGCGTACATCTCAAAAAATAATTTCATTGCGGAAAATTATAGGTTCGCTGGCAAAGAAGAAACTGGTTTTAGCGGTGAGTGATGAAAAGAAATATTTGGTCAGTCATTTGATAACAAAACCGGAAGACTTCGATTATCATATAGAGGAAGCGGCTAATTTGAATCCCAAAATAAGAGACGGGAAAACAGTAGTGAAAAAGAGTAATGTTAGGGCAAAAAAACAAGGCAAATTTATAATTCCAGATGATGTCTGTTATTATCCATTAGGAGAAGAGGGGCGTTTTAATCTCAATTTGCCGTATGATGTTGATGAGTACTATTACCTCTTTTTTGTCAATAATTATGTGGAATTGAAGGTTATGTTGGAACAGGCTGGGTTGGAAGAAGAAGGAAATTATATGGATGGTAATATATTTATTGAAGATACACCAGGAACAGGTGGTCTCACAAATCCTACCAAATTGTTTGAGATGCTGTGAAAAGGGAGGCGAGTAAGTTTGAAAGAAAATATCATAGATATTCTTTATGCATTAAAAGACAGAAATGGGAATTACAGTAAATTAGTAGGGACATCTATATGTTCTCTATTAGAAAATACAAATTCTCGAATTAGGATTCATGTTTTTCATGATGGCAGTGTTTGTGGCAAGAACCGCGAATGTCTAGAACAGCTGGTCGAAGTTTACCAGCAACGAATAAAGTTTTATAATGTAAGGGAACTTCTTGTGGATGTGTGGGAAGAGGCAGAACGAATCTTGCCAAAAGCGATTAGCGATTCACGTTTTACAGAAGCAACTTTGTACCGCTTGCTTGCACCACAGATACTGTCGAATATTGAACGTTTAATATATTTGGATGCAGATACTGTGGTTAACATTGATATCATAAAATTATGGCAAGAAAGAATTGGCCCTTCTGGATTAGCGGCAGTTCGTGAAGCAGATGTGATAAAACACTTTGAATTGAAGAGATTAGATTCACCTTTCCAACAGACTGTTGAAGATATGTCTGCTGGTGGTGTGAATATAGATAATTGCTTCAATGCTGGAGTTTTGCTTATGAATTTACATATCTTGCGAAAAAGGGGGAATTTGTTGCTGGATGGTTTTAGAATGTTGACTGGTATTAGTGATGAAACAAATTTTTATGACCAAAATATTCTAAATTATTACTTTGCTAAGGATTTGACACCTTTGCCGAGTAGGTATAATTTGTTACAGTATTGGGATAAAAAGAATGGAAATACAAAGACGATAGAGGGGATATATCATTATTCAGGTCATAGCTTGACACTCAATCCTAAAGACGAACGTGACACTATGTACTGGAATTACTTTTTAAAGACTCCTTGGGCTGACGGAGAATTTTTTTGTCGCTTTTTTAGTGAATTTAGAAAGTTATATCAATTAACAGGCAGCACAACTTTCAAAAAGATACGTGCTGTATTATCAGCTATAGGTGGTAAAACTTTGGTAGTAGTCTATGCCGATGGCTTTGGTTCTAGTGTTCATAAATTGTTTAATGAAAATACGATTTATTGCCAAGCGGGGCAAGGAAATTCCTTGCAGTTGCGTTTTGAATATGATGTGGAAACTCATTTCTATTTGTTATTTTTGCCAGATTACCCCAAAATTAAAGTAATGCTTGAAAAAGCAGGTTTAGTAGAGGGAGAGCATTTTTTGGATGGGGATATGTTCCTAGAGAATAGAAAGCTGGTAGATGACTTGTATACTATCCAAGAGATTTTCGAGGGTATGTAATATCGAGGTGATGTACATATGGCGGCAGAAAAAATCAATGTTTGTTATGCACTGTCTGATACAGATGGAGGTTACACGAAGATAGCAGGAACATCTATTTGTTCGTTGCTAGATAATACATCGGGAAATGTAATAGTTCATATTCTGCATGATGGTACTTTAAATAAAAGAAATGTTGATTACTTGTACGGACTTGTTGAAGAAAAGTACAAGCAAAAACTTGTCTTGCATGATGTGAGTACATCTTATTCAGATCTATGGGAAAGAATCAACGGCATCATTCCAAAACTCGCAAATTCCAGATTAAGCATAGCAACATTTTTTAGGCTAATTATGGGGGAGGTCCTCTCATCAGAAAAACGTATTATTTATTTGGATGCTGATACTATTGTCAATATGGACGTTCGTGAATTATGGCATGAAAAAACAGGGCCTAATGGTATAGGAGCAGCAGCAGATCCTTTTATACAGAAATATCATCATAATATAACGCGTAATGCTATTGTACCTCAGAAAGAATATTTCAATGCCGGAGTACTGCTGGTGGATTTAGATAAATTTAGATTAGTAGAAGATTTGACGGACAAGGCATTGTCTTTTTTGATGAGACATGATCCTGATTATTTGGATCAAGATATACTTAATTATTATTTTCCTCGTAGCTGTGTGTTGGATGGTAAATATAATGCAGTTGTTTGGATGGAGCAGGAATCTCACAAGAGTGTGGGTAAATGTATATATCATTACGTCAATAACTGCTTGGGGTTTGAAATGAGAGATGAGTATAATGCTCTTTTTTATAGATATTTTTCTAAAACTCCATGGTGTGATGAAATATTTATAGGCAATATGAGTCGTATGATAGAATATGTAAGATTTGAAATATTGGATTTGGGAAATAAATGCGCAAATAAGCGAAGAATTGTTGTTGGGTTAGATAGTGCAAGGGATAGCATTTGTAATATGCTGATGCTACGAGAAGATGAGTTGTTTATACCGTTTGAGAAGATGGAGGAGTATATATTTGATTTTAATAAGAATAAAGATGTTTTATTGATTGCGCTGAATCAGCCAGAGTATGAATCTATGAGAGAAAACCTTAAATCCCTTGAGCTGACAGAAGATATTCATTTCTTCAATTTGCTTCAAAAACTTGGTATAGAAAAAAGCAATACTAAAGAGTATAATTTGTTCTTAAAATGTTAGGGGGATAGGGAATGGGTACATATGACGAAAAGTTTTATCGGTCACAAAAAGATGGAAGTTATGAATCTGCGAGGATAGTAATACCTTTAGTTAAAGGATTTATTAATCCGCGTACGGTAGTTGATATGGGGTGTGGTCTGGGAACGTGGCTGGCTGTTTGGAAGTCTGAGGGTTCCCAGGTATATGGTGTGGATGGTGATTATGTAGATAGAAATATGCTTTATATTGAAGAAGAAGAGTTTATGGCGGCAGATTTATCTAAAAACTTTGTAAATGTGAGTCAAAAAGCAGATTTGGTTGAGTCCCTTGAAGTGGCAGAACATCTCCCTAAAGAGAGAGCCGTTGAGTTTGTACGCAATCTAACGGAAATAAGTGATGTGGTGTTATTTTCAGCGGCAATACCTTTCCAAGGTGGGACAAATCACATCAATGAGCAGTGGCAGTCCTATTGGGCAGATATATTTTACAATTTCGGTTATGTTCCCATAGATTGTATTCGTCCACAAAAAGATAAATTGCAAGGATGCATTATTTGTTATGCTCAAAATATGATTATTTATGCCAGAGAAACTACATTGTCTCAGCATCCCTTGCTACTGGATTATTATTTGAAGCATCGTGAATGTCAGGTATTGGATTATGTTGATCCGCAGATGTTCATGAATACTATTGACTGGTTTATAAAGTTGCTTCCAAATAAAAATTCTTGACAATAAGTCGGCAAGAATATTATATGGTATTAATTCGGGAGGCAATGCAGATGACTGGTAATGATGCAATAATAGACATTCTCTATGCAATGGTGGATAAAAATGGAAATTACAGCAAGGTGGTGGGAACATCTATCTGTTCTCTTTTGGAAAATACCAGTGAGAAGGTGAGAATACATATTTTTCATGATGGCAGTATTTCAGAAAAGAATAAAAGTAAGTTTGAGGAATTGGTGAATTGCTATGGGCAAAGAATACTTTTTTATAATGTACGTAAAATAATACCAAAGTTATGGGAAGAAGCTGAAGAAATTTTTCCCAAGGCCATTCATGATGCACACTTTACAGAAGCTACGCTTTACAGGCTTTTGGCTCCAGATTTGCTCCCAAGAGAATTGGGCCGCATAATCTATCTAGATGCAGACACTATTGTAAACATAGATGTTAAAGAAATTTGGCAGGAAGAAATAGGAATTGCGGGGTTATCTGCTGTAAGGGAATCGGATATTTTAACACATTATGGAGTGAAAGCCGAAGGGGAGGCACAGGATATTCTTTCGAGGCGTATGGGGGATAAAGGTGTTTCGTTGACAACGTATTTTAATGCAGGTGTTTTGTTGATTGATTTAAGAAAACTAAGATGTAAGGAAAATTTATTGATAGAAGGCCTCAAAATATTGGCAGAGCATCCTGATGAAAGTGAATTTTATGATCAGAGTATACTGAATTATTATTTCGCTGCTGATGTGACTCCTTTACCTTGGTATTATAACATTTTGATTAATTGGGATAAAGATTACGGCAAGCCCTGTGAGGTTCGGGGCATATATCATTATTTAGGTCATCATCTTGGACTTGATAAAGATGATCCGAGAGATTTGCTTTATTTTAAATATTTTCTCAAGACGCCTTGGTGCACACCTGAATTTTTTTGTCAATTCTTTGATACATTCACTCAAGTGTTTAAGGGGTACTATGCACCTATGGTAATAAATAAGACTATCCTCCTACGGCAAATGGCAAGTGTTCTTTGTCATAAGTCTTTGGTCATTGCCTCGACTAGCGAATTTATGCCCAAAGTAATAAATATGCTAAAAAATCCATGCACATTAGATGGCAGTGAATTTTCTATGAACGATAGTGTGGATCCTTTTAAAAGGGAATATCGTATATGTTTTCTAGGCACAAATGAACATTTGAAATTGGAACTGAGTTATGATGTTGAAAAGCATCTATATCTTTTTTTTGTACCAGATTATCCGCGTATAAATAGTTTGCTATCTTCAGCTGGATTGAAGGAAGGCTTAGATTATCTAGACGGTGCATCCTTGCTAGATGAATATATATGCTTAGATTTATCAGTGAAGCCGCAAATTGTGTTTGAAAAACTGTGAGTATAAGCGGGGAATTATGATGGTAGACTCTGTTGAAGTGAGAGGTTTTTTTGTTGTATATGAACGAGCCTTGGGATTGTTCAAGCAGAAAGCTTATGACGAAGCCTGGCAATTATTGGAGAGTTATTACCAGCAAACAGGCGCAAAGTCACTTGTGTCAGAACTTTTAAAGTCACATATTCTATGGGAACAGAAAAAGTATGTATCTACGATTGTCCAGCTGAAGGCATTGCTGAGGGAGTATGCCACCAGCGAAGATAAAAAGAGATTGGCTGGTGCTTTTAGCATTTTGGGGGGGACATATGCCAGACTAGGACAGAGTGAGAAGGCTGTAGAATCTTATATGAAATCGGCACAACTTGAGCCAGAAATACCACAAAAGCTTGTGGAAATCAGTAATGCCTTATTTGTGGCTAATGCAATAGAGAATTTGTCATCGGATAGATTACAGGAAGTTTACCGACTGTATAGGTATTACCTAAAGAAGATGAAAATAGAGGCATATCCTTTACCACAATGGCAGCATGAAAAAATTCGTATAGGTTATCTTTCCGCGGATTTGATGGACCATGCAGTAGGGCAGTTTGTTCGCCCTTTTTTCTTTGATTTTGATAGAAGATTTTTCAAGGTGTATGTTTTTCAACTTAATAAAAAAAGTGATTTTGTAACGGAAGATTTGCAGAGCGCACCAGTTTATTGGAGAAATATTGCTGGCAAGAATTTTGATGAAATCGCCAGTGATATACGGCGTGATGAAATTGATATCTTGGTTGAACTTGGGGGGCATACGGGAAATAATGCTTTGCCGGTCTTAGCTTACCGGGCTGCTAAAATACAGATTTCTGGGATTGGCTATTTTAATAGTACAGGTATTTCGGAGTGCGACGGTTTTTTATCAGATATATATTGCGCTCCAGAGGAATATTCTCCCTACTTTACAGAAAAACTCCTCAGATTGCCACATACTCATTTTTGTTATTGCCCTTATAAGAAATTTCCTCAGGTTGTGCCACCGCCCTGCCTAAGAAATGGGTATGTCACATTTGGTTCCTTTAATAATTTCGTTAAGGTCAATGATGGTATGCTGAGTCTGTGGAGGGAAATTTTGGCTCAAGTTCCTAGTTCTAGATTGATGCTTAAGCATCAGCTTTTGAGTACAGATGAGGGGCGTGATTATACAATTAGACGTTTGAAGAGTCTGAAGATGCCTTTGGAACGCATCGAGTTGAGGAGCTATTCGGTAGATTATTTACAGGAATATGGAGAGATTGACATTGCACTGGATACCTCACCTTATCCTGGCGGACTTACAACCTGCGAAGCTTTGTACATGGGGGTTCCGCTGGTGTCCTTGTGCGGCAATCGTCACGGAGCGAGGTTTGGGGAGAGTTTCTTAAGGAATTTGGGTATGGGGGAACTATCAGCCGATTGCGGGGGGAAGTATGTGGCCATTGCAGTAGAGTTAGCCAGTGATTATGAATTTTTGTCAATATTGCGTAGCAGACTAAGGCAGATGATGCAAGAATCTCCATTGATGGATAGACATGCCTATATGCGAGATGTAGAAGAGTTATATAAAAATTTGCAGGAAGATGTCGTACAATGAAAAGCTCCAGTTGGTGTAGGAGCACAGTTGTTTTTGCAGAAGATTGTGCTGTATTGCAAAGTCATTGCCGAATGTTTGAGAGTGAGGGAAAAGGTGTGGATACAGCGGTTGAGAGAATGTTGGCGGCTGAGAGGAATTTTTTTGAAAGGCATAGAGGGGAGACTTCTTTGCCCTTGGCGTCTTTGACCTGCGAGTTGGAACCTGCATTTCGTGAGAACGGCTGGCGGGAGACTGGGGAGGTTTCATCTATTCTGCTTCTGCATAGTGAAGCCAACGGCGATTTTATTATGTCCTCAGCTTTGATAAGAGAAATCAAGAGAAAATATCCCAAAGCTTTTGTCACTTTGCTGGTGCCAGAAAACAGCAGAGAACTGGCGGAGAAATCTCCTTATGTGAATGAAGTGAAAGTGAGATGTGATTCGTATAGTTTTGAAAATTGGCAGGATTATGTGGCTGCCTTTTTGGAAGAATTACCAAAAATTTTAGCACACCGTTACTCTTTGGGCTTTACCTGGAACGAAGCTCGTGGAGCAAATGATAAACTATGGCTGTATCTGGCAGGTGTCCGGGAACGTGTCGGCTATGGGCCCTATGTTTTTGAAGGAGCAGAAATGAAGCCGGAGGCTAAACTCTGGTATGATATGCTGACGCTTGCTGTGCCGAGGAATAGGGGCGAAGTTTTGCGTGATTCGGAGAAGGCTTTGCGGCTTTTGGAAGCGCTGACGGGAAAGACAGTAGAGGACAGGTCGCTGGAGGTCTGGACCGATGAGGAAGATGAAAAGACGGCTACGGCGGTATTGAGAAGTCTGCGTGTCAGGGGCTACCGGCAAATTTATGCTCTGATGCCGGGGGTGAGCGAGGAGCGGAGACGCTGGCCGGTGGACCGGTGGGCCAGATTGTCAGAGGCAATTTTAGCCAGAGAGCCAAGGACAGCGATAGTGATATTGGGGGGGCCTAGGGAACAGAGAATTGCTCATTGGCTGGAAGAAGAATTGAATAAAAATTTTCGGGGCAGGGTGGTATCAGTAGCAGGTCGGCTCACTTTTAGGGGAACAGCTGCTCTTTTGAAGCGTTGCCAGAAGTACCTGGGAAATGATACGGGAGCAGTGCATCTTTCGGTAGCTCAGAAGGTGCCTGTTCTGGTGGCTTATGCCTATCCGTTGGATTTGAAGCTATATAGTGTTTCCATGCCCGTCCGCTTCGCCCCCTGGGGTGTGCCTGCCGTGCAGGTCTTCCCTAAAGAGCACCGTGATGACTGCCATGATATTGACGGCCCCGGCTGCAGCCGGAAGGATGAGGCCCACTGCATATTGGGCATCAGCGTGGAGACCATGCTGTATGCCTATGAAGCCTTGAATATGCAGATAGCCAAGGGGGCACAGAAGCCTATAAGATTTTGCTAAGACCTGCTGCCAATAAAAAAGCTCCCGCTTTGGCGGGAGTGTGGGTTAGAATAAATCTGAGTGTGTGCCTGCGCGTGAGGCAGTCAATATTAGATAAAAGAAAATTTGTAGTTATTAGTTATATTTTTGCTGCTATATGGCTTTTTTTGCCGCAGAAGGCTATGCCGTACTGCCATACTTGCTCTATTCCTTTATTGCGGAACTCGGCCATGTAGTCCATGCTTTCAATTTGGGTGAGGGCTGCTTCGGCCATTTTAGGCAAGGCTGCTTCGCTTTCTGCTACCTTGAATTCCATGATAACACCATTTTGGTGTTTCCGATTCGGGAAGATTGCTATGTCGAATCTGCCATAACCGCTTTCCCGGTTCGAGCGGACTGTGTAATCAGGCAATAGAAGAGCCAGCAGGCCCAGGAGAAAGCCGTGGTAGAAGTTCTCCCGGTTGGCGGTGTCATAGTAACTTGCCAATGTTTCCAGATACTCATTGAGTCTGGCAGAGAATTCCTCTACATTGCCGGATAGGAGATTGTCCATCATGCTCAGGAGATTAGGCTGGCCATCCATAGATTCTATGCGTTCCAATATTTCCTTGGCGTAAACGGCGCGGATTTCTTGGTTGGGGATGCGCAGGCGGGCTGAAAGGGTGAAACCTGTCAGGCTAGGTTGGGAGACCGGGGTCAGATAGCCGGTGGTGAGGAGCATAGTGTAGAGAGCGTTGCGACTTTTGCTGATATCGGTATATATGATGCTTTCGTCAATCCTGGCAGTGATTGAGCCGCCGCGTAGCAAGGTATAAAGCTCTTTTTCCTGTTTTTTATCGATATGTTTCAATAAATCGTTAAGTATGGTGTTGCCAGAGGTGTTCAACCAATAGAGAGCAGGCTGGCAGTTATGGAGTATGTAGTTGATGACTGACCAGGGATTATAGATTTCCTGCCCCGAAAAATTGTAACCGTCATACCAGTCTTTGATTTCTTCCAGTTTTTGGGGACAATTGAAATCAGTTGCTACTTGCTCAATTTCATGATAGTCAAATCCCATGGCGGATTGATATCTGCCAGAAACAACGCTGGCAATTTCAAGATTGTTCAGGGAACTGAAGATGCTTTCCTTGGCAATCCTAAGCACACCGGTTATTACTGCGAAGTCCAGACTTGGGTTCGATTTCAATGCGGAGCTAAGGTAATTGCGCATGAATTCAATGGCTTCATCGTAGTAATCGTGGTCAAAAGCATATTGTATGGGGGCGTCATATTCGTCTATCAGCAATAAGACAGCTTTTTGGTGATACCGTTGCAGCCAAACGGTCAGTTTTTTCAGGGAAAGCTGAAGATCTACACTGTCTGCTTGGCGAGTGACTATCGAATGGAAGTATTCACGATCATATTCATTTAGGCAGTCACTGTCCAGAAGATAGCTGTGCAGAGCATACAGATCCTGCATGAGAGAACTGAAACTTCTCATCATGCGTGTGAAGTCCACTTGCTTGATATCTTTTAAGCTGAGGAAAATGGTAGGCTTGGTGCCTTGATGTTTCATGTATTTTTCACCAGCTGTTTCAACTTTGCAACCTTTGAACAGATTTCTGTTAGCGCCTGCGTCCTCCATGGTAAAGAAGTAGTACAGCATGCTCATAGCCAAAGTCTTGCCGAAGCGTCGTGGGCGTGTGATGAGGGTCACTTTGCTGTGACCGTCAATAAGAGCTTTGATAAAGTCTGTCTTATCAACATAATAGTACTCTTCCCGCACCTGGCGAAAATCGTCTACGCCTACGGGCATGACATAATTCTGCTTCACAATACGACACCTCCTGGTAATTGGATTCATAGGATAATTTTATATCAATAGCATAGCAAACGCAACGCATAAGCGTGGAGGTAGCTCTATGGTTAACCTTTCTGCCTGTGTCATAGTGAAAAATGAGGAGAAGCATCTGCCTCGCTGGCTGGCTTGTGTGCGGCAGCTGGCAGATGAGCTTATCGTGGTGGATACTGGTTCTGAGGACAGGACGGTGGAGATAGCTGAGGCTGGGGGAGCGCGGGTATTTAGTTTTCCCTGGCGGGATGATTTTTCTGCGGCCAAGAATTTTGCTCTGGAGCAGGCCACGGGGAAGTGGATTCTCTTTTTGGATGCGGATGAGTATTTTCCTCCTGAGTCCATTTCCAGGGTGCGTTCTCTTTTGGAGGAGACGGACAGGGATATCAGGACGGCGGGGATTCTTTGTCGGTGGGTGAATTTTGATGAAGACAATGGCATGCAGCTGCAGAGCGCTGCGGTGCAGCTGCGGCTTTTCCGCAATTTGCGGGGACTGCGGTACAAGGGGCGTATCCATGAGGCGCTGGATGTCCCCCAGCGCTACAAGGTGCTGGCCACCAAGGAAATTGAAATACACCATACGGGCTATTCCCAGAACATAGCTGCGGACAAATTGCTCAGAAATCGTCGCTTGCTTTTGAGAGATATAGAAGAAGCGGGAGGAAAGGCTTCTTTGCAGCAGAAAAAATATCTCCTTGACTGTGCCTACGGTCTGAAGGAGTGGGAGGAAACCTGCCGCCTGGCGGAGGAAATACTGAGTGCGGAGGACAGGGAGCAGGAGATTTCTACGGATAATCTGGCAGGGCTGTATAGCGCCTATCTCTCAAGTCTTATGCGACTGGACAGTCCTTTGTCTGAAATAGAAAAAGTGACTGAGGCGGCGGAAGTTGCTCTGCCTATGTCCGCAGAGTTTCCCTGGATGCTGGGGCTTTATCTGCATGAAAAGAAAGAGCCGGGGGCGCAGGAGCTTTTGCGCAGGGGCCTTTCCATATATGAAAGCTGCCAAAGTCTGGAGACCACAAAGGATTTTGCTGCCCTGGGGGCAAATGCGGCGTACCTTTTGCCCCTGGTGGGGGAAGTACTGAAGGAGTACGGGGGAGATATGTTTATTTCTGCTTGTGTGATAGTGAAAAACGAGGCAGAGAACCTGCCTAAGTGGCTGGCTTCTGTGAGAACTTTTGCCGATGAAATGATAGTGGTGGATACGGGTTCAGAGGATAATAGCAAGGAACTAGCTAGGGCAGCAGGCGCCAAGGTCTTTGATTTCCAGTGGATAAATGATTTTGCTGCCGCCAAGAACTTTGCCATAGGGAAGGCTAGTGGCCGCTGGATTGTCTTTCCTGATGCTGATGAGTATTTTGATGAGGCCTCGCAGCAGCGCATACCTGCCTTGTTGAAAGAGTTGGAGGGCAGGAACATATTAGGGGTTACCTGCCCTTTGATCAATATAGATAAGGACGATAACAACCGGGTCATGGAAGCTATCGTGCAGTTGCGGATCTTCCGCAATCTGCCCCAGCTCAGATATCAGGGGTATATCCATGAAGTCCTGGCGGGGATTCCCCAGCAGAGCATCTATCTGGCCCGTGAGCTGACAGTCTACCACACGGGCTATTCCTCCCGGCAGCAGCTGAAGAAGTTCACACGCAACCTGGAGATGCTGGAGGCAGGACGGCAGCAGTATGGTGACTCCCCCGGGGAGTGGCACTATTTCATGGATACTTACTATGGCTTGCGGGACTATGAGAAGGCCATGGTGTATGCAAAAAAGATCATCGAAGAACCAAATCTTCCCCCACATGACCGCAAGAATGCCTGGGAGACCTGGGCCAGTAGCTGTCTCAAGGGGGGACATACCATACGGGAGGCATTGGTGCCTTTGGAAGGTGGGCTGAAGGAGTATCCGAGATTCTACCGCCTGCAGGCTATGAAAGGGCTGTGCCTCTTCGAAGCACGGCTTTATGAGGAAGCGGAGCAAATCCTGCGAAAGGCTTTAGACGGGGAGGAAGAACTGAGCAAATCTCAGGGGGATGAGGCTGTCACTGACAGTTCCCGCAGGCTGCTGCCCCATATCCACGCCCGTTTGGGAGAGATGGCATATATGGGAGGAAGGGAAGATGAAGCTCTGAATGAGTATCTGGCTGCCCTGCAGCTGAGCCGCCACTTGCCAGATATCCTGCGTGCCTTTCAGTCGCTCTTGCAGAAGCAGGGCATAGGTGCTGCTGATCAAATTGAGCTTTTGGGTGGTTTGTACAGCGGCAGGGAGGATATGATCTTCCTGGCAGAGAACCTCACCCCCCGGGCAGGGCAGGTGTGGCTTTATTATAGGAAGAAGGCTGGGCTGGCTGTGGAGGAGGCGGATTCCTTCCTGATTGGCGGGCATATACCTGCGGCGGCTTTGGAAGCTGGCAGAGTTTTAGGGGCCTGCCGAAGAGTGCGGAACTGGGCAGGAGGCTGAGTGTGTTTGACAGGTGTCTTCATCTGAAGCAGATGGGGACACTTATTTTTTGACTTTTTGATTTTTCTATTGACTTTTTGTTTTATGCGGTGTATATTCTTATTAGATTCAATTTAGCACTCATTTAACGAGAGTGCTAACAGGACCCGGCGGGGAGGTGAGGGGTGCCAATGGAACTGGATGCACGCAAGCAAAAAGTGCTGAAGGCCATTATTGATGACTACATCGAATCGGCTGAACCGGTTGGTTCCCGTACCCTTGCCCGCAAGCATGATTTGGGGGTTAGCCCCGCCACCATCCGCAATGAGATGGCGGATTTGGAGATGCTGGGTTACCTGGAGCATCTGCACACTTCTTCGGGGCGGGTGCCCTCATCCAAGGGATACCGCTTCTATGTGAATGGGCTGATTCCGCCGAAGCCGGTCAGCGATGAGGAAAAGAAACTCATCAACGACTGGTATCAGGCAAGGGTTCGTCGCATTGACGAGGTGTTCCAGGAGACTGCCAGGATCATTTCCAAGGTGACGAAGAACGTCTCCCTGGTGTTGGCACCTCAGCTGACCCAGGCCAGGTTCCGGGTGCTGCAGTTCCTGCCCCTGGATGACAGGCGGGTCATCACGGTGCTGATGACGGATGCAGGCTTTGTGGAAAACAAGATTGTGGAGATGCCGGATGGCGCTACTTTCGAAGATTTCCAGCGCATGGCTGCTGTCATCAACAAGAATCTGGCGGGCAAGTCTCTTTCTGCCATCTCTCCTGACAGGCTGCTGCCTATCCGGGATGAGATTGGGGACGAGGGCTTGTACGAATCTGCCCTTGAAGTGGTGAATCGGGCGCTGGACTCAGGCAAGCAGGAAAGGCTTTACCTGGGAGGCACCACTCAGATGCTGACACAGCCTGAGTTCCACGATGTGGAGAAGGTCAAGCACACTTTGATGATGCTTGAGGAGGAGGAACTTATCAAGGATATCCTCCACGCCCACATGGGAGACGGCCTGGAGGTCACCATCGGCCAGGAAAATGAGGATTCCCACATGAAGGACAGCAGCATCATCACGGCCACGTATCATCTGAACGGGGAGCTTCTGGGCACCATTGCAGTGCTGGGACCTACCCGCATGGAGTACGCCAAGGCCATGAGCCTGCTGGAATATATGAATGACAATCTTACCGAGGTCATCAGAAAGTACAACTGGTGAAGCGGTACGAGATGACCATAAGGAAGGTGAAGGAATTGCCATCATTCATGAAAGATGAATTAAAGAAAAAAGATGAGCAGAAGCTGGCGGACATGCAGGAGGAAATCAAGCGTGCTGTAGGCAAGGAGGCGGAGGGAGAAGCTGAAGAGGCTCCTACTGCCGAAGAAAATGCCGAGACTGAAGCTCAGGCAGAACCTCAGGAAGAGGTTGCCATTGCCAAGGCTGAGCTTGAAAAGCTGCAGGCGGCTGTGCAGGAAAAGGAAGAGCGTGCTCTTCGCCTGCAGGCTGATTTCGAGAATTTCCGCCGCCGCACCGCCAAGGAAAAGGAAGAGCTTTCTGCAGTGGTGACTCAGGGCATCCTGAAGGATATGCTTCCTCTTCTGGATAACTTCGAGCGGGCCATGGCTGCTGAGGCCAAGGACATTGATTCCTTCAAGCAGGGCGTGGAGATGATCTTCAAGCAGTTTGGGGAAGTCCTAGTGAAGAACGGCCTTGAGCATATCGAGGTTGAGGGCGCTAAATTCGACCCCAACTTCCACCAGGCAGTCATGCGGGTGGAGAACCCGGAGCTGGAGGATGAGACCATTGCCCAAGAACTCCAGAAGGGCTACATGGTGAAAGGCCGCGTGATTCGCCCCAGCATGGTGCAGGTTGTAGCGAACAGCTAAATATTTTGTTAATAATTTAGTTTACACATATAGGAGGATTATCATGTCAAAGGTTATTGGTATTGACTTAGGTACTACGAACTCCGTCGTCTCCGTCATGGAAGGCGGCGAGCCTACTGTTATCACGAACCCCGAGGGCAGCCGCATCACCCCGTCTGTGGTGGGCTTCACCAAGGACGGCCAGCGTCTGGTGGGCCAGTTGGCCAAGCGCCAGGCTGTGTCCAACCCGGACCGCACCATTGCTTCCATCAAGCGCCACATGGGCGAGAGTGACTACAAGGTCAGCATTGATGGCAAGGATTACACTCCTCAGGAGATTTCCGCTATGGTGCTCCAGAAGCTGAAGGCTGATGCCGAGGCTTATCTGGGCGAGACCGTAACTCAGGCTGTCATCACGGTGCCGGCTTACTTCAACGACAGCCAGCGCCAGGCTACCAAGGACGCAGGCCGCATCGCAGGTCTGGAGGTCCTCCGCATCATCAACGAGCCGACGGCAGCTGCTCTGGCTTACGGCCTGGACAAGGATGAGGACGAGACTGTGCTGGTCTTCGACCTGGGCGGCGGTACCTTCGATGTGTCCATCCTGGAGCTCTCCGGCGGCACCTTCGAGGTTCTGGCTACCAACGGTGATACCCACCTGGGCGGCGATGACTTCGACAAGGCTGTCATGGACTGGATGGTTGAGGAGTTCAAGAAAGAGAATGGCATCGACCTTTCTCAGGACAAGATGAGCGCCCAGCGCCTCATCGAGGCTGCTGAGAAGGCTAAGATTGAGCTTTCCAGCATGACCCAGACCAACATCAACCTGCCCTTCATCACGGCAGATGCCTCCGGCCCGAAGCATCTGGACCTGACCCTTTCCCGTGCAAAGTTCGATGAACTGACCCGCGACCTGGTAGAGCGCACCATGGAGCCTACTCACAAGGCTATGGCAGATGCTGACCTCTCCGGCAGCGACATCAATAAGATCATCCTGGTGGGCGGTTCTTCCCGTATCCCCGCTGTGCAGGATGCTATCCGCAAGATCCTGAACAAGGAGCCTTCCAAGGGTGTGAACCCGGATGAGTGCGTGTCCGTGGGTGCTGCTATCCAAGGCGGCGTGCTGGTAGGCGAGGTCAAGGACGTGCTCCTGCTGGATGTCACTCCGCTGTCCCTGGGTATCGAGACTCTGGGCGGTGTCTGCACCAAGCTCATCGAGCGCAACACCACCATCCCGACTCACAAGAGCCAGGTGTTCTCCACCGCTGCTGACAATCAGCCCTCTGTTGACATCCATGTGCTTCAGGGCGAGCGCGAGATGGCTGCAGGCAACAAGACCCTGGGACGCTTCGAGCTCTCCGATATTCCTCCTGCACCCCGCGGCGTGCCCCGCATCGAGGTTTCCTTCGATATCGATGCCAACGGCATTGTGCACGTATCCGCCAAGGATCTGGGCACGGGCAAGGAGCAGAAGATCACCATCCAGTCCGATGGCGGCATGAGCAAGGAAGACATCGACCGCATGGTGAAGGAAGCTGAGGCTCACGCAGCTGAGGATAAGAAGCAGAAAGAGGCTGTGGACACCAAGAACACCGCTGAGCAGATGGTTTATCAGGCTGAGAAGACCATCAAGGATCTGGGCGACAAGGCCGATCAGGGCAAGGTGAAGGAAGTCCAGGCAGCCTGCGAGAAGGTGAAGGAAGCTCTGAAGGGCACCGACACTGAGGCCATCAAGAAGGCTACTGAGGAGCTCCAGAAGCCCCTCTATGAGCTCTCCGCTGCCGCTTACCAGCAGGCTCAGGCCGCAGGCGCTCAGGGTGCTCCCGGCGCTGATGCAGGTGCTGCAGGCGCAGCCGGTGCCCAGCAGCAGGCCAAGGCTGATGATGATGTAGTGGACGCTGAGTTCACCGAGAGTGACAAGAAGTAAATAGTCTGATATTCAGATAAATGAGGTATGGAGGTGGTTCCCACCTCCATTTCTCTTTAATGAAAGGCTTGCCTTGAGCAGGCTTAGCGTATATTATATATATGGCTCAAGCTAGATTTACGAGGATGGTGCAACGTGAGCGAGAAACGCGATTATTATGAGGTGCTGGGCATTCAGAAAGGCGCCTCTGAGGCTGAGATCAAGAAAGCCTATAAAAAGATGGCCCGCAAATATCATCCGGACCTGAATCAGGATGATCCCAAGGCCGCCGAGGAGAAAATGAAGGAGGTCAACGAGGCCTATGATGTGCTGAAGGACCCCCAGAAGAAATCTGCCTATGACCAGTTCGGTCATTCAGCCTTCGAGGGCGGCGGCGCTGGTGCCGGCGGTTTCGGTGGCTTTGGTGGTTTCGGCGGCTTTGGCGGCGGTGGTTTTTCTGGCGGCGGCAGCGGTTTTGAAGATATCTTCGATGCTTTCTTCGGAGGTGGCGGCAGGCGTTCACGCCAGCCCGGTCCGGAGCGTGGGGCAGATCTGCGCTATGACCTGGAGCTTACCTTTGAAGAGGCGGCCTTCGGCAAGGAAGTGGAGATTTCCGTGCCCCGCACCGAGGAGTGCAGTGAGTGCCACGGCACCGGCGCTGCTGCCGGTACCTCTCCTGAGACTTGTCCCGACTGTCATGGCACAGGCCAGCAGCAGGTGGTGCACAATACCCCCCTGGGCCGCATGATGAGCAGCCGCACCTGCGGACGCTGCGGCGGCACGGGCAAGATAATCAAGAAGAAGTGCCATGCCTGCGGCGGCACAGGCCATATCAAGAGACAGCGCACCGTCAAGGGCAAGGTGCCCGCTGGTGTGGACCAGGGCTCCAGAGTGCGCCTCTCCGGCCAGGGCGAGGCTGGCGTGCGCGGCGGCGGCTACGGCGACCTCTATCTCTACATCTTCATCAAGCCCCACAAGTTCTTCAACCGTCAGGGCTCAGATGTCATTGTGGAGGTGCCCATCAGCTTCGTGCAGGCGGCTTTGGGTGATACGGTGCAGGTGCCTACTCTGGACGGTCCTGTGGACCTCAAGATTCCCGCCGGCATCCAGAGCGGCAAAGTGTTGCGCATGAAGAATCGCGGCATCCCCTTCCTGCGTGGTACGGGCCGCGGTGATCAGCATGTGCGCATCAAGGTCCTCACTCCCCAGAATCTTTCCGACAAGCAGAAAGAACTGCTGAAGGAATTTGCCGAGCAGGGCGGGGACAAGGTGAACCCGGAGCAGAAGAGCTTCAAGGAGAAGCTGAAGGATTTGTTTAACTGATAATGTTGGCTCCCCCGACTGGGGAGCCGTTTTTTTAGGAAGGAGCATTTTCATGGAGTGGTCCGAGGTCAGCATCCGTACCTCCCACGAGGCAACGGACGTAGTGGCGGAGATTTTCCACGATATCGGCGCCTCCGGGGTGGTTATCGAAGACCCGGCTTTGGTGAACGATTACATACAGGCCGGGGGCTGGGACTATACTGATATTCCCAGGTCTGAGCAGACAGAAGTGGTGACGGTGAAAGCTTACCTGCCCGTGGACGAAGAACTGGCTGAACGCATGGCGGAACTGGAAGAGAAGGTCAGGGCCATGCAGGCAGCCACACCTGCTGCAGGCCCCTGTGACATTACCAGCCAGAGTGTACGTGATGAGGACTGGGAGGACAACTGGAAAGCTTACTTCCACACGGAAAAAGTGGGAGCGCTGGTGGTGGTGCGCCCTGCCTGGGAGGAATACGAGGCAGCTCCTGATGACATCGTGGTGAGCCTTGACCCCGGCGCCGCCTTTGGCACCGGCACCCATCCCACCACCTCCATGTGCATCAGAGAGCTGGAGGGACTTATCAAGGGCGGCCAGCGCGTCTTCGACGTGGGCACCGGTTCCGGCATCCTCGCCATCACCGCTGCCAAGCTGGGAGCCACGGACATCACAGCCATGGACTACGACAACACCGCCGTCAGGATTGCCGGGGAAAATATCCGTGCCAATGGGGTGGAAAGCCGTATCAGGACGGGGCAGAGCGACCTGCTGAAATCCTTCGAGGGCAAGGCAGATATCATCATTGCCAACCTCATTGCCGACCTGGTCATCCGCCTCTTTGAGGAACTGGATGAGCATCTGGCTGAGGGGGGCAGGCTGCTGGCCTCCGGCATTATCACGGAAAGGCTGGCCGAAGTGACAGAAGCGGCCCTGGAGCATGGCTTCGTGGTGGCAAAAGTGGTGGAGGAAAAGGGCTGGACAGCTATTACCATCGTCCGCAAAGGTGAAGCAGCATGAGGCGGCTCTTTTATAAAGGGATCCTGGCTGAGAAAATCAACATCACCGGCCAGGATGCCCATCACCTCATGCACGTCATGCGTGCCAAGGCCGGGCAGCAGGTGACGGTAGTGGACGACGAGGGCAGCGTGGCACTGATGGAAATGACTGCCTTCACTGCTGAAAGTGTAGAGCTGACCTTGAAGGAACGTCTGGAAGGCACAACGGAATCTCCCTTGGAACTGACCTTAGTCCAGTGCCTGCTGAAGTCCGACAAGATGGACTGGATAGTGCAGAAAGCCGTGGAGCTGGGAGCCAACAAAATCCAGCCCCTGGCCAGCCGCAACTGCGTAGCCCAGTACGATGGCAAAAAAGCCAAACAGCGCCAGGAACGCTGGCAAAAGATAGCCGACGAAGCCGCCAAACAATGCGGCAGGACAAAACTCCTGCAGGTTGAGCCCATCATGGGCATCAAGGAATTCCTAGCAAAGTCAGGATTCGGTGAAGACAACCCATTATACTTCTGCTATGAAAACGAGGAGCAGAAGACCCTCAAAGAAGCCCTGCAAGCCTCCAAGGCGAAAAATGCCTCAGTTCTGATTGGCCCCGAGGGTGGCTTTACTCTTGATGAGGCCAAGGCCATAGAAGAAGCCGGCGGCCAAAGCGTAACCTTGGGCCCAAGGATACTAAGAGCAGAGACAGCTGCGATAGCGGCTATGACTGTGATTCAATATGAGTTGGGGGATTTGGGGTAGTGTAAAAACATTCATTTTGCACGTGTAGCTGACTTTAGAATTACCCCCTAAATTGTAGGCCTTACCTGCCCCGTGAAACGGGGAAGGGGGACCGGCGTAGCCGGTGGAAGGGGCGAGAAGGGCAAGTGACTTCGAAGAGCACGATTCGGCCCCTAGTTCCCCCCTTCCACCGCCTTCCGGCGGTCCCCCTCCCCCGCAAGCGGTGGAGGTAAGGCCTTAAATTTCAGTGTGTCTATATTAGTGAAAGGAAGAATTATCTTGCCAAAAGCAGCCTTTATGACTCTCGGTTGCAAAGTAAATCAATTTGAGACAGAAACCATGGAGGGCCTCTTCAAAGCCAAAGGCTACGAAATCGTCCCCTTCAGCGAAAAAGCCGACGTCTACGTAGTCAACACCTGCGCTGTCACCAACCTGGGCGAAAAGAAATCCCGTCAGATCATCCGTCGGGCAGGCCGTGAGAACCCCAATGCCATCATCGCCGTTTGCGGCTGCTACTCCCAGGTGAAGCCCGAAGAAGTGAAACTGCTGGAGGGAGTCCGGGTAGTCCTGGGCACCAAAGAGCGCTCCCGCATCGTAGAATACGTGGAGTGCGCTGCCCGTGAAGATGGCAAGCCCTTGGACGGCGTGGGTGATGTGATGCATACGGACTCCTTCGAGGATATTCCCCTTTACGATATGCCCCGCCGTACCAGGGCTTTCCTAAAAATCGAAGACGGTTGCCAGAATTTCTGCTCCTACTGCATTATCCCTTATGCCCGCGGTCCCGTGAAGTCACGTCAGCTCTCTGCCATCCGCAGGGAAGCGGAAAAGCTGGTGGCGGCAGGTTTCCTGGAAATCGTGCTGACGGGCATCCATCTGGGCAAGTACGGCAGCGATTTGGAGGGCGACGTCACCCTCACCGATGCCTGCCGGGAGGTGCTGCAGGTGCAGGGGCTGAAGCGCCTGCGCCTGGGCTCCCTGGAATCCATAGAGCTCTCTCCAGAACTCTTTGAGCTGATTCGCAGCGACGACCGCTTCTGTGCCCATCTGCACCTGCCCCTGCAGGCAGGCTCCGACAAGGTATTGCGCGACATGAACCGCCGCTACGACACGGCGGAGTTCGCCCGCCTCATTGAGCAGGTGGAGCAGGAACTGCCCGGCGTAGCAGTTTCTACGGATATCATCGTAGGTTTTCCGGGTGAAACAGAAGAAGAATTTGCTGAGGGGCTGAAGTTTGTAGAAAAAATGAACTTCTCCCGTATGCATGTTTTCCCATACTCAAGAAGGGAAGGCACCCCCGCCGCTGCCCGCAAGGACCAGATTCCCGAGCCGGTCAAAAAAGACCGCGTCCACCGCATGCAGGCTCTGGCTGAAAAGAAATCCCGTGAGTTCTATCGCTCCTTCCTGGGCAGGACCATGCGGGTGCTGTTCGAGACCAACACCGACGGCATCACTGACGGCCTGACGGATAACTATATCCGAGTCTATACCGAGGATGAAGTTACCTGTGGGGAGATTTACCAGGTAGAGCTGGTGGAAGAATATAAAGATGGTGTCTTAGGGAAAGTGATTGGGTAATTTAAAATTATTCCTCCTGTTTTGTACGGGCTGTGGCTTGTACGGGCAGGGGGATTTTTGTGTTTTTCTACAATTACAAAAGGATTATCTGCATTTATGGCGAATACAAAAGATGTTAATGTAAATAAGTATCATAAATGAAATTTCTGAAAATCTGAGGTGGTGTGGCAGATGAAGGAGGAGGAAGGATTTGTTATTGGGGTGAATCCTGAAGATGGCACCGCCACGGTGAAGGTGGGGAGGCATGAGGATTGCAGCGCCTGTGGAGCCTGTGCCGGAAGCCGTCAGCTGACGGTGGAGGCGGTGAATGGGCTGGGAGCTGTCATAGGGCAGCGGGTCAAGTTTTCCATGCAGGAACAGCAGATGCTCAAGGGGGCCTTTGTGGTTTTCTTGCTGCCGCTGATATTGGCAGGAGCTGGGGGCATCATTGGCTGGCAGCTGGGGTATGGCGGGGAGGCTGAAGATTTATACCCCATGGGGCTGGCTTTCCTGGGGTTCTGCCTGGGGTCTGGCATAGTGAAGTGGTATGACAGGCGGGCTGCTGCCCGGCAGAAGGAGCAGCCAGTGATTACGGAAATCATTTCTTGATATATTTCAGGAGACTTACGAGGTGATGTTCATGCTGAAAAGATTCTTGGGAGGTATTCACCCCCGGGATGGGAAGGATTTGGCCAAGGACAAGGCTATTGAAGCCATGCCCTTGCCAAAGGAACTGGTGGTGCCTCTGAGCCAGCATATTGGGGCGCCCTGCAAGCCCACGGTGAAGGTGGGGGACGCGGTGCTCAAGGGGCAGCTTATTGCCACCAGCGAGGCCTTCATGCATGCGGATATCCATGCTCCTACTTCCGGCAAGGTGGCTAAGATTGAGGACAGGCCTCATTCCGGGCGCGGGATGTGTCCGGCCATTGTCATTGCTGTGGACGGCAGAGACGAATGGGCTGAGGGCTTGCCCCTCAGCCGCAATTGGGAGGCCATGAGCAAGGAGGAAATCCTTACGGCTATCCAGCAGGCGGGCATCGTAGGCATGGGCGGTGCGACTTTTCCCGCCCATATCAAGCTGAAGCCCCAGAAGCCGGTGGATGTCCTGGTCATCAATGGTGCGGAGTGTGAGCCATATCTGACGGCTGACTATCGGCTGATGCTGGAGGAGGCCCAGAAGATTGTCACAGGGGTGCAGATTCTCGCCAAGGCTCTTGGGACGAAGAAGAGCATCATCGGCGTGGAGGACAACAAGACTGAGGCGGTGAAGGCTCTGGACAAGGCGGCAGAGGACACGGAGATCGAGGTAGTGGCCCTGCCTACCCGCTACCCCCAGGGTGCGGAGAAAATGCTGATTTACGCCCTCACGGGCAGGGAAGTGCCCATGGGCGGCTTGCCCATGGACGCAGGCGCCGTGGTGCAGAATGTGGGTACCGTGGCGGCCATTGCGGACGCAGTGGAGCAAGGGATTCCTCTTATTGAGCGTGTGACAACCGTGTCAGGTGATGCGGTGGCAGAGCCGAAGAATCTCAGGGTTCGCATTGGCACCAGTTATCAGGCCTGTCTTGATCATGCCGGTGGCTTCAGGGAAACGCCGGACAAGATCCTGGCGGGCGGTCCCATGATGGGCATGGCCCAGCAGTCTTTGGAAGTGCCGGTGATGAAGGGCTCCTCTGGCATATTGGCCCTGACAAGGAAAATCACGGAACACGGCCCGGAGATGAACTGCATCCGCTGCGGCCGCTGCGTGAAGGCCTGTCCCATGGGATTGGTGCCAAGCATGCTGAGCATACTTTCCCAGCGGGGTGACTATGGCAAGTGCCGTGATGATTACGGTCTCATGAACTGTGTGGAATGCGGCTGCTGCACTTATATCTGCCCGGCCAAGCGCAATATCGTCCAGTACATCCGCCTGGCCAAGAATGAAGTCAGGGCTGAGGCAGCCCGGGCCAAAGCCAAGGCTGAGGCTAGGGAGAAAAAGGAGGCGGTGAAATGAGCGAAGCAGAAATCAAGGAAACAGCCGCTGTGAAGGCGGTACCGCCCAAGCAGCCGGAGGTTAAGGAGGAACTGAAATTCACCATTTCTTCCTCTCCCCATATCCGCGACGGGGAAACCATTCCCCATATCATGTGGCAGGTCAACCTGGCTTTGCTGCCTGCGGCTCTCTTTGCAATCTATTGGTTTGGGATTCCCGCACTTATCAATATGTTGGTTGGCATTGCAGCGGCCATCGGTGCCGAATATGTCTGGCAGCGGGCCATGGGGCAGAATATCACGGCTTTTGATGGCAGTGCCTGCATTACTGGCCTGCTGCTGGCCATGTCCATGTCCCCGGTGCTGCCGCCCTATATGGTGGCCGTCGGCTCTGTTCTGGCCATCGTGGTGGCCAAGCAGTCCATGGGAGGACTGGGATTCAATATCTTCAACCCTGCTCATATCGGCCGTGCGGCCCTTATGGTATCCTGGCCTGTGGCCATGACCACCTGGACGAAGATGCAGGACCTGTCAGCCGGGGCTGTGGATGCCGTGACAGGCGCTACCCCGCTGAACATCCTGAAGCTGCAGGGCTATGATGCCCTGGTAGCCACCTTCGGAGGTCAGGGGGAGATGTACAAGAGCCTGCTCCTGGGCACCCGCAACGGCAGCCTGGGGGAGACCAGCACCATCCTGCTGGTGCTTGGGGGGCTTTACCTTATCTATAAAGGCTATATCAACTGGGTGGTGCCTCTGGGCATGATTGCCACCGTGGGGGTGCTCACCTGGCTCTTCGGTCCTGCGGGCTTTGGCAGCGGCGACCCACTGTTCCATGTGATGGCAGGGGGACTGATGCTGGGCGCTTTCTTCATGGCTACTGACATGGTGACTATTCCCATGACCATCACGGGGCAGATGATCTTTGCCGTGGGGGCTGGAGCCCTGACGGTGCTGATCCGTCTGGCAGGAGGCTACCCGGAGGGGGTCTGCTATTCCCTGCTGCTGATGAATGCGGTGACGCCTCTTATTGACCGCTATGTGAAGCCCCGCATCTTTGGGGCACCGAAGGGAGGCGCAAACTGATGGCTGATGAGCATTCCATCTTCAAGATTGCCTCCAACCTAGCCCTGGCCTGTTTCGTGTCCGGTCTGGTCATAGGCGCTGTCTACTATGTGACGGCTCCCGTGGCGGCCCAGAAAGCAGAGGAAATGAAGCAGGAGTCCATGCGCTCCCTGGTGGCTGAGGCTGATGCCTTCAAAGAAATTCCCGGGGAAGAGGGCTGTTTTGCAGCCGAAAAGGGCGGCAGGACCGTGGCCTATATCATCCCATCTGAGTCCAAGGGCTACGGCGGCAAGATCAAGCTGCTGGTGGCAGTGGACACCGAGGGAAAGGTGCTTGACTTCAATATCCTGGAGCACAACGAGACCCCGGGCCTGGGTGACAATGCCCAGAAACCCGCCTTCCGCAATCAGTTTGCAGGTAAGGGGGCGGAGCTTTTGGAGGTTACCAAAGACCCGTCCAACAAGGAAAACATCCAGGCCATGACGGGAGCTACCATTTCCTCCCGGGCCGTCACCAAGGGCGTCCGTGAGGCCGCAGAGAAAGCTATGACCTTAGGGAAAGGGGGCAGGTGAGCATGGACAAGCTGAAAGAACTCTGGCCCATCTACAGCAAGGGCCTGCTGGCGGAAAACCCCATTTTCATCCTGGCGCTGTCCCTGTGTCCGGCACTGGCGGTGACCACCACGGTGGTGAACGGCCTGACCATGGGGCTGACGGTGACCTTCGTCATCACCTCCAACAATGTGGTGGTATCACTGGTGCGTCACCTGGTGAATCCCAAGGTGCGTGTGCCTGTCTATATCACCTCCATCGCCACCATCGTCACGGTGGCCCAGCTGGTATTGCAGGCGTATTTCCCGGTGCTTTACAAGGCCATGGGCATCTATCTGGCCCTGGTGGTGGTGTTCGCCATCATCCTGGCCCGGGCTGAGGTCTTTGCTTCCAAGAATGGCCCCATACGCTCCTTTGCTGATGGTTTCGGCATGGGCTGCGGCTTCACGCTGGCCATGCTCATCATCTCTGCCATCCGCGAGCTGATTGGCTCAGGTACGCTCTTGGGCTATCAGGTCATGGGTTCCGGCTATGAGCCCATGCTGATGATGATTCTGCCGCCGGGGGCCTTTATTCTCATTGGCTATCTGGTGGCTGCCACCAAGACCTGGAACTCCCACAGGGAGAAGATCGAGGCACAGGAGGCGCGGCGCAGGGAAGCCAGAGAGGGGGCTGAAGGCTGATGGCTGAGTATTTGACGCTTTTTATCGGAGCGGTGATTATCAATAACTTCGTGCTGACGAAGTTTCTGGGACTGTGCATTTTCTTCGGCATATCCAAGAGCTTTTCTGCCTCTGTGGGCATGGGCATGGCGGTGACCTCCGTCATGACCATGAGCTCCATTTTGGCCTGGATTGTGTACTTCTTCGTGCTGGAGCCTTTGGGAGTCACCTTCCTGACCACCATCGTCTTCGTGGTGCTCACAGCCAGTTTCGTGCAGCTGCTGGAACTGGTCATCAAAAAACAGGCCCCTGCCCTCTACAATATGTGGGGCATCTACCTGCTGCTGATTGCCACCAACTGCATAGTGCTGGCCGTGCCCCTGCTGAATGTGGAGAACAGCTACAGCCTGCTCAAGAGCATCGTGTTTGCCATCGGGTCAGGCTTGGGCTTTGCGTTGGCAATTGCCCTGATGGCTTCCCTGCGCGAGAAGCTGGTTTACGCCGATGTGCCCAAGCCCCTGCAGGGAATTGGTATTGCGTTTATCTTAGCAGGAATGCTGTCTTTGGCCTTCTTGGGCTTCTCTGGTATGTTGTAGGAGGTTTCTTATGGAAACTGCTATATATATAATCGTAGTGCTGGTGGGGGTGGGCACCTTCTTTGGGCTGGTGCTGGCTCTGGCAGACAAGAAATTTGCCATGGAGTCGAATCCCCTCATTGCAGAAGTGGAGGACATCCTTCCCAAAGGACAGTGCGGCGCCTGCGGTTTTGCAGGCTGTGCCAAATATGCTGAGGCTGTGGTGGAGGACCCCGAGGTGCCGCCGAACCTCTGCGTGCCCGGCAAGGCTGCCGTGGCGGCCAAGGTTGCGGAGCTCACCGGCAAGAAGGCTGAAGCGGCGGAGCCTCATTACGCTTACCTCAAGTGCCGTGGCACTCTCACGGCAGCGGTTATGGCTGCCCGCTATGAAGGCGTGCCTGACTGCGCTGCTGCTAAATTGGTGGGAGGCGGCCCCAAGGGCTGCAAGTTCGGCTGCCTGGGCTTTGGCAACTGTGTCAAGGCCTGCCCCTTCGGTGCCCTTTCCATGGGGGAGGAGGGCCTGCCGGTAGTGGACAAGGAAATCTGCACAGGCTGCGGCAAGTGCGTGGAGACCTGCCCCCAGGGGCTCATGGCCCTGAAGACCTTCGGCGCTCCTGTGGAAGTCACCTGCAGCTCCCATGACAAGGGACCTGCAGCCAAGAAAAACTGCCAGCAGGCCTGCATAGGCTGCGGCCTCTGCATGAGGAACTGCAGCCGTGGCGCCATCAAGGTGGAGAACTTCCTGGCCGTGGTGGATTCAGAGAAGTGCATAGGTTGCCCGGAACCGACGTGTTTGGGGAAATGTCCTACCAAGGCTATACAGAGCCTGGTGAAAGTACCTGCCTTGCAGGAAAAATCAGCCTGATAAAAAGAAAGTCTCGAAGCGGCTTCATGCTTCGAGACTTTCTTAATATATGCAATTACACAGCATACTGAAGTACGGTATCCTCTCCTGCAATGACAGCTTCTCCTGCCATTCTGGGAGTGATTTTTTTGACCCGTTCATAATTCACGATCAGCACGGGACAAATCATGTTGATCTTGTTCTTCTCCAGAAGGGCCCTGTCCAGTTTCAGAATGGGGGTGCCGGCGGTGACTTTCTCGCCGCTGTGCTTCAGGGCCGTGAGGCCGTCCCCGTTCATGATGATGGTGTCCAGGCCTACGTGTACCAGGACCTGCACCCCGTCGGGAGTAGTGATGGCGAAAGCGTGCTTGGTGTCGAAGAAGAGGGTGATCTCCCCGTCACAGGGAGCCAGTACCGTGTCACCGTCTGCCAGGATAGCCAGGCCGTCTCCTGTAAGCTTCTCGGAGAAAACCGGATCCGGGACACTTTCGAGTCGCACCGTCTGTCCGGAAATGGGAGCCAAGAGGTGTAGTGCTTGTAAATCCTTTTCCTGCTTAGTCATGCCTTGCTGCTTCATGTGTATGAGTGCATGGGTACATCCACTGCACCGACAGAAGCATTTCACCTGCCTTTGCTAAAATTTTGAAAATTTTGTACATGTCCCTTTGACTATATTTTAAACCTTTGCAGTTTTTTGTCAAGATTGGAGAGCTCGAAGGAAACGTTTACCAAATAAAATAAAGTCCTTGACAAAACCAAAAGCTGTAAAATAAAAAGCCTCCCCTGGAAGGGGAAGCAAAAATTACGGCAGGTTGGGGATATTCTTGCTGAGGGCGGTGTGGTGTATGATTTCGTCCACCCTGAGGTCAATGGCCAGCTCCTGTTTGTGCAAGGTCTCAGCGGCGGCAAATTCAGTCTGGTCGTCATTCTCCAGTCCCTTGATGAAATGTTCCCAGGCTTCAATGGTGGTTTTGGTGGAGAGCTTCCGCTGGTCAGCCAGATATTGTGCCCCTTTGGGCACGGGAACCTGGTCAAGCTGGGCCTGCCTGTCCTGCAGGGTGGGAATGACTTCCTGGGTTAGAAGCTTCTTCAGGTTCTTCTTCTGGTAGTCAGAGAGCTTTCCGGCAGAGGTGCCTGTCAGGGACTGGAACTTGATCTGATGGTCCCGGAGCTTTTCGTTGCAGTCAGAAACGATGGCTTTAGTGGATTCGATGTAGTCGGCAATGTCCTTGTTCTGCAGGGGGGCAATGGTGTCAAGATACTCCTTGTAGTTCTTGATATATGCTACCTGCCAGTGGCCGTCATCGGCCTTTTCCATGGAGAGCACCATGGTGAAATCCGTCTGGGTGTAATCCTCCCGCACCTTTACTTCTGCCAGAGCTGTGCTGCCGTGGCGATCCACCTTGGTGATTTCCAGGAAAGTGGTGTTGCGCAGCTGGCTGCGTTCAAGGAAGCGCTCATAGTCGATGCCCAGCTGGCGGCCTTTCAGAATATCTGCTCCTTCGGGCAAGGTCCAGCTGCCCGTGGTGAGACGGCGCAGGATTGTTTCCTCCGTGCCCTGGGAGAGCTGGGGCTTGATGAGAATGTAGAATTTCTCGAACATCACCTTGCTCTGGGCGTTGAGGGTGGCATCGTAGGCAAAGAGATCTACGGTCAGGTCATCATAGGCCCGGGAGGTCAGGAGATTGAGATTCACATATTGCTTGAATTTCTCCTCATCCTTTGCCTGCCAGGCCAGCTTAGCCTGTTCCAGGGCATACTCCGGGGTGCGGTAGAAAAAGCCGAAATACCAGGCTGCCGTGCCGATAGATACGGCCAGCACCAAAAAAAGCAGCAGCTGCCAGCGGGAGCTTTTGGATTTGCGCTCACGCAGCTTCCGTTGCCAGGTATAGTCATCCATTCAGGATAGTCCTCCTTTAATCAACACGTCCTAGGTGTCAAAACTATTTTATCATACCATCATTCTGCTTTTTTGACTACGAAAATTCCATCAATGTAACTTTTGTTACAGATGTTTGGGCGTCAATAGGCTATATTATACCCATAGATTGATTGAGACGAGTATGCAAGGGAGAGTTTTACCATGGAAAATAAGATGTTTTGCTTCCAGTGCCAGGAAACCGCGGGTTGCAAAGGCTGCACCCAGGTGGGTGTCTGCGGCAAGAAGCCGGAAGTGGCAGCTATGCAGGATTTGCTTATATATGTGACCAAGGGGATTTCTGCTGTTGCTGTGCGCATGCGTGAGGAAGGCAAATCTGTGGCTAAAGAAGTTAATCATCTGGTGACTTTGAACCTTTTTGCCACCATCACCAATGCCAACTTTGACCTGGAGGCCATTGCGGCCCGTGTTGAGGAAACTCTGGCTGTGAAGGCGGGCTTGCTGGAGAGACTTGCAAGCAGGGAGAACCTGCCTGAGGCGGCTCGTTGGACTGGCAGGCGGGAGGAGTTTGAAGCCAAGGCTGCTGCCGTGGGGATTCTCGCCGAGGCCAACGAGGATATCCGCAGCCTGAAGGAGCTTATCACCTATGGCCTGAAGGGCCTGTCAGCTTATCTGTGGCATGCCAATGCGCTGGAAAAGGAAGATGAGACTATTGATGCCTTCCAGCAGTCTGCCCTGGCCAGGCTTTTGGAGGATCTTGACGGCGAGACACTCACGGCGCTGGCTCTCGAGGCCGGCGAGTGGGGCGTGAAGGGAATGGCTCTGCTGGACAATGCCAACACCGGCGCCTACGGCCACCCGGAAATCACCAAGGTGGACTTAGGGGTGAGGAGCAATCCCGCCATCCTTATTTCCGGTCATGACCTGCGTGATCTGGAAATGCTGTTGGAGCAGACAGAGGGCACGGGGGTGGATGTCTACACCCACGGCGAGATGCTGCCTGCCCATTACTATCCCAAGTTCAAGCAGTACAAGCACTTTGCCGGCAACTACGGCAATGCCTGGTGGAAGCAGAAGGAGGAGTTCGAGGCCTTCGGCGGTCCCATCCTCATGACCACCAACTGCCTTGTGCCTCCTAAGGAGAGCTATAAGGAGAGAGTCTTCACCACGGGGGCTGTGGGCTTCCCCGGCTGCGCTCACATCGAAGAAGTGAACGGCAAGAAGGATTTCAGCGCTGTCATCGAATTGGCTAAGAAGTGCCCTGCCCCCCAAGAACTGGAAAAGGGCGAGATTGTGGGCGGCTTTGCCCATGAGCAGGTCTTTGCCCTGGCGGACAAGGTGGTAGAGGCAGTGAAGTCCGGCGCCGTGAAGAAGTTCGTGGTCATGGCAGGCTGCGACGGTCGCATGAAGTCCCGCAGCTACTATGAGGACTTTGCCAAGGCTCTGCCCCATGACACCATCATCCTCACCGCAGGCTGCGCCAAGTACAAGTACATCAAGCTGGGCCTGGGGGATATCGGCGGCATTCCCCGGGTGCTGGATGCAGGCCAGTGCAATGATTCCTATTCTCTGGCCCTCATTGCCCTGAAGCTGAAGGAGGCCTTTGGCCTGGCAGATATCAACGAGCTGCCCATTGCCTACAATATCTCCTGGTATGAGCAGAAGGCCGTGATCGTGTTGCTGGCACTCCTGCATTTGGGGGTGAAGAACATCCACCTGGGCCCCACCCTGCCCGCCTTCCTGTCTCCTAATGTGGCCAAGGTGCTGGTAGAAAACTTCGGCATAGACGGCATTACGACGGTTGAAGAAGATATCAAGAAGATGATTGGCTAATCGAGAAAAAGCGTCTGTTGTGGAAAAATGTCCACAACAGGCGCTTTTTTTGCTATACTATAGATAGTATGTTCTGTTTGTCTAAAAGGAGAAAGACTCATGAAATGGCTGACCCATGAAGTGGTGACGGGAGTTATTGTTTATGCGGCTACGGAGGACCCTATGGCGGCAATTTACAGCATGGCAGGGGCCATTGTGCCGGACAAGGTGGAGGGCAACCCTTTTCAGCGCCGCAGCCTTTTTGGCTTTCGCTGCGCTCATCGTGGCTGGTCCCACTGGCCCATGCTTTACCTGCTGATAGGGGGAGCAGCCCTCAGGGGAGAGGAGTACCTGGGACTCAGCCTTGGCACCTTGGGGGAGATTATCTTCTTCATGGCAGTGGGAGCATTGCTGCATATTGCCGAAGATGCCATCTGCGGCAAGGTGCCGTTTATCACGCCCACACAGAAGATAGGTGTCAAGCTGTTCAAGGTTGGCTCCATCCGGGAGTATATAGTGGCTTTGATACTGATTATAGGCGCTTACGGCATAAAGATAGTTTTGGGATGAAAAATCCCCCGTGGGACTGTAGTGTGTCCTCCGGGGGATTGGCTTTTATTTTTCTAATTGTTTTTCCAGCTTCTCGATGCGCATATAGGTGTCAATGAAGTCCTTGGCGATGGTCTTGTAAGCCTCGGCGCTCATGAGCTGGTCTTCGGCATGGAGCACCAAGAGGGACACCACGTTCTCTCCCTTTCCCTCTGCTTCCAGCAGTTTCAGATGGGAATGATGGCCTTCCACGAAACTCTTCTCTCCCTCCCTGATGAGGTTCTCCGCCCGCTGGAAGTCACCAGCCTTGGCAGCGGCTATGGCCTCGATGTAGAAGCTGCGGGCGCTGCCCACGCCTGAGATGATTTTGAAGGCCAAGAGTTCCAGATCTTCCATGGCAATTTCTCTCCTTTGCACAATTTGCATGAATTTTCTTTTGTTCGCTATTACTATAGCACGGCGAACACTTTATTTCAATAAATTTCACAATATTATCTATTATGTGGTAGAATAATACTTGAAAAAGCACACAAGGGAGGACAGGGTCATGACCAGCGCACAGAAACACGGCAGCCGTCCCAGCAAGGTAATGCGCCTGCTGTCGGAAAAATATCCCACCAAGGAAGTGGTTTACGAGAAGCTTATCTACCTGCAGTCCCAGTTGCAGCTGCCCAAGGGCATTGAGCATTTCATGAGCGATCTGCACGGGGAGTATTCTTCCTTTTTCCACATCTTGAACAACTGTTCCGGGGTCATACGGGAAAAGGTGGAGTACGTCTTTGGCGTGCGGCTGACGGAGGCGGAGAAGGCGGAGTTCTGCACCCTTATCTACTACCCCCGGGAGAAAATCGAGCAGGTGACAGAGCGGCGGGAGAACACCCCTGCCTGGTATCGGGAAAATCTGTCACGCCTGCTGGAGCTGGCGAAATTGATGAGCTACAAGTATCCCGCTTCCAAGGTGGCTGGCTTCATTCCCAAAAGGTACGAAGGGGTCATCGTGGAGCTCATGAACACCAGGCCGGAGGCGGACAATGCTCAGTTCATCTACCACAAGCGCCTGCTGGATACCATTGTGCAGATTGACAGCGGGGCGGATTTCATCGTGGCTTTCACGGTGCTCATCAAGCGGCTGGCGGTGGACAGGCTGCACATTGTGGGGGATTTCTTTGACCGGGGCAACAGGCCCGATGCCATCCTGAACCTCCTGATGGAGCACCCTTCAGTAGATATCCAGTGGGGCAACCACGATGTGCTTTGGATGGGGGCGGCCATGGGCAGCGAGATCTGCATTGCTGCCGTGGTGCGCAACTCCCTGCGCTACAACAACACAGACGTGCTGGAGCGGGGCTACGGCATCAGCCTGAGGCCTCTCACTACCTTTGCTAATCGCATTTATCCCGATTCAAATCCCATCAAGGCAGGGGAGAAGGCGGCGGCCATCATGATGCTGAAGCTGGAAGGCCAGATGATACGCCGCAACCCGGATTTCCAGATGAATGACAGGCTGCTGCTGGACAAGATCGATTTCCGCTCCTGCTATGCAGTGCTGGGAGACGGGAAGCGCTATGAGCTGGCCAGCGCCTATTTCCCCACTATTGATGAAAATGCGGAAGATCCCTATCAGCTGACGGAAAAAGAAGCTGCCATCATGGCAGATTTGAAATCCTACTTCACAGAAAGCGCTGTGCTGAAAAAGCATCTGGACTATCTTTACCAGAAGGGCAGCATCTACACCTGTTACAACGGCAATCTGCTGTTCCACGGCTGCGTGCCCATGGAGGAGGACGGCAGCTTCCGCACTATACACTTTGAAGGCAAGGACTACAAGGGCCGCAGCTGGTTCAATTTCTGCGAGGCCAAGGCTAGGGAGGCGTATCTCCACCGTACGGAAAGCGCCCTGGACTTCATGTACTTCCTCTGGTGCGGCCGCCTCTCGCCTTTGTCCGGCAGGGAAATGAAGACCTTCGAGCGGGTGCTGGTGGCAGACGAGAGCACCTGGAAGGAGCCCTCTGACCCCTATTTCCATTTCCTCAACGACCAGAGCGCCTGCGAAAGGGTCTTGCAGGAGTTCGGACTGGACCCTGTGAGAGGCCACATCGTCAACGGCCATGTGCCCGTGAAGGTCAAGAAGGGGGAAAGCCCTGTGAAGGCTCACGGCAAGGCCATCATCATCGACGGCGGCTTCTGCAAGGCCTATCACAAGAAAACCGGCATCTCAGGCTTCACCCTGATTTCCAACTCCCGGGGCCTGCGTTTGCTGGCCCATCAGAAAATCGCCGACGTCCGGGAAGCCCTGAGGGAGAACCAGGACATAGAGTCCGTGTCGGAGACCGTGGAACTGCAGACCATGAGGACTACCGTGGGGGAGACAGACCAGGGACGGGCTATACAGGATGAAATTACGGATTTGTATAATTTGCTGCTGGCTTATCAGAACGGTGTGATGAAGCCGCAAGAGTAAGGGCATAAACAAGGGGCTGGTCTGCGTCGCAAAGCGCGGGCAAGCCCCTTGAAGTATTTTGAAATAAGGAGTATGGTGGGGGTGGGAGGCGATTATTTATGGGAAACATATACGGTTATGCAAGGGTGAGCACCAGAGAGCAGAATACGGACAGGCAAGTGCTGTCCCTGCGGAAGGCCAAGGTGCCCAACAAGTGCATACTCATTGACCGTGTGTCTGGCAAGGACTTTCAGAGGCCTGCGTATCAGAGGCTGCTGAAAAAGCTGAAAAAGGGTTCACTGCTCTACATTCATTCTTTGGACAGGTTGGGCAGGAACTATCAGGAAATCATTCGGGAATGGCGGCGCATTACCAAGGAAAAGGGGGCAGACATAGTGGTACTTGATATGCCGCTGTTGGATACCCGTAAAGGGAAGGATTTGATTGGGACTTTCCTTAGCGACCTGGTATTGCAAATTTTGTCCTTTGTGGCAGAGAATGAAAGGACCAGCATACGCCAGAGACAGGCGGAGGGTATTGCTGCCGCCAAGGAGCGTGGGGTACGCTTTGGCAGGCCCCAACGTAAAATCCCTCAGGAATTCTATCGGCAGTGCGAAAAGTGGCGTCAGGGCAAGGTAACTCTGGCACAAGCTGCCGAGAAGTGTGGCATGCCAGCTTCTACATTCTACTACAAAGCACGCCATATCAGAAACTAAAAAGAGAGACCATTTTCAAAAAGGTATACTTTTTGAAAAGAAATTCAGCTTAAGGAAATTCCATTTTCGCCGATAACTATTATGTAGCATGAAAAAGAGACCGTTTATAAAAAAGTATACCTTTTGGAAAAGAGTGAGTCGTCCATGGATGGGGGACAAGGGGGTAAGGAATATGGCAATGACAGTGATGAACAACCCTTCGGCCATGATGAGCCTGGGGGAGCTCAATAAGAACGTGTCCAAGCTGGGCAAGGATCTGGCTAAGGTGGCCAGTGGGCAAAAAATCGTGGGCGCCGGGGACGGAGCCTCTGAGTATGCCATTTCTGAAAGAATGCGGGTGCGCAAACGTGCATTGGACAGGGACGAGGCGAACGTGCAGACGGGCATTTCCCTGCTGAATGTGGCGGCAGGTGGCATTCAGCAGCAGATAGAGATTATGAAGAACATCAAGGCCAAGGTCATAGATGCAGATAATGACAGCAATACGGATCTGGACAGGGTGACCATTCAGAAGGAGATTTCCCAAGGGTTCGAGCATATTAATGATATTGCGTATGAGACGAATTACAATGGGAAGCTGCTGTTGGTGGGTAGCAAGGAGATTGAAAGGATTACCACCTGGGAAAAACTTCCGCAACCAATGATTGTAGAAGACAGTGACCTTCATTTGATACCAGATGTGTACGATAGGCTGGATGGAATAGAGGGACCCTTTGATACGATGCCGTTTTTTGATGAAATATCCTCCACAGCAGAACCATTGCTAGGGTCGGATAGTGTAGTCACAATGTCAGGGGGCACATCAAGCACTCGTGATAATCCGCAGACATCTACTCCAGGAACGTTATCAGTGGATTTTAGTATGTATGCTGACGGCACTGCTGCTGATGGTGTGGGGTTCTATACTAGCGACTCTTCTCATGGAACAAAATATTATGTTCTTACTACCAATCCAGGCAAGAATTATAGGCATGGCAGCACTGCAACTGAAGAAAATGTAATCGAAATAGATGTAAGTGGCTGCAATACCTCTGCTGATATAGCTGCAAAGGTGGCAAGTGTTGTCAAGAATGTAGGTGCTATTGGTAATGCAACAGCTAATGGTACTGCTGTGGATATGACTACATCTACTTATGGCTCGGCTGCTAATAATACCAAGGTCGAAGGATGGGCAGAACCAGGTGCGGTTGCAAAGCGAAATAATCACGATGGTGTGCCTACAACTTATGGACGTACTGGAGCTGTACATACGGAGTTATCCTATTTTAAAAACTCTAACAGAAGTATCAGTGCAAGTGGTACAGCACCCCAAAACGCGACTGTACAACCAGCTGTTTATGATAACGTATTAATAGGATACGAAAAAAATGAGCTTGATGAATATATTCCTGTTTATAAACCAGTTTTAGTGTCTCCTGAAATAAAAAAAGATGGAGTTAATGGAACATATGCAAATATGAATCTCAACCTTAATACGGTGGAAGCAGGTTCTGGTGTACGTATCACTGGTTCTACTGGTACAGCGTATGTACGTTTTGTTAGGGGCAGTGGAGGCACACCAAGTGAAATACCTCGCGACAATACTGGTGTTTATATTTTTGATCTCAATGCTAAATATGATTCACAGGCTCTTTGCGTTTGGGACAATTTAAATAATAAGAGCACTAGAAGTTGTGGGGTTAACGTTTCTTATGCCAATGGCACACTTAGCTTGGTGTCACAGTATATGGGAGATACTATTACGGTTATTGACGGGTTTGATAGCAACTCAAACGGTGCTATGCAGGGCGCGCCTGGCAAGGATTCGACCTATACTGATGTGAACTTTCAGCCAGTACTGGCATATCCAAATACAGTGACTGCTACTGGAGGAGCAGATGCTGGAGCAGAGCATGATGGCAACAGGGCAAGCTATACCATTGACTTATCTAATCCTACAGACTACGATACCACGGACAGTGATGTATTGGAGAGCTTCATTGAAGAACTGAAGGGTAAAAATCTTAATGTTGTTGGCTACAGTTGGGAATTTATAGATACGAAAGTAGATATTTCTTTTGATGCAATGAAGCACTCTGCCTCAAACCGTGTTATAGATTTGAATGCCTTGAGAAATGCTGTAAGTAATGGAGATACTATTGCCGATGCTTTTATAAATTTGATGGTCGCTAACAATCCATCATATTACAATGGCGTTAGTTGTTTTGAGGATGCCAGTGTTGGGGGAACCAAAGCGTTAAAAATTAATGCCTACAACAAGAATTTAGCTGGCAATAGCGATACTATTAGTATTACAAAGGGAATTATGAGTGCCTATACGATTGATTTTTCCAATGTTTCAGGCATACCTGATAATTTGTATAATAAAGGGTTCAGGGTCTATTGTGCTACTTGCCCTGAGCAGTGGATGAATTTCCAATTCGTAGATGGCAATGATTCACAGAATGCGCTTCGTCCTAAAGGTATATCTGGAGCTGATTTCAAAACCACATTGATTGATGTTTCTAATGTTACGGATGTTGAATCCTTGGTTCAGACAATATATGACCAAGGAGGAGATGGCTTGGAGCATATGAAAAATAACCACTCCCATTTTCTGCATTTTGCAGCAGATCCGGAAGCTGGTAAACTTACAGTTTATGATGATCGTATGTTTGATTTGAGAGAGCGGCGAGAAAGATATAGGGATTTGCAAGAAAAAGGAAGTAAACTTGCCGATGGCCTCTACGATGATGTTCAGCTCATGACTCGCAAACTTTATGTTAATGACTTGATTATTCATCACACGGATAAGGCAAGCATGAATATTCATTTGCAAATTCCTCAGACTTCTATGGATCATATCTTTGGCTACAATACAAAAATTAAAAAATATACAGATTACGATGTCCTCACAGTTGAGCACCGTGAAGAACTTTTGGGCAACCAGGCGGGCAAGATGTCCCGTGATGGCACCCGTATGGTCACTAAGGACGAGCCAGGGCTGCTTGACCAAGCCATCCAGTACCTTGCCGATGCTGCCACCTTGGTAGGTGCCCAGACCAGCCGTCTGGAGACAACCCATGATAACATCATCGTCCAGCAGGAAAGTACCGCTGCTTCCGAATCCACCATACGGGATGCGGACATGGCCAAGGAAATGACGGAGTACACCAAGAGCAATATTCTTTCCCAGGCGGCCCAGTCTATGCTGGCTCAGGCAAATCAGAACAGTAGCAGTGTCCTGTCACTCCTGCAATGAATTTGCCAATATCTCCATCAGCCACACCCTCCATTGGCTGATGGAGGTGTTTCTTTTATTCGGGCAATGATTGTGGCACTTGGAAGGGATATGCCATAACAAAAGGAGGAGCGGATTATATGGAAGGCGAGTTGAAGAATTGTCCTTATTGTCATAAGGTCTATCTGGATAGGGGAGAGGATTGCTGCCCGCATTGCAAGGATAAGCAGGAAGCCCAGCGGCAGATGGTGCGGGAGTATATGGACAGCCATCTGGCCACCGACCTTATATCCATCGCCCATGGCACGGGCCTTTCCTTCAAGACCATTATGAGAATGAAGCGGGAAGGTTTCCTGACCCCACAGCGGCTGCAGGAACCACATCGCTGCAAAACTTGCGGCGCAATCATTGATGAGGGGCTTTATTGCATGAACTGTGTAGCGGCTTTTTCCCAGAAACGTGCGGATCTGGCCTCCCGAAGGATGCGTGACAATATGTATAGTGGCCGCTGGGGGGAGCGACGTATGGCAGACAGCAAGTTTTTGGTGGACACCTTTGCCAAGTATGGCGGCATTGGGCGGCCCCTGCTGAAAAGTGAGCGCGCAAGACAGAGGCGGCGAAGGATTTTGGAAAGTACGCTGTATGAGTATGTGGACATGTATGGTGACAGAAAGTAGCTGTCATTAGATATTGATAGTAAAAGCTGTGCATGAGTGTTGTATTTGCTTATGCACAGCTTTTTCTAGTTCAATTTTAGTTAGATGTTTATTCAACTTGGCCTTTTGTTGTAGCGTTGTATATGGTATTATATAATCACGATTATAATAATCATGATTATATAAGGCGGTGAGATTATGTTTGTTGGGCGCAAGCGGGAGCTGAAGTTTTTGCAGGAGCGCTATGATTCTGACAGAGCTGAACTGGTGGTGCTGTATGGACGGCGGCGGATTGGCAAGACAGAGCTCCTGTATCAGTTCTCCAAAGACAAACAGGCAGTTTTTTATGCCTGTACGGAGTGCACTGGTACAGAACAGTTGGCTCGCTTCTCCAAGCGATTGCTGCAGTCTGGAATGGTGGCGGCCAGGTATATCAGCGTCTTTTCGGATTGGGAGGCGGCTTTTCATAGTATAGTTGACCTGCCCTCGGAGAAGAAGAAACTGCTAATAGTTGATGAATTTCCCTATATGTGCAAGGCGAACCCGGAGATTCCTTCACTCTTGCAGAATCTTTGGGACCATGAGCTATCCAGGCAGAATGTCATGTTGGTGCTCTGTGGCAGTTCCATGAGTTTTATGGAGCATGAAATTCTTGGAGAGAAGAATCCGCTCTATGGCAGGGCAACGGGAATCTATAAGTTGCGGCCCCTGTCCTTTCAGGAGAGTAGGGATTTCTTCCCCGGTTATACATTGGAAGAGCAGCTGACGGCGTATGCTATACTTGGGGGGATTCCTTATTACCTGATTCAGTTTCGTGCGGAAATCTCTCTGTCGGAGAATATTCGGGAGAATATTTTGAGAAAGGGATGCGTTCTTTATAATGAAGTGGAATTTCTGCTTCATCAGGAATTGCGGGAAACCAGTGTTTATAATGCCATCATTGAAGCAGTGGCTCTGGGAAACAACACCATGGCTCTGATCCATAGCAAGACACAGATAGAGAAGACGAAAATAAGTGTCTATCTCAGAAATTTGCTGGAATTGGGACTGGTGGAGCGTGAGTTTTCTGTTTTGGCTTCAGATAAAGAGCGGGCAGGCAGCCAGCGGGGCTTATATAAGCTTACAGATGAGTATTTCCGTTTTTGGTATTCTTTTGTTTACAGCAATCATTCCGAGCTGGAGACCGATGATGTGGCTGGGGTATGGCAGTATCAGGTGGAGCCGCAGCTGCATCAGTTTGTCTCCCATAGTTTTGAAAAAGTATGCATAGAATATATGCGTCTTCTTAATCAAAAGGGAGAGTTGCCTTTCCATTTTGCAAAGGTTGGCCGTTGGTGGGAGAGCGTGACTCATACAGTTGAGGGCAAAAATAGAGCTGTAGCAGAAGAAATTGATTTTGTGGCCACGGACAGGGAGCGCAAGCAGTATCTGCTAGGTGAGTGCAAGTTCCGCCATGAACGGGCAGACGTTGAAGTGCTGGGCAAATTGAAGGAAAAGTTCCCTGTCAATAAGTATAAGGGCGAATATCACTATGTTATCTGCTCATTCTACGGCTTTACAGATAAGCTGAAGAGAATGGCAGACAAGGAAATGGTTTTGTTGGTTGAAGCGAAAGATATTTCCCATGCATAACTTTTTCATGCATCAAGAACAGCTGTATTTCAATTGCAAAAAAATACAATTGAAATACAGCTGATGTATGTTTCTAAAAGTGCGTAAAATAGCAGAATACAGTTGATAGTATAACATTTGTAAGGTAAAATAAGGACAGATGAAGTTTTTCTATGAATGGGTGGTGAATTTAGTATGAAGGAGAACAAGACCTTAGAATTCAAGGAAGACATAACGAATACCTTTCTGAAGACTGTCAGCGCTTTTTCCAACTATGGCGGTGGCAGTATCATTTTTGGTGTTCGCGATGATGGCAGTATTGCGGGGCTGGCTGACCCGGAGAAGGCCTGCCTGGATATTGAAAACAAAATCAATGATACGATACAGCCACAGCCTGATTACGAGCTGACTGTACAATATGAAAAGAAGACAGTAACCTTGAAGGTTCATGCTGGCATGGAAAAGCCATATATGTATAAATCGAAGGCCTACCGCAGAAACGACACGGCGACTATCGAAGTGGATAAGCTGGAATTGACCAGGCTTATTTTGCAAGGGCGTAACCTGAATTATGAACAGCTGGCGGCCAAGGCGCAGGATCTGACCTTTCAATCGCTGGAGCGAAAAGCTGTGCAGGAAATAGGAATCAGTCAGCTGAACCGCGATGTTCTGAAAACTTTGGACTTATATTCTGATACAGAGGGGTTTAACCATGCGGCTGAACTGCTGGCAGACAGAAATTCCTTTCCCGGGATAGATATGGCGAGATTTGGGGATTCTATCAGCATTATTCTGAAACGTGTCACCTATGAGCATATGTCTGTCCTCGATGAATTAGAGCAGGCGGTGCAGGTCTATCGGGATTATTATCAATATGAGGTCATCAAAGGTGTGGAACGGGTAAAGGTGGAGAAGGTTCCTGAAGTAGCATTCCGCGAAGCTCTGGCCAACGCCCTTATTCATCGTACTTGGGATGTGAATGCCCATATCCGTGTGCTGATGTTCGAGGATAGGATTGAGATTACCTCTCCCGGCGGCTTGCCCAGTGGCATGACAGAGGATGAATATCTTAAGGGCAGCGCCTCCGTGCTTAGGAATCCCATCTTAGGGAACATTTTTTACCGTTTGCATATCGTAGAGATATTGGGGACAGGAATCCTGCGCATTCGCGGGGCTTATCGGGGCAGTGGCAAGCGCCCTGCATTCGAGGTTTCCGACAACGTTATCAAAGTAGTGCTTCCTGTATTAGACAGCCTTGAATTGACTGAGGATGAGAAAATCATCTATGATGCGCTAAGCAGTACCATGCCCAAATCTGCTGGAGATATTACTAATTCCGTCCCCTTTGGCAGATCTAAGGTTATAGCTGTTTTAAAACGACTGATTGCCAAGAACGCTGTGGTGGTTCATGGCAATGGTAGGGGAACCAAGTACAGCAGGTAGGTTGAAAGTTTTTCCTCATATTGATTCGTTGAAATTTAAGGGGACTCTGCAAGTGATGATTCACTCATGCACAGTCCCCTTTGATGTATATGCGTTTCTGCTTAGTGGTTGGCCATATTATAGATTTCCATGGCCGTTTCCTTGTCAATCGGATGGAAGGTGGCCACGGTCTTGGTGCCGTTGGCGGTCACCATATCGGCCAGGTATTCAATCATTTCCTTGTTCTGGACGCCTATGCCCAGTTCCGTGAAATTGGTGGGCATGTCCAGTTCCTTGAAGTAGGCAATGGTGATCTCGATGCCTTTCTGGGCTTTTTCTTCCACGGTGCCCTCTGTGATATCCCAGACCTTTTCTGCAAATTTGGCGAAGCGCTCCGGGTTGTCCTGCCAGACATAGCCTGCCCAGCTGCCCCAGACGGTGGTGAGGCTGGCGCCGTGGGTGACGTCGAATCTTCCAGAGAGTTCGTGGCCCAGCTTGTGGCAGGCGAAGTCCTTGGCACGGCCCAGGCCGGTGAGGTTGTTGTGGGAGAGGCTGCCGCACCACATGATCTCGCTCATGGCATCGTAGTTTTTCGGGTCATGCAGCAGGGTGCGGGAATGTTTGATGACGTTCTTCATGAGACCCTCGGCGATAAGGTCGGTCATGTCGTTGGGGGCAGGGTCCGTGGTGAAATAGCGCTCCATGGTGTGCATGAGGATGTCGGCGATGCCGCAGAAGACCTGACGCTTGGGGGCGGTGAAGGCCAGCTCCGGGTTCATGAAAGCCAGCGTGGGCCTGTTGAGGTCGGTGTTGAGGCCGGACTTCTTGCCTGTTTCTTCATTGGTGAGCACCGCGGAGTCGCTGGTCTCGCTGCCGGCGGCAGCCAGGGTCAGTACGGCCCCTATGGCGGTGGTTTTTTCCAGCTTTACCTTGCCGCTCCAGAAGTCCCAGATATCCACACCCGGGTTGGCTACGCCGTGAGCCACGGCTTTGGCGGAGTCTATGACGCTGCCGCCGCCTACAGCCAGGATGAAGTCGGCCTTGAAAATCATGGCGTCATTGATAGCACCACGCACCCAGGCCAGCCGGGGATTGGGCTTCACGCCGCCCCGCACCTGAAGGGAGAGGCCTGCTGCCGTCAGCTGGCTCTCGATGCGGGGCAGCAGGCCTGTCTCGATGACGCTGCCGCCGCCATAGACGATGAAGACCCGGCTCTTGCCATAGGCTTTGATTTTTTCTGCAATATGTTCTTCAGCGCCTTTGCCGAAGACGATTTCTGTGGGGCATTTGAAGTTGAAAGATTGCATGTGCTGTTACCTCCATGTTGGCTAGAAAAAGGTATTTGTTTAATCATAGCATAAAACAAGTTCCTTTTTGAAGTTCTAGACAAAAGCCTTTATGTCCTGCCAGGGGAAAGAAAAAGGGATGGATATTTCAAAAGGAATTTGATGTGCTTTGTAGAATATAAAAAGGAGCGGCAGAGAATATGTTTTGGGGATAGGAGATTTTACGATGGCTAAATATCTGCCTCTGGCCTTGGTGGCCTTGCTGCCGGTGCTTCTGTCAGCCGTGCTTTATTGGGCATATAGCAAGCCGCTTTCCCAATGGAGTCCAAGGAAGAAGCAGTTGCTGGCAGGATTTTGCTTTGGCCTGGCAGCGGTTTTCGGCACGGAGTTTGGAGTGCCTATGGACGGTTTGCGGGTCAATGTCCGGGATGCGGCTCCTATTTGTGCCGGACTTATTTTCGGTGCGCCCGCCGGCATTATGGCCGGGCTTATCGGCGGCATAGAAAGATATCTGGCGGCCTGGTGGGGTGCGGGGTTCTACACTCAGCTGGCCTGTACTTTGGGGACAATGTTCGCTGGTTTCTTTGCGGCGGGACTCAGACGCTATATGTTTGAGGACAAGAAGCCTGGCTGGGTATACGGCCTGGCGGTGGGAGGCGTGGCGGAAATCGTCCACATGACCCTGATTTTCTTCACCAATATGGATGATGCCAGGACAGGCTTCCACTTCATCCAGCTCTGCACCGGACCTATGGTTACTGCCAATGCCTGCTCGGTCATGCTGGCTTTGCTGGTGGTGGGAATCATGGGCAAAGAAAAGATCATCCGGCGGGAGGGCGTGCCCCATATTGCCGAGACCTTTCAAAAGTGGCTGTTGGTTTGCATCGTGGTGGCTTTTGGCTGTGCTTTTTCCTTTACCTATGCGCTGCAAACCCGTATTTACCATGGCACCATGGAGGAAACTTTCCGTCAGAATCTAGAGGATCTGAAGCGGGAAATCATCTCCGTGGCCGGGCGCAATGAAATGCTCAAGGCCAAAGGGGGAGAGGATGACCCTGAAGGAAAATTCTTCGACGGCTCTCAGGAGGATCCCGGGCTGCTGATAGGCAGCATCACTGAGAACTGGCACGTGGGAGACAGCGGCTATCTGCTGGTCTTTGACCAGGAGGGCAGGCTGAAGAGCACGGCAGTGGGAGCAGAAGAGGAGATTACGGAGGGAAATACCCAGATTGACTGGCCGAGCCTGGAAGAAGGGGAAATATCCTTGGCCATAATAGGGGGCAAGGAGGCCTATGTGATGTGGCAGGAGGCGGGAAGGTACCGCACCATGGCAGTGGCGCCAGTGGAAAAGGCGGACTTTTCCAGAAACCTTTCTGTCTATCTCATGACCTTTGTGATAGTGCTGATTTTTTCCGCCCTCTTCATTCTCATCTACTGCCTGATACGGCGGCTGATTGTGGACAAGATTCACAGCATCAACAAGTCTCTGAGCCGCATTACTGCCGGGCAGCTGGATGTGGTGGTGGATGTGCGCAGCAGCGAGGAATTCACTTCCCTGTCCGACGACATCAACAATACAGTGGCCACTCTCAAGCATTATATTGACGAGGCGGCGGCCCGCATTGACAGGGAACTGGAATTTGCCAGGGAAATACAATATTCGTCCCTGCCCTCCATCTTTCCGCCCTTTCCCCAGCGCAAGGAATTTGATATCTACGCTTCCATGGATACTGCCAAGGAAGTGGGGGGGGATTTCTATGATTTTTACTTTGTGGGTACGGACAAGCTGGCTTTTGTCGTAGCTGATGTGTCCGGCAAGGGAATACCTGCCGCCATGTTCATGATGAGGGCCAGGGCTGTAATCAAGGCGCTGGCAGAAACAGGAATTTCTGTGAACGAGATTGCCCGGGATGCCAATGACACTCTATGCCAGGGCAATGAGCGCGGCATGTTCGTGACTGTGTGGCTGGGTATTCTGGACATCAACACTGGAGAACTTGATTATGTGAATTGCGGTCATACAGCTCCCTATATCCTGCACCCGGAGGTCGGAGGGGAATGGGTGAAGAAGAAATCCGGCATCATGCTGGGGAGTGTGGAGGATGTGCCTTACACTTCCCGTCATATTACCCTCAGTCCCGGTGATATCATTTACCTTTACACGGACGGAGTGTCCGAGAGCAACAATGAAGCAGGAGAGTTCTTCGGGGAGGCAAGGCTGGAGGAAATCCTGCAGGAGGGCAGGGGCTTGGAGGTGGCTCCTCTCTGTGTGAAAGTGAAGGAGCGGCTTGATGCCTTTGCCGACGGGACTGAGCAGTTTGACGATATCACCATGCTTGCTCTGCGCTTTGGCAGAGTGGCAGAAAATGATATACCTGATATTCAATAGATGTACATGTATACTATAAGGAGAAATTGCTATGAACATCACTGAAAAGAAGCAGAATAACTGGCTGGTACTGGCTCTTACGGATCGCCTTGATACCCAGACGGCGCCGGAGTTGGAGCAGGTGGCCATGGGCAAGCTGGGCGATGGTGTGCAGATGGCTCTTGAGCTTTCGGAGCTTCAGTACATAAGCAGTGCAGGGCTCAGGGTGCTTTTGATGATCATGAAAAAGGCCAAGGCTGCGGGAGGCAAGGCTGCCTTGGTGGGGGTTGGCGGCATGGTGGGAGAGATACTGGAGGAGTCCGGTATAGATGCTTTCTTTGAACAGTATGAGGATTTGGAGGCACTGCCGTGAATAGGGAAGAATGGAAAGATTTCCCCGCCAGGCAGTCAAGCTACGAGGAAATGCTCGCTTATGTGCTGTCCTGTGCCGAGGAAGCAGAAATGCCCATGAAGCGGCAGCTTAAGTTGCAGCTGGGTTTTGAGGAAGCCGTGATAAATGTCATTTCTTATGCCTACGAACCGGGTGAAGAGGGGAAGGTCTGGCTGAAAGTTTATCAGGAAAATGAAGAGTTGGTGCTGGAAATAAAGGACAGTGGCAAGCCATTCAATCCCTTGCTCAAGGAAGATGCGCTGGAAAACAGGCCCCAATCTTTGGAGGAAACGGAGATAGGGGGACTGGGCATCGCCTTTATGCGCCGGGTTTTTGCAGATATCTGCTATCATTACGGACTGGAAGAGGGGCTGTACTGCAATCATCTGACCTTGAGATTCGCCTTGGCTATATAGGAGGATGCTCTATGAAAAATCCTTTTGAAACAGCCACCGAGGGCATGTCGAAGGAAGAGAAGGAGGCACTTCGCAAAGCATGCGGCATTGGTACCACTGTGCTGGCGGCAGATATTGAAGCGGTGGAGCAGCTGGATGATGAGGAGAAGACTTTCTTTGATCCCAGGGGCTTTATTTCCCCATATTTTTCCTTGCAGCGCATCTACAAGGTGCAGGGAAATATTTCACCTCTTCATTTCAATCGGGTAGTCTTTTCTGCTTTTGAAACTGACAAGAATCTCAGGTGCAATTACTGCGAGTTGCAGGGCAAGTGGGTAAAATTGATCTTCAAGTTGCGACGAGTACAGCCTGAGATTATCTACCGCAATATTGCCCAACAGGGCTTGGGCAGTGAGGAATTGGATGCTGCCTTGATGAAACTGTCTGAGGCAGAAAGGCGCAGACCGTTCTCGTTGACCCGGGAACCGTTGGTGCGCTTTATGGTGGTTAGAACCTCGTCAAATGAATTTGCAGTGGTAGTGACGGGGTTGGGATTGGTCATGAGCCATTTGGATATGGCGAAGATCATTGTGGAATCCCAGGGCTATGAGTATCGTGAAAACAGGAACCAGTTTACGCCAGCAGCTTTGCGGCAGGAAAACAAAGAACTTACCGGGACAATTATGGGATACTGGCAAAAAGTGCTGGACGATCTGCCCATGAAGCCTGTCCTGCCGGGATTCAAGCCCGATACGGATAGTTTTTCCCAGAGTGCCTATCGGGTGGTAATCCCTTCTGAAACGGCGCATCTGTTGAAGAGTACCGGGGGAGATATCTACCGCATGATGGGGCTTTTGTATATGGCCTGGGGTCTTTTTCTGCAGTATGAGAATCACACCGGGGACACTTATTTTCTGCTGCTTTCCAACGAAGGGAAAAAGGGGGCGGGAGGCAACCTGGGTATGATACCCGTGCGTCTGAAATGCCCTCCCAAGGAGACGTTAGACAGTGCGGCTTCAAGGCTTGCCAAGCAGCTTTCTCTCTCCAGTCCCTTCAGCTGTTTTGAGCGCAACGGGCTGGAAACACTGCTGGGGGAGCGGCGAGGTCTTTTTGACCACTTCCTGAATTTCCATGCTTTCACAGGGATGGGGGTAGATTATGCCAGTGCAGAGGGCACTTTCGCTGGTACTCAGGTTTATGAGCAGTCATGGGATGCTCAGGGACTTCCATTGGGCATTTATTTCCAGTATGTGGAAGGCAGCATTTCTCTTTCGATTCTCTACAACCGCTACAGCATAAGCGAGAAGGGGTTGGGGGAGCTTTGCAGGCGCTACATCGTGACCCTGCACACCATGCTGCTGCAAATGGACAGGCAGGTTGCTTCCTTTGGGCAGGGCCTCAGAATACGGCTGGAAAGCAGGGAAGAGAGTCCCGAGTCTCTTTCGGAGCGGAATATCATGGCTTATCTCAAGGAACTGTCATTTTTTCAGGGTATTTTGGAAGAGAAGCTCTATCAGGTGGCCAGGGCTGCGAAATTGCGTACGTATTTTGAGAATGACCAGATCATGATGAACCATGATTATGGTCAGATGTTCTTCCTTTTGGAAGGCAGGGTGGCCAGACTTATGGATCCCGGCTCTGGCTGGTATAGCATGCTGGATGTAGCCAAAGAAGGGAAAATCCTTAATGAGACAGTGATGATGGAGCGGTGCAAGTCCAGCGTCATGGGAGAGGTGCTTAGCGAAAAGGCCAGGATTCTTATCGTACCGCTGCCTCAGTTAATGGATCTGGCCCTGGGGAGTAATTCTTTCCGCAAGCACATTACCTTGCATATCTTGGGAGAAATGGAAAAATATCAGCGCCGTTGGGTTAGTAGTTAAAAATATGTTTTATTATGACAAGAAAGACAGGCATGGCCGTGCATCACGGCTATGCTTTCTCTTTTGTTGCACAAAAATAAACAAAACTACTGGATTTTTATACAGATATCTGTTATTATGTAAAGCATATTGCTGATGGATTATAGTTTGTATACAAAAATGTTATATTGCGATGTGTAAATGTGTGTTTTTGGGAGGGATGGCCATGCAATCTGAGATCACGGTGAAAGAGGCCAGGTGCAAGGGCTGCGGCATTTGCGCCGAGTTCTGCCCCAAGCAGGTGCTGGAGGTCAGCGAGCTGGGCAAGATACAGGTAGTGAACGGGGAGGCCTGCATAGGCTGCGGCCAGTGCGAGCTGCGTTGCCCGGATTATGCAATTTTTGTGGATAAACTTGCAGAGGTAAAGGGGGCGAGGGCATGACTAAGGCAAGATTGATGCAGGGCAACGAGGCCTGCGCTGAAGGTGCTATTGCGGCAGGGGTCAGATTCTTCGCGGGTTATCCCATTACCCCGTCTACGGAAATTGCTGAGGCCATGGCCAAGCTGCTGCCCCAGCACGGCGGCAAGTTCGTGCAGATGGAGGACGAGATTGCTTCCATGGGTGCCATCCTGGGAGCTGCCATGGCCGGTGACAAGGTCATGGATGCCACCAGCGGCCCGGGCTTTTCCTTGAAGCAGGAACTAATCGGCTATGCCGCCTGCGCGGAGATTCCCTGCGTGCTGGTGGATGTGCAGCGGGTGGGTCCCTCCACGGGCCAGCCTACGGCGCCTTCCCAGGGGGATGTGATGCAGGTGCGCTGGGGCACCCACGGGGACCATCCCATGATTTCCCTGTGCCCCTGGAGTGTGCGGGAGACCTTTGACCTGACTGTGCAGGCGGTGAACTACGCCGAGCGCTTCCGCACTCCCGTCATCCTGCTGATGGACGAGATGGTGGGACACCTGAGAGAAAGGGTAGAACTGCCGGAAAAGGTGGAGGTATATCCCCGCAGGAGCCCCAAGAAGAGCAGAGCCGAGGGCTATCAGCCCTTTGAGCCGGATGAGGATCTGGTACCAAATGTGGCCAACTTCGGCGAGGGCTATCACATCCATGTGACGGGCCTCATTCACGATGATACGGGCTTCCCTGTAGGCAGCCCCACGGTGACGGAAAAGGCCATCAAGCGGCTCCATGAAAAGATTGACAGGGTGGCTGAGGAAATCATCCATACGGAAAGCTATTTCATGGAGGATGCGGAATATGCAGTGGTGGCTTTCGGCGGCACTGCTCGCACGGCTTATGAGTCTGTGAAGAATATGCGTGAGCAGGGCATGAAGGTGGGGCTGGTCCGCCTCATTACCATCTGGCCCTTTGCTGACAAAATCATTGAGGAACTGGCAGGGAAGGTCAAGGGCATCCTGGTGGCCGAACTGAACTACGGCCAGGTGGTGCACGAGGTGCGCCGGGCTGCCAAGGGCCAGTGCCCGGTGTTGCTCTGCGGCAAGTACAATATGAAGTCCTTTGAGCCGGTGGAGATTGAGGCTGAGATTGAGAAGATGATCAGCGATGTGGAAGGGGGCAGAGCATGATGGCAGAGCTTGAGAGAAGCTATGAGAAATATTTCCGCCAGAACCGCCTTCCGCACCTTTGGTGCCCAGGCTGCGGCAATGGCATTGTCATGAAGGCCATTGTCCAGGCCATTGAGAAAAAGGGCCTGACCCAGGACAATACGGTGATTGTGTCGGGTATCGGATGCTCCTCCAGAGCTTCCGGCTATATGGATTTTGACACCATCCACACGGCTCACGGCAGGGCTATCCCCTTTGCCACGGGCATAAAACTTGCCCGCCCGGAGCTGAATGTGGTGGTCATCACCGGCGACGGTGACTGCACAGCCATCGGCGGCAATCACTTCATCCACGGCTGCCGCAGGAACGTGGACCTGACGGTGGTGTTGTTCAACAACAATATCTACGGCATGACGGGAGGCCAGGCTTCTCCTATGACGCCTATGGGAGGCAAGGCCACCACTGCGCCGTACGGTTCTGTGGACAGGACTTTCGATGCCTGCGCCTTGGCTGAGGCTGCCGGCGCCACCTATGTGGCCCGCTCCACTGCCTTCCATGTGCAGCATTTGACGGATATGATTGCCAAGGGCTTTGACAACAAGGGCTTCTCCTTCATCGAAGCCATGGTGCAGTGCCCCACGGCTTTCGGACGCCGCAACAAGTTCAAGAGCCCGGCGGAGATGCTGAAGTGGATGCGTGACCACTCAGTCATGAAGGCTGCCTGGGACAAGCTGGAGGATGTCAAGAAGGGCGAGGCCATTGGTCAGGGCAAGTTCCCCATCGGCCTGCTTTACGAGAGCTCCGGCAGCGAGCTGGATTACGATGCGGCTTACGATCAGGTCATTGAGAGGGCAGGAGGTGCAGGGAAATGAGGAAACAGCTTAGATTATCCGGCTCCGGCGGCCAGGGTGTCATCACCGCCGCCATCATTTTGGCGGAAGCTGCGGTAGCCGAGGGCAAGGAAGCAGCCCAGTCCCAGTCCTACGGCCCTGAGGCCAGAGGCGGTGCCTCCAAGTCCGAGGTCATCATAGACACGGAGACCATCTATCACCCCCATGTCATCCACCCGGACCTGGTGCTGGCTATGACCCAGAAGGCCGCTGACAAATACTATGAGGACATCGTTCCCGGGGGCCTTCTGGTGCTGGACGAGCAGCTGGTGCCCAATCCCCCTGACTTCCCAAAGACTGTCCGCATTCCCATCACCAAGCTGGCGGTGGAGGAAGTGGGAAAGCCCCTCTTCGCCAATATCGTGGCTTTGGGAGCCCTGGTGCGCCTCACGGACATTGTCTCCTTTGACACCATCAAGGAGTCAGTGGCCCACAGAGTGCCCAAACACACCGTAGAGCAGAACATGCACGCCCTGCAGGTGGGCTGGGATGCTGCGGATAAATTAGCATGAAAAATTGACTGACCGCTTGCCTTAGGGCAGGCGGTTTTGTCTTTTGCAGCAATACATTTTTTGTCCCCGTGGGAAGGATTTCCGTGGGTGGGGGAGAATACTTACTTTCATAAGGTAAAGTCTCCTCAGGGAAATTTGCATAAAAGTGGGATTACGGTGCAAATGATGTCTTTTGTATACATGATTCTTTTTTACAAGGACAAAGTATTTGCAAAAGATGTAAAGGTGTTATATAATATGTAACATCGTTACAGTTCCACTGTTGGGAGACAGGAACGAGAGGATACGTTAGGGAGGGATTTATATGTATTTTTCCAAGAAGACAGCAAAGCTCATGTCTTTACTGGCAGGCACCATGCTTATGGGCGGGGTGCTGGCAGGCTGCGGCGGAGATAATGCTGCCAGCAGCGACGAGATCAAGATTGGCGCCAACTTCGAGATGACGGGTAACGTGGCCAATTACGGCCAGGCTACCCTGGATGGCCTGAACCTGGCTGTTGATGAAATCAATGCAGCAGGCGGTATCAACGGCAAGAAGCTGGTGATTGTTTCCGCAGATAACAAGTCTGAGGCTGCTGAGGCCGTGAATGCAGCCACAAAGCTCATCTCTGATGATGGTGTAAAGGTGCTGGTTGGCCCGGCTGTGACGGCTAACGTCATTGCCGAGTCCCAAGTGGCTACGGACAACAAGGTTCCCGTTATCGCCCCTGATGCCACCAGCCCGGATGTTACCGTGGAGAACGGACAGGTGAAGCCCTTCATCTTCCGCAGCTGCTTCATTGACCCCCAGCAGGGCACGGTCATGGCCAAGTTCGCTTCTGAGAACCTGAAGGCCAAGACGGCAGTCATCTATGTGGACAACAGCTCCGACTACTCCAAGAGCCTGGGCAAGGTCTTCAAGGAGGAATTCGAGAAGGCTGGCGGCAAGGTGCTGATGGAAGAAGCTTTCCTGGCCAAGGATCAGGATTTCAAGGCTACTCTGACCAGCATCAAGACGGCTAATGCTGATGTGGTCTTCGTTCCCGCTTACTATGAAGAGGTTGGCAAGATTGTGAAGCAGGCCCGCGAGCTGGGCATCACTTCCCCCATCCTGGGCACTGACGGCTGGGATGATTCCAAGGTGGCAGACATCGCCGGTGTGGACGCTCTGAACAACACCTACTTCAGCACCCACTACTCCGACAAGGATGAGTCCGTGAAGGGCTTCCTGGAGGCTTTCGAGAAGAAATACGGCCATGCTCCCAATGTGTTCGCAGCTTTGGGCTATGACGCAGGCAAGCTCCTGGCAGATGCTATTAAGCGCGCTGGCAGCGATGATTCCGAGAAGATTCGCCAGGCCATTGAGGAGACCAAGGATTTGCAGGTGGGCACGGGCATCATCACCATGGATCCCAAGACCCACAACCCCATCAAGCAGGCAGTTATCCTCCAGAACAAGGATGGCGGCCGCGTGATGGTGGCCAAGATCATGCCGGAGTAATTCTATCTGCATAAGGAGGCCCATGTTTGGGTCCTGATAGCAAGGCAAAGGGGCCGCTGGTGGCGGCTCCTTTTTGATTAAAAGTCCTTCACCAAGGAAGGGCAGAGGGCTTTATGGAGGTTTTATTATGGAAATGGGGCAGCAAGTCCTGCAGCAGCTGGTCAACGGCATTTCGCTGGGCAGCATCTATGCGCTGATAGCGCTGGGCTATACCATGATCTATGGTATCATCAAGCTCATCAACTTCGCCCACGGTGATATCTACATGGTGGGCGCCTATATCGGTTTCTTCGCTATTACCCAGGCAGGGCTCTCCATTGTGCCTGCCCTGCTGGTATCCCTGGTGACTACGGCTCTTTTGGGCATGCTGGTGGAAAAGCTGGCTTACAAGCCTCTCCGCCATGCTCCACGCCTGTCGGTGCTCATCACGGCCATTGGCGTGTCTTTCTTCCTGGAGTACGCCAGCATGTATTTTGTCTCTCCTACTCCCCGCACCTTCCCTGCGGTGATGGACAGCGTGGCCATCAATATCGGCGGACTGGTCATCAATGGCCAGCAGATGCTGATTCTGGGCATCACTTTCGTACTCATGGTGATCCTCACCTATATCGTCAAATTCACCAATACGGGCAAGGCCATGCGGGCTGCTTCCTTTGACACGGAAACGGCCCAGCTCATGGGCATCAACTCCGACCGCATCATTTCCATCACCTTTGGCATCGGCTCCGCTCTGGCAGCGGTGGCCGGCGTATTGGTGGGCATCTATTATAACTCCATTGACCCGCTGATGGGCATCATGCCCGGCCTCAAGGCCTTCGTGGCAGCGGTGCTTGGAGGCATCGGCATCCTGCCTGGCGCGGTGGTGGGCGGCATTATCCTGGGAGTGGTGGAAGCCTTCGTTTCAGGTTTTATTTCCTCCACCTTCCGTGATGCGGCGGCTTTCGCCATCCTGATCATCGTGCTGCTGGTGCGTCCTACGGGCATCTTCGGCAAGAATACCAAGGAAAAGGTCTGAGGAGGTGGCAGCATGGATAAGTTCAAAGGCATGAAATACTTGAGAAAAAATGATGCTGTCCTCCTGGGCTTTGCCATTGTGCTCTTCGCCCTGCTGCAGGGGCTGATCTCCGGCAAGGTGCTGAGCTCCTTCTGGCAGCTCAATGTGCTGATCATCGGCATCAATATCATCATGGCGGTGAGCCTCAATCTCATCAACGGCTATACCGGGCAGTTCTCTCTGGGCCACGCCGGCTTCATGGCGGTGGGTGCCTATGTGGGTGTGGTGCTCACTACCAATTTCCACGCTCCTTTCGTGGTGGCCCTGCTGGCAGGTGGCCTGGCGGCGGCTTTCCTGGGGTTCCTCATTGGCATACCTACTCTGCGCCTGAACGGCGACTATCTGGCTATCGCCACTCTGGGCTTGGGGGAAATCATCCGCATTGTCATCATGAATATCGAGTATGTGGGGGGCGCTGCAGGCTTCAAGGGCATTCCCCATCATACGAATTTCGCCTGGGTCTTCTGGCTCACGGTGATTGCCCTGTTCTTCATCAAGAACTTTGTCAACTCCACCCATGGCCGGGCCTGCCTGGCTATCCGCGAAAACGAGATTGCGGCGGAGTCCATGGGCATCAACACCACCAAGTACAAGGTGCTGGCTTTCTCCATTGGCGCGGGCTTTGCAGGCATCGCCGGGGGACTTTTCGCCCACTGCTTCTACCTCATCAGTCCCAATTCCTTCACCTTCATGGCTTCCTTCAACTACCTCATCATGGTGGTCATGGGGGGCATGGGCTCCATTACGGGCAGCATTGCCGGGGCTTTCGTGGTGACTTTCCTGTCGGCGGCTCTGGCCAGCTGGCCTGAGTTCCGCATGATCATCTATGCCCTGGCTTTGATTTTCCTCATGTTCTACCGTCCCCAGGGCCTGTTTGGCTACATGGAGATCACCAGCATGCGGCCTTTGAACAGGATTTTCGGACGGCCCAAGGAAAAGCAGGAAGGAGGCAGGACAGATGGCTGAGGAAAAGAAGGAGAGCAAGGTCCTGCTGGAGGCCAAGGATGTGTCCGAGGTTTTCGGAGGACTGAAAGCAGTTTCTGATTTCAATTTCTATATCAACAAGGGAGAGCTGGTGGGGCTGATAGGTCCCAATGGCGCAGGCAAGACCACGGCTTTCAACCTCTTTACGGGAGTATATCAGCCTACTACGGGTGAGATTACCTTCGGGGGCAAGAGCATTGTGGGCTTGAAGCCCTATCAGATCACCCAGCGGGGCATTGCCCGCACCTTCCAGAATATCCGCCTTTTCTCTGAGCTGACGGTGCTGGACAACGTGAAGATCGCCTTCCACGACCATGTGAAGTACAGCGTGGTGGAAGCTGTGCTGCGCATGGGTCGCTATTATAAGGAAGAAGACCGCATTGAGGAAGAGGCCCTGAAGCTCCTGGATATCTTCCATCTGAAGGACAAGGCCGGGGAGCTGGCCAAGAACCTGCCCTATGGCGCCCAGCGGAGATTGGAAATCGCCCGGGCCCTGGCGGCAGGGCCGAAGCTCCTGCTGCTGGATGAGCCGGCAGCGGGCATGAATCCCCAGGAGACCCAGGAACTCATGGAAATGATCCGCTGGATCCGCAAGAAGTTCGGCTTGACGGTGCTCCTCATCGAGCACGACATGAATCTGGTCATGGGCATCTGCGAGCGCATCTATGTGCTGGAGTACGGCATGGTCATTGCCAGCGGCACACCGGAAGAAGTGCAGAAGGATCCGGAGGTTATCAGGGCTTACTTAGGCGGGGAGGCATGAAGATGAGCGAGAACAAGGAAAAGAATACGCAGGCTCAAGCCAAAGCGCCTATGCTGAAGATTGACAACCTTCATGTATACTATGGGGCTATCCATGCCATCAAGGGCGTCAGCCTGGAGGTGAACCAGGGGGAGATCGTGACCCTGATTGGGGCCAACGGTGCAGGCAAGTCTACTACCCTGCGCACCATTTCGGGTCTGCTGAAGCCCAAGGAGGGCACGATTGCCTTTGAGGGCCAGCCAATCGGCGGCGTGCCTGCCCATGAAATCGTGAAGCGGGGCATTTCCCAGGTGCCGGAGGGCCGCCGCATCTTTGCGGATATGACGGTGATGGAGAACCTTGACCTGGGGGCTTTCACCCGCAGCGACAAGGACGGCATCAAGGCAGACCTCAAGACAGTCTTTGAGCGCTTCCCCCGTCTGGAGGAACGCAAGGAGCAGCTGGCAGGGACCCTCTCCGGCGGCGAGCAGCAGATGCTGGCCATGGGCAGGGCGCTCATGAGCCGCCCGCGGCTCCTGTTGCTGGATGAGCCTTCCATGGGACTGGCACCCCTCCTGATACGTGAGATTTTCTCCATTATCGTGGATATCAACAAGACGGGCACCACGGTGCTGCTGGTGGAGCAGAATGCGAATATGGCGCTGTCCATCGCCCATAGAGCTTATGTGCTGGAGACTGGGCGCATCACTCTCTCTGGTGATGCCAAGGAACTGGCAGCCAGTGAAGAGGTGCGCAAGGCATATCTTGGTGGTTGATTAAGTATACATAAAAGACATTGAAGGATTCTGTCCTTCTATGGCGAATAGACCAAGCAGAGGGGGTTGATATTGATGTTTGTGTCCAAACGAATGGCGCAGAATCCGGTGACTATTGCGCCGGAGGATTCTATAGATGCGGCAATGACCGCCATGCGGAAAGGAAAATTCCGCCGCCTGCCGGTGGTGGAGGAAGGACGGCTGGTGAGCTTCATCAGTGACCGCGACCTCATGAGGGTGGCCCCCAGTCCGGCTACGACCCTTTCCAAATACGAGGAAAAATCCCTGTTGGCCAAGCTGAAGGTGAAGGATATCATGCCAAACAAGGTGATCTCCATCTCCGATGAGGCCACCATCGAGGAGGCTGCTCTTCTCATGGAGCAGAACAGGATTGGCGGCCTGCCGGTCATCTCCAGCGTAGGCGTGGTAGTGGGGGTCATCACGGAGACAGATATCTTCAAGACCTTCATCGATGTCATGGGCCTGGCCAAGGGCAAGACCCGCCTCACGGTAGAGGTGGAGGACAAGGTAGGCGTGGTCTATGAGCTGGCCAGCATCTTCAAGGATGCGGGACTGTCCATAGACAGCCTGGTGACCTGCAAGCAGCCCGATGGGAAGTATGAGATTGTCATCCGTGGCAATATTCCAGATGCAGAGGACATCAAGTCAAAAATCGAGGCACAGGGCTACAAGGTCATCCATTCAGTCAAGATTGGCTGAAGTATACAATAGTATACAAGGGTATACAAAAGGATAGAGCAGGAGATACTCTCCTTTCAGCAGGGCCGCTGGATCAGTTTGCATTAGTGTGGGCAGTTCAGCGGCCTTTTTTGGATAATTATGCAGGCGGGGAAAGAGCTGACTGTATACAGTATTACATTTTTCTCCTTTCAGCTAGTCTTGAACATGTATAGTAGCTATGATATACTGTTATACATGTTGAGATAAAGATAAATGGGATGTATGTATAAGGAGGTTATCAAGATGAAGTTCGCGTCATTGAAGAAGATGCTGGCTGCCGGCATGGTGGCGGTCATGGCTGCGGTGGCTTTCACAGGCTGTGGCGGTGATGGCGAGAAGGCTGTCCAGAAGCAGTTCCTGAACATCGGCACCGGCGGCACCGCAGGTACTTACTACCCCCTGGGCGGCGCTATGGCCGAGATCCTCAACAAGGCTATCCCGGGCATGAATGCCAGTGCCCAGAGCACCGGCGCCAGCGTGGCTAATATCAATATGCTGAAGGATGGCTCTGTGGATTTGGCTATCGTTCAGAACGATATTACCTACTATGCTGTCAACGGCACAGAAATGTTCAAGGACAAGAAGGTGGAGGGCCTTCAGGGCATCGCTATCCTCTATCCTGAGACCTGCCAGGCTGTGACCCTTGATTCCAGCGGCATCAAAGACCTCTCCCAGATCAAGGGCAAGAGGGTTGCCGTTGGTGCAGCTGGTTCCGGCGTTGAGGCCAATGCCCGTCAGATCATGGAAGCATACGGCGTCACTTATGATGATATCCAGGTGCAGTACCTTTCCTTCAGCGAGGCCGCCAGCGCCCTGAAGGATGGCAACATCGATGTGGCTTTCCTGACTGCAGGCTATCCCACTGCAGCCGTGCAGGATATCGCTTCCCAGAACAAGGTCCGCCTGCTGCCGGTATCTGCTGACAAGGCTGACGCTTTGATCGCCAAGTATCCCTTCTATACCAAGACTGTCATCCCTGCCGGCACCTATGCAGGCTTTGATGAAGATGTGGCTGCCGTTTCCGTCATGGCTATGCTGGTGGCAAATGAGAAGGTCAGCGAGCAGCTGGGTTATGATGTTGCCAAGAGCCTCTTTACCAACCTTGACCGTCTCCAGGCAGCTCATGCTGTAGGCAAGCAGATTGCCAAGGACAAGGCTATGAGCGGCATGCCTCTCAAGATGAATGCCGGTGCCGAGAAGTTCTTCAAGGAATGATGAGTGGAAGTTTGTGCTTAGTGAACTTACGGGTCTGAAGCTGCGACTCTGGCCGTGCCTGGTGCTGGGGCTATCCATCATAGCCCTGGCACAGGTGCTCCTGACGCCGTGCCTGACGCTGTCGGCGGAGGGACGGCGTCTTGCTATGTATGAGGCTGGTGGAGCGGAGCTGACCATAGACTTTATCCATTCTGTGCAAAAGACTCCGGTGGAGGAAAGGCTGAGGGTTTCCCCTGAGGGCCATGAGCTTGAGCTGGTGGAAACCCGCTACCATTCCTTTGGGGTGGGGCTGCCCTTTTTGGAGTCGGAAGGCGAATTCCGGCAGGAGGGCAATGATTTCGTCATCACAGGGATGGACAGGCATTTCCCGGAGCTGGCTCTGCGCACGGGAGTGGGCACGGAGCTTACTGTGACGGTGAGCCGCGCAGGATATGCAAAGCGGTTTGAACTTTATGAGGAATACTCTCCTGGTACGTTGATAGAAGTTGAGTTGTTGCCCTTATATAAGATTTTCTTCTGAATATGAGACTACACAAGGAAAGTGGTGCGTGATATGAAAGACAAAGAGAAAAAGGGGACGCCGGCTGAGATGCTGACCGAAGCAGACAAGGCTGAAGCTATCCTCAAGAAATACGATATGGAATCTGACAAGATGGAATACACAGGCTTCATGGCGAAGTTCGTGACTGCTTTGGCTATTGCTTTCTCCGTCTTCCAGCTTTATACGGCTACCTTTGGAGTGCTGGATGCCCAGCTTCAGAGAGCGGTGCATCTGGGCTTTGGCCTTTCGCTGGTGTATCTGCTTTATCCCACCAGGAAAAGCTGGTCCCGGCACAAGCTGCATCCTTTTGATCTCTTGCTAGCCATCCTGGGGGCGGCGGCACCTGCCTACATCGTCATCGAGTACCAGTCTCTGGTACTGAGGGCGGGCCTCACTTCCGGTCTGGACTTATACATAGGCCTGTTGGGCTTGCTGCTGGTTATTGAGGCGGCCCGCCGGGTGGTGGGTATCCCCATGGTCTGCGTGGTGCTGGCTTTCCTGGCTTATGCCTTCCTGGGACCCTACATGCCCGGGGTGCTGGCTCATCGCGGTCTGACTGTTTCCCAGCTGGTGGGGCATCTTTTCTACACTACTGAGGGTATTTTCGGCATTCCTCTGGGGGTGTCCTCCACCTTTATCTTCCTCTTTATCCTCTTTGGCGCTTATCTTGAGTCCACTGGCCTGGGCAAGTTTTTCATTGACCTGGCCAATTCCATTGCGGGCTGGGCCAGCGGCGGCCCTGCCAAGGTGGCAGTGCTTTCCTCCGGCTTGATGGGCACTGTGTCCGGCAGCTCCGTGGCCAACGTGGTGGGTACGGGTTCTCTCACCATTCCCATGATGAAGAAGCTGGGCTATCACAAGAATTTTGCCGGGGCGGTGGAGGCAGCGGCTTCTACTGGCGGTCAGCTCATGCCTCCTGTCATGGGTGCTGCGGCCTTCCTCATGGCTGAGTTTGTGGGGGTTCCTTACATCGATATCGTGAAGGCGGCCATTATCCCTGCTTTCCTCTATTTCGTAGGCGTATGGCTGGGAGTGCATTTCGAGGCCAAGCGCACTAACTTGAAAGGCATTCCCCGTGATCAGCTGCCCAAGATCTGGACTATCCTGCGTGACAGGGGCCATTTGGCACTTCCCCTCACTATAATTGTCTATCTGCTGGTTTCCGGCTATACTCCCATGCGCGCAGCTCTGGTGGCCATTGTGCTGGCTATCCTCTGCTCTGCCCTGCGCAAGAGTACCCGCATGAAGCCCATGCAGGTGGTGGAAGGCCTGGAGAACGGTGCCAGGAATGTGTTGGGTGTACTGGTGGCCTGCGCTGCTGCCGGCATCATCATCGGCGTGGTGACCAAGACCGGCGTGGGTCTGAAGCTGGCTTCCGGCCTTATCGAGCTTTCCGGCGGCCTTTTGCTGCCCACCATGTTCTTCACCATGATTACGGCAATCCTGCTGGGGATGGGCGTGCCCACCACGGCTAACTACGTCATCACTTCCACCATTGCGGCTCCCGCTCTGGTGCAGATGGGAGTGCCGGTACTGGCAGCCCACATGTTCGTGTTCTACTTCGGCATCATCGCTGACGTGACCCCGCCAGTGGCTCTGGCAGCTTATGCAGGTTCCGGCATCAGCGGCGGCAATCCTCTGTGGACCGGCGTCAACGCTTCGAAGCTGGCTATTGCAGCCTTTATCATTCCTTACATGTTTGTGCTGTCGCCCACGCTGCTGATGATGGACGCTACGGCAGGCGGGCTTATTGTCACCACCGTCACCGCCCTTATCGGCATGGTGTCCCTGTCCTCTGCCCTGATTGGCTTCCTGGCAGCTGCCTGCCGTGGTTGGGAGCGCATCGTGCTGATCGTGGGAGGCCTCCTGATGATCAGCCCGGGCCTGGTGACTGACCTCATCGGTGCGGCTATGTTTGCCGCTGTTCTCACCCTGCAGCTGCGCCGCAGCAAGACAGCAGATGGCGCTTTCGCAGATTGAGTCATGAATTGATGAAATTTTTGTCTCCCTAGAAGGATTTTAATGTCAGAGGGCGAATATTCTTGATAAAAGTATTCGAGTGTCATTTAAGGTCCTGTAGCAGGCAGTCTTGATATTGGCTGTGAGCTTACCGTAGGATATTATCATGTGATTCATAAATATGGGGGCGAATTTGATGGCAGGAGTAGCAGAGACTAGCGGCGACAAGAAAGGAATCCTCCTGGAGACGGGAACCAATGAATTCGAGATTGTCGAGTTCAGCATTGGCAAGGTCAACTATGGCATCAATGTGGCCAAGGTACGCGAGGTCATCACCAGGGTGCCGGTTACATCCATGCCGCAGGCCCATCCCTATGTGGACGGCTTGTTCACGTTGCGCGGCAAGGCCATTCCTCTGGTCAACCTGCCCCGCTGCCTGAACATCCAGACCACTGATGAGCCGCGCAATATCATCGTGACGGAAATCAACAACTACAGCATTGGTTTCCTGGTGGGCAATGTGTCCCGCATCCACCGCATTTCCTGGAAGGAAATGGAGCCTGCACCTGAAGTGGGCGATCAGTCCCGGGTTGTGGGCATCATCAAGATGAGCGACCGCATCGTGCTGCTCCTTGACTTCGAGACCATTATTGCGGAAATCAATCCTGAGATCAACCAGAAGCTGACCACTTTTGAGGAAGCCACGGAGGATATCAAGACCCGTCGTTCCAACGTCCATGTGGTGGTGGCAGAGGACTCTGCCATGTTGCGTGACCTGTTGGTCACTACCCTGCACGATTCCGGCTATCGCTTTGTGCGTGACTTCGGCAATGGCCAGGATGCCTGGGATTATCTGCAGGCGCTTTCCAAGAAGGGTGGCAAGATCGAAGATCATGTGGCTATCATCGTCTCCGACGTGGAGATGCCCAAGATGGACGGTCACCGCCTGCTGAAGCTGGTGCGTGATGATGAACGCCTGAAGGATGTTCCGCTGGTGCTCTTCTCCTCGCTGATCAGTGAAGAGATGAAGCGCAAGGGCGAGGAGCTGGGAGCTTCCGGCCAGATTTCCAAGCCGGAGATCAACCAGCTGATCGGGCTTTTGGATAACCTTGTCTTTGGTGAACCTCTCCGGGAAGGAGACAAGGAAGCGGCAGCTATGTGACGAGCAAAAAAAAATGGAGACTTGCCTCTTGGGGCAAGCCTCCATTTTTCTTTATGCAGTTACAGGCTTTACCTCCGGCTGTGCGCCTTCGGTGATGCATTTTTCGGTGATGATGACTTCGCGTTTCTCATTGGACCTGGGAATGTCGAACATCACATCCAGCATGGTATCTTCGATGATGCCTTTCAGGGAACGTGCGCCGGTCTTGCGCTCGATGGCTTTCTTGGCCACGGCACGCAGGGCATCTTCCTCGAAGGTCAGGGTCACGCCATCCATGGCAAGGAGCTTCTCGTACTGCTTCACGGGAGCATTCTTGGGTTCGGTGAGGATGCGCAGCAGGGCGTCCTCATCCAGGGTCTCCAGGGTACAGATGACAGGCAGGCGGCCGATGATTTCGGGGATGATGCCATATTCCATCAGGTCTTCCGGGCGCACCTGGTGGATGAGCTCGTCAAACTTGGGCTGCTCAGCTTCTCCCTTCACCTCGGCGCCAAAGCCGATGGAGCCGGATTCGCTTTTCTTCAGGCGTTTGTTGATGACCTTGTCGATGCCCACGAAGGCGCCGCCTACGATGAAGAGGATGTTCTTGGTATCAACCTTGATGGTGGGAGCCTCCGGGTGCTTGCGCTGGCCCCGGGCAGTGAATTCCACCACGCTGCCTTCCAGCATTTTCAGCAGGGCCTGCTGGACGCCTTCGTGGCCCGGGTCGGCAGTGATGGAGTTGTTGGCGCCGGACTTGCGGGCAATCTTGTCGAACTCGTCCAGATAGATGATGCCGTGCTCAGCTTTCTCGATATCCTTGTCAGCTGCATAGTAGAGGTTGCGTACAGCCACTTCCACGTCGGCCCCTACGAAGCCTGCCTCAGTGAGGCTGGAGGCATCGGTGACGGCGAAGGGAATGTCCAGGAGCTTGGACAGGTGGGAGAGGAGAGCGGTCTTGCCACAGCCGGAGGGGCCCAGCATGATGACGTTGGACTTCTCGATTTCCGTCTCTTCTTCCTGATAGCCGTACTTCATGCGCTTGTAGTGGTTGTAGACAGCCACGGACAGCACCTTTTTGGCCTTGTCCTGGTTGATGATGTACTCGTCCAGATATTCCTTGATCTTATGGGGCTTGTTCTTGTTCAGGATATCCGTGAGCTGCTCAGAGAAATCATGGTGCTCTGCCTCAGCGGTGGCCATGTCGTGCTCGTCCAGGAAATGATTGATGTCGCGTACGCAGCTTTTGCAGATGGCAAAGCCGGTACCGGGGTCGTAAATGGGCATATCGTACTGGTCATGCACCGTCACCACCCGTTTGCACATGCTGCAGCGCACCTGGGGGGCGGAAGTTTTTTCTGCCATATATAAAACCATCCTTTCAATAGTTGTGGGACTCTGTCGTAGTGTAATAATTATCCTCTATATAAGAAAAATTTTCAAGGAGATTTTTTCTTCACCCTTGCATGGCTAAATGTCCTGTGCTATACTATTTGGGTAATGGACGCAGGGCGTCTGTTTCCAAGACATTCTTGTCTAGCTTTCCCGTAGGGCAGCTAGGTATAACCAAGCCAGCACAAGCGGGCTTGTATCCATCCCAGTTCCTGGGGAAAGTGAGGTGTATAGATATGAAACAGGGTATTCATCCGGAGTTCTTCGAGGCTACTGTGACCTGCGGTTGCGGCAATACCTTCAAGACCGGTTCCACGAAGCAGGATCTGCGCGTCGACGTTTGCTCCAAGTGCCATCCTTTCTTCACTGGCCGTCAGCGTGATGTCCAGGCAGGTGGCCGTATCGAGAAGTTCAACAAGCGCTATCAGAAGAACTGATTCGATCAGTAATCCAGAAGCAGAGCCTTCCTGTATGGAAGTCTCTGCTTTTTTACTGTAGAACTCCGTGAATCAAGTCCGATAGGACGCAGATGAATGGTAAGTTCTACGTACCCAAGGGGCACTTACTGAATGCAAGCCCTAAGGCGTAGCATGAAGTTAGTGCACTACTGGGCTGTATTTAGATTAGGTATCAGCCTGTATTCAGATAGATTTGCTAGAATAAGCCCCGTTGTGCAAGTTTTGATTATAGAGGGTGATTTTCTATGAGTGATAGATTGACAGTAGGCGGTCAGGCGGTCATTGAGGGCGTCATGATGCGCGGCCCCGGGGTGACGGCTACGGCAGTGCGTACCCCTGAGGGGAAGATTGAGGTGGAGAAGAAGGAAGTGAACTCCATCTCCGATAGATTTCCTATTCTGAAGAAGCCCATGCTGCGAGGCACTGTGGCTCTTGTCGAGTCTTTGGTCATCGGCATCCGTTCCCTGTCCTATTCTGCCAAGATGGCAGGGGAAGAGGACGAGCAACTGTCTGATAAGGAAATGGCGGGCACCATCATCTTTGCTTTGGTGCTGGCTTCCATTCTCTTCATTGCCATTCCCACGGGGGCGGCCAAGCTGTTCCACTTCATCACCGAGGACCCGGTGTTCCTGAACCTGATGGAAGGCTTCCTGCGGCTCATCATTTTCCTGCTCTACATCTGGGGCATTTCCCGCATGAAGGATATCCGCCGGGTGTTCCAGTACCACGGGGCGGAGCACAAGACCATCCATTGCTATGAGGCGGGAATGCCTCTTACGGTGGAAAATGTGCAGGGGTTCTCCCGGCTCCATCCCCGTTGCGGCACCAATTTCCTGCTCATAGTTATGCTGGTGTCCATTTTTGTCTTTGCTTTTTTGGGCTGGCCGGACTTGGTGAGCCGCATTGCCAGCCGCATCCTGCTGCTACCGGTGGTGGCGGGAATTTCCTATGAGATTATTCGCCTGGCTGGCCGTAGCAAGAATGCCATCATCCAGACTGCCATCATGCCGGGGCTCTGGCTGCAGTATCTCACCACCCGTCCTCCTGAGGACGAGATGGTGGAAGTAGCCATTGAGTCGCTGAAGGCAGTGCTGCCGGAAGAAGAGATTGTGGAAGGCACGGGAAATTATCTGGCCCAGGTAACTGAGGAGAACGGTTCAGAGGAGAATTCTGTGGCCGCAGCAGCTCCCCTGGCTGAGTGATATATGAGGTGAATCAAGTGCTTGCAAAATTACAAGCAGTAGAAGATAAATATCTGGAACTGGAATCCCTGATCAGTGACCCTGACACCATGCAGGACATGGCCAAGTGGCAGGGTTACTCCAAGGAGCACGCCCAGCTGACCCCCATTGTAGAGGCTTACCGTGAGTACAAGAAGGTAAGCGAGGGACTGGCTGAGGACAAGGAAATGCTGGGTGAGGAAAATGACCCGGAGATGAAGCATTTGCTGGAAGCAGAGATTTCGGAGTACAGCCAGCGGAAAGAGGAACTGGAGCAGGAACTGCCCATTCTTCTCTTGCCCAAGGACCCCAATGATGACAAGAACGTCATTGTGGAAATACGGGGCGGCGTAGGAGGAGAGGAGGCAGCTCTCTTTGCCGGCGACCTCTTCCGCATGTATGGCCGTTATGCAGAGAAGCAGGGCTGGCGTACGGAAATCCTGGACAGCAATGCCACGGAAATCGGCGGATTCAAGGAAATCTCCTTTATGGTTACTGGTCAGGGTGCCTATAGCAAGCTGAAATATGAGAGCGGCACCCACCGTGTGCAGCGGGTGCCTGTGACTGAATCCGGGGGACGCATCCATACCTCTGCGGTGACGGTGGCAGTGCTGCCGGAGGCTGAGGAGGTGGAAGTGGATATCGACCAGAACGACCTGCGCATCGATACCTACTGTGCTTCCGGGGCCGGCGGCCAGTATGTCAACAGGACGGAAACGGCTATCCGCATCACCCATTTGCCCACGGGCATCGTGGTGCAGTGCCAGGATGAGAAGTCCCAGCTGAAGAACAAGGAAAAGGCCATGAAGGTTTTGAGGGCCCGCATACTTGATGCAGCCCGTCAGGAGCAGGCAGATGCGGTGGCAGCTGACCGCAAGAGCCAGGTGGGCTCCGGTGACCGCAGCGAGCGCATCCGCACCTATAACTTCCCTCAGGGGAGGGTGACAGACCATCGCATCGGCCTTACCCTGCATCGCATTGATGCCATCCTGGACGGGGACTTGGACGAGCTTTTGAATGGCCTGATTACGGCAGACCAGGCGGAGCGCCTGAAGCAGGTGAAGTGATATGGGAGATAATAACGATATATGGACCATAGGGCGCATCCTGAAGTGGACTGAGCAGTACTTCGGCACGAAGGGCGTGGAATCTCCCCGCCTGGATGCCGAGGTACTGCTTTCCCGTGTGCTGAAGAAGGAGAGGATTTTTCTCTACGTCCACTTTGACCAGCCTTTGGAGGCAGAAGAACTGGCGGCTTACAAGGCTCTGATCAAGCAGCGGGTGGAGCATGTGCCCGTGGCTTATCTGCTGGGGCAGAAGGAGTTTATGGGGCTGAATTTCAAGGTGACCCCAGCCACCCTGATTCCCCGTCCCGATACGGAAATCCTGGTGCAGGCGGCAGTGGAAAGACTGCGGGGCAGGGATAATTGCTCTGTTGCAGATATTGGCACCGGCAGCGGTGCCATCTGCCTGTCGGTGCTGAGTTTTGTGCCGGGAAGCCATGCCGTCACCGTGGATATTTCCTCGGAGGCACGGGCTGTGGCGGAGGAAAATGCCGCCAGTCTGGGACTGGCTGACAGGATTGAGTTCTTTACCGGGGATTTGCTGGAGCCTGTCAAGGATAGGAAGTTTACGGCGATTCTTTCCAACCCGCCGTATATTCCGGAGAAGGATATTGAGGGATTGCAGGCGGAGGTTCGCTGCAAGGAGCCTTATGGGGCGCTGTCTGGCGGCGAGGATGGGCTGGATTTTTATCGGAGGCTTTGCGCAGAGGCTCCGAACCTTCTTGAGGAAGACGGGTTTATGGCTTTTGAGGTGGGGATTGGTCAAGCGGCCGTTGTTGCGAAACTGGCCGAGGAGAATCCGCTTATCAAAAGGACGGAGATTCTTAAAGACTTGGCTGGCATAGAACGTGTAGTTATTGCTTATATTTAAGTTTCGGCTGTTCATTTTCTCTGGCGCAGAGAAAACGAACCAAAAGAGACAGCGGCCTTGCCTTTCATCCATGAAAGCCAACGGCCGCATAACGCCCATCCATGGGCTGAAGATTGAGGGGCTTGGATTGTGCATACTGAGGTAATTAGCATCGATGATGTTAGGTTGCAGAGTAAAGTTTTGAAAAGGGCGGGGGAGATTCTGCGCTCTGGTGGACTTGTTGCGTTTTCAACGGAAACAGTTTATGGGCTGGGGGCCAATGGTTTTGATGGGGAGGCTTGCAAGGGGATTTATCTGGCTAAGGGACGGCCTTCGGATAATCCTTTGATCCTTCATGTGGCCAATCGTGCCATGATTGGGGAGATTGCGGCTGAGATCACGCCTTTGGCGGAGAAGCTGCTGGCGGCTTTCTGCCCTGGCCCTATTACCCTTATCTTGAAGCGCAAGGATATTGTGCCTGATGAGATTACCGGGGGGCTGGATACAGTGGGCATCCGCATGCCGGAAAATGATGTGGCCCGGGCCATGATCAAGGCGGCAGGGGTGCCGGTGGCGGCGCCTTCGGCCAATCTTTCCGGCCGTCCCAGCCCCACCACTGCTGAGGCAGTGCTGAATGACCTGGAAGGGCGGGTGCCACTGATACTGGACGGCGGCCCTTGCGAGTTCGGGGTGGAGTCCACCATTGTGGACTGCACGGGGGAGACGGCTGTCATCCTGCGTCCTGGCGCCATCACGGAGGAAATGCTGGAGGAAGTGGCAGGCAGGGTCATGATTGACCCTGCCCTGGTGGGCAAGGATGCCATTCCCAAGGCCCCGGGCATGAAGTACAAGCACTATGCTCCCAAGGCACCTCTGACGCTAGTTGAAGGTGTACCAGAAAAAATGGCAGGTGCGATGGAAAAGGAACTTCTTGCCCGCAGGAAACGAGGCGAGATAGTAGGCGTTCTGGCCAGCGAAGAAGTGCTGGAAGAACTGGGCAGCCTCCTGCCCGATGATTTAGGCTATTGTTATGGCGCACAGGGAGACCTCCCCGCCATTGCTGCCAGCCTTTATGAAGGTCTGCGGTACTTTGATGATACCGAGGCGGAGAGTTTATTGGCGGAAGGAACGACTTCCGAAGGATTAGGGCTGGCAATAATGAACAGGTTGAGAAAAGCCAGCGGGTTTAACAGCTTGAAGGTAAGGTAACTAGGGGGATTGGGAATGAAGGGGACTTTTCATCTGGTATATCTTTCCCTTCTCCTCTCCCTTTCCTTAACCCTCTTTCTCTTCGAAGGCATGATTCCTATGCCCTTCCTGGCTCCCGGTGCCAAGCTGGGCCTGGCCAATATCATCACGGTCATTGCCCTTTACACCTTGCCATGGCGGGATGCAATGTTGATATTGATATTGCGCATAGCCATAGGCTCCCTGCTGGGAGGAGGCCCTACGGTCATGGCTTACAGCCTGGCAGGAGGCCTCGTGAGCTTCGGCGGCATGCTGGCCCTGAAGCTCACAGGCAGGTTTTCCGTCATCGGCGTGAGTATGGCAGGCGGCTTCCTGCACAATCTGGGACAGCTGGCCATAGCCGCCTGGGCGGTGGAGAGCACAGGCGTGCTCTATTATTTTCCCATTTTGGGCATTTGCGGCATGGTGACAGGAGCGGTGATAGGCTTGCTGGCCGCTGGAATCCTGCCCCGGCTGGCATTTTTGCCGGAGCCGAAGTAAAGAACTGTTATTTTTCCGAGAGAAAGGGCAGATATTCCACTGGAAAATCTGCCCTTTTTGCGGTATGCTTTAACTTGGTTATTATTTTGGAACGTGGGATAAAGGAGCGTTTGTCATGCGTAATCGTGCCACTTGGGCAGAAATAAATCTGAATGCGTTGGAACATAATTACAGGGCCATCAAGTCCTGCATCAAGGGAGATGCAAGGCTCTGCGCTGTGGTAAAGGCTGATGCCTATGGGCATGGGGCCTTGGAGGCTGCCAAGGCAGCTCTCTCTGAGGGGGCGGAGTACCTGGCGGTGGCTACTATTTCCGAGGGCATTGAGCTGCGTGAGGCGGGCATTACAACGCCAATCCTGCTATTGGGTCTTATTTTGCCAGAGGAAGCGGAACTGGTGGTGGAGCATGACATTACCCAGGCAGTCTGCGAACTGCCTTTGGCCCGGGCGCTTTCGGATGCGGCGGTGAAGCAGGGCAAGACGGCCAAGGTCCATTTGAAGGTGGAGACGGGCATGGGGCGCATCGGTGCCCGTCCGGAGGAAATGGCTGCTTTGGCCGCGGCTGTGAGCGAACTGCCCAATCTGGAGATTGAGGGCATGTTCTCCCACTTTGCCACAGCGGATTGTGAGGACAAGACTTTTGCTCAAGAGCAGCTGAGGCGTTTCCTGGCGGCCTGCGAGGCGGTGAAGGCCGTGGGCGTGGAACTGAAAATCCGCCACATTGCCGAGTCTGCCGCCATTCTGGAAATGCCAGAGGCACATCTGGACATGGTGCGGGCGGGAGTTATCCAGTATGGCATGTGGCCCTCTGAGGAAGTCACCCATCCCATAGAATTGAAGCCTGTGATGAAGCTCTGTGCCCAGATTGTCTTCCTGAAGAAGATGCACCCGGGAGAGACTATCGGATATGGCAGGACCTGGGAAGCTAAAAGGGAAAGTCTCGTTGCCACTCTGCCCCTGGGGTATGCGGATGGCTATATCCGCGCCTACGGCAAGGGCGGTGCCAAGGTCCTTATCAATGGAAAGCTTGCTCCCGTAGCAGGGCGGGTCTGCATGGACCAGGTGATGGTGGACGTGACGGATATCCCCGATGTCAAAGAAGGGGACGTGGCCGTGCTTTTCGGTGCGCCGGAGCTGACGGTGGACGATGCTGCCCGGGTTCTGGACACAATAAATTACGAGGTAACCTGCCTTGTTTCGCCCAGGGTACCTCGCGTATATGTGCGGTATTAACTTTTTTCAATAAGCTGGGCCTTCCAGTACTCCAGGTCAGGCTCGTTGAGGGGCAGGTCGATGGTCTGCCCGTTGTCATAGTAGAAGCGGAAACGGACAGTTTCCGCTTTTTTGATGGCTGGCAGGCTGGAGCGGGGCATTTCCACAAAGAGCTTGTTTTCGTACTGGTAGGGATGCTCGGCGTTGACGGCGGAAGTTTCCGGGTCCTGGGCCTCCTCCCGCTCCTGGGGGGAAATCTGCTTCACAGCAGCATTCATTTCCCAGGCGTCTCCATCGGTGTAGAGCACTGCCTGGGGCAGGAGTTTCGCTCCGTCATAGCGGAAGTCCCAGATGGAGAGCACCGCCCCTTCCAGTTTGCCTGTTTCCGTGAAGGAACTCTGGAAGTCTATGCGGCAGTAGGCAGACAGGCTTTCTGCCGTGCGGTGGTCTATGTGGTAGGTATAGGAGAGTCCGAAGATGCCGGCCATGATGCAGATGATGCCAAGGATGAAGATGAAGTTCTTGCAAAAATTGCGCATGTGTTCTGCTCCTCAAGTAAGATTAGTCTGTATAAGTGCTTGATAATTACTTACAGTATTATACCCTAAATAAGAGAATTGCTCAAATTTGCAGGAGATTGTTGACAGAATTTCTACGTCATTACTGTAAACCCCTAACGAATATAGGCAGCATAACGTGTTATTGCTGGTAATATAAGACAAATTTGTAAATTTACTCCATCGTATGTAAAGTTTTTGTAAACTTTTTCCTAAAAGCCGTTGCAGTAGAGGGCTTGTATTGGTAAAATAGGTTTACAATAAAGTTCCTGTGTTTGAAGAATGTGTTAAGGAAGGGAAAATTCCAACACAGGAGTAAGGCCTTGGTGGGATAGGCTCGAAGAATTTAGGAGGAAGAAAATGATCAGAGAGCATCGCAGTAGATCCAAGCTCGAGGCTTATTATCAGAATTACACGGAAAACGGGGTACTGGACCCCAATGTGCATCCCTGGGTGGCGGCTTCCTGGCAGCGTAGTCAGGAACGGGGCGTGAAGCAGGACAAGCTGGATATTTCCCACCGCCTGGACCCGGAGAAATTCCATGAGCTGCAGCAGAGTCACAGCACAGCCATCAGTTATCTGGGACATCTCAGCGAGGGCATCAAGGAGTTCTTCCAGGAGTACAATCTGAGTCTCCTGCTGGTAGATGCGGACTGCGTGGTGTTGAAGAGTTATTCCCTGCCCTTCTATCAGATGACCCCGGGAGAAATCGAGGGCGTGCGGGTAGGCGAGGCTGAGGTGGGTACTTCCTCTATCAGCGTGGCTTACGAGATGAAGGCTCCCTTCTGGATGTTCGGCCCGGAGATGTGGGTGAAGGAATGCCAGCTGGGTGATGCCTGCTCTGCACCTGTCTTCGTCAACGGCGAGTTCCGCTACATCGTGACCCTGGTGTCCATGGAGCCGGTGCCCATGCCACAGGATGCAGTGATTTCCCTGCTTTTCACTATGCGCACCGCCCTTGAGCAGCATCTTGAAGCCGAGCTGCGCATTACGGCGGAAGAAGCTATTCTGGATGCAGCTCCCTTTGCTGTGTACCATGTGCTGCCCGGCGGCGAGGTGGCTTATGCCAATGAGCTGGGCAACAAGCGCCTCAAGGGCATTGGTGCCAAGCATGAGAGCCTGCATGGCAGCCTGCACACCTCCAACCTCAACGACGTGATCCTGAACTACCAGCACACCCCAGTTTCCAAGGGCTTCCGGGGGGTGCCTTCCTACAACAAGGAAGTGACCTGGATTACGCCCTCCAAGACTTATGAGGACATTACCACGGTAGTGCCCTTGGAGAGGGACGAGGACCAGATGGTCCAGAGCGTGGTGGTCATTTCCATGCCCATCGAAGACCTGCGGGTGCTGGTGGCCCACGCAGCAGGCTACACTGCCAAGTACAGCATCAATTCCATGGTAGGCGAGGGCACCACCTTTGCTGCTGTGCGTTCCAAGGCTGAGCGGGTGGCCCGCAACAAGAACCACGTGCTGATCCAGGGCGAATCCGGCACAGGCAAGCAGCGCATGGCCCATGGCATTCATCAGTCCAGCAATCGGGCTGCCGGCCCCCTCATCACCCTGCGCTGTGGGGATACCACGCCAGAGCTTCTGGAGCAGGAACTCTTCGGCGTGAGCCGGGGCAGCGAGGTGAGCCATCAGGGTCGTTTGGAGCTGGCTTCCGGCGGCACCCTGTTCCTGGATGAAATCGAGAAGATGCCCAAGAACATAGCCCGCAAGCTGGCAGAGGCCCTGTCCAGCGGCAAGGCCGCCCGGGTGGGAGATACGGTGGTGCGCAATATCGACGTGCGCATTATTGCCGCCTGCGACAGTGACCTCAAGCGCCTGTCAGAGCGGGGGCTTTTCGATGAGAAGCTCTACGAGATCGTGTCCAAGAGCGTCATTCGCGTGCCGGCTCTCAGGAATCGCCGTGAGGATATCCCCAAACTGGCTGTGCACATCATTGCAGAGCTGGCGGAGCAGCATCAGCTGCCTGTGAAGAAAATCCTGCCGGAGACAGAGGCCAAGCTCTGCCAGTATGAGTGGCCCGGCAATATCAAGCAGCTTCAGAGCGTGCTGGAGTATGCTTTCTTCAACACTCCCGGTGACACTATCCGGGAGCAGGATATTTCTCTCATGGGAGATGTGAAGCCGGACAACAAGTGGAAAGAGGATAAAGAGGTCTTCGTCAAGGCCTGGAAAGCCGCCGGCGGCAATGTGAGCCGGCTTGCGAACCTTTTGGACGTAAGCCGCGTGACCCTCTACCGTTACTTGAAGAAATACGGTTTGGAAACCAAGAGATAAGAGGAGCGAGAAAGTGCGTTTAAGAAGAAAGCCTTGGGTAGACGAGGCCATACATAATTTCGACAGCTTTGTGTTCAGCAAGGATCTGGAAATCGGGGAAGAGAAGAAAGGCCAGTGGGCAGAAATCTTCGGCCGCCAGGCCCCCCTTCATGTGGAGCTGGGTACGGGCAAGGGTGACTTCATCAGCCAGCTGGCAGAAAAGAATCCTGACATCAATTACATCGGCATCGAGATGCAGCAGGATGTGCTCTATTCCGCCGCCAAGAAGATTGCGGCTCTGGAGCTCAAGAATGTCCGCCTGCTGGTCTTTGATATCAACAAGATACAGGATATCTTCGCCCCCGGGGAGGTTGACCGCTTCTACATCAATTTCTGCGACCCCTGGCCCAAGAAGCGCCATGCCAAGCGCCGCCTCACTCATGTGGGCTTCCTGGAGAAGTATCGCGGGCTCCTCAAACAGGGGGGAGAGATTCACTTCAAGACCGACAACAGGCCTCTCTTTGACTTTTCTCTGGAGCAGTTCGAGGAAGCAAAGCTCACAGTGCGGGATGTGTCTTTTGACCTCCATGCGGAGAACCGCTCGGACAATATCATGACGGAGTACGAGCGCAAGTTCAGCGGCTTTGGGGAGAAAATAAACCGCTGTGAGGTTATTTTCCCTTGACGCCTACAGGGCGCCTTGATTGAGGAGGCTTTAGTATGCGTATACGCAAGACTCTGTGGACTAATGACGCAGAGCCTGTGATTGTTATCATGGTCTTGCTGCTGGTGCTGGGAACGCTGAATGTGTTCAGCTCCAGTTTTGTCATGGCCACCATAGATTATGAAAATCCATATTACTTTCTGACCAGGCATCTGATCATGCTGGTGGTGGGGCTGGGGGCCTTTGTCTTCTGCCGCAAGTTCAACTATATGCGCTGGCGCTACCTCATGCCGGGCATGGTGGTCTTCATCATGATAGCTTTGGTGGCGGTGCTCATTGTGGGCACCGAGGTCAATGGTGCCCGCCGCTGGCTCTATGCCGGAGGCGTGGGCTTCCAGCCTGCGGAGTTTGCCAAGCTGATTTCCCTCCTGCTGATGGCGGCTTATCTGTCCTCCAGATTGAAAGCAGGCAAGGCGCCAAGTGTGCTGAATCTGCAGGCGGGGATAATCCTCCTGATGGCTGCGCTGACGGAGCTGGAGCCTGATATGGGCACGGCCCTCATCATAATTGGCGTACCTTTCCTCATGCTGATAGTGGCAGGGGTGCCCATGAGCCAGCTCGTGCCCCTGGGGGGCATCGGCGTGGCGGGGGCCATTGGCCTGATTTTCCTGCAGCCCTACCGGCTGGAGCGCATCAAGGTCATGTTCGACCCTTGGGCAGATGCCCAGGGCAAGGGCTACCAGACAGTGCAATCCCTGTCCACCATCGGCTCCGGAGGTTTTTGGGGTATGGGGCTGGGCTCCGGGGTCAGCAAGTACGACTACCTGCCGGAAGCTCACACGGACTTTGCCTTCGCCATCTTCTGCCAGGAGCATGGTTTCCTGGGGGCTATGCTGATTTTCTTCTTGTTGGCAGTATTGCTCTTGTATTGCATACGCATTGCAAATAAAGCCAATGATGAATTTGGCCAGATGCTGGCCCTGGGCATCATGTTGCTGATCCTGGGACAGGGCATTGCCAACGTGGCCATGGTAGGCGGCCTCCTGCCCGTGGTAGGCGTGCCCCTGCCTTTCATCAGCTATGGCGGCTCCTCCCTGATAGTCACCATGTGTGCCATGGGGATACTACTGAATGTCTGTGACCACAGCAAAGACAATAAGGAAGAACAGCCGGAATCTCCGCCCAGGGAACGAAAGAAAATAGAGAGCAAGCCTGAGCTTCATTTAGTGAAGTAAGGCAAAAATGTGGGGACTGCCAGATTAGGCAGTCCCCATTTTGCTGTACGTGCAAGTGATGTAATTTTTAACGGAGGAAATCAAGGCATAAGTTATCGATATAATCACATTTGGCAAGTGTGCTTTTCCATTCAGCAGGGATGGAATCCCTGCCGTAGGCCAGCCCGGCAAGACCTCCTGCAATGGCAGCTATCGTGTCCGTGTCATTGCCCAGGTTGACAGCTTTCAGCACGCAGCTGGCGTAGTCCTTGCTGTTGAGCAGGCACCAAATGACCGCTTCCAGGGTATGTACTACATAGCCGCTGCTTTGGATGGCGGCTTCGGGGAGGGCGGCAAAAGCGTCCAATTCCCAAAGGCGTCCATAGGTGGAGAGTTCTGAGCTGAAGGCAGCAGACTTTTCATAAAATGCACGGGCGGAGGCAAGCCCTTCGCTGATGGCAGAGGCAAGAGAGCGTCCTTCCAGCAGGTTCAGGGCAATGAGAGTATAGATGCCGCAGGCCATCTGGCTGCGGGTATGAGCGTGGGTGAGGCAGGAGAGCTTATGGGCAGCGTCTAGTATGTCACTGACTGAGGTCAACTGCTGCCGGTGCAGATAAAGGGCCAGAGGTGCAATGCGCATCAGTGAGCCGTTGCCGTTGTCCTGTTCGCCCTTGCCGCCGCACTCAAGGGGAGGCGTGCCCTGTTCGTAGCGTGCTATGGCCTCTTGGGTAGCTATGCCCACATCGAAGACAACGCCTGTGGCGGTAAATTCTGCCTGATGCAGCCAGTGGGTGAAGTTTTCCATGATGTCCAAGTAGTCGATGGTCTTGCGCCTGCTCAGGCTTCCCAGCAGGCAGAGGGTCATACTGGTATCGTCCGACCAGGTGCCCGGCGGCTGATAGTGGGTGCCGTAGCCGCGCATTCCCAGGACAGGATCCTGGGAAAGTTCTTCCCGCGATTGGAATTCCACGGGGACTCCCAAGGCATCACCTATGGCACCGCCTGTTATCATGGCTCGGATGGCATTGAAGTCTGTCATGTAAATCCTCCTCCTTGAAAAAAGTATACCATAGACGGCAGCAAGACCTCAAACTTGTAGCGAAGCATATATCCTTTATGCTAAAATGAAGGAACAGAATATCGAATGGCTTTATGATGTGAAAGAATTTGCATAAAACAAGATGAAATATTATGAAATATAAAAATAATATGGTAAATGATGGGGGAATTTGTGGGAAGAGGTAGATGAGATGAAAGCTGCTGAACTTATCACTAAGAAGATTAGGGAATTGAATGATGACATGGTGGATGCTGCACGGAATGTGTCTTTGGATGTGGATGATGACACATTACTTGCCGATTTGGCTCGTTGGGCAGCCAGACGGTGCGGGGAAGATGAGGAGGAGGTACTGCGCGAGGTAAAAGCATGGGCAGAGACATGGGGAGATAATGATTCGCTTTTTGCCACGCTGCGATGTATTTTGGAACTAGGCGATGAGTGCAACAAAGAGCGCGACAATCCTCCACCTCCTTGGAAATTCCGTGAATTTTTGGGCTTTCGCGGAATGGAAGAGCGCAACGAATGGTATAAAAAGCGTGTGCATATTACCATTCACCGAGGTACGGGACAAATCGGCGGCAGTGTCACCGAAATTAATATGGGGGAAACGAATATCTTGGTGGACTTTGGCAGTTCGCTGCCGGGGAGCCAGGCTGCGATAAGCGATGATGAACTTATCAAAAAAATATTTCATCGTCGCTATCACCCTATTGATGCGGTGTTCTTCACCCACTACCATGGCGACCATACGGGACTGATTGATAAAATTCCTAAGGAGATTCCTATTTACATGGATGAAACCATGCTGGAAATACTGCGTGTGCTGCACAGGCATACGGGCAACACCGCCATGCAGGATTTGTTGGCCAATCGTGATGGACGTATCCATGATTTGAAGTCAGGGCAGACGATTGTTTTGAAAGATATGAGCATAACGCCCTTTTTCGTTGACCACTCAGCCTATCACGCCAATATGTTTCTCTTTGAGGGAGCAGGACATACCATACTTCACAGTGGTGATTTTAGGAGTACGGGATATACAGGCAGAAGCGTGGAGATTGTTCCCCAGCTGATTCGTGAAAAGATTTACCAGGTAGATGTGCTTATCTGCGAAGGCACCATGATGACCCGTTCTGTCAAGGAAGAACATCTTTTGACGGAAAGGAAATTACAGGAAGAAGTCAGTGCGTATATGCAAGACCACCGTCAGCTCTTTGTCGTTTGTTCTTCGACAAATTTTGACAGCTTGAGTTCCATCTGCCAGGCCGCCAGGGCTAATCAGCTGTCTATTTATGCCAACGATTATATGGTTGATATGCTCAAGACCTTCAGGAAAATAGCGGGAAAGTACAAGAAGGTGTATCGGCTGCCCTTTGTGCATACCATTGGAGAACTTAAGAAACGACATCCGAAGGAAGGTGTCGTGCTTCTCGGCTCCCTGCTCAACAAGAAAATAGAAGATGCTTATACGCTTTATGAAAGATATGGCAGTTATATGAGCGAATTCAATCCTTGCCTGCTCTATTCCATGTGGCGGGGCTATCTGAACCCTGACCACGCTGCCTATAATGAGGGCCTGGCAACATTTGTCAAGCGCTTTGGCGGGCAGGTCAACTACGCCCATTCCACGGGACACGCGGATAAAAAGACCTTGGCGAAGTTCATCGAGGAAATTGCGCCACGGAAGTATATCGTGCCTTTGCATACGGAGAATCCGGCAGGATTTAAGGAACTGAAGATAGAAGATAGGTATAAGGATATGGTGATCTTGCCGAAGGATGGGTGGACGATTGAGGTAAAGTGAGGAGGAATCTCATATGGTAACTAACGTGATAAAACATGCACAAAAATTCGCTGAACAGTGGGGAGAATATATTCGTCAATACAATGGAAAAATTCATTGGCGTAGCAAAGATAAAGGAATAATTATTATTTCACATGATTCCAAACGCCCTATGAATGGTGTCGATTTAAATTCATCAAGTCCGGTTGATGAACAAATAAAAAGACTTGCCTATAATATTGACGAATTCCCAAAAGTTAATTGTAATCGAAAGAGGGAAGAGGAGCACAGTCAACAGGCTAGTTTTGTTTTTGATTTGTTGCAGGATGAGGATTCTGTTGCCATTCAGTCTATAAGAGAGGCATTGAATACAAAGGATATTGTTTTTGCGGGATCTGAAATAGTTCTATATGAAGGAAAAGGCAAATTTCATACAGAACATAAACAAATCATGGATGTTATACTTGTCAGTCCTTCGCAAAAGAGAATATATATTGTTGAGATGAAGAAGCAAAAACCTAGTAAAAATAAGAATCTATCCCCAAATGAGCAGTTGCAAGGCTATATTAAAACGTATAAGGAAAAAGAGTTCTTTTCTTCGTTATGTAAGTTGATATCATGTTATTCTGGGTATAATGTATCTGAGGAATATAGTATGGGTGGTATTATAATACAGGGTTATGAATCTAATACTAGACCTGATATAACATTTGGAGAATTTGTGACGTTTAAATTTTAAAGTCAACATTGATGATGAACTTGAGAATGCAAATATATGTTATATTGGTTAATACCAGCATGGGGGAGATGCCGTGAGCTTGGAACAATTCGACAAGCAAGTTTATGAGTTGTACGAGTTACTGCATAAGGGGGACGCAGTAGATTTCCCAGGATTGAGAAAATCTGCCGCTTATCAGGAACTTTTTCAGGCGGCCCAGGACACTGAGCCGGAAGATTTTGGAGAGTTCCTGGGCTTGTTTGAGTATCTTGCCTTTCATCTTGCGGGTGGTGAGGATGATAAGGCACGGTTCTTTGGCAAGTCAATGGAAGAACTGCCGGATTTGATTTTACAAGATATGGAATCTGTAAATGGCAGTAATTGATAGATTTTATGAGCCTAGTTGAATTAAAGAAGTTTAGTGCAGGATGGTGGGCATTTGGATAATTTGGACAAGGTTGCAGCTATTTTTCAAAAATGCCTGTTGGCAGAGAATATGACAGAAGGTGAGGTGCGGGAGTTCCTGGCTTCCAGCCGTGTGCAGTTAAGGCGCTGCCATAAAGGTGAAGTGGTATTCAATGATGGGGATGTGCCCCAGAGCCTCTATGTGCTCTTGAGCGGCAGGGTGCATATTCAGAAGGAGAGTTTCACTGGGCGGCATATCTTCCTGTCGGAAATCGACGAACCTGGGGATGTGTTTGGGGAGGTGTACCTGCTCATGGGGCGGCCTTACGATATGTATGTGGAGGCTGCCCGTGACACGGAACTGCTGGTGATGGAAAGCGAGGCTTTTTCCCTCACAGGCAAGGAGGTTTCTGAGGCGGCCAGGCTGGTGCAGAGGAATCTTATGCGCATACTTGCCCGCAAGGCTTATTTTATGCACACGAAGCTAAAAGTCCTCTCCAGCGGCAGCCTGAGGGAGAAGATTATCCGCTACCTCTTCTGGGGCATGGATGGGGAAGGCAAGATCCACCTGGACGTGAACAGAGAAAACTGGGCCCAGTATCTGGCCGTGGCCAGACCGTCACTCTCAAGGGAGCTGGGAGCCATGCAGCAGGAAGGCCTGCTGGAGGTCAGGGGCAGGGAGATAAGGGTGCTGGATAAGGCGGCCTTTGAGTCTTACCTGTAATTCAACAAAGAAGTCCCACAGAGGATATTGACCTCCGTGGGACTTTTTCGCATGTGAAATTGTATGGATGACTATCACATTCTATTTTTATATTGTTATTCTATCAGGTTGGTGATAGAATTGTGATAGAAAGTTGGTGATAGTATGATGGAAGATGCCAGGAAATACTGCCAATATAGTTGCTGTCCTTATCTATTGAAGAAGAAACGTAATTACGAGCAGGAGCGCTATTTGGAGCAGGCTCTGACCTTTGAGGAAACGGAGAAATTTTTTGCCCAGGCTGATGTACCCTTTGGTGAGGCACAGCAGAGAACGCTGGGAATCATCAGCGGTGATGGCCAGTATACGAATCTGGGGCTGCTTTTGTCTGAGCAGTGCCAGCACACGGTGAAGGCGGCTGTTTTCTCCGGCAGGAAGCAGGAGGTCTTTCGCAATAGGCGGGAGTTTTCTGGTTCTATCATCAGCCAGGTGAACGGTCTGATAGAATATCTGGATTATTACAATGAAGTTCACAGTGAGATACATGGCATGAGGCGTGTAGACAGCCGGAATTATCCAGTGGAGGCTCTGCGGGAGGCGGTGTTCAATGCCATGGTGCACAGGGACTATGGCTTCAGCGGCAGCACTCTGGTGAGCCTTTATGAGGACCGGCTGGAAATCCTTTCTTTGGGTGGCTTGGCGGAAGGTGTCACTTATCAGGATATGATGATGGGGGTATCTATCCAGCGCAATCCGAAGCTGGCAGAGGTGTTTTTCCGCCTGCACTACATTGAAGCTTTTGGCACTGGTGTGCATCGCATCCTGCGGGAATATGAAGGATGTGCCAGGCAGCCGGAATTTCTGGTTTCGGACAATGCGGTGAAGGTTATCCTGCCCAATATCCATTATGAAGAAGATGTCCCCGTCGTGGGAACGGTCAAGGAACCGAGGGCGATTTATTGCTCAGCGGTTAAGATATCAGATGATATGAGAGTTTACGAAGCCATAGCAAACGGTCTGGACAGTCGCAAGACGTTGCAGGAAGCTATGGGATTTTCGCTGACTAAGACTGTGAATATCCTGCGTCGCCTGCAGGATGAAGGGAAGATCGTCCGCTTGGGCAACGGGAAAACCAGCCGTTACAGCGTGAGAAACTAAAGAGAGGTCTATACGAAGAAGTCCGGCAGGGGGAGAACTCTGCCGGACTTCTTCGTGTGTGTAGTTGTAATGGGGGATTTATAACACAATTGTTAAAACTTTGCCGTAGGCAAAATCTTCCAATTGGTGTTTCAACGAGGTTGGACAACCTCGTTATTGCTTATGCTCCCGGTATTTCTGCCGGAGCACTAGCTTGCGTTTCATCTGGGCCACGAAGTCTGCGGCGGCGGAAAAGTCTTCTTCGTTGGGGTGATTTGCCGCCCGTTTCCAGCGCTCCATGGCTGCGGTGCCGCCGTGGGGGTCATCGGGGGAGGAGTTTTTTCGCTTCTCTATAAGGGCTGGATTTATCTTGCCCTGGCAGCCGAAGGTGCCCAGGATTTCGCAGCCTTCGCCCAGCAGGTACGCTGCCCGCGCGTAGGCGGTGACGGCGTGCTCGCTGCCCGGGTCGGTGCCGTGGGTCTCAAAGAGTATCACCGTGCTGTCTTTGACTTTGGGCAGGTACCTCATCATCTTGGGGTCAGCCCCGCCCAGCCGCAGCCAGTACCCCAGAGCCACTACCTCATAGCCGGACAGATCCTCCGGCATTTCCTCCACCGGCAGCAAGTCAGCTCCGCCAGCGGCCTCTGCGATTTTCTCTGCTATCATCTTCGTGTTTCCCGTCACCGAGGAGTAAAACACGCCCCATTTGCCCATGTGCAACACCCTTTCTGTGTATTCTTCACCATGCTATCATATCGGGGATAAATATTCTGTGATAAATGTTACAAAAACTTCTCAGGGCAAAGAAAAACTGCCGGAGGGCTGAAGCTCTCCGACAGTGGCAATTATTTCTTTTCCTTTTTATCCTTGGACTTCTCTTTGGCCTTGGCCTTGTCATCCACTTTCTTCTGCTGCTGGTACTTGGCGTAGTCAACCCCCATGCTGGCCAGCTTGTGCTTGAAGGCCATGATGGGATGACGCAGGAACATGCTGGTGCTGGTGGAGTTCATGATAGTCAGGAAGTCGTGGGTCTGCTTGGTGCCGAAGCAGGGACGGTCGCAACGGTCGCAGATGGGTTTGGTGATGCCGTAGGGGCAGCGGTTCATCTTGGTCATGACCGTGGCCAGCAGGGCCGTGCACTTGGGGCACAGCTTGTCGCCGGAGGTGTCGTGGTGCTTGTGGCAATAGATGCCGAAGGTCTTGCGGATATTGGCCTTTTCCTTCGGAATGTTGTTCTTTATCTCGGGGGGCTTGCGCTTCGGCAGGAAGCGGGAAAAAATGCTCATTTGTATCACCTTTCGATTGTATAATTGCAAAAATTTAAGCTCTCCCTACTATTTTAAGGGCAAATGGACTTAAAAGCAAGTCGGGGGCTATATTATCCTTGCAGAAAAGCCCTGCTTGAGATACACTAGGTGGGTATGAATAATGATAGGAGGAGATTGAAATAGAATTCCTGAAGAAACACAGCAAGGTCATTTCAAATATATTGGTAGTTATCCTGGTAATCGGTGCCATAGCGGTAAAGGTGGAAGACAGGGGCTGGGATGCGGTGTTCCACGCCGGGGATGCCTATATGCTGGCCGGGGCTTTGCTGGCCTTTGTGGTGCTGAAGATGTTCCTGAAGAAGCATAATCAGGATAACGGCGAGGGAAAGTAAGGTAAACTTATGGGAAAGAGCAAAGAATTCCTGGATGAAGCAGGGAATCTTAGCACGGATGCTCTGAAGTCTATCCTGAACAACACCATAGATACCATCGAGTCCAATAAGGCGCAGATTTTCGAGATTTACGAGACGGCAAGGGACGAGGTGGAACGCAGCAAGCAGCAGCTGGCAGAGCTCAAGACCAGGGCCAGGGAGACCATTGACAGGGTGGACAGCCTGGCCAAAGAAGAGCAACGCGAGAAGCAGAACCTGGTGCGGGTGAGCGGCAACTTTGCCCAGTACTCAGAGGAAAGCATCAAGGCTACCTATGAGAAGGTCAAGGATATCCAGGTGGCTCTAGGCGTGGAGCGGGAGAAGGAGGCAGACCTAAGGGAGCGCCGGGACAAGCTGGAACTGCGGCTGAGGAAGCTGGGCATCATGCTGGACCAGGCAGAGCATCTGGCTCTGGCCATAGGTTCAGTTTTTTCTTATCTCGCTTCCCAGGTCAGTGGTGTCATGTGGAAAATAGAGGCGGTGCAGAAGGAGCAGTTCGTAGGCGCCAGGGTCATCAAGGCACAGGAAGAAGAACGCTACCGCATGTCCAGGGAAATCCATGACGGTCCTGCCCAGGATATGGCCAATATGCTGATCCAGACTTCCATCATAGAAAAGCTTATGGACAAGGATATAGAGGAAGCAAGGCGCACCTTGCAGGAATTGCGGCTGCAGATCAAGGAATGCCTGGGCAGCGTCCGGCAGATTATCTTTGATATGCGTCCTATGGCACTTGACGATTTGGGCTTGGTGCCTGCTCTGCAGCAACTGGTGTCGCGCCTTGCCATCAGGGGCATGATTGCCACGGACTTTTCCGTAGACGGGAATGTCTATGATTTGCCCAAGCATGCTGAGATTGCGGTGTTCCGTATTGTGCAGGAAGCGCTGAACAACATCGTCCACCATGCCGGAGTGCAGGAGGCGAAAGTGCGCCTGCTCTATACGGGAGCGGCGCTGTCTGTGCTGGTGGAGGACAAGGGGGCAGGATTCGACCCTGAGGCCCGCTGGGCTGAGATTGAGTCAGCGGGAGCAGCGGAAGAGCCTGCTGGCGAAAATGCAGAGGATACCAAGAAGGAAGATGCGCTGGGCCACTTTGGCATGATTGGCATGGAGGAAAGGGCCCGCATTATTGGCGCCCAGCTCAAGGTGCTTTCCGCTCCCGGCGAGGGGACGAGAGTGCATTTGAGACTTGAACGGAAGGCGCTTGGCCAAAAGGAACGCAAGCATTGATGGATATGGAAAAGAAAAAACTCTGTGCTCCCATAGCGGAGGCCATGAAGAAATATCGGGAGGATGGGGCTTTGGCCTTCCATACCCCGGGGCATAAGCAGGGCCTGGGAGCCCACCCCCTGCTGCAGGAGCTGATTACAGAAAAAGGCCTGAGGGAGGAAGTCTCCCTGATGGAGGAACTGGATGACCTCCATGAGCCCTCCATGTGCATTGCCGAAGCCCAGAAGCTGGCAGCGGAGCTCTATGGGGCAGGACAGGCTTATTTCTGCATCAACGGCACCACCGGGGCGGTGCAGGCCATGCTGCTGGGAGCACTTTCCTCCGGCGACAAGGTGCTGGTGCCCCGCAATGCCCATCGCTCCATTATCGGGGGACTGATACTTTCCGGGGCAAGGCCGGTGTATCTTCAGCCGGAGATAGATGAAAGGCTGGGTATTCCTGTGGGCCTTGGACTTGAGGCCCTGCAAGAGGCGGTGGAAGCTAACCCGGAGGCCAGGGCGGTGGTGCTGGTCTATCCTACTTACTACGGCACTGCGGTGGATTTGAAGCCTATAGCGGATTTTTTGCACAGCCGTGATATGCTGCTGCTGGTGGATGAGGCCCACGGGCCTCATCTTCCTTTTTCTGAAGGATTGCCCAGTGAAGCCATCGCTGCCGGAGCTGATGCAGCAGCCCTCAGCACCCACAAGATTTTGGGCTCCATGACCCAGACTTCCATGCTGCTGGTGAATAAGGAAACGAAGCTGGACAGGGAAAGGCTCAGGGAAAGCATGAGCCTGCTCCAGTCCACCAGCCCCAACCAGCTCTTGCTGGCTTCCCTGGACATTGCCCGCCTGCAGATGGCAGAGCAGGGCAGTGAGCTGGTGGGCAGGGCGGTGGCCCTGTCCAGGAAACTCAGAGAGGAAATCAATAAGATAGAGGGCCTGTGGTCGCCGGGGGCAGATGATTTCTGCACGCCGGGTGCCTGCGGCCTGGACCTGACGAAAATCACGGTGCAGGTGAAGGAGCTGGGCATTTCGGGGCTGGAGGCAGAGCATTACCTGAGGTTTGAGGAAAAGGTGCAATGCGAGCTGTCCGATAGCTGGAACCTGCTGTTCATAATTTCCTATGCAGATGGGGAAGCTCAGGGGGCAAGGCTGTTGGAAGCCCTGCAAGCCTTGAGCAGGCACGCCAGGAGACTGGGGAAGAAGCCCCTGCGGTCTTGCCTGCCTCCTGAGGCTTCCTTGTGGCAGGAAGCGGAACTGACTCCCAGGGAGGCTTTCTTTGCAGAGAAGGAGAAGGTTGCCTTTGCGGAAGCCGCAGGCAGGATCATTGCAGAGCAGGTCATGTTCTATCCGCCGGGTGTGCCCCTGCTGGTGCCCGGGGAGAGGATAAGCCGGGAGATGCTTGATTATATCGGGACACAGCAGGCCCTGGGCATGAAAATCGTGGGCCCGGAGGATACGAAGCTGAAGACGTTGAAGGTGGTCAAGGAAAAATGAGCAAGGGAAAACTGATTATCATAGAAGCCGGGGACGGCTCCGGCAAGGCTACCCAGACCAAAAAGCTCTATGAAAGGCTGCTGGCTGAAGGCAGGAAGGTTCATAAGGTGGAGTTCCCCGACTATGAAGCGGACGGTTCCATGCTGGTGCGCATGTATCTGCGGGGAGACTTCGGCGGTCATGCGGAGGATGTGAACGCTTATGCCGCTTCCACCTTCTTTGCGGCAGACCGCTATGCCTCCTATCGCATGAAGTGGCAGAAATATTACGCGGCCGGGGATATTATCCTGGCAGACCGCTATACCACCTCCAATATGGTGCATCAGGCGGTCAAATTGACAGATCCGGAAGAACGGGAGAAATTCCTTGAATGGCTTTGGGATTATGAATTCAACAAGCTGGGGCTGCCTGTGCCTGACAAGGTGGTCTTCCTGGATATGGAACCTGAGGCGGCAGACAGGCTCATTGCTGAAAGGGCGAAGGTCACAGGCCAGTCGGATATCCACGAAAAGGACAAGGAATACCTGCACCGCTGCCATGAAGCATATCTGGAACTGGCAGAAAAATACGGCTGGGCAAAAGTGAAATGCAGCGTGGAAGGAAATCCCCTGTCCATAGAGAATATACATGCTGAGGTTTATAGAGCCGTACAGGAAACGCTGGCATGATTTAAGGAGCAAGACATTGATAAAGGAAGTATTAGTAGTCGAGGGCAAGATGGACGTAGTTGCCATCAACAAAGCGGTGGAGGCAGACTGCATCATCACCGAGGGCTTCAACCTGAAGCCCGCTGCCCTGAAGAATATCGAACAGGCCTACAAGAAGCGGGGCATTATCATCCTTACCGACCCGGATTCGGCTGGTGAGCGCATACGCCAGTATCTCACCAAGCGCTTCCCGGAGGCCAAGCATGCCTTTGTGCCTGTGGAAGATGCCACTGCCAACGATGATATCGGCATTGAGCAGGCAGGGCCGGAGGCCATCCGCAAGGCGCTGGCCAAGGTGCATACCCTGAGCTTTGAGCCTTCCAATGAGTTCAGCGGCAGCGACCTCATCATGGCAGGTCTTTCCGGTGGGGCTGAGGCTTCTGCCCGCCGTGCCAGGGCAGGGGAGCTCTTAGGACTGGGCTTTGCCAATGCCAAGACCTTTTTGAAGCGGCTGAATCACTACGGGGTGACCCGTGAGGAATTCGAGGCCGCCGTGGCAGAGCTTGATAGAGATTAAGGAGACAGAATGGATAAAGAAGAAAAAATCGTACAGCCCAAGATTGCCAGCCGTGAGGTGACTACCCATATTCTGAAGGCTTTCGGCCTTCACATGAGCAAGAAACTGGGGCAGAACTTCCTCATTGATGCAGGCATTGTACAGGGCATTGTGGATGCGGCAGATATCCAGCCCGGGGAGCGGGTGCTGGAAATCGGCCCGGGCATTGGCACCCTCACCCAGGGACTGGCAGAGGCCGGGGCCCAGGTCACGGCGGTGGAGCTGGACAAGAAGCTGCCGGCAGTGCTGGCAGAAACCCTCAAGGCCTACCCCAATGTGACCATTGTGCCGGGGGATATCCTCAAGGTTGATATTCCCTCCATCATGGGAGAGGGCACCTTCAAGGTGGCAGCCAACCTGCCCTACTACATCACCACTCCCATCATCATGACTCTGCTGGAGCGCCGCCTGCCTATCGAGCGGCTGGTGACCATGGTGCAGAAGGAAGTGGCTGAGCGCATGATAGCCAGGCCCGGCACCAAGGCTTATGGGGCTCTTTCCGTGGCCGTGCAGTATTACACGGAGCCGGAAATCGTGCTGAATGTGCCGCCACGTTCCTTTATTCCCGCCCCGGAGGTCATGAGCGTGGTCATCGCCTGCAAGGTAAGGGAGACTCCTGCCGTGCAGGTGCAGGATGAGAAGATGTTCTTCCGGGTGGTGAAGGCCTCCTTCGGCCAGCGCCGCAAGACCCTGGCCAATGCCCTCAAAGGCGGCGGCTTCCCCAAGGAGCAGGTGCGTGATGCCATGGAAAAGGCAGGCATCGACCCCACCCGCCGGGGTGAGACTCTCTCTTTGGAGGAGTTCGGCAAACTGGCAGATGCTTTCTCAGAGTTGAATTGATGCTTGTAAATTTGTATACATTGCAAATCCTGTAGTGCTGGTATTGCTACTATGCAAAAAATGTTATACAATTAGACCCATGCGATTCATAAAATAACTTATAGAAAGTAGGCGTATTCATGGCACATACAGCTTGGGCCGTCCTGCCGCCTTTGATTACCATCATCTTGGCGCTATGGACTAAGGAAGTTTATATGTCCCTGTTGATTGGTATCTTTGCGGGGGCCATGCTTTTTACCGGGGGCAGCGTCCTGGAATCTATCCTCACCATGTTCCAGATTTTGGGAGATAAGGTGGGGGGCAACGTCAATATCCTGGTGTTCCTGGTTATACTTGGCATTCTGGTGGCGGCCATCACCCGTTCTGGTGCTACCCGGGCTTATGGCGAGTGGGCGGCCAGGCAGATCAAAGGACCACGCCAGTCCCTGGTGGTGACTGCGCTTTTAGGACTTGTCATCTTCATTGACGATTATTTCAACTGCCTCACAGTGGGTACGGTCATGCGGCCTGTGACGGATAAGTTCAAAGTGGCCCGTACTAAGCTGGCGTATGTCATTGATGCTACGGCAGCACCTATCTGCATCATCGCTCCCGTGTCCAGCTGGGCGGCAGCCGTGGGTTCCTCCCTGCCGGAGGGCAGCGAGATCGACGGCTTCTCCTTGTTCCTGCAGACTATTCCCTTCAATCTCTATGCCCTTCTGACCCTGGCTTTCATGGCTTTCATCATCTGGACGGGCAGGGATTTTGGCGCTATGGGCAGCAGCGTGGAGCGCAGCAATGAGCATTTTGAAGTGCCGGAGGAGTATCAGGATACGGAGCACGCAGCTCTCAGCCGTGAGGGCAAGGGCCAGCTGGTTGACCTTTTCTTGCCCCTGATCGTGCTGATTGGCGCCTGCGTCTTTGGCATGCTCTACACTGGCGGTCTCTTTGCCGGTGAAGGCAAGAGCGTGGCTGATGCCTTTGCGGATTGCGATTCTTCCAAGTCTTTGGTGCTGGGTTCCTTTGTGGCCTTTGTGTTTACGGGGCTGCTCTATCTGCCCCGCCACATTGTCACCTTCAATGCCTTCTGCGACTGCTTCAGCCGCGGTTTCAAGGCCATGACGCCGGCTATCTTTATCCTGTGCCTGGCTTGGACCCTGTCCGGTATCTGCAGTGACAAGTACCTTGATTTGGGCGGTTTCGTAGGCGGTGTGGTCAGCGCCCATGCCTCCATCATCATGTTCCTGCCTCCCATCTTCTTCCTGGTGTCCATCGGTCTGGCTTTTGCCACCGGCACCAGCTGGGGCACTTTCGGCATCTTGATTCCCATTGCCATTGCCATCCTGGGTGTGGAGAATACTTCCATGCTGGTGATCTGCGTGGCAGCCATCCTTTCCGGTGCCGTAGGCGGCGACCATGCTTCTCCCATTTCCGACACCACCATCCTGGCTTCGGCAGGAGCACAGTGCCATCACATCGACCACGTGAGCACCCAGCTGCCCTATGTGCTGACCGTAGGCGCCTGCAGCCTGGTTGGCTATGTAGTGGACGGCTTCACCGGCAACGGTTGGGCCGGCCTGGGTGCAGGCTTTATCTGCCTGGCAGCAGTCATGGCTGTGATTATGGCCAAGGTTGAGCCTGTGCAGGAGCAAGCTTAAAATTTGATAAATAAAAAACTGGGCAAACGACAGCGAATTGTCGTTTGCCCAGTTTTTCTTTTCTCACTGGCAGGACGCCTGATGATTGGCATATCTGGCCAGGGCCAGGGTGTAGGCGTCAGGCCGCTGCCCATCGGGGGCAAGTCCTGTGCGGAGATATTCCTGGGCCCGCTCCACGTCTTTTTTCATCTTGCCGCTATGCTGCCAGGCATGCCACAGGGACAGCACACCCCAGGCGGTGCCAAAGGCCAGGTGCAGCTTCTTGCCTGCAAAGATGGTGGCCACGGTGCCCACCGAAGCAATAGCCAAAGGCCAGCCCAGCGGGGCTTTCTGAAGGTTTTCTTTGATGTGCATAGATGGTTCCTCCTTTTTTCATTTTTGTTCATACTAATATTATACACCATTGCTGAAGTTAGGATTTACATTCCAAGCAAATATACAGGATATGTCCAGGCTTCCTCGTTGATAGGGCGTATTTTATCGCAGGTATCAATAACCAGTCCGGTTTTTATGGGCTGGTTATATTTTTTTAGGACGGAAAAGTTCTTGGTGGGGGTATTGGGGTTCAGGCCTTTTTTTATTTCTATGGGATAGATACTGTCTTGCTGGACATAGATAAGGTCTACCTCTTTCTGGTCTATATCCCTGTAGTAGAAAAGATAAGCCTTGGGGTCAAGGCCGTGGGCATGGGCGTTTTTCAGGATTTCGCTTACCACATAGGTTTCGAAGAAAGCACCACTCATGGCGCAGCTTTCCAGCATTTCGGCATTGGGCCATTTACAGAGATAGGCGCAGAGGCCTGTATCCATGAAGTAGACTTTGGGGGCTTTGATGATGCGCTTGGACATTTTGGCCATATAGGGTTGCAAGAGAAAGATAATACCAGAGGTTTCAAGTATGGAAAGCCATCTTTTGCAGGTGCGGGTGTCGATGCCCACGGCATTGGCCAGCTCTCCGGGATGGAATTCTTGGGCGGTGCGCAGGGCCAGGAGGGAAATGAAGTTGCGGAAGGTAAGTTCATTGTCGGCGGCGATTATTTTGCGGATGTCTTTCTCGATGTAGGTATTGACATAGGACTTGAAGTATAGTTCTCGCTCGGATACTTGGGTGCAGATGTCCGGCATACCGCCTTGGAAGATGTCCGCAAAGATTTCCTTGCGGGAGCGATAGGGGATTTTCAGTTGTTTCTCACGCTTGAGCAGTGGGGGGATTTCCGGCTGGAAAAGGCTGCCGATGGAGTTTTGCTTTTCTGCCTGGGAAAAGGAGGTCATTTCCAGGATTCCGCAGCGTCCGGCCAGTGAATCAGATACCCCTTGCTGGAGTTCGAAGCGGTTGGAGCCACTGAGAATATACATGAGCTGTCGAGTCTGGTTGCTGTTCAGCCAGGCTAGCCGCTGTTCGTCTATGCGCTTCTTTATCTCATCGAGCAGCAGAGGAGCTTTTTGTATTTCATCAATGACTAGGGGCCAGCCGTAGGTTTCGAGGAACAGCTTGGGATTGTTTAGGGCAAGGTTGCGATCCTCTGCATCGTCTAATGTAACTTTGGCGTAGTTTTCGCCAAAGATGTGATTGATTGTGGTGGATTTGCCTACCTGTCTGGCACCGTATATGACAATGCAGGGAAATGATTCGCCCATCTTCCTGATGGCTTCTTCAATAGTACGCTTTATATACATATTTTGTTACCTTTCGATCAAATCAGCAGTGGATTGTTTGTTTAATCGAAGTATAGCAAAAAAGTCCGATCAAATCAACAGTAGAATGTCGATTTAATCGGACTGCCCTTTTGAAATGAGGTCTTAGAAGAATTTTCCCATCATGCCCAGCAGGAGTCCGCAGACCCCTGAGCCTGCCAGTAGTTTGATAACACTGACCTTTAGGCGTACTGCGATGAAGGTGGCTATAAGCATGATGATGCCGATGAGGTCTAGGTTTTCGAGGGGACTGGCGGGCAGGGTTTCTTCGTTCCAGAGGGAGAGAATGATAAAGCCCAGGCCTGCGGAGCAGATGAGGGCGATGACGGCGGGGCGCAGGCCGTTCAGGATGCCGCGGATGATGCCGATGTCACCGTATTTGAAGAAAAGCTTGGCCACGATGATGCAGAGGATCAGGGAGGGGGTGACGAAGCCAAAGGTGGCCAGGATGGCACCGGCTGTGCCTGCCACTTTCATGCCGGCGAAGGTGGCGGCGTTGATGCCGATGGGGCCGGGGGTCATTTGGGAGATGGTGAAGATGTCCACGAACTCGCTGAGGGTCAGCCAGTGGTTGCCGTCCACCACGGCGGCCTGGATGAGAGGCATGGAGGCATAGCCGCCGCCTACGCAGAAGAGGCCTACTTTCACGAATTCCCAGTAAAGCAAAAGATAAATCATAGTCAGCCTCCTCAGTTATATCTGGCACTGCGCATAAAGGCGAGGCCAATAAGGCCGTCCAGCACTACCAGCAGCATGATGTTGATGTCGAAGCAGTAATTGGCGATAAAAGTGCCCGCGATGATGGCCAGAGGCAGAGCCAGCTTCTTTTTCAGCTGCTTCTTCAGGAGGTCATAAGCCACGTTCACGATGATGGCCGTGGCACCGCACTGCATGCCCTTCAGGGCGTAGCGCACATATTCGTTGTTGGCGAAAAGCTCATAGAAGCAGGAAATGATGGAAATGGTGATCAGCGGCGGCAGGATGGTAGCGAAAAGGGCGGTGAGGGTGCCAGCAAGCCCAGCCATGCGGTAGCCCAGCATGATGGCAGAGTTGCAGGCCACCACCCCTGGCATGGACTGGGCAATGGAAACCAGGTTCAGGGTTTCCTTGTCGTCCAGCCAGCCGTATTCGTCAACATATTTGGCCCTTAGCAGGGGGATGATCACAAAGCCGCCCCCCACGGTAAAGGCGCTGATGAGAAAGGTGGATTTGAAAAGCTCCCAGAAAAAATGGGGCGTGGATTTTCGCACTTGGGCAAGTTCTTCTTCGGACATGAAATTCCTCCTTAGGATAGTGAAAAATGTAACAATATAAAGGCCTAAGCCTTCTGATATGCAGTTTCAACTTTATTATAGCACTATGATTATATCTTAAAAGAGTTTTAAGACAAATTCCAGAAATCCTCTTGCCAACCCTTATGGCAGGTGATAGCCTTTTTACCAAGGAGCGTGTAAGAAATGACTATTGATCTGCATAACTGCCGCCTCTGTCCCAGGGATTGCGGCGTGGATAGATATAAGGGGACCGGCTTCTGTGGGGCAGGAGATAAGGCTAGGGTGGCCCTTGTCTCCCTGCATCCTTGGGAGGAACCCTGCCTCACGGGTGAAAAGGGGGCGGGGACGGTGTTCTTCTCCTATTGCAACCTGCGCTGCTGTTTCTGCCAGAACCATGAAATCAGCCACGGGGGCAAGGGGGAGGAAGTGACTGAGGTGCGTCTGGCTGAGATTTTCCTGGAGCAGCAGGAGCGGGGGGCGGCCACGCTGGATTTGGTGACACCCACCCACTATGTGCCGCAGATCATCAGCGCCCTTGGCCTTGCCAGGGACAAAGGCTTCAGCCTGCCTGTGGTCTACAATTCCAGCGCTTATGAAAAAGTCGAAACTATCGAAGCCTTGAAGGGCAGGGTGGATATCTACCTGCCGGACTTGAAATACTTCAGCGGGGAAAGCGCAAGGGCTTACTCTGAGGCAAAGGATTATCCAGAGACCGCCAAAGCTGCCATCAGGGCCATGTTCCATCAGGTGGGGCCCCTGCAGTTCCGTGAGGACGGCAGTCTTGAGAGCGGCGTTATCGTCCGTCACATGGTGCTGCCAGGACACCGCCATGAGAGCATGGAGATTCTGGACTGGCTCTGGCAGGAGTTTGGGGATGAGGTGCAGCTAAGTCTCATGAGCCAGTATACACCCATGTATAGGGCAGGAGAGCATAAGAACTTGAGCCGCCGCCTTACCACCTTTGAGTACGATTCTGTGGTGGAGCACGCGTTGAAGCTGGGCATTACCCGCTGCTACACCCAGGAACGCCGCGCTGCCAGCGAGGAATACGTGCCGGAGTTCGACGGCAGGGGCGTAAGGAGGCAGCCATGAGAGGATATGTGGACGAAAATCTTTGCGTAGCCTGCGGCCTCTGCGCCCAAGCCTGCCCCGAAGGCTTCCGCATGGGAGAGCAGGGGTTGGCAGAGGGGTATCGGGAACTGCCTGATTATGCCATAGACGATGCCCTGCAGGCAGCAGAGGACTGCCCGGTGGGGGCAATCAAGATTGATTTCTGATAGTATATAACTCGGAAGAAGATGTCCCCCACCTCTATAGGTGGGGGGGCGAATATCATAACAGGCGGGAGCGCATATCTCCCGCCTCGTTGAAACGCTGATTGGAAGATTTTGTCTATCGACAAAATCTGAACAATGGCGTTATAAATAAAAGGCCCGGCCTTTTGAGCCGGGCTGCCCTTGGGTTCGTTACTCCCTTAGGCGGGGATACTAATTGCGGGAGTCTTGTCGCTCGTCAAGCCACTTGCAAATGTAGTGAGCTACAATGCTTGCGACTATCGAGAGCAGTAGGTTAAGGAAGATTAACATGGCCCCACCTCCTTTCGGCGGTGGTCCCGCAACAGGGTATATTCTAGCAAAATATTGCGTTTCTGACAAATAAATGCTATAATTCAAGTATGCAAAAGGTTGAGGAAGATATTGCATGGACGAGACCTCTCGGAGTCGTTAACCGAGAGGTCATTTTTATGTGTGAGATTTTGTCTGTCGACAAAATCTGAACAGTTGCGTTATAATGTATAATAGTTGTTTATAACGAGTACAAGATGTCCCCCACTTCTATAAGTGGGGGCGGTAACTTACTAACAGGCGGCGAGTTAATATCTCCCGCCTCGTTGAAAGGCCAAGAGGAAGTTTTGCCTTCGGCAAAACTGGAACAATGGCCTTATAATAAGAAATGGGAGGAATCATAATGTTCGGTTTAGGTGTACCAGAACTTATTATCATCTTGATCATCGGCCTGGTGCTTTTTGGTCCTGGCAAGCTGCCTGATGTGGGCAAGGCTTTGGGCAAGAGCATCCGGGAGTTCAAGTCTGCCACTACGGAGCCGGAGAAGTCTGAGGACAAGATGGTGAATGTGACGGAGCAGCCCAAGGAACTCTCCGAAAAGAATGATAAGGGCTGATGGCGTTGGCAGAGTTAGAAAATAACAAACAGGCAGAGCAGGCCTTGCCGGCGGCCCAGGCGGGCGGTGAGATCATCTCCGAGGTGACGGAGGCAGACGATGACGGCAGCATGAGCCTGACGGCCCATCTGACAGAGTTGCGGAGCCGCCTCATCAAGAGCCTTATTGCCGTGGCTCTGGGCAGCTGCGTGGGCTATTATTTCATCGAGACCATCATGCACTACCTCACCTTGCCGGTGGGGAAGCTCTACTTCATGCAGCCTTCGGAGGCCTTCTTCACCTACCTCAAGGTATCGGTGTTCGTGGGCTTCCTGCTGGCGCTGCCGGTGGTGTTCTTCCATGTGTGGCGGTTCTTTTTGCCTGCCCTCACGGTGCGGGAGCGCATGGTGCTGGGGCTTATCGTGCCCGCTTCGGTGGTGCTGTTTTTCATCGGCCTGGCCTTTTCCTTTTTCCTGGTGCTGCCTACGGCGGTGAAGTTCTTCATGGGCTTCGGGGGCGCGGATTTGGAGGCCATGTTCTCCGTGGGGAATTACTTTGATTTCGTGCTGACCTTCGTGCTGCCCTTCGGCTTTGTGTTCGAGCTGCCGCTCATTATCACTATCTTAGGCAAGATGGGGCTAGTGAGTTCGGCCTTTTTGGGGCGGCATTTCCGCATCGTGATATTCCTGTCCTTCGTGATAGGCGCCATCATCACCCCCACGCCGGACATCTTCACCCAGTCCATGATTGCCCTGCCCATGTTCCTGCTTTACGGAGTGGGGTATGTCATTGTCCGTTATGTTTTGCATAAGTGAGGAACAAACGGGCTTTTTTAAGGAGGAATCTCATTGGCATATAAGGATTTGCGCGAGTTCATGGAGGTGCTGGAAAGCCGGGGCCTCTTGAAGCGCGTCAAGACGGAAGTTGACCCGGAGCTGGAAATCACAGAGATTGTAGACCGCATTTCCAAGGGGCCGGAGGACAAGAACGTGGCCATTCTCTTTGAGAAGGTGAAGGGCTCCTCCATGCCCGTGCTCATCAATGCCTTTGGCAGCTATGAGCGCATGTCCCTGGCCATGGGCGTGGAGAAGCTGGATGATATCGCAGAGGAACTGCGGGAAATGCTGAAGCTGCCCTATGTGTCCCTGCAGAACAAGATGAGTGTCATCACCATGATCCCCATGATCAAGAATGCGGTGAATTTCCCCAAGTATGTGAAGTCCGCCCCCTGTCAGGAAGTGGTGGAGACGGAAAATCCCAATCTGGATGAAATCCCCATTCTCAAGTGCTGGCCGGAGGACGGCGGTCCCTTCGTGACCCTGCCTCTTGTCTTTACCAAGAATCCTAAGACCGGCAAGCGCAATGTGGGCATGTACCGCCTGCAGAAGTACGACAGCCGTACCACGGGCATGCACTGGCATATCCACAAGAACGGGGCGGAGAACTATCGGGATATGGAGGCCGCTGGCGGCGAGAAAATAGAGTGCGCCGTGGCCATCGGCACGGATCCTGTGCTGACTTATGCAGCTACGGCTCCCCTGCCCAGGGATATTGACGAAATGGTCTTTGCCGGATTCCTGCGGCACAAGTCTGTGGAAATGGTGAAGTGCAAGACCGTGGACATCGAGGTGCCAGCTACGGCGGAAATCATTCTGGAGGGCTATGTGCTGCCCCATGAGAGCCGCATTGAGGGACCTTTTGGCGACCATACGGGCTATTACTCTCTGGCAGACGAGTACCCCGTGTTCCATATCACCGCTATCACCCACAGGGAAAATCCCATTTACTTTGCCACGGTGGTGGGACGTCCTCCCATGGAGGATGCGTATCTGGCCAAGGCTACGGAGCGTATCTTCCTGCCTCTCCTGCAGCAGATGCTGCCTGAGGTGAAGGATATCAATATGCCCATTGAGGGCGTTTTCCACGATTGCTGCATTGTTTCCATCAAGAAGCAGTTCCCCATGCACGCCCGGAAGGTCATGCACGCCCTCTGGGGCATGGGCCAGATGATGAACGTGAAGATGATCATCGTGGTGGACGACCATGTGGATGTGCAGGACTATGCCCAAGTGGCCTGGCGGGTGTTCAACAACATCGATGCCGACCACGATCTGGAAATCGTGCATGGTCCCTTGGATGTATTGGATCATTCCTCACCCATGGCCAAGTGGGGGGCCAAGCTGGGCATTGATGCCACCAAGACCTGGCCTGAGGAAGGCCATGCCCGCCAGTGGCCCGAAGAAGTGGCCACACCCGAGGCCGTGAAGGCGCGAGTAGATGCCAAATGGAAGGAGCTAGGACTGGATTGATCAGCATAAAGGCCCATATCAACAATGTGGCTCTGCACCACACCCTCTTTGACCTGCCCTTTGGCTTGATGGCGGCGGTGCTGGCTGCAGATGGCCACCCTGAGCCTATGGTGCTCCTGTGGGTGGCTTTGGCCATCACCACGGGCAGGGCGGCGGCTCTGGCTATGGACAATCTGGCAGACCTCAAATATGACAGCCAGCAGCCCCGCATGGCCTATCGTGCCATGGTGCGGGGGGAGATAACCAAGCGCGAGGCAAAGGTGTTCATCATCATCTGCCTGGCTCTTATGGTGCTTTCCGTGGCCCAGCTCCAGCCTATCTGTCTCTATCTGCTGCCTGTGGCTGCGCTACCCTGCCTGGTTTATCCTTACATGAAGCGGATTACGGGCTGGGTGCATCTTTTCCTGGGGCTGGCCATTGCCATGGCTCCCGCGGGGGGCTGGGTGGCTGTCCGGGGCACTATTGATGCGCCCATGATCGTGCTGTGCACGGCAGTGGCTCTGTGGATTGGGGCCTTTGATGCCATGTACGGGGCACAGGATGAGGAATTCGACAAGAGCCAGGGGCTCCATTCCCTGGCAGTTTCCTATGGCGGTGTGGGGGCCTTCAGGATTTCCAAGGTGCTCCACGTGATTTGTGTTGCTTGTTTCTTTGCCGTGGGCATCATGCTTTCCCTTCATTCCCTTTACTTTGTGGGGGTGGGCATTGCCGCAGGTACTTTGTACTATCAGCACAGCATTGTGTCACCTACGGATTTTTCCCGGGTGACCCAGGCTTATTTCCTGCGCAATGGCGTTGTCTCTGTGGCAATCTGCCTCTGCGCCTGGGTGAGCTATTATCTTTGAGTTGAACGTCGGCAGTTTCTGCCGGCGTTTTTCTGATATAAGGCCTTCCCCTATGGGGAAGGTGGCAGTCCGCAGGACTGACGGATGAGGTGGGGCGTTTTGAGCTGTATAAGCTAGACAGGTTTGGCTTCATCTCATTGAAGACAGATTATTATCGTATGGAGGGGTTCATTTGTCAGCAAGGTTATTGGAAGGAAAGGTTTTTGCCGGGCAGTTCAAAGAAGATGCCAAAGAAAGGGCAGACAGGCTGGAGGAAAAATACGGTGTGCGCCCGGGGCTGGCGGTCATCATCGTGGGCCATGACCCGGCTTCCGAGGTCTATGTGCGGAACAAGCACAAGGCTTGTGAGGAACTGGGCATCTATTCCGAGGTCATTGAAATGGCCGAGGACAGCTCCAAGGAAGAAATCTTAGCCAGGATTGACAGCCTGAACAAGGACGCGAAAATCCACGGCATCCTGGTGCAGCTGCCCCTGCCCAAGGCCCTGCGCTCCGCTGAGGAGGAAATCTTGGACAGCATTGACCCTGTGAAGGACGTGGACGGCTTCCACCCTGTCAATGTAGGACGCATGGTGAAGGGGGAGGAGGCTCTCCTGCCCTGCACCCCTCATGGCTGCCTGAAGATGCTGGAACTGGCGGGCATTGAAATTGAAGGGAAGAAAGCCGTAGTGGTGGGCCGCAGCAATATCGTGGGCAAGCCCATGCTGCACCTGCTGCTGGCCAGGAACGCCACCGTCACCATCTGCCATTCCCGTACGGAGAATCTGCCTGCAGTGACCCGGGAGGCGGATATCCTGGTGGCAGCCGTAGGACGTCCCAAGTTCATCACCGCCGATATGGTGAAGGAAGGGGCTACGGTCATTGATGTGGGCATCAACCGCCTGCCTCCTGCCGAGCCGGGAGCCAAGGAGAAACTTGTGGGTGATGTGGACTTCGAGGCCGTAAAGGAAGTGGCAGGAGCCATAACCCCCGTACCCGGCGGCGTGGGCCTCCTGACGGTGGCTATGCTGATGGAGAATGTGGTGCAGGCTGCAGAAATGCAGCTTGCCTGATAGTTTGGATGTAGGAGGAAAAGCCATGAAAAGCGATGTGGAGATTGCACAGGAAGCCAAAATGCAGCCTATCAAGGAAATTGCCGCCAGCCTGGGCCTTACTGAAGATGACCTGGAACTTTACGGCAAGTACAAGGCCAAGCTCACTGCCGAGGTCTGGAACAACGTGAAGGACAGGAAGAACGGCAAGCTGGTGCTGGTGACGGCCATCAACCCCACTCCTGCCGGAGAGGGCAAGACCACCACCAGCGTGGGCCTGGCCGATGCCCTGCACCGCATGGGCAGGAAAGTGAGCGTGGCTCTGCGTGAGCCTTCCCTGGGTCCATGCTTCGGCCTCAAGGGCGGCGCTGCCGGGGGCGGCTATGCCCAGGTAGTGCCCATGGAGGATATCAACCTGCACTTCACCGGTGATTTCCATGCCATCACCACCGCTCACAACCTGCTGGCAGCAGTGATAGACAACCATCTCCAGCAGGGCAATGCCCTGGACCTTGACGTGCGCCGCATTGTCTGGAAGCGGGTGCTGGACCTCAATGACCGGGCTCTCCGCCATGTGGTGGTAGGCATGGGGGGCAAGCCTCACGGGGTGCCCCGGGAGACGGGCTTCGACATCACCGTGGCTTCCGAGATGATGGCCATTCTCTGCCTGGCTTCCGACCTGCAGGACATGAAGAAGCGCCTGGGAGAGATCGTGGTGGCCTACACCCGCAGCGGCAGGGCAGTCAGGGCTGATGAGCTGGGTGTCACCGGGGCCCTCACCCTGTTGTTCAAGGATGCCATCAAGCCCAATCTGGTGCAGACCCTGGAGGGTACCCCTGCCTTTATCCACGGCGGTCCCTTCGCCAATATTGCCCACGGCTGCAACAGTGTCATGGCCACCAAGCACGCCCTGAAGCTTTCCGATATCGTGGTGACGGAGGCAGGCTTCGGCGCTGACCTGGGGGCTGAGAAGTTCCTGGATATCAAGTGCCGCTTCATGGGCGTGCATCCCGATGCGGTGGTCATCGTGGCAACCGTCAGGGCCCTGAAGATGCACGGCGGCCTGGCCAAGGACCAGCTGGGCAAGGTGGATATGGAGGCTCTGGAGAAGGGCCTGGCCAACCTTTCCAAGCACATCGAGAGCATCAAGGGCTTCGGCCTGCCCGCCGTGGTGGCTGTGAACGCATTCCCCACGGATACGGCAGAGGAACTGAAGTTCGTGGAGGCTGAGTGCAACAAGCACGGTGCCCAGGTGGCCATTTCCGAAGTCTGGGCCAAGGGCGGCGAGGGCGGCCAGGCGCTGGCAGAGAAGGTTCTTGCTGCCATGGAGCAGCCTGCTGACTTCCACCTTACCTATGAGGTGGAGCAGTCCATTCCTGAAAAGCTCACCGCCATTGCCAGGAAGATTTACGGGGCAGACAAGGTGGTTTTCGCGCCGTCTGCCAAGAAGCAGCTGGAGGAAATCGAGGCCCTGGGCTTTGACAAGATGCCTGTCTGCGTGGCCAAGACCCAGTATTCCCTTTCCGATGACCCGGCTAAATTGGGGCGTCCTGAGGGCTTTGCCATCACCGTAAGGGAACTCAGAGTTTCTGCCGGAGCAGGCTTTATCGTGGCCCTTACCGGCAGCATCCTCACCATGCCGGGGCTGCCTGCTCATCCTGCGGCAGAGAAAATGGATATTGATGCCGAAGGGCGCATTACGGGACTATTCTAAAGGTTTGACAAAAGCAGGCCGTGGCTCTTAAAATAGAATGAGGAAAATCCTTTGGGATGCGTCCCGAAGAATATAGCGGGCGGCAGTAAAGGGCCGCCTGCCTCATTTATGGGAGAGTTGTAAGATGCGAAATTTTGGTTCTTGTCATAAAAAGATTTTGGCGGGCTTGATGTGCCTCCTGGCAGGGGTGATGAACCCGGATCCCGCGGCGGCAGAAAATACTGCCGGTGTCGAAGCCAGCCAGATAAGCGAGATGCGCTTTCAGTGGGAGGCCGTGCCCGGGGCTGTGCAGTATGAGTTCGTGCTGCTGAAGGGCCCGGAGAACATCAAGGCCAATGTGCTGCTGCGCCAGCGGGAGATATACACCAATGGCGTGGATGTGGAAGTGAGCCGTTTCAGAAATAAAATCAAGGACTGCTACTGGAAGGTCTGCGCCATGGACTTCCATGGCAACTATATGGGCAGCTTCACCGAGCCTCAGCCTGTGGAGGGGGCGGAGATAAATCCTCCTGCCCCAAAGCCTACGACGGAATTTGAAAAGATGGACTACATGCCCATGTACCCCGTTTATTCCTGGATACCTCAGGCCGGGGTCAAGGAGCATGAGGTAGAGGTTTACCGTCAGAGTCCGGGAGGCGATGTGAAGATCCGCAGCCTCGAAGCCGGGGAATATGACGTATATGAATACTATGGCTACACCCATCCGGGGGAGTACTATTGGCGGGTGCGCTCCGTGTATCCTTCCGGGGCCAGGAGCAGCTGGTCAGAACCCAGCCGTTTTTCCATCAGCGGTGAGCCGACGCCTATAGCGGCTCTGGGGGACAGCATCACCCATGGTGGCGGGGCCGTGTCTGTGCCTCCCGGGTATCTGATGTATGACTGGGAAACCTATTGCCAGGTGCCTGTGAAGAACCTGGGGGTCAGCGGCAACACCACGGCGGCCATGCTGGAGCGTTTTGAGGACGATGTCCTGCCCTGGAAGCCCAGGCTTCTGGTAATCATGGGGGGCGTAAATGATTTCCGGGCAGGAACCTTGGGCTGGGAGACTGTGCAGAACCTCTCTGCCATCAGCGAGAAGTGCCATGCCTATGGCATTATCCCCGTGTTCCTGACGGCTACGCCCATCAATGCAGATTACATGGTGCACCGCATAGCGGGCATCGAAGTGCCGCCCCCGGACTGGCAGGCACATCAGCGCTATGTGAATGACTGGATCCTCCAGCAGCCCTACAGCGTGGACGTATCCAGCGCTCTTACGGATGGTGCGGGCAATTTGCGGGGGGATTATACCAGCGACGGCCTGCACCCGGATTACTTCGGCAAGAAGTACATTGGCGAAAGGGTGGGGGCATACCTGCAGCAGCACTTTGGCTGGCTTACTCAGGGTCTTACCAAGAAATCCTATTGACATGAGGTTAGGAGTGGCACAATGATAAAAATCATCTTTTCGGATATGGACGGGACGCTTTTGGACGAGCAGGGCAACCTGCCGGAGGAATTTCCCCAGGTCATAGAGGAAATGAAGTCTTACGGGGTGCTCTTTGCCCCTGCCTCCGGGCGTCAGTATTACTCCCTGCTGGACAGTTTCTCGGACTACAAAGATGATTTTCTCTTTGTGGCGGAAAACGGCACTCTGGTGAAGCAGGGGGGCAAGGAGCTTTTCTCCAGCCCCATGCCCCGTAAGCTGGCCTTGAAGGTCATCAAGGATGGCCTGGCTAACACTCCCGGCTATGGGGTGGTCTGCGGCAAGAAAAGCGCCTATGCCCTGCATGAGCAGTACACGGAGGAATTCCAGGCAGAGATGCACAAGTACTTCACCCATGCCCTGGCAGTGGACGGTTTTGATGACCTGGATGACGATATCATCAAGGTGTCCTTCTTCGACCCCACGGCAAATGCGGACAAGACCCTCTATCCCTATCTGAAGAAGTACAATGGCCGCCTGCAGGTGGTGCTGGCCAGCGCCTACTGGGTGGACATCATCGGCTTCGGCATCAATAAGGGCATCGCCATCCAGCAGGTGCAGAAGAAGCTCAAGATCACCCCCAAGGAGTGCGCCGCCTTTGGCGACTACATGAATGACGCGGAGATGATGAGCTCCGTGTACTACAGCTATGCTATGGCCAATGCCCACCCCAAGGTGAAGGAACTGGCCCGCTTTGAGGCCAAGAGCAACGCCGAGCACGGCGTCATGGTGCAGATCCGCGAGCTTCTGAAGAGCGGTCTCTGCGGCGAGAAGAAAAATTGATATCAAGGTCTGCGGTCCTTTTGTGGGACTGCGGGCCTTTCTTGTATAGGAAAGGAGAAAGGCATGAAGGCAGATTACCATATGCATTTTGAGAAGGGTTCCTACGACAAGGCCTGGGTGGAAGGGTTCTTTCAGGCGGCGAAAGAGAGGGGCCTGGAGGAAATCGGCATTTCCGAGCACTCCCACACCTTCCCGGAGTTCAAGGAGCTTTACTATGAGGATTTGATACTGGACGATTCCTTCGTGGGTTCCTTCCAGCAGCAGTGGCTGAAGAGCAATAAGTTCAAGTACACCATAGACGAATACTTTGCCTTCATGCACGAGCTGCAGAAGGATCATCAGGTGAAGATTGGCATGGAGGTCTGCAACTTCCAGGACCAGGGCAAGGTGGCAGATATACTGAAGGACTATGATTTTGACTACCTGATTGGCTCTGTCCACTTCCTGCGGGGCTGGGCTTATGATTCGGCAGAGATCAAGGCAGAGTGGGACAACCATGACCTGAGGGAAATCTACGAGTGGTATACGGAGGAAGCAGAGAAGCTGGCAGACTCCGGTCTCTATGATGTGCTGGGACACCCCTTCAATATCCGCCTGTTCAGGATCCTGCCTGATTTCGATGTGACACCCTATCTGGAGAGGGTAGCCAGGGCGCTGCATAAGGCAGGCATGGGGATTGATGTGAATACAGGCACCTACTACCGCTATCCCATTGAGGAAATCTCTCCCTATCCCGATTTCATGGAAGTGGCAGCCAAATACGACCTGCCCCTGATCATCACCTCTGATGCCCACCAGCCCAAGGACTGCGGTGCCTACCATGAGGAGGCAGTGAAGTACGCCCGTTCTTTCGGGTTTACAAAAGCCTGGAATTTTTCTCGTCGGGAGAGGGTTTCAGTGGAACTAGTGTAACTAATCTGAGTGATTTATGAAACAATAATGAAAATTAATTAAATTCTTGACTAATTCCATCCAAACAGTGTATAATAAGTCCAGACATTGAGGGAGGGGAGAAACCCACCCTGCTGGACTTATTTTCATTTTTTCTGGCAATGTTGGTTGGGATGCTTAAGTTTTGGGATTGATTGTACGATAATACTTGTGAGAGGCTTCAGCAAAGGAAACTGGAGCAGGCCAGCGTACTGGTGTCGAGGAGGACACTTAGACGCGCTGGCGTCATTCGAACAAGGCTCAAGGAGGGACTTATCATGAAGATACAGATTTATTCCCAGTGGATGGAGGATGTATTTATTCCTGCAAGGGTGAAACAATTCACCAAGGCAGCAAAGCTGATGGGCTGTCAAAGCTTCGTGGCCTATGCAAGTGACGCAGGTCATGATAAATGTGTGGATGAACGCGCTGCTGTGGGACAGTGGCTGGATAGAGCATGCGAGCAGGTCGCAGAAAGCGTAGCATAAATGAATAACGACGAACATTGCCAGAAGAAATAGCGCAGGCCGGAGAAAAAGGTCTGCGCTGTTTTTATATATGGGGGATAAAGTATTGTCTTTCAAAAGCTAAAGTCATAAAATATAGACAAAGAAAGACGGAACTGCATGAGGAGGGAGCACTATGTATGTTACAATCGTGGATTTTCAGGCTGATATGGATAAATATTTGGCAATGGTCAGCCAGGAAGATATTTTCATAACGGCAAATGGGAAGATCGTAGCCCAGATGACGCAGCCCAAGGAAAGCGTTGTGGATTCGCTTAGAGGGTTGTTGAAGGGGGCGCCGTCGGGTATAACGGCAAAATCTATAAGAGAGGAGCGTCTGCGGTGAAAGTCGTAGGCGTTTTTGTTTTTGGGCAGGTAAATGATGGATGTTTGTAGAATAGATATGAACATAATGAAGTGGTAACGGACTGATTCCTTAGGAGTGATGCTATATGGGGATTACCTGTAATAGTTGCGGAAAGCAAATTTCTGATACTGAAGCCAGTTTTTGCCCGTATTGCGGTGCTGCTATACCGAAGTGTGACTGGAAATGTGAGAAGTGTTCGACAATAAATGACGATGAAGCCAAATTCTGTAAGAATTGCGGGAGCGCAAGGGTGCAGGAAGTGGCTTGTTATGTTGCTGAAAGCAAGGCTGCTGGCGATTGGACAAAGCATAAATATTTCAAGCAGGCTGTTGTTGGCGCAGTCTTGTTACTGGCTACGGGCTTTGGGTCCTATTATTATTTCAACAATATGAATGAGGGCAATTACCTAAAGATGTATGCGGAGGCGCATCGTGTCCTAAATGAAGCCAACAGTGTGGTTGTGTCCAATACGCAGAATGGGGCTGTTAAGGCAGGGGACGTTGATGAACTGAAGAAGCGTCTGCAGAATGAGAAGAATGAAATTGATGCCGAGGCAAAAGAGTTTTCTTCAAGAAAACCATTCCAGGGCTATACGGCACAGCATGAGGCAACAACAGAATTGTTGCAGAAGGAGAGTTCGGTTTTAGGAACTGCAATTCAAATTCTTGGCAGCCCGCTTGATGAGGAATTGGATAGTGTCTTGGAAGAATCTAAGGATACGGTGCAGCAAATAAAGAGCCTGTCTGGGCAAATCAGTGTGCCTAATACAGTTATGACACTGGATGATGATATCACTGTACTGCCAGCGCAACTAAAAGCTTATGTAACGGAGCAGAGAAAACTGGAAGAGGAACGCAAGAGGATAGAGGCGGAAAGACAAGCCAGGCTGAGTGAGCTTAGGGAGTTCTTTAATGCTATGGACGATGCTATTGACAGGTATAACAGTGCTAAGACGGATTTGGGTAGCATGATGGAATCTTCCAGAAATGGTGGGATGATTTGGGCAGATTATTTTAAGGTGCTTGATCAGGCTAAGGATGCAAGAACGTCAGTTAGGTATAAGGTAAAAGACATAAGGACTCCGCAGGGGACAGAGGAATTGAAAAAGGATTTCTTGCAAGTGTTGGATGATTCTGTGCGATACTGTGAAGTTATGAAAATGGGAGCTAACTTGGCTTTTAATCGTTATTATGGAAGTGCTTCCCAGAAGAAGGATGAGGCAGATAGGATAGATAAGGAGGTACAGAATGAATATGCTTCGTTTATTGACCAGTATGAAAGAATAAAAAGTGATTTATTGAAGTAAATATAGATTATTAAATTTTATTGAAAATATTTTAGGAGGCGAGAGAATGAAGAAGTTAGTTCTTAGATTTATATTTATGTTTAGTGTATATTTTCTAATAATTAATGTATGCTTTGCACAGAGTGTGCAACTATCAAATATGGGAGCATATAATCTACATGAGAGAATAGTTTCAATTAACAATTCTGCAAGATTAAATTATAACATTAGTTCTCTTGATAAAAAAAGTGGAAATGTTAATTACTATGGAATGGCTATATGGAAGGGAAAGAATAGATTGCAACTAAGTTTAGATATAAATGAAAATGGATATGTTTCAAAAATATATGCAACTAGTTTAGAACCTATGCTTGTTGTTGATGATATAAAGAATGATTTGACTTCAGATGAGTATTATCGGAGAAAATACAATGATGTGCTGCTTAACCAAAAACATAGTACTTATACTGCAGAAAGACTGGCACAGCAGAGTACGGAAAGATATCAGCGTGATAGGATAAAAAAGATGGATGGATTGCTATATTTGTATGGTGTGAATGGATATGGACGAATAAACTCTCTTGGATCTAAACTTCTCTTGCTAATAGGACAAGAAATTAATTATGATAATGTGGCTAAGTTTTATGGAAATCTTTATCGACAATCTATAGATGTTTCAACTGCACCTGCGAATGCTATGTTAACAAGAAATATTTGTGGACAATTAACATTAATATTTTCTGCTTTAGGTATGTCATATAATGAATGTAATCAAATGATAACTAATTCTCAAAATGGATATTCTAGTGCATGGTGTTCGTCATTGAATCGTAGAGTATGTGTGGAAATACGGACAATATCAGGCGGAGGAACTGTTGAAATAAGCATTACTGCTTCGGATAATTAGAGAAATGGACTTCCTTCCCTGGGGAAAAATTTAAGTTCTTAAAACTTGACAATAAGTCGGCAAAAAGAATTCTAGTTGCTATTAAAGATAATAACAAGAATTGAGAATGAGTACGGTTGCCTTGTTACTGATTGCTGAAGGTGGCGCTTTATGGCACGTATAAAAACAATATTGTTAAGTATATATTTAATAATTATTATGCTTTTTGCTGGAATTGGCGTTTGTGATGCTCAAGAGTATAATTTATACAGAAACAAAGAATATCAATTTAGTCTTGATATCCCTGCGGCTATGAATATCATAGAATCTCGTGGCCCAAATATTAAAATGACTGCATCGACGCCAAAATCAAATTTTATTATGAGTGTTCTGGTTAAAAATAGCCCCGCGATAAAGGAGGCAGATGATGATTTTTTGTTGTGGTTACATCAAGATAGCTTAAGCCAAACGACATCAGATTACTACAAATTTATCAATTGCGATATAATTAACATACCAAATCATAAAGTATTAGTTCAGCTATGGACAGCGAAACATACTTATCCGTCAATGACATTCTATCAAGATGTAATTATGTTTCATTTTGTAACAAACTACAAATATTTCTTAATAACATATTATACCAATCAAGGAGACATGAAAAAATACATACCTGCCATAGAACACAGTATAGGTAGCTTTGTTGATGAGACAGGTTGGTATTGAAATGATTTTGTACCTAAATTGTCTTTGGTGTGCAAGGTGGCATATTAACATGGAGAATTGAACGGTATGAAAAAATAAAAGTGATTTATTGAAGTGGCAAGATGTGAAAAGGAGTGAAATTAAATGAAGAGTAAATGTAGCATTTTATTGGTGTTTTCTATTATGTTCATTACAATGTTTTTTATACCGATAAAAGCTCAAGCAACCCCAGATTCACGTCTTTGGCATTGGATTGGCTCTGATGATGAAATTGGCTTTTTTGTATCTACTAGAAAGCCAACAAGATATTCCACGGGAGTTAAGCAATGGGTAATGCAGGTGAGGCCTGATGATAGTTATGATATTTTATTGCAAGGGTTTAGGTGGAATAATGGAAAGGAGAATACATTGCTTAAGATTACTTTATATACCAATAAAGGTAAAATGATTGATTCTGTAGATTTTTCGATGGGGTGGAGTGAAGTAATACCTGGATCATATGATGATGCAATATGGGACTATGTTTCCAGTCAGGTAAGTCGTATGTAGGTTGTTAATACGTGTGTATGATATTTTTCTGGTAAATTTATGCTGGTGTTCAAAGGAGGCGATCTATTTCATGCCTGATTGGACTGGTTCTGTTGTAAGTGCTGGCATACTTACCTTCATATTAAATGTTTTGCATACTAAATACAAGGCTCATAACGAGAGAAAGCGCCAAGTGACCGCTATAAAGAAAGCTCTTAAAACAGAGCTTGAGACATTGCTTAAAATCTATGAACCACGGAAGATAAAACCAGAACCTCCACATGATGGTGTGGATATAAAGGTAATCTCTCTGCAGTCTAAGTATACTACCGTATTTTCTGAGAATGCCAGTAAAATAGGTATGCTTGATGAAAATACAATCCAATCCGTAGTGGTGGCTTATACCCGTCTATCTGCACTTATGGATACTCTGCGGGTATATAGCAGACGTTGGGAAGATAAAATTGCAAATCAAAGACATGGAGATAATAAGTGCCAAGACATATATGATAAAGATGTTTTGTCGTGCCACATGATATCTTACATAGAACAGGAGATAACCGTCAATGCTATTAATGATGCTATCGAACGTCTCGGCAGATAAATGGGAGATGCATTTCGTTGTAGGCACTGAAAGAAAAATGGGAGTCCATAAATCATGAAAACTTGCTGTGAGAGGCGAGCACTTATTTGAATATGTATGCGGAGGCGCACCGTGTTCAAATGACATTTTATGATAGTAATGGTCACTCTACCGGTTCTTACACGCCTTCCTACTATAGATTGGGAGGCAGTAATACCAGGAAGTTTTTGAGAAGCGCTTCCTGCTTCAACTCTGTGACATAAGCATACAGCGCATTGTGCTCTGTTGCCGCCTTTCTTGTTTAGGAATCTTCATGTTCAATGGCGTTTTGGGCGTCTTCTGCCTCTTCTAGTTTAGTGAGCTTGTCTATAATGCCATTGGCAAGGTCAAAGCCCAGCTTGATTTCCCGTACTGCTACGGAATAGGATTTCAGATACCTGGTCTTGGACTCCATCTGCGTCAATTTGGAAGCGTAGATGTCTATGTCACGGAACATATCGTAGTGCTCATCTGGGATTTTGGAGCACAGGTCGCTGATGTCGTGGGTGCGGTCGTATCTGATGCCGTGAGTTTCAAAAAAATGCTTTAAGGCCAGCTCGATGGTTTGTTGCAGATGATAGGCAACGAGGTTGACGATGCCGTTGTCATCAGGATAGAGCTTGTACATTTCCTTGGCAACGGTCAGGTTGTTCCTGGCCATGCCGAGAAGGGTGTCATTGGTCAGTTTATTATCGCTCATAAACAACTACCCCCGTACTAAGTATTTCGTCCAGCAGGTTTTTATCTACGGAAAAGGTATCCCACTTGTCCCAGACGGTTTCCGTGTCCTTGACCACGGGGAGTTTGGTCATTTCTTGGCTGAGGTCGAAGAAAATGTCAATGTCACTCCAAGGGTTGCACTGGGCAGTGACGCTGCTGCCGAAGATGATGATGCGTTTGATATTGGGAATTTCCTTGCATACGTCAATCATTTTCGCTATTTCGGCCTGCTGAGTGGGGAAAATCCTGTGTATGTTCTTGAATGGCTTGGCTACAGCGTTCCATAGCTTCATGGTGTACCCCTCCGTCTCTTTTAAGATTCTATATTGATTTTATCACAGGTAAGTGGTGTCAATCCATATTTTCGCACTAAAAAGCCCGAAGCATTGCTTCGGGCTGTAATTTACTGGTGACGCCTATGGGATTCGAACCCATGAACCCGCCGTGAGAGGGCGGTGTCTTAACCACTTGACGAAGGCGCCGGTTGGTGACTCCTATGGGATTCGAACCCATGAACCCGCCGTGAGAGGGCGGTGTCTTAACCACTTGACGAAGGAGCCAGTTGGTGACGCCTATGGGATTCGAACCCATGAACCCGCCGTGAGAGGGCGGTGTCTTAACCACTTGACGAAGGCGCCACTATTCAATTTAAGTCTTAAGGGTGTTGCCCTTAGGAACAGAAATAATTATATTACAAAGTGGAGAGGTTTGCAAGACTTTTTTTCAATCTTTCCAAAGAAATTTTTCTGCCCAGCATTTCCAACAGCTCCGTAGCACCACCGGGGGTGACGCTCTGGCCTGCTACGGCAATGCGCAGCACCCACATGGCCAGGCCCTTCTTCAGTTCCTTTTCGGCGATGTAGGCTTCCAGCCTGGCATAGAGATTGTCGTTGTTCCAGCCGTCCTCGTCGATGGTCTCCAGCAGGGCGATCATATCAGGCAGCAGTTCCTGAGCCTTTTCCACCGTGACCTTGTTGCGCTTGTTCACGTAAAGAGAAGCATCAAAGGCAGGCTGCTCGATGAGGAAGGCAATCTGCTCGCCAATCTCGCCGAAGCGGGCCACGCGGGTGCGCAGCAGGGAGCAGAGTTTGTTCCAGTTCTTCTCAAGGTAGTCGGGCACATTTTCTACAAAGCCCTTGGCGCGCTCGGCAAATTCCTCGTCGCTCATGGCCTTGAGGTACTCGCCGTTGAGCCAGCCCAGCTTGTCATAGTCAAAGACAGCAGGGGACTTGGACAGGCCTTCCAGGGAGAAGGCAGAGATGAGCTCTTCCATGGAGAAGATTTCCTGATTGGTGGTCTTGGGGTTCCAGCCGAGAAGTGCCACATAGTTGGTGATGGCCTCAGGCAGATAGCCCATCTTCACCAGATCGTCAAAGCTGGTGGCGCCGTGGCGCTTGGAGAGCTTGGAAACGCTGCCGTCCTCGTTCTTGCCCATGACGGGAGCCAGGTGGATGAAGGTGGGCAGTTCCCAGCCGTAGCCCTGATAGAGCAGCACGTGCTTCGGGGTGGAGGTGATGAACTCTGCCCCGCGGATGATGTGGGTGACGCCCATGAGGTGGTCGTCGATGACATTGGCGAAGTTGTAGGTGGGCATGCCGTCACGCTTCAGGAGCACCTGATCCTCCAGCTCGCTGTTGGGGATGGTGATGTTGCCGTGAAGCACGTCAAAGTAGGTGGTTTCGCCGGTGAGAGGCATCTTCTGGCGGATGACGTAGGGATCGCCATTGTCCAGATGAGCCTTGATTTCCTCCTGGGAAAGGTCGCGGCAGGTGCGGTCATAGCCGCCGAACTCGCCGGTGGAGTGGTTCTCGTCCGGGTTGCAGAAGCAGTAGTAGGCATGGCCCAGCTCTACCAGCTTCTCAGCGTATTCCTTGTAGATCTCCATGCGCTCGCTCTGGACATAGGGACCAAAGTCGCCGCCGATGTCCGGGCCTTCGTCCGGCACGATGCGGGCAGCGTCCAGGGTGCGGACGATGAAGTCCACGGCGTCAGCCACGTAACGGGCACGGTCCGTGTCCTCGATGCGCAGGATGAAGGTGCCCTTCTGGCTCTTGGCGAACAGGTAGCCGTAGAGGGCGGTGCGCAGGTTGCCGATGTGCATATAACCCGTGGGGCTGGGAGCGAAACGGGTGCGGACTTGTTTCTCAGTCAATTTTCTTCCTCCTATAAATAAGACACGTTCATTTTCGTTTAACTTAATAAAGGAACCGCTGATAAAATGAAGTTGTCCAGATTGGCGTAGATTGCTTGTTCTTCACAAGGCGACAAACCGCAGGCATAGCAACGCTATGTCGAGGATTTGTTAACGCAGTGAGGACAAGCAAGATGCGTCAAGATGGGCTGCTGAATTTATCAGCGGTTCCTAAAGTATACTACATGATAATGTAAAAGAAAAGGACATTAAAATCCTCCCCCAAGGCATTTTGGGGGAGGAAGGGGATTCCTTGGAAATTACTTTTTCAGGAAAGCGTAGAGGGCGCGGTACATGAGCATGGAGCTGACAGCACCGGGATCCTCGTAGCCAATGCTGCGCTCGCCTACGAGACTTGCGCGGCCCTTCTTGGCGGCGATGGTCTTGGTGTAGTCCACACCGGCCTTGGCAGCGCGGCTGGCTTCTTCCAATACGGCAAAGAGGCTCTTGCCTTCGGCGTTTTCCGGCAGGAAGCACTGATGGATGGGAATCAGCACGTCCAGCATGGTCTTGTCGCCCTTCTCGGCGCGGCCGCGGGTCTGGATGCCCTTGATGGCAGCACCCAGGAGCTTCTCAAAGCTCTTGATGTTCATGGCAGTATCATCATCACAGGCTTTGGCAGCCTTCAGGAAGCCGGTGCCATAGAGGGGGCCGGCGGCACCGCCCACGTTCTCGATCAGGGTCTGGCCAATGGTCTCCAGCACCGGACCGGGCTTGGTGGTGTCTGCCATTTCGTCTACGGCGTCCTGCACGGCAGAGAAGCCGCGGGCCATGTTGAGGCCGTGATCGCCGTCACCTGTCTTGGCGTCCAAACTGCAGAGGTAATCCTTCTGGGCAATGATGGCAGCTGCTACAGCATCCAGGGCGTCTTTGATTCTGGTCATGAAAAATCTTTCTCCTTCTATATACTATACTCTTGCACACCTTTTGACTAAGGTTATATGTTAATTCATTATACCACATATAAGCTAGAGTACAAGTGTGAATTGACAGAAATATAAGAGCAGAGACACAAAGTTGCATTTGTCATATTTTTGTAGTGAAGAGTATCACTACTTACTATGCAAAAGTGCCTGTTTCTATTGCACTTTTTTGCTGAAAAAAGTATAATAGCCATAATAATAGACTTGCGTTATAGAAAATATAACCTATCCTTATACTAGGCTTTGTTGGAAAGGGTGCTATATTATTATGGAAATAAAGGACATGCGGGCCTTCTATGCCATTGTAGAGGAAGGAAATATCAGTCACGCTGCCCAGCGGCTGGATATTGCCCAGCCTGCGCTTTCCAGGCAGATGAAGCGGCTGGAGACCTCTTTGGGAGTGCAGCTCTTTGAGCGTGGCAGCCGCCGCATACGCCTGACGGATGCAGGCAAGGTCATGTATGCCCGGGTGGAGCATATCCTGGGCATTGTGGACGGAGCTGTGCGGGAAATCACGGAGATGGGCTCCGGGGTGGCAGGGGCAGTGCGCTTGGGCACCATCACCACCTCCGGGGCCATGCTGGTGCCGGAGCTCCTGGCTGAGTTCCACCGCCGTTATCCCCAGGTTACCTATCAGATTTGGGAGGCAGAGGGAGCCCGCATCCTGGAACTTTTGGACAACCGGGTCATCGAGATCGGCATTACCCGCACCCAGGTTGACGCCAAGGTCTATGAATCCATCGTGCTGCCCAATGAGCCTCTGGTGGTCATCATGAACCGGGAGCAGGAGATTGGGGAAAAGGCACATGAAGTGCAGCTGTCAGAATTGAAGGATGTGCCCCTGCTGGTGCCCCTGCGCTGGCAGTCTGTCTTTACGGCCAACTGCAAGAAGCAGGGCTTTACGCCCAACATCGTCTGCGTCAGCGACAGCATAGTGCAGGACCTGCTCCTGACGAAAATGGGCATGGGCATGGCGCTCCTGCCCGTGTCTTCCAAGACGCTTCTGACGGACGGCAATCTCATCTACAAAAAACTGGTGGAGCCTGAGATGAGCACCCATACGGTGATTGCCTGGCTCAAGAACCGCACTCTTTCCACTTCCAGCGCGCATCTTATCCGCCTCTTCCGGGAGATGTATCTGGGGGAGCGGACTGCGTCCAGCCAGTATTAAATTTAAATTAAAATTGGATTAAATTTAGGTTAGATTTTCATCAAATATCTTTTCAAGAATTTCGTTACGGTATATAGTAAGGGTATAGGCTTGGCCATACCCTTTTTGACTATGCTGGCCAGGGTTTTGATTGCGGAGGTAAGGATTCCATGAACAACAATAATGTACATATTCTCATTGTGGAGGATGAGCTGCGCATTGCCAGGTTCCTGCAGATTGAGATGGAGCATGAGGGCTTCAAGGTCACCACCGAGGAAAACGGGGCAAAGGCCTTTGAGCTTATCAAGACGGAGAATTACGACCTGATTCTCCTGGACCTCATGCTGCCGGGGATGGATGGCATGACCATCTGCCAGCGGGTGCGGGAGTTCTCCCAGGTGCCCATCATCATGCTCACGGCCAGGGACGATGTGGAGGATAAGGTAAACGGCCTTGACATCGGGGCTGATGACTACATGACCAAGCCCTTTGCCATTCAGGAGCTCTTTGCCCGGGTGAGGAATGTCCTGAGAAAATCACAGGGGAATCCCAGCCAGAACCAGAGAGAGAGCTACCAGGTGGGTGAGCTGGTGCTCTATCCCAACACCTATGAGGTGGAGGTGGGAGATGTTCCTGTGCAGCTCACCCGCAGGGAGTATGACCTCCTGGAATTCCTCATGCGGAACAAGCGCACGGTGCTTACCCGCGACCAGATACTGGAGCAGGTCTGGGGTTATGACTATTCCGGCGACACCAATGTGGTGGATGTCTATATCCGCTATCTCAGGGCAAAGATCGATGACCGTTTTGGCAAGAAATACATCTACACCGTCCGGGGAGTAGGTTATGTTATCAGGGATTAGGCGGCAATTTCGCCGGGGCCGGGTCATAATCAGGGCGGCCCTGCGCATGAGGATATCTACCAAGATAACCTTCCTCTATGCTGCTATCCTCATGGTGGTGCTGATCCTCTCCAGCGTGGTGACGGGGCTGGGGGTGTTTTTCTCCTTCTACCATCAGGCTGAGGTGGAAATCGAGATGAGCATGCAGCACATGCTGGAGGATTTCCAAAGCGGCAGGATGCAGAATCCGGCCTTCTGGCGGAAGAGCCCGGTCATGCCCGGGGTGGTGCTCCGCATCACCGACATTGCGGGACAGATGGTCTACCAGAACGATGACCACTATCCGTCCATAGAGATAATCGAGGCCAATGAAATCGGCGATCCGCCCTTTTGGGCTGACCAGAACATGCGGGTGTCGGAGCTGAAGAATTTCTCCATCTACCATGCCAAGGCTACGGTGGATTATCAGGGGCAGATTTACCAGCTGCACTTTTTCCGCACCATCACGGCGGAGAGGAATTTCCTGGCCACATTGCAGAAGTTCCTCTTCATCACCACGCTGGTGGGCTGTATCCTGGCTCTGGTGGTGGGCTACTTTGTCAGCAAGAGGATACTGAGCCCCATCAGGAACATCACGGACTCTGCCCGGGAGATTGAGGTTTCCCAGCTGGGACGGAGGCTGGAGGTGCCCCAGACCAGGGATGAGCTGGCAGTGCTGGCGGAGACTTTCAACCACATGTTGGAAAGGCTGGAGCGGGGATTCGAGCAGCAGAAGCGCTTTGTGTCCGATGCCTCCCATGAGCTGAGGACACCTGTGACGGTTATCCTGGGGTATTCTGACCTCCTTTCCCGCTGGGGCCGGGAGGATGCCAAGGTGCTGGATGAGGGCATTGCCTCCATCAGGTCTGAGGCAGAAAATATGCAGGAGCTCATCGAAAAACTGCTGTTTCTGGCCCGGGCTGACCAGAAGCGTCAGGTGCTCCATAAGGAAATATTGGATATGGGGCAGCTGCTGGAAGAGGTCATGAGCAAGATGAAGCTGGTGACTAAGACCCATAGCGTGGAGCTGCTGGAATGCTGCGAGGGGCTGGTGTACGGAGACAAGGTCACCCTGCGGCAGCTGCTGCGCATCTTCCTGGAAAACAGTATCAAATACACTCCTGCCGGCGGCCATATAACGGCTTCCTGCAGGAGATTGCCGGATGGCAGGACGCTGGAGATTATCCTGGCGGACGATGGCATCGGCATCGCCAAGGAGGACCAGCAAAAAATCTTCGAGCGCTTCTACCGGGTGGACAGCTCCCGCACCAAGGGGACGGGAGCAGGCGGCACGGGGCTGGGGCTCTCCATTGCCAAGTGGATCGCGGAGCAGCACGGCATTGTCATCTCCATGGACAGTGCCCTGGGCCGGGGAACCAGGATGCATCTGCTGGTGCCTCTGGCTGAAGACAGCGAAGGAAAAAAGGCAGAAATATAGGAACAAGGCAGGAAGGGGCAGTCCTTTCCTGCTTTTTTTTGTGTCCCGATAGGATTATGGAGGTTGAGTGGCGAATTATCCAAAGATGAAAAAATTATGGAGATGATAGGCATTTAGCTTTGATAGGGGGTATATCCATGGTAAAGAAAAAAGCGTTGGGGGCTGTGGCAGGAGCTGTGATAGCTGCTATGGCCCTGGCAGGTTGCGGCGGTTCCTCCGGGGGCGGCAGCGGTACGGTAATCTATGCCAACTACAAAGATGGGGACGGTTTCACGGATACCCTCCGGGATGAATTCAAGGCCCAGGCAGGCAGCACCGGCTGGCAGGTGGAGTATCTGGATGGCAAGAATGACGGCAATTTCCAGATCGATCAGCTGAATGAGGCTCTGGAGCAGAAGCCTTCAGCCATAGTCCTCTTGCCGGCTGACAGCGCCTCTATCGTGCCCACGGTGCAGAAGGCCAATGAAATGGGCATTCCCATTGTCTGCGTGAATCGCTTCCCGGAGGGGGGCGAATACCTGAAGTCCTACTCTGATGACCTGGAAGCAGGCAGGATGCAGGGGGAGTTCATGGCGAAAGCATTGCCCCAGGGAGCCAAAGTGGTGTATCTGAAAGGGGCCAGCGGCAATGCAGCCGCCGAGGGCCGCTGGGAAGGCTTCAAGAAATACTGCCTGGATCAGCGTTCCGATGTGAAGCTGCTGGCCTTTGCCGATGCCCAGTGGAGCACTGCCGTAGCTATGAAGGATATGTCCCTGTGGCTTGATATGTTCCCCCAGATTGACGCAGTCATCTGCGGCAATGACGGCATGGCCATGGGAGCCATCGCTGCCCTGAAGGGAGCAGGCCGCCTCCAGGGGTGCCTGGTTTCCGGGGTGGATGCCTCGGATGATGCCTTGAAAGCTATCAAGGCTGGGGAGATGGCACAGACTGTGAAGCAGGATGCAGCAGGACAGGCCAAGGGGGTCTTCACTCTGGTACAGCAAGCTATGCAGGGGCAGAAGCCTGAAAACGTGCTGGTGCCCTTTACGGCCATCACCAGGGAGAATGTCTCCCAGTTTGCTAAATAAGGGGGGCTGCAATCATGCTTGAGAATTTATCAGTCAGAATAAAGATCCTGCTCCTGACTACAGTGATGCTCTTCATCATCGTCATCATAGCAGGGGTTGGCATCTACTACAACGGCCAGTCCAAGCAGGCAGTGGATGACCTCTACAGCTCCAACCTCATGACTACCCAGTACCTCAATGATGCCAATAATCAGCTTCGGACCCTGGATGCCGATGTTGCTTATCTGCTCCTGAAGAATTATTCCCCGGAGGAAAAGAAGATCCTGGTGGGGGATATGGAAGGGGCTTTGGCCGCCATCGAGGGGGATATTGCCAAGGTCAAGGAGATAGACGACAGCGAGAGAGCTCAGCAGGCCATCGGCCAGCTGGAAAAAGCTCTGGCAGAGGTGAAGGGTAAAGTCAAGAGCACAGAGAGCCTTTCTAATTCACCGGAAGACCGCATCAAGACTTTTGAAGCCCTGGGCAGCGTGGGCAGCATTTCGGGACATATGAGCGTGCTGACCCCGGACAATGTGTTCCAGGGCAAGCTCCTCTTTGCCGCCAACAATGAGGCCTATGACCGCTCCATCAAGATCTTCCTGGTCATCATCGTGCTGGGGCTGGCTTTGGGCACGGGCATTGCCCTCTACATTGCCAAGGATATCGTCAGTCCCTTGAAGCGCACGGTGGGAGAGCTGAACAATGTGGCAGATGGCGACCTCACTCAGGAGATTCCCGAGACCCTCACCCGCCGCCAGGATGAGATAGGCCAGGTGGTGCAGGCAGTGTCCAGGATGCAGGCCGCCCTGCGCACCGTGCTGAAGGATGTGAAGCAGGAGTCGGAAAGCAATGCGGAAATGGTGGAGGAAATCCAGCAGCTCATAGCCAGCCTCAATGACAGCGCCCAGGATATGTCTGCTGTCACCGAGGAAATGGCCGCCGGCATGGAGGAAACAGCTGCTTCTACCGTGAATATGCAGACCCTCAGCGACCAGCTGAAAGCCGCTATTGAAGCAAACTCCGCCGAGGCCAGGAAGAGCCAGAAGTACACGGAGGAGATAGACAAGCGGGCGGGCAAGCTCCAGGAAAGCACAGCCAAGTCCATTGCGGCGGCAGAAAAGCTCTATGCTGACAGCAAGAACTCACTGGAGGACGCCATCGAATCCTCCAAGGTGGTGGGCAAGATTGAGGAGCTCACAGGGGACATCAGCGAGATTGCCGAGCAGACGAATCTCTTGGCCCTGAACGCCGCCATCGAGTCGGCCCGGGCCGGCGAGGCAGGCAGGGGCTTTGCCGTGGTGGCAGACGAGGTCAGGAAGCTGGCTGAGCAGTCCACCCGTACGGCAGATACCATCAAGGGCCTCACCAGCCAGGTGACTCTGGCGGTGGAGAATCTCTCCAAGGGGGCTTTCGACATACTGAACTTCATTGACGGCACGGTCCATGTGGACTATGATGCCATGGGCAAGACCGCTGAGCGCTACAAGCAGGATGCGGCCTACCTCAATGACTTCACCCGCCAGAGTGCAGAATCTGCCGACAGGCTCAATGCAGATATCGAGACCATGGGCAATGCCATGGACGAGATTGCCAAGGCCGCCCATGAAGGGGCCATGGGCAATACCCGCATAGCGGAGAAAGTCACGGATATGGCAGGCAATGCCAATACCATCATGGAAAGGGTCACCGCTTCTCTGGAGGGCACGCAGAAACTCCTGAAGCAGGTGGCAAGATTCAAGCTTTGATTTAAGAAGATAAAGCAAAAAAGCAGGGGGCAGACGCGAGGTCTGCCCCCTGCTTGTTCATGGGGGAATTTATTAAGATATGCCAGGCTTTCTTCAGAGGAGAGAGCCGGGATAGCGCAAAGTAGCGAAGTAGTCATCAATGGTCTGGGCACGGCGGATAAGCTCTATGTTGCCGTCCTCACGCAGCAGCAGCTCGGCGCTCCAGAGCTTGCCGTTGTAGTTGAAGCCCATGGCGTGGCCGTGGGCGCCGGTGTCGTGGATGATGAGGCGGTCACCAATGGCGATTTCCGGCAGGCGGCGGTCGATGGCGAATTTGTCATTGTTCTCGCAGAGAGAGCCGGTGATGTCGTAGAGGTGGTCCGGGTGGGCCTTCTCTTTGCCTACCACTGTGATATGGTGGTAAGCTCCATAAAGTGCGGGGCGCATAAGGTTGGACATGCAGGAGTCAAGGCCGATGTAGTCCTTGTAGGTCTTCTTCTCATGGAGCACTGTGGATACCAGCCAGCCGGAGGGACCGGTCATGGCGCGGCCGCTTTCCATGGCAATGGCGGCGTGGCCCAGGCCGTTCGGGATCATGTACTGTTCGTAGAGGGCCTTGATGCCCTGTCCCACCTCTTCCAGGTTGACAGGTTCTTCCTCGGGACGGTAGGGAATGCCGATGCCGCCGCCCAGATTGACGAATTCCAGGGCAATGCCCAGCTTTTCCTTGATTTCCACCGCCAGCTTGAACATGAGCTCGGCTGTGTAGATGAGGCCCTCGCTCCTGAGTTCGTTGGAAATGACCATGGTGTGGAGGCCGAAGCGCTTCACGCCCTTTTCCTTGGCCCGCTTGTAGCCTTCCAGCAGCTGGTCGTGGGGCAGGCCGTATTTGGCCTCCGTGGGGCGGCCGATGATGTCATTGCCTTCAATGAGGTTGCCGGGATTGAAGCGGAAGGAAAGGCAGGAGGGCAGGCCTGCATTCTTTTCCAGATAGTCCAGATGGGAAAGGTCGTCCAGGTTGATGATGGCCCCCAGCTCGATGGCCTTCTGGAACTCGTCGGCAGGGGTGTCATTGGAGGTGAGCATGATCTTCTCCCCCGTGACCCCGGCGGCCTCAGAAATCAGGAGCTCCGGCAGGCTGCTGCAGTCGGTGCCGGCACCTTCCTCGGCCAGGATCTGCACGATGCGGGGATTGGGGGTGGCCTTCACGGCGAAGTGCTCACGGAATTCCGGCGCCCAGGCAAAGGCCTTCTTCAGGCGGCGGATATTTTCCCGGATGCCCTTTTCATCATAGAGATGGAAGGGCGTGGGATGATCCTTGATAACCTCTTCAAGTCTTTCCTGGGAAAGGGGAAAATTCTTCTCTGCCATGGACAGCTCCTCCTTGCGAATTGTAATCTTGTAAATTGATTATAACGCCATTGTTATACTGATGTCAAATACTATATATAATATTGCATAATAGGCATAACTTTCCTTGATATTCTGGTCGAGAGTTTGCGGGAAATATGGTAGAATAAAGTTCAAGATTGTATAGGGAGGAAGTATTTTGCGTCTATATATTGCCGAGAAGCCCAGCATGGGCCGGGAAATCGCCAAATGCCTGCCGGGGCCCGTGGAGCGGAGAGACGGGTATCTGGTGACCAAAGGCGGGGTAGTGACCTGGCTCTTTGGCCATATCCTCAGGCAGGCGGAGCCGGAGGAATACGATGAGCGTTACAAGCGCTGGCGGGCCGAAGACCTGCCCATTATCCCCGGGAAGTGGCAGCTCTATGTGGCCAAGGACTGCGAGAAGCAGTTTGCCATTGTGAAGGGCCTCATCGAAAAGGCAGACGAGATTGTCCACGGCGGCGACCCTGACCGTGAGGGGCAGCTATTGGTGGACGAGGTGCTTGATTATCTGGGGAACAAGAAGCCTGTGCGGAGAATCCTGCTGAACGCCCTGGACGAAAAGAGCATCAAAGAAGCTAACGCAGACCTCAGGGACAACAAGGATTTCTTCAATCTGAAGCAATCGGCGCTGGCTCGTGCCAGAGCTGACTGGCTCATTGGTATGAACCTTTCCCGGGCTTACACACTGGCGGCCCGCAGGGCAGGTCATGACAAGCTGGTGCTGCCCATCGGCCGGGTGAAGACCCCGACCCTTTCCCTGGTGGTGCGCCGTGAGCGGGAGATAGAGAATTTCAAGCCGGTGGACTATTATACTATCCGGGGCGTTTTCCAGCATGAGAATGGCAGCTTCACTGCCCAGTGGAAGCCGGAGGATACCCAGGCGGGACTGGATAGCGAGAACCGGCTGGTGGACAAGGCCGTGGCAGAGGCGAAGCTCAGGGAGTTCGGTGAGGAGCCTTTGGAGGGCGTCATCAGCAGCTACCAGAAGACCAAGAAGCAGGAGCCGCAGCCCCTGCCCTTTTCCCTCTCTACGCTGCAGGTGCTGGCGGGCAAGCGCTACGGCTATGCGCCCCAGTTGGTGCTGGATACGGCCCAGAAGCTCTATGAGAAGAAGCTCACCACCTATCCCCGTTCTGACTGTGAGTATCTGCCCACCAACCAGAGGAAGGATGCGGCAACTATCCTGGGCAATCTGGCGGTGGCAGGGGATGAGCAGCTGGCCAGCTGGGTGCCCGGGGCTAATCTGAAGATAGAGAGCCGGGCCTGGAATGACAAGAAGATTTCTGCCCACCACGCCATCATTCCCACCACGGTGAAGGCCAATGTCCTGCAGATGACGGAGGAGGAAAGGAATCTCTACCACCTCATAGCCCGGGGCTATATGGCCCAGTTCTACCCCGTCCACCAGTACGACCAGACCAAGGTGGAGGTCACCTATCATGAGGAGCTCTTCACTGCCAGCGGCCGCACGGAGCGGGATTTGGGCTGGAAGGTCATGTATCAGGCTCAGGTGCGGGGCAAGGCCAGGGACGAAGATGAGCCGGAGAAGGAAGAGGACGAAAGCGCCAAGACACTGCCGGCCATGAAGAAAAAGGACGGCGTTACCTGGCAGAAGGGGGAAATGAAGACCAGCACCACCAAGCCTCCCGTGCGCTTCACTCCCTCCACCCTTTTGGCGGGCATGAAGGAAATCCACAAGTATGTGAAGAACCAGGAAGCCAAGAAGCAGTTGAAGGACGTGTACGGCATCGGCACCGAGGCTACCCGCGCTACTATCATAGACGACCTCATCAAAAGGAAGTTCATGAAGCCCACGGGCAAGAAGAAATATCTGGTGCCCACTCCTGCCGCCTATATCCTGGTAGATGCCCTGCCTGATGAGATGACCTATCCTGATTCCACGGCTATCTGGGAGGACAGGCTCCATTCCATGGCAGAGGGGGAGGGAACCCTTTCCGAGTTCCTGGCGGGACAGATTGAGTTCACGAAGCAGCTCTGCGCCAAGGCGGGCCATGTGAAGATGGAGGTCACGGGGGATAATGTCTGCCCCCGTTGCGGCCAGGGTGTCCTGCAGCAGCGCAAGGGCAAGAACGGCCTTTTCTGGGGCTGCTCCAACTATCCCAAGTGCCGCCTGACCTGCAATGACAAGGAGGGCCAGCCGGATATGGAGGATGCCAAAAGCCGGGCAGCAGGGCGCTCCTTCGTGGGCAGTGCTGCCGCCGGCCAGGCAAGGGGAGCTGCCGCTCCCATGAATCCTGCCGGCTATGGCAGTTACTCCAGCCGCAGGGGCGGTGCCCCCTCAGCTGCGGATATGGCAGAGATTGATGCCCTGCTGGCAGGAGGGGAGCTCTACGGTGCGCCGCCTGCCAGGAACAGTTGGGGCGGCTTTCAGGACAAACCGCGCTATTCCGCCAGCCCTATGGAGCAGAGCAAGAAGGCGGGGACCCTGGATAAGGGGGCGGACAAGGACAAGTACCTTTGCCCCCGCTGCCGTGAGGGTCATCTGCACCTGCACAGGGGGAAGAACGGGCCCTTCTGGGGATGTTCCAATTACCCCAGGTGTACAGCTACTTTCGACGATGACAAGGGAGCGCCCTTGCTTAATTGATATATAGGAGAGAGACGAAATGAATGAGGTAAAGGATTTTGCACAGTTGGGCGTAGACGAACCCCTTTGCGAAGCCCTTGCAAAACAGGATATAACCAAGCCTACGGCTATTCAGATGGAAATCTTGCCCAAGGCCCTGGAGGGGCAGAGCCTTTTGGGGGAGGCCCCCACGGGGACAGGCAAGACTTTGGCTTACCTCCTGCCCACTCTTATGCAGCTGGATGCAGAAGCCAAAGAGGTGCAGGCAGTGATTCTTGCCCCTACCTATGAGCTTGCCATGCAGATAACCAATACTGCCCGGGACCTCAGCCAGCAGGCGGAATTGGGAATCAGGGTGCAGGGCCTTATTGGCGGGGCCAATATTGCCCGCCAGATTGACAAGCTGAAGGAGAAGCCCCAGCTGATCATTGGCTCGGCAGGGCGGCTGCTGGAACTGGCCCGCCGCAAGAAATTGCAGCTGAACAAGGCCAAGGTGCTGGTGCTGGACGAGTTTGACAGGATGCTGGATGACCAGAACCTGCAGAACACCGCCGATGTGGTGCGGCTCATGCCGCCCCGGGAGGAAATGCAGATCCTGCTTTTCTCAGCCACTACTTCCCGCAAGGCCTTGGAGCGGGCTTCTTTCCTGGGTAATCCCGAGCATATAGTGGTAGAGGACACGGCGGTCAAAAGCGGCTTCCGGGATGACTATTACCGCATCACTCCTTTCCGGGAGAAGATTGAAGTCCTGCGGAAGCTCACCCGCCGCCTGAATATCACCCGGGGGCTGGTCTTTATCAACAAGAGATTCGATGTGGAAAAGACCCTTTCCCATCTGCGCTATGAGGGGCTTTCCGTGGAATCCCTGATCAGCGCCGGGGGCAAGCAGGAGCGGCAGCATGCAGTCTCCGCCTTCAGCAAGGGCAAGGTGCGGCTCTTGCTGGCCACGGATGTGGCGGCCCGGGGTCTGGATATTCCCGGCATTGACTATGTGGTGAACCTGGATGTGCCGGAAAATGCCCAGGCCTATCTGCACAGGGCTGGGCGCACTGCCCGGGCAGGCGCTCACGGCACGGTCATCACTCTGGCAGATATCAAGGAAGCCTATAAGCTGGAACTCCTGGAGAAGCAGCTCAAGATTGCCTTGAAGCCCCTGGAGCCGGGAGGCAAGGCCCTGCCCAAGGGGGCACCCCAAAAGGGACGGGCTGCAGGCCACCGTGCTCCTGCCAGAGGCAGGAAGCAGGGCAAGGCAGCAGAGGAGAAGAAGCCTTCTGCCCGTAAACATAGCTGATGGAGGAATTCTTAGTGGACATAGTGCCTATATTATTTGACCTGTTCTTGGTGGCGTTCCTGGTTTTCATGAACGGCTTTTTCGTGGCTTCGGAGTTTGCCTGCGTGAAGATCCGTCCTTCCCGGCTGGAAATGCTGATACAGGAGGGCAACAGGCGGGCCCGCTATGCCAAGGAACTCACTGACCATCTGGATACTTCCCTGTCCGTGACCCAGTTGGGCATTACCCTGGCCTCACTGGGACTGGGCTGGGTGGGCGAGCCTGCGGTGGCCAAGCTCATCCTGCCTGTGACGGAGATGATGGGCCTTGACCTGTCAGCTGGGCACACCATTGCCCTGGCTCTGGGCTTTGCCATCATCACTTCCATGCATATCATTTTAGGCGAGCTGACCCCCAAGACCTTTGCCATCCAAAGGGTGGAGAGCATCATGCTGGGGGTGGCCCTGCCCATGCTGATTTTCCAGAAGCTCTTCTATCCCTTTGTCTGGTTCCTGAACCATGTGGCCAACTGGGTGGCGGCCCGCTTTGGCATAGAGGTGGAGGGCAACGGCGAGCTGGCACACACGGAAGAAGAAATCCGCCTGCTCATGGAGGAGAGCCACAAGCAGGGGCTGGTGGATGATACGGAAGCCGACTTCGTGGATAATGTGTTCGATTTCACCGAGCGCAATGTGCGTGAGATCATGACTCCCCGCACGGACATGATCTGCCTTTATCTGGAGGACAGTCTGGAGGAAAATCTGGAGACGGTCTTCACCGAGCAGATGACCCGCTATCCCATCTGCCGGGAGGACAAGGACCATATCATCGGTTTCCTGCATATCAAGGACCTCTTGAAATACTTGCATAAGGGCCAGAAGGTGAACCTCAGGAAAATGGCCCGCCGCGCCCTGGTGGTGCCCGAGAGCATGGATGTCAGCGTGCTATTAAAGACCATGCAGAAAGGCCGCAGCCAGCTGGCTATCGTAGTGGACGAGTTCGGCGGCACTTCCGGCATGGTGACCATCGAGGATATCGTAGAGGAAATCGTGGGAGATATCCAGGACGAGTTCGATGAAGAGCGCCCCGTGGCAGAGTCCCGCGGCTATGGCGTCTACTCAGTAGATGCCAAGATGCTGCTGGAGGAAATGGAAGACATCCTGGAAATCGGGATAGAGGACGAGGATGTGGACAGCATAGGCGGCTGGCTCAACGACACCATAGGCGGCGACCCGAAGGTGGGCATGATGGCGGCCTGGGAGGGCAATGTGTTCTATGTGGAGGAAGTGGAAGGCGCCAGGATTACCCGGGTGCTCATACGCCTTGACAAGGAACTTACGGAAGAACATGAGGAGATAGTCTGATAGCCTGAAAAAGGAAATGCCTCCGGCTGAGTTGGCCGGAGGCATTTTTTCAGTTATCAGTTATTGGAAAGCTTTATGATAGCTTCAATGATGTCTTTTGATTTCTCGTCCAGGTGGGGATAGGCTTCTATCAAGGTCTCCAGGCGGTTGTCAGTGGGGGATTTCTGTAAATAGTCGCTGTTGCTTTCTGCGGTCATAAAACCCCAGGGGAGATGCTCAGGGGAAGCCGGGACGAAGAAATGCACATCGGTGTCCAGGGCTATAGCCAGCTGACGCAGATCATCAGCGGCGATGCCAGTGGTGTAGCCCCGTTCCCAGTTGGAAATGACCTGTGAAGATTTGTGCACGCGCTTTCCTAGTTCCGTCTGAGTCATGCCCAGTTCCTTTCGCCTCTGACGAATCTTGTCGCCTATGGACATAATGTATCACCTCTAAGAGGAATTATATCTTAAAAGGACCTGGCAGCGGCTTAAACTAACGATATTTGAGAAAAGAGGGTGGATTTTGTTGAATAATAACGCATTACGTTATATAATCGTAGAGGGAAAACTCGTGTTTGAAAAAATTTGCAGGGAGCGTGGATGAGTGGGCCAGCTGATACTTTACGGACGAGGACTCATTGCCGAAGAATATGCGCGCTATTTGGAGGGGCAGGGGCGTGGGGCAGACATAGCTGCTTTCGCTGTCACGAAGATGAACGGTCAGGGAGAAAAATACTGCGGCCGCCCCTGTCTGGAGATAGAAGACGCTTTAAAGATATTCCCAAAAGCGGAAATACACTTGGCTCTGCAGGAAAAATATCATGAAGAAGTTATTTGCTTGCTGGCAGAATTTGGCAGGGAGCCAAAGGAAATAATCGGCCTCCACCGCATGACGCAGCTGCTGGGGGAGCAGGGCATTAAAGAAATCAGTGAGGCCTGCCCCAACCTGACAGTAAAGCGCAACTCCCACGACTACTCCATGTTGGAAATCTCCCCCAAGGAGCACCCAGAAGCCAGGTTCACCTTCTACCCTATGACCCAGGTGCCCCTGTCACAAACGGACATCAGAAACTTACAACAAACCGTAAGTAAATTTAGTAATGGTAGCGTAACAAGTAGGCCTTACCTGCCCCGTTTACGGGGAAGGGGGACCGCGCAAGCGGTGGAAGGGGGGGGATGCCGACTATATTTAGCAATGGCAACATCCCTAAAAGATGCCAGAGTCAGCCTGGAAAACCTGCCAGATTACGTCCATCCCGTTATGGGCGGCGCAGCAGGTTATGATGGCCCCCGCACAGCGGAAATGGCGTATGACGATGAGGTAGCAGACAGCCTTTCTGGTTATAACAGTCTATATTCCGAATTGACAGTTGCCCACTGGCTATGGAAGAAAGCTCCCAGGGCCAAATACCTGGGACTTTGTCACTATCGGCGTCATTTCGTGCTGACAGAAGAAATAAAGAAAGCAATGGCTGAGGGGAAGGTGGATGTTCTGCTGACAACCCCAAGATTGACCTTCCCAAATGTCCATAAATATTTCGCCAATCTTCCTGTCACTACCATGGACGAGCAGGATTACAGCCTCATGCTGAGATTGATTGAGCGTGAAGATTCTGAGCTGGCAAATTTTTCCAAGGAATTCCTGGAAGGGCAGGTTCACTTCCCAAACAACATGGTTATTGCAAAGAGAGATATTTATCTTGATTATTGTCGCTTCATGTTCAAGGTGCTGCAGGGCATGCAGGAGCATTGCAAGCGAGAGGAGATACTCCGTCCGGACAGATATCTTGGGTATGTGGGGGAACTGCTGACTACGGTGTACTTTTCTTATCATCGCGATAAGTGGAAGACAGCGCATATAGATTATGAATTACTGCAAGAGATTTGAAGGGAATTTTATGCCGGAGATTTCAGTTATCATACCAGTTTACAACACATCTGCTTATCTGCAGGAGTGCGTGGACAGCGTCCTGTCACAAACGTTTCAGGACTTTGAAATCATCATCGTAGATGACTGCTCCACTGATGGCAGTATGGCTCTATGTCGGAAGCTGTACGGGAACAACAGCAAGGTAACAATCATCCACCATGAGCAGAATGGCACCGTAGGCACCGCCAGGAACACCGGACTGAAGGCATCCAAGGGCAAATACATCGCGTTCCTGGACAGCGATGACCTCTATATGCCCTATGCCCTGGAAGAACTGTACAAGGCGGCAGAGGCCTATCAGGCAGAGGTGGTTCATTCCCCGGATTGCTTCTTACCCAATGGGAATGTGGAGCATATCAGGACGGAGGACGAATTCCGCAAGCTGCGGCTGGACAAGCTTCCTCTTGGCACTGAAATCCAGCTGCTGTGTTCAGAGAAAGCTGGCAGGGTGCAGGCCTGGGCAGACAAAGGTATTTCCACGGTTGTATGGAGCAATCTTTTCCGCAGGGATTTTCTGGCAGAGCATGATATCTGGTTTGAAGAGGATATCGTGCCGGGACAGGATGGCATCTTCATGTTCCGTTGCGTTTTCCATGCCCACACCTTTGTAAGGATACCTGATTGTGTATACATCTACCGCAGGCCCGCCTCGGCAGTGACCCGCAGCAAGCGTGACGGCAAGTTCCTTGCCAAGCTGGTGCACTGCATGGTGAGGAAGATAGAAAGCCTTGAACGCTATATGGCAGGCATTCCCTACCTGCAGGAGCACCCCGAATTGCAAGACAAAGTGCGAAATTTCGCCATTGCAGACACAGACTCTTTCTTTGCTCAGGACTGCTATCTGCCAGATGGCACAGTTGCAGGAGACATCGAGCCAGTGCATCAGGCATTCAAGAACATCTTTGGGCAGCATGCTTATTTCGCTGAGCATTTTTTCCACGCCAGCCACAAGAAGCAAGTAGGAGATGTAGCAGAATGGGGTCTCCGCATGAACTACATGTTTCCTTGGCACTTGTTCAAGCAGGGGGATAAAGTTGTTCTCTACGGAGCCGGAGAAGTAGGCAAAGGTTTCTACGAACAAGCTCTGCGCTTTCCCTATATAGAGTTGGTGGGCATAGTAGACAAGCAGGCAGGCAAGACCGGCATGCAGGGCATCCCCGCAAAACCCATAGATAATCTAACCAAGTGGGATTATGACTACCTGCTGATAACCGTAGTGAACAAATTAGTAGCAGAAGAAATAAAATCCGAGCTGAAAGCCAAAGGCATCTCGGAAGAAAAAATCCTCTGGGACGGCAAATACTATCCCATAGAAGACTATTTCAGTAATTACTACTTCCCAATATTGGGGAGAAAATAAAAGAGCAAGGCAAAACAAAAAGCCTTCCCCTCTGAGGAAGGCGGTGGATGAGGTTCCCATCGCTTGTCCCTTCAAAGGAGCAATCATAATGAAAATTGCCATCGCCGGCACCGGCTACGTGGGTTTTGTTACTGCCGTCTGCCTGGCCGAGCACGGCCACAATGTCACCTGCGTGGACGTGGACAAAAAGATAATAGACAGTTTGAACCGATACGGCAAGGCCCTGATCTACGAAAAAGACCTGGATGCCTTGATGGAAAAGAACAAGGAGCGCCTCTCATATACTACAGACTATGCCAGCGCCTACAAGGATGCAGAAATCATCTTCATCGGCGTGGGCACCCCGGAGAAGAGGGATGGCTCTGCCAATCTGAACTATGTCTATGCCGTGGCCATGCAGATAGCAGAAACAGCGGAAAGGGAATGCGTGGTGGTAGTGAAGTCCACCGTCCCCATCGGCACCAATGAGCGCATAGAGAAGATAATCAAAGATAACAGGCCAGAGGGGGCGGCTCCCATCCATGTGGCCTCCAACCCGGAATTCCTGGCCCAGGGCACGGCAGTCCATGATACTCTCCATGCTTCGAGGATTGTCATCGGTGTGGAGGATGACTATGCCAAGGCAAAGCTCACGGAACTCTACAAGGACTTCGCTGCACCGAAGCTCATCACCAACCGCCGCAGCGCGGAGATGATCAAGTACGCCTCCAATGATTTCCTGGCTCTGAAGATTAGCTATATCAACGAGATTGCCAACCTCTGTGAGGAAATAGGGGCGGATATCGAGGATGTGGCCAAGGGTATGGGCTATGACAAGCGCATCGGAAGCAAGTTCCTGAAGGCTGGGATTGGCTATGGTGGGTCATGCTTCCCAAAGGATACGAAAGCATTGCACTGGTTGTCGGACTATCATGAGCAGGAATTGAAGATCGTCAAGGCGGCCATTGAGGTCAACGACCATCAGAAGCTGAAGCTTATCCGCAAGGCTCATAAATACTATGAGGATTTGGAAGGGCTTACCGTGGCAGTGCTGGGGCTCACCTTCAAGCCGGAGACTGCTGATTTGAGGGGGGCACCTTCTCTTGTGAATATACCTTTGCTTTTAGAAGATGGGGCCGTTGTGAAAGTTTATGACCCTGTTGGAATGGAAAATTTTAAAGAGTATTTTCCTACTCAGGTTCAGTATTGCAATGACATAGATACGGCTATCAAGGATGCGGATTTATGTTTGATCCTTACTGACTGGAAGAACATCAAAGAATATCCCTTAGAAGGATTTAAGATTAATATGAAGCGGCCTATAGTGTTAGATGGAAGAAATTGCTATGGTTTGGATGAGGCAGAAACTGCGGGCTTGACTTATGTGTCTATGGGGAGAAGAACCATTGTAGCGGATGGCTGCTGAGGACTTTTAATAGGGAAGATATTGAGAGATGAGCAGATTTGGCGGAAAGATAAATTTGAAAGAATATGGCAAAAAGAAAGAAACAGCAATTAGAAGATATGCTGAGCCAAAGGGAATACTGGTATATGGCGCAGGGGCTCATTTAGCAGATATGATTGAGTGGTATCCTGACCTCAAAGAGAATATTACCAGAGTGTTTGACAAGGATGATAAAAGAATGGGGCAAAAGGTTCCAGGTACGGAATGTGATATTGAAAGCCCTGAAGCTTTGAAAAGCATAGCGCCAGGTACAAAGATTGCTATTTCTGCTATACGTTATTATGAAGAGATTGCGAAAGAAATACATGCATTGAATCCTGGTTTGATTTGCTTGGATATTGACGAAGCCTATGCTGACATAGCTATAAGCAAGCTGGCTTCAAGTAGGGGCCAATCCCCTGTTGAAAAAAAGTCTGAGCCTGCTGTAAAAGTACAGCAAGCCCCTAGTGATCTGTATAAACAGAGAATACGTGGCAAGGAAGCTGCTGAAAGATGGCGTCGTAGATTCCTTATCGAGTCTGCCAATATGCGCAAGGTGTTTTGGGGAGTACAAGGTGTTCGTGCAAATTTCCTCATAAGGGAATTCAGGCCCTTTATGGGAAGAGAAGACTTTTTTATAGATGATGATGTGAACCTTAGGGGAATGGTCAAAGCTGGAATGCCAATCTGTTTGCCAGATGTACTTAAGGATATAGATGGCAGATTTAAGATTATAGTTTTGTCTCATGACTATATGAGGATTAGTGCAAGGCTGAAGGATTATGGCTATATTGAAAATGTTGATTTCATTGAAGGCCGGAGGCTTCTTGGGGAAGATGAGAACGGATTCCTTGATGGAACCTCTATGGATAAGAATAATACGTTGATGACTTAGATTAGGAGCAAAGCCATGATAAAGATTATCGCGGCGAATTCTCAGATAGAGGCAATGTTTTCTGACAGGAAAGTAAAAAAGGATGGAAAAGCTTTTTGTATATTCTGTGAAAAGAGTAGGCAAATTTTAGAGCATGGTGCGAAACCACAAGAAGTTTATAAGCGTTTCCATTCTGAGACAAGCTTTAGGCTGTCACCTTCCTTGTTTGAGGAAGCCAGAGATTATTTTCATGCAAATTTCAATCATAGGGAAGATCTTGTCTCAGTCTTTGATGATGATGGGAATGTGGTGGGATATCTCTATTGGGTTCGCAACCGTCTTCGTGATAACAGCATTTATCCGGGGATTCCCGCTGAAGATTTTTGGGATTACGACTTTAAAGGCAGGCCTGTAAATGATTTTGTCCTGAATTGGGCTCGGTGTTATGTTTTTTCCCAGTTGGAAGAATATACCTACGCCATAGCCAGATATATATTGGACAAGTTCCCAGATAGGATTGTATATTTTAACGATTATATGGCAGAATTGGCCATCTGGGGAAAAGCGCAGGAACGTGTGAAGGTGATTGGTTCCTTCTACGACTTGCCAGAGAATTACAGACGCAATTGTATGCAGATTATAACCTCTGAATACAATGCCTATAGTGACCATGCTCCTGAGTCAAAGAATCTCATCTATAACTCTGTGAATATCATGTATAGCATGCTTTGGGGAAGTCATATCTCGCATCCGGGCTGCAAATATCCTGATAAAGTGGTTGTTAGGATTGATAATAAGTTTGCAAGCGTTGGTCTGGTAGATATTATCAAGGTGACCATGAACATCGCCTACCAGGCAAAGATGCAGGGGTATGTGCCTGTGGCAGACCTTTCACAAGAAGGCTGTTGCCAGTATTGGGAGCCGGGGGTCAACGTATGGGAGGAACTGTTTAGGCCTCTTAGCGATATACGGCCTGAGGAAACGGAAGCATGCGCTAATCTGATTAGTGCCCGTAAAGAGGAAAGAGGCTGGTTAGTAAGAGATTGGCGTTCGAATCCTATGTGGCGTGAAGCAGATTATCGCGCTCTTGCTCAGGGGGAGTGGGAAGGACAGCCTTATCTCAGCAGCAAAGCTTGGGACTTTGTGAAAAGACATGCTCCTGTTCCTTTGCAGGGGCGCATAAATGATTTGGCCGCCGCTGAGGAGAAGGAAAAAGCATTTGCTTTGAATCAGGATGATATGCACATACTGGGGGTGATAATCCGGGGGACGGATTATCGTAAGGAAATTGGCATTAGCAATGAAAAGAATGCAAGCAACGCCAGTGTAGAACAGATGCTTGGCTGGTGCAAAGATCTGATGGCAATAGGCAGATATGATTATCTTTTTCTGGCAACAGAGGATGAGGATTATTTCCGTTCATTCAAAGAATCTTTTCCAGTGGATAAGCTGCTGTATGTAGATCAGCCAAGGGTTCATATGGATCTTTCTATGGGGCAACATATTACCACAGATGTGCTCTTCAAGGAAAAAGAAGCTGCAGGATTAGAGCTGGCTAAGTTGTACTTGACCGCAATGAAGTGCTTGGTGGTCTGTGATGACATTATATCTTCCATGGATAATGGCACTTATCGTCAGGTGCTGAGATGGAATGCAGGCCGATATAGCTTGGCCAAGATCGTAAAGGACGAGGAAGCATTGCCTGTAAGTGCCAAGGTGGCTGCCAACAAGAATGGGATAACGACTGAAAACAAAGTGGAAGCGTCTAAGCGAGAAGTGATAAAGGGAGAACCTCCGATGAAAATGAATGTTGCTTCGGTGGTGACAGCAAATTATCAGTCTTTGTTGAGCGACAGGCGTAGAGCCTGGTGGGTAGAGGGTAACCTGCCTCATCTGAAGAAGCCGGAGCTGCTCAGGAAGGGAGATTTCTTTATAACTTCCAGTGAGACGATGTGCGGCAGTTTTGTGTATGGAGCGCCGGTCTGCAGACCTGAGGCGTTGCAAAATTTTGAAGAGAAGCCGGTAGTGTTGCTCCTCCTTGATGATGACAGCAGGGCCAGGAAGATACTTCTCTCCTATGGCTATGTGGAAGGGGGAGATTTTTATGGCTGGGATGATACTGATATCAGTGAGGCAAAGGAAGGAAAAACTACCGAAGTTCAAGGTGAAAAACGACAAAGAGCCAGTCCTTATGATGAGTATCTGCGGCGCTACGGTCAGGTGACGGAATTAGACAGGATGGAGATGGCAAAAGATATTGCTTCTTTTGCCAGTAACCCACTTATATCTATTATCATGCCTGTTTATAATCCTCAGGAGAAGTTTTTCAGGCAGGCTCTGGATTCTGTATTGGCTCAGGTTTATACACGATGGGAACTTTGTATAGCAGATGATGCTTCCAGTGAACCTTATGTCAAGAAAGTCATTGAGGAATACAGGCAGAAAGATGCTCGTATAAAGGTAATCTATCGCAAGGAAAATGGCCATATCTGCAAAGCAGAGAACAGCGCCCTGGAATTGGCGTCCGGGGAGTTTACCGCCTTGATGGACCATGATGATATTCTGTACCCCGAGGCGCTTTACTGCATAGCCAAGGAGATAAATACATCCAGTGGTGCGGTTGATATGATTTATACGGATATGGATTATGTTGATGGGGAAGGGCACAGGTCAAATCCTCGCTTCGGTGGTGATTTTGACCCTGTTATTTTTGCATCATGGAATAATGTGGCTCATCTGGAGGTGTATAGGACTCAGATTTTAAAGGAAATTGGAGGATTCCGTCCCGGTTACGAAGGTAGTCAGGACTATGATCTGACATGGCGTTTTTTTAAGCATACAGACATTGGAAGGATACATCACATCCCACACATATGTTATAGCTGGCGTAGGTTTGCAGGATATGCGACCGTATCTGCAGCTGCTGGCTTGTCAAAGGCACAGGATGCAGCGTTTCGTGCTGTGAAAGATTTTTATGCGGATGATGACAGTATGGAGGTTGTTAAGCTCGTCAATATACAAGCTAAACCTAAGTTGCCTGTGCCTGCACCGATGGTTTCAGTAATTATTGGCAACGAAGACGTTGATGTTTTGAGGGAATGCTTGGATAGTTTTTTCTCTCTGACAGATTATAGTAACTATGAAATCATCGTTATCGATACAGGCAGCGAAGAACAGGAATTAAAGAATTGCTTAGGTGAGATGTACAAAAGGGCTAACGTGCATGTTCATAAGTTTGATGAGGCATCAAATCACTCTGCCATATGTAATTTTGGTGCAGATAAGGCTAGGGGGGACAGCTTTCTTTTCCTGAACTGTGGTTTGAAGATAATAGAGCCTGGCTGGCTTACCAGCATGGTTAGAGAATTGTCTAGAAACAGAGTTGGTGTAGTGGGGGCAAAGATTTTATGTGAAGATGGTAAGATTCAGCATGCTGGGATTGCACTGCGAGGTCCAATGATTGCACATAACCCAGGCGCAGGGATGATGGGGAAGGCTGCAGGTTATAGGAATATCCTGAAGATGACCAGGCAGTGTGCTGCAGTGACAGGTCAATGCTTGTTGATCAGACGTGAAACTTTTGAGGCTGTGCGAGGGTGGGATGATGATTTTCCGGGAATATATGGTGATATAGATCTTTGTCTTAGAGCCAGGGAAAAAGGCTGGCATGTTGTTTTTGATGCTCAAGCTGTTTTATATAATACTGGGCATATTTCAAGGATTAATTATAGAAATGAATCCAAGCATAAAGTCAAAAGTGATATGGCGAGAAGGGCTGGATCCTTGATAATTCAGCGTCACGCCAAAGAATTGTTTAGTGACCCCTTCTATAATCCTAATTTGACGTGGCAGGAGCCAGACTATAGCATAGCTAAGTTTCCAGCTGCGTCGAAGCCATGGCGATCTTGGATAGAGGTTGTTTGTCCTGTTTCGCCTGGTGGTATTCTTATGGGAGTTCAAATTGCTAATCATGCTTACAGGCATGGAGTGAAGCTGCGATTACATGTGCTGGCAGAATATATGCCCTGGCTTTCGGATTTTCGATTACCATTTTCGGTTAGGCCAATGTTGATTCCTGCATCGCCTGATTCGGAACGTGAGATTGTTTACGATAAGGTGTTAGAACAGGTATCTGTTTTGCCAGATTCATCTGGTCTTATAGTTGGAGCTGTTCCTACAAAAACATCTGAGCAGGATTGCAAGTTAAATATGGCTGAGTATCTTCTATGCCAGCTAAGGCTGCCCGTTAGGGAGAAGGTAATGCCACTTTTGCCAGAGGCACGAGAATTAGATGAAAAAACTAAGTCTGTGCTGGTTGGAAAGACTGCGTTGTTATGTGTTGATGGGGAATCAAGTGATAATGTGATGTCAAAAGACGTGGCTATCAGAATCTTGAAGATTTTGCATGAAGCAGGATTTCGTGTGGTGCAGATTGGAAATCTTAAATCTGAATGCATATCAGGTTGTGAAGGATATGTGCTTGAGATGGGGACAGTAGGTTTTTGGCGCTCTGTATTCGATGAAGCCGAGTTGGTTGTAAGCACAGACTCCTGGGTGACGCACTTGGCAAATATATTAAGCCTTCCTCGAATAATTGTATTGTCTGAAACAGGTTGTCAAGATTATTATAGCAACTTGTATCTTAAGGAGAAGGAAGAATATTTGATTATAAAGTCAAATGAAATGTGTGAAGAAGAGGTGGAAAGATTTGTTATATGATATGCTCTTGATTGAGCTGTTGGTGGATGAGGTTTTGTACATTGAAAAATGTGCATGTTTTAATGAGAGTGAATAGTGAACTTTGGGTTTTCTAATTCACATAAATGATGTCATCAAGGAAAGTTTGAAGGAGAATTACAATGATTATTTATGGAGTGGGCGACCATCTATTCGACATGCTTGGATGGCACAAGGAGCTGGCAAGTAAAATCGATAGGATCTTTGATAAGGATAAAAGGAAGATCGGAAAGAAAGTCGATGGGCTGGACATTCTGGTCGAAGCGCCGGAAAAACTAAGTAAATTGAAAGAAGGAACGGAGGTATTCGTGTCTGCCATCCGATACTATGGGGAAATCAAGGATGAAATCCAGACGATAAACCCCGGATTGAGATGCAGGAACATTGACGAGCTATATGGCGTTGTTGATACGGCAAAACAACAGACATCCCTGACAAGCTTTGTGGACGTATTATTCATCAATGGCTGCGACATCAGCTACCCTTCCCGTTATCGCGTCAGTCATGCGACTGAGCAATTATACTCGGTTGGCATGACTTCTTTTGTCGTGAACTGGAGGGATGTTACCAATGAAATGATTCATTTCTGCAAATGCGTGGTGCTATACAGATGTCCTTGGACATGGGATATACAAGAGCTGATTGATGCAGCAAAAAAACGGCATAAGCCTGTCTTTTATGATATCGATGATTTAGTAATCGACACTAAGTATACGGACAACATACCTTACATCAAGGGGTTGAATCGGAGGGTAAGAAGAAATTATGATGACGGCGTGAGACGAAATGGAAGGGTATTGCGGTTGTGTGATGGTGCAATTACCACCACGGAGGCTTTAGCCGAGGAACTGAAGAACTACGTCCCAGTTGTATTCATAAACAGAAACGTTGCATCTGGAACCATGGTTGAGCTATCGCGTCAAGCGGCAAGGCGGGGCAAGGATCAGATAGGATCTGATAAAGTTACCATTGGATATTTCAGCGGGAGTTCTACCCATATTGATGATTTGGAGATGTTGATTGCCCCGCTGGAGCATTTGTTTGAGAAATACGATTCCCTGGAATTTTTGCTGGTTGGTGAAATTGATCTCCCGGAGAAATTGAAAAAGTATAAACAGCGCATTAAGCAACTCGACTTTGTCGATTGGACGAAGTTGCCGGAGCTTATCGCCATGGCGGATATCAATCTTGCGCCATTGCAGGATACCCTGTTCAATGCAGCCAAGTCAGAGAACAAATGGATGGAAGCAAGCTTGGTGGGTGTTCCTACTGTAGCCAGCAACGTGGGGGCCTTTGCGAAGATGATCATTCAAGGCGAGACAGGACTGCTGTGCGGAGATGCCGGCGAATGGGAGGATGCCATTTCCAGGCTGGTTGAAGACGTGGAGTTCAGGGAACGCATAGGAGATCAGGCACGGGAATACGTTATGAAGAATTGCTTGGCTTGCAATACGGGATTGAAGCTGAAAAATTTCCTGGCAAGCCACATGCCAAGAAGCGTTGCCTTTGTCCTTCCTAGCTTTACTACGTGGAGCGGTGGAATCATGGTGGCGCTCCAACATGCCCAAACCCTGTGGAAGCATGGGGCGGATGTGACGCTTATTAATGATGATTGGCGTGAGGACCCTCTTGATTTGCTGCAGGAGATGTTCCCATACTTCGGTAGGTTGGAATATAAAAAAACAGAATTCCTGTCTAAATTTGATACTGCGGTGGCTACGTTCTGGGCGACGGTGAAACGCCTTGGCGCTTTGACGGACAAGGATAGAAGATATCTGGTACAGAATTATGAGCCAGGATTCTATCATTATGACAATGTAGAGCGTCTGGAAGCGTATTCCACATATTGTCGGGAGGATCTTGCATATATCACCATTTCCAGATGGTGCAAGGACTGGTTGGAAAATAGGTTTGGCAAGCACGCCGCATTTGTTTCAAATGGCCTCGATGTGGAGGCATTTCGTCCAGCAGAACGTAGCTGGAACGGCAAAATCAGAGTGTTGATCGAAGGGGATGCTTCGGAACATAAGAACATCGAAGAGGCATTTTATATTGCATCTGTGCTGCCAAGAAAAGAATTTGAAGTCTGGTATGTGTCTTATAACGTGCAGTCCATGCCTTGGCATCGTGTGGATCGTGTCCTTAATCAGGTGAGTTATGACGAGATGCCCGAGGTTTACAAAGCGTGCCACATCCTGCTCAAAACGAGTAAATTGGAGAGCTTTTCATACCCTCCTCTGGAGATGATGGCAACCGGTGGCCTAGTAGTCTTAAGGGCGAACGAAGGAAATCAGGAGTATATTTCCGACGGAGAAAATTGTCTTGTCTATGATCCAATGGATCTGCGCACAGCCATACGATGCATCTACCGCGCGGTAGAGGACAAGGCGCTGCGTGACAGGTTGATTGCGGGAGGCATCGAGACGGCACGCAAAAGGGATTGGAAGAATATTGAGAAAGACATCGTGAAAGCTTATGAGGCTAACGTGTAGAATCATTTGATATGGAGGAAAGACAATGGAGAAAATGACGAAATGCCAGGCCATATTTGAGGAAAATCGTCGGGCTATTGATGGGTATCCATGGTTTCATGGAAAACTTACCGGAGGGGAATTTGACGGGAACAAACTGCCGGAGGTGAAGTCCAAAGCACGCCAGTTTTTGGAGCAAGTGGAGTCACCTATGCCCATCCTGCTCATAGATGCCTATGATACGGAAGAACTGGTCTGGATGTGTACACGCTTGCGCACATCAGAAAAGTATGGAGCGGACAACCGGCTATATTTGCAGTACACGTCATGGGACGAATTCCGGTCAAGCCTTGGGGAATGGGATTGGCGCAAGGTGCTGGCCACTGGCAAAGTGGTATTCCTGTTTTCGGAGGAGCAAAAGAAGCAGCATTACCCGAAAGACAGGGATGAAGCACCTGCAGCTCATGTTATGCCTTTGGCAGTCGAGGAAATCAATGAGATCATCAAGACTTTTCCGAGATCCTTTTCTGGATCAGATTTTCTTGTCATGATTTTCGATAATCATCCATCGCTGCTGACCGTGGGCTTTCACTCCTTGGTGAGCTTTTCCGTGATATACCGGGTCTTTTGCGATGGAAAGAGCGTCACCGAAGCGGTGGCGCACATGAGGGCACCTCGAACTGATGCAGAAGTTGCTGTTTTAAAGCACAATTTGCCGGATATGCTGAAATATAAGTTCCGTGAGAGAATTGACCTGTTCTATGCCGCCTTGCAGCATTTCCTTCCAGAGGACAGGACTTGCAGCATGCTGGAATGGTTCAAAGCGTTTTTCCTTGCCAGCAACGAAGCCGTAGGCCGCAGGTTCCGGCAAAGGATTGCCCCTGCCATTTTTTTTGACATTCATGGTTCGAGCTATCCCTACTTGAAGGATTTTGGAATCGGACGTCAGCAGATAGATTTGGATATAGATGAGATGCTGCAATCGTTTACTTATCTTAAATACATTGCCATTGCCAGGAAACCTGTGCGTCGCTTTGGAAGCGCGATGAGGTTCGCCATGAAGGTATTTGCAAAATCGGGATTTAATCCAGTTAGAACATTGGAAACAGATCTTGATCTCAATAGTAATTATGGGAGACATTTGGTGAACCATGATCCAAGATTGCCCATTGCCAGGATGGTGCGCTTTGAAGACTTGAAGCTCTATCCTCGGGAAACATTGGAGAAATGTTGTGAATTTCTCAGGCTTCCATGGTCGGACACGCTCCTGTCCACGACGGTGAACGGGGATCCCAGCGGGATAGTGGATGGCACGGACGGATTTGACACAGCGCCGGTTTATCGGGAGCATCTTGAGGTCTTTTCCCGCTTGGATTACTACCGCATGGAACTTCTGAATGGCGAGGATTGGTGCCTTTGGGGATACAAGCACCAGTATTATGATGGAAGAAAGTTCACGAAGGAGGAATTGAAGCATTTATTCGCTATCCCCTGGAAGCTGGAAAGCGTGAAGATGGAGGGTCGGCCGGATTGGCCCGATGAAGCAAAAATCAAGGTGTGGCATGAATACGCCTATAACAAGGCTTGCTATGTGATGGAGCATGGACAGGATCCGCATCTTGACAAGGATGGAAAACCGATGAAATTGGTGGAATGTTTATTCCCAGACTTGCAGGAGGGACAAAAGATGTATGAGTGAAATAGTGTTCGGTGACCTTGCAACAGTAACTGACACCGAGAGCAGTAGGCTGTGTATTGTGATTAAAGAACAAGATAGTTATTTCAGTGATTATAGGGAAAGGGGTGGAAGATGGTAACGATCGAAAAATGCCAGGTGGAGTTGCTGCCGGTACATGGAGATACCAAGGAGGATTTGGAGCGGGCAAGGAAGTCAATATCAGATTCTCGGGATTTATATGTCTTGGAAGAGCAGGATGGAGAGAGCTACTATGTTTGCACCAAGGGTCGTAAGGTTATTGGTACGACAACATACACCGCGCTTAGTGAAGACAGGGTGCTGACGAAGGTGATGTTTCGCCTCGAGCCAGGGATTTTTCTGAAAGCACGTGATTATTTTCATGCACATCCAGATGCGCGTGGAAATGAATTTCTTGTTCTAAATGAACAAGGACAATTTGTGGCCAGGCTTGGTTGGCAGTCAAATTTGATAGAGAATAAAACAAACGATTCCGGGTTCAACGAGTTCTGGGATTATGAATATCGATACCCTTTGGTGGAGAATGTTCTGAATCAAGCTTCTGCGTATGTTTTTATGCAACTAGAGGAATATACTTTCGCTATTGCTACCTATGTCATGCAACATTTTCCTGAACGTCCTGTTTTCTTTCGGGATGAGAAGGCTGCATGGCCGATATGGCCTGATATGGGCGGAATCAGACCTCAGGTCGTCAAGGATTTGACAATGTTGCCTGTAGGCTTCAAGTATATGTTTATCCTATCCTCAAACATGAATGCTCACGTCCCTTCACTGGAAGACTACGAGATGTGCTGCTACAACTCCATCAATGTCATGTATAGCATGCTTTGGGGTAGCAAGGTATCGCATCCCGGCGATTTCCTGCCACAGAAGACTGTTTTGCTGATTGATTCACGGCACCCTAGAGCTGGATTGGTGGATATTATCCAGAGTATATGCAGCTGTGCTTATCATGCCGAAAGGAACGGCTGGCTGCCTGTGGCAGATTTATCCACTGACAATTGCTGTCAGTATTGGGAAGAGGGGAAAAATGTTTGGGAGGAACTGTTTTTGCCCTTGAACCAGGTCGGAGTGAAACAAGCCAGAGTAGCCAGGAATCTCTTGAAGGCCAGCGACAGTGGCAGCTGGGTTATGTCGCAGGCATGGTGGCATCCTCATTTTCGTTACAGCTGGCACTGTGCCGACCATCCCGATACGGAAGTCGGCAAATATTACAATGAAAAGACGCGCCTGAATGACGCAACATGGGAGTATGTGTGTGTTCATTCACCTGAAGCCATACGCGCAGCCTTGCAGGAGGAACGTATCCGGGAACAGCAGGGGGGCCACGAGGGGGGGGCAAGTGTATCTAAAACCTCTACATTGGGGGTTGTAATGCGTGGTACAGATTTCTATAAAAATGCTTCCAATGCTGATCAGTCATTGGAGATGACGTTGTTTCACTGCCGCAAACTAATGCAGCGGCAAGACTATCGGCATCTTTTTTTGGCCACTGAGGATGCTCAGTGTTTCCGGGCCTTCGAACGGGAGTTCGGGGACAGGCTTATTTGTGTCGAGCAGCCTCGGGTTGTGTTGGACTATCAGAAGGAGTATAGGGAGGTGGTCTATTTATTGGAGGGTAAACTGGGAGGCATGGAACTTGCGCGTAGATACATAACAGTGCTTAAATGTCTGTCTATTTGTGATGACTTGATCTACTCAACAATCTGTGGCGCAGCACGACAGGCCATTCGTTGGAACGCGGGACGCTACGGCTTCTGTCATGGCGTCAACAGCCCTTATTATCTGAGGCTTTTTCGCGAGGGGAAAAGCGAAATCGAAGCAGAGAAAAGAAAATATCTGTTGCACCGCTATATGGAGACATTGCAGAAAGAGGTACTCAAGTGCCGGATAGAGCCTATTTATCAAAAGGATTGCCGTTGGGCCTATCTTCCATTGTCTGATGACAAGATGCTTCACTATGAAATTCTATTGAACGCCGAGGAAGTCTGCATCTGTTTGCATATGGAGGCTCACTGGAAGGAGCATGGCAGCATCTTTGAAGGGCTTGAAAAAAAGGAGAAAATCCATCAAAAATTTTTTAATGGAGTACTTACTTCGGGTTGTTATGCTGTCAGCTACACTACGGAAGCCGTTGATAGCGTGTCGTATGTGATAGGACTGATGTATGCCTTAGTGGAGCTCACCTTCCCAGTTCTTCGTGAAAGGGGACTTCTATCTGATTCAATGTTAGTTGAGGAGTGTGAAAAAGGATGAAATTTTTTGATGAGTTTACCATATAAAAGTGGTTATTAAAGACTTATTTTTCTGTTTGGTTTGGTCGCAGAAAAATAAAAACTCCCGCCTTTATAGGAGGCGGGAGTTTTGGAATTACCAGTTAGCCTGTACAACGGCCTGGGCCTGGCTTCGGGTGAGGGAGTATTTTTTCATGACCTGCTCTACGGCTTTTGATTGGTCTATGGACAAATCCTTTAAGGTAATGATGAGGGTGCTGATAGCACTTTTGCGTTCTTCGGCCCGTACCTTTTTAGATATTTTTTCGGAATGCAGTTCAAGTATCTTACCGCCCATGATCTTTCGAACCTCCTTTTTTAGGGTTGATTTATCATTCAATAGGTAATTGGTGATTTTGATTATCAGGTTGACTAAATCAGCATAAGCATCGAATTTTTGGTTTTTCTCTGCACATTCTGCAAGACGGATATTCATCTCTTGCAGTTCATTGAGCATGGGTTTCATGGCTTGTCGACTATTTTTGATTCCCTTCAATTGCTTGAGTTGTTTTTCATACCTCATGACATAGAAGGGGAGAAAAAGCCATAGCTGTTTATCAAAGATTCCGTCCAGCGAGTATTCCTGAACGTTGATAACAGGGACTTTGTATGTGAGCGCCTGCCCATCGGGGAAATATACCTGCAGGGAGAGAAAGTCTTTCACGCTGCTGTCGGGGCGCAGATAGATTACTGCGGACATAGGGAACTTGACACAGTAAGGAGACTTGCCCTTGTATGCTTTTTCTAGAGCAATGGCAATATCGTACTCAAACATGCGCATAGCCATGGTGCCGTCAGGAGTGCTCTGGCACTCGATGTGGTATAGCATATCGCCAATTCGGAAGATGGAGTCGGTGATGATTTTCCCAGCCATCTCCAGATGCTCATTGCGAAGTTGGTCGAGAGATGTGTCCATGTTGTAATGAGTGCCAAAGGCTTCGTTGATAAGGGGGATGACGAGGAAGGGGAGCTTTTAGACGATGGTTCGGTAAACGTCATCGAATATGGTGCTGGGCTGAGTAGTAAGTGCTTTCTTGTTTCTTCCCGGCATAGGGTAACTCCTTTCATGGAAATTTTCTTACTATTATTTTAGCAAATTGGAAGCTGATGTCAATATCGTAATAACAAAACCGAGAGAGATAACAGATTTGAATATGGAGTGATCTTTTTAATGAATAAAGGTACAGTTTACTGGATCACCGGCCTTTCTGGGGCAGGGAAGACTACTGTGGGGAAAATTTTGTATGAGAGGATCCGTGCAAAGAAGCCCAATGTATTCTTCTTGGACAGTGATGCTGGGAGGATAGTCTTCAATGACAAGTGCGGCTACAGCAGGGAGGAAAGGCTGGATGGGGCTTACCGTAATGCGCGGGTATGCAAGATGATAGCCGACCAGGGCATTGATGTCATCTGTTCTACTATCAGTATGTTCGATGAAGTACGCGACTGGAACAGGGCGAATATCGAGAATTACAAGGAAATATACCTCGAAGTGCCTATGGAAGTGCTTATCAAGCGCGACCAAAAGGGGCTTTATACTAAGGTGCAAAATGGGGAGTGCAAGGATGTTGCAGGTATGGATATGAAACTGGCTTTTCCTAAGGCACCTGACATTAAGGTAGTCAATGATGGCACTTTGGCACCGGAGAAGATTGTGGAGATGATTCTGTCTGATTAGAGAGAGGACGGTGTGTGCAACGTGAAATCTATACAGACTACAGGCGGTGTCTATACTGAAGAGATAAAATCCTTGGTTATCAGGAACATCTGCCGGGTATTTGACTGCAGCCAGGAGGAGATAGAAAAACTAAGTCCCGTGCAGGCTGGCATGACGAACATAGTCCTCTCATTCAAATATAATGGTGGCAAGTACATCTACAGGCATCCGGGTCTTGGCTCCAATGCTTTGGTGGATAGGGGCAGGGAAACCCTTATGCAGAAGATTGTCGAAGATGTAGGCATAGATACTACGCTGGTGGCCATGGATGTGGACGAAGGCTGGAAGATTGCCAGGTACATAGAGCACCGTGACTTTGATTATCATGATCTCAACGATATGGTGCGGGCCATAATGCTCTTTCGTCGCCTTCATGAAGCTCCCTGCCGGGTCAGGTACAACTTCGATGTTATAGAAAAAGCTGAGGGGATAGAAGCCAAGATTCCCAAGGAGCAATATGGCAATTTCCCAGGTTTTGCAGAACTGCGGGAGCGCTGCTACAAACTGCATGAGTTGGCCAAGACAGACGGCATTCGCTGGTGCAATGTCCATGGGGACGCCAGGGATGTGAATTTCCTCATCAACAAAGAAGAAATTTACCTGATTGACTGGGAGTATGGCGGTTACGGTGACCCTGGCTTTGATATAGGTTCCTATGTAGCGGGTGGCATCCATACTCGTGAGGAAGTAGACAGAATCCTGTTCACTTACTATCGGCACCAACCTACTAAACTGCAAAAACGGCATTTCTATGCCTACATTGCCTTGTCTGGCTGGTTCTATATGCACTGGGCAATGCTGAAGGAGTCCAAGGGACAGGCCACTGCACCGCACATGGAAAGGTGGCACAAATATGCTGAGGATTACAGTCGCTTGGCTCTGGAGATGTATGAGAGATAATTCTCTAGCTGGAGAATTAGGAGGCAGAATCTATGAATACCTATATTATCCTGGCGGCGGGAAAGGGGCGAAACTTGGAGCCCTTGACATTAAAATATCCCAAAACGTCCTACAGGCTTGATGAGCAGACTACGGTCTTGCAACGTCAAGTACGGGGCATAAGAAAATTTGACAGGAATGCGGAAATTGTAGTTGTACTCGGCTATATGGCCGAGACTATCAAGGCAGAGCTTCACGATGATAATGTGAAATTTGTCGTCAATCCGTTCTATGAAGTGACAAACTCCATCTCGTCGCTGTGGTTTGCTAGAAATTATCTGGAAAGAGAAAATGTGTCCATTATCCACGCGGATACTGTATTTGAAGATAATCTGATTAAGGAGCATTTGGTAAAGACCACGGATTATCCCTATGTTCTGGTTGACAGCTCGGTGCAAAAACCTGGGGCTTATAACTGTGTCATCAAGGACGATAGGATACAGGTTATGAGCAAGAAGCTGGAACATTTTGATGCCAAGTATTGCTCACTGGTCAAGCTTGATCCTGTATCCAGCCGTCTATTGAAGACCGAGATTGATGAGATGATTCACTCGGATATGCATGATCAGTATTTTGAAGATGCTCTGGTGCAGATGATTATGTTTCATAACTTCCAAGTAAACTGTGTGGACATCAAGGATTATGGCTGGAGTGAGGTCAACAGTGTAGATGACCTGCTCCGGGCCAGAGAGATACACATGAACTCCATCTTGTCTGTTTCATAAGGGGGAATGGTGCAGAATGAATATAGCCATAATACTTGCTGGAGGTAAAGGTACCAGATTTGGAGCCGTCGATGCTGAGGGGCAGGCGGTGCCGAAGCAGTTTGTAGAAGTCTTCGGCAAGCCTGTCATTGCCTACACCATAGAAGTGTTTCAGAACCACCCTGACATAGATGCCATTGAGATTGTTTGTGTGGAAGGGTACAAGGAGCATCTTCAGTCCATAAAGGAAAAATATGGCTTTTCCAAGATAAGGTGGATTACTCCTGGGGGCAAGAACTTTCAGGAATCTGTGTTGAACGGCGTGATGGCGCTGGAGAGAAAGGCAAATGAAGAAGATGTTGTCCTGGTGAATTTTGGTGTGAATCCAATAGTTTCCCAGGAGATTATCTCTGACTGCATCAAGGTGACCAAAGAAAAGGGTAATGCTATTTCTGCCATTGACTTTTACGACATTAGCGGAAGAAAGAAGAACGGTTCATCTGTCGGGGATAAGGATAATTATACAGCAGAGATGATAGATAGGGATTCCGTGGCTATCATGAGAACGCCTTACGGATTTCAATATGGCTTCATCAGGGATGCATATCAGGAAGCTTTGGATAAGGGCATACTTGACGAAATTGAGGAGCATACAACCTCCATGCTGTATGCCTTGGGCAAGACCATGTATTTCTCTCTTGGCTCCCAGGCAAACATCAAGATCACTCGGAAGGAAGATTTGGATTTCTTTGCTGGCTATGTTATGTGGAAAAATGAGCTGGGACAGCAAAAAGGTAAAAGGTGGGGACTGTTTGCAGATTGATTTGAAAGACATTCAGGCACAGTTGGAAAAAGCAGACAAATTAATTATTACCTCTCACATCCATCCTGACGGCGATGCCATCGGTTCATGCCTGGCCCTTTATCACGTACTGAAGGGCATGGGCAAAGAGGTGCAGGTGGTGATGGATGACCATGTGCCGGAGATATTTGATATCCTCCCAGGCTTTGGGGAGATACAGAGATATGAGGGGCAGCCCTTGGAGGCTGATCTGGTCGTGCTGCTGGATGCCCGTCCTGGCAGGGAGGGAAGAGTTTGCCAGGCTGTCTCTGCTCCGGTTCTGAATATAGACCATCATGCTTTCAATGATATGAGCGCCGACTACGCCTACGTGGAGCCGGAGGCTTCAGCTACGGCGGAGATACTATACGGCATCTTCAGGGAGTGGGGCGTGGCACTCACTGAGGAGATCGCCTCATGTCTCTATCTGGGGATAGCCACGGATACAGGGTTCTTCTCCTTTCCCAATACCCGTCCTGAGACATTGGAAATTTGTGCCAATCTCATGCGGGGAGGGGCGAAGTCTGCGGCTTTGGCTGCGGCTGTGTCACGGAAAACCTTCCATGAGGTAGAGGAACTGGCCAGAGGATTAGGCACCATGGAACTCTTCGCCGGGGGCAAGGTTGTAGGGATTTTCTTGGATGAAAGCTTTCGGGATTTGGAGCTTACCGACGCGCTGATAGATATGGTTCGCTTTATTGATGGCATAGACCTGGCAGTGTTGCTGAAGGCAGAGGATGATAAATCCTGCCGGGTGCGCCTAAGGTCTGAAAGGCTGGATGTGTCAGGCTTGGCCTATGCTTTGGGCGGCGGAGGACATAGGGAATCGGCTGGGGCCACCATTAGGGAAATTTTTGCCAGTGCCAAGGTGATTTTGAAGCAGGAAGTATGCTTGTATCTGGGCAGGAATACCTGAGGTAATGTGGCTGTATTGACATCAAATTGAATGAACAAGAATTTTAATCCTCCATCTGAGATGGAGAGAATGGAATAAGCTGAAACGTTGCCCAGAGTGCCAGAAAATGCAAAACCTCCTGTGTTACGATGATATTGGTTTTGCGGCTATATCACTCACCTGTAGGTGTATTCAGGTTCAGTAGATCGGTGTAGGTGTCCCACTGATATGTGTCCTCGGTGTATGCTTTTAGTTTGGCAAGCATTTCGTTTAGATTGTTCAGCATGGCTTTTAAGGTTGTCTTTTTTCTGTTTCATGGTATCGAATAAACTTTCGTAGCGCATGAGGCAACGTATTTTTGGGGAATCTTCTTGCTATTATTTCAACAAATACTAAATAAGGATATACAATATAGTTTGAATTGACAACCGAGTTGTGAGGAGGAATATTTTTGATTAAAAAAGGCATTATCCTGGCAGGCGGTTCTGGCACCCGTCTTTATCCTTTGACGGAAGTGGTGTCGAAGCAGTTGATGCCTGTGTACGACAAGCCTATGATTTATTATCCCTTGAGCACTTTGCTTCTGGCGGGCATCAATGATATCTTGATCATCACTACGACCAATGACCAGGAAGCGTTTAGGCTGCTTTTGGGAGATGGCAGCCAGCTGGGTATCAGTATCAGTTATGCGGTGCAACCTAGCCCAGATGGATTGGCACAAGCGTTTCTCATTGGTGAGAAATTTATTGATGGAGAAGCCTGTGCATTGGTATTGGGTGACAATATCTTCTATGGCTCTGATCTGGCCAAGGCCATGCAGCGGGCTGCTGCCTGCAATGATGGCGCGACGGTCTTTGCCTATTATGTATCTGACCCTGAGCGTTATGGCGTAGTGTCTTTTGACAAGGAAGGACGCGCTACCAGCTTGGAGGAAAAGCCGAAGGAGCCTAAGTCTAATTATGCAGTGACTGGCCTGTATTTCTACGATAAGGACATCGTGGATATAGCCAAGGAAGTGAAGCCCTCGCCCCGTGGAGAGTTGGAAATCACTGATGTGAACAAGGCTTACCTTGAGGCGGGCAAGTTGCGGGTGGAAAAGATGCGCCGCGGCTATGCCTGGCTGGATACGGGAACCCATGAGTCCCTGCTGCAGGCAGCCCAGTTCGTCCAGACCATTCAGGCCCGTCAGGGGCTGAAGGTGGCCTGCATCGAGGAGATTGCCTATCGCATGGGGTATATTGACAGCGAGCAGCTGCTGAGGCTGGCGGAGCCTATGAAGAAGAATGCTTACGGCAAGTATTTGCAGCAGCTGGCTAAAGAAAAGTAAGGGGCGCAGAGAGAATGAAAGTTACAGAAACAAAACTTAAGGGTGTTTATGTAGTGGAGCCGCAGGTTTTTGGTGATGCCCGTGGCTGGTTCATGGAGAGCTGGTCAAAAAGAAAACTGACAGAGGCAGGGCTTGAGGTGGAGTTCCTGCAGGACAACCAGTCCTTCTCCTCCCAGAAGGGAATACTGCGTGGCCTGCACTATCAGCAGAACCCTATGTGCCAGGCCAAGATGGTCCGCTGCACCAGAGGCCGGATCTTTGATGTGGCAGTAGATATCCGCAAGGGGTCTCCCCAGTACGCTCAGTGGGTTGGGGTGGAGCTCTCTGCTGAGAATAAGAAGCAGCTCTTTATTCCCCGTGGCTTTGCCCATGGCTTCATCACCCTCACAGATGATGTGGAAGTGCAGTACAAGGCAGATAACTACTACGCGCCTGAGTGCGATGGCAATGTGCGCTGGGATGACCCGGAGATAGGGGTGGAGTGGCCCATCCAGCCGCTGATTCTCTCCGACAAGGACGAGAAGGCACCTACCCTGGCTGAGCGTATGGAGAAGAATGAAATCAACTTTGTCTATGAGGAAATGAAGTAAGGGAGCGGAATCATGAATATTGTTGTAACCGGTGGCGCCGGTTTCATCGGTGCCAACTTTGTCTACTATATGCTGGAGAACCGTCCCGAGGACAGGATCATCTGCTATGACAAGCTGACTTATGCAGGTAATCTGGCTACTTTGGAAGAGGCTCAGAAGAATGAGCAGTTCAAATTCATCAAGGGTGATATCGCAGACCGTGAGGCTGTCTACAAGATGTTCGAGGAAGAAAAGCCGGACGTCATCGTGAATTTTGCCGCTGAGTCCCATGTGGACCGCTCCATTGAGAACCCGGAAGTTTTCCTCCAGACCAATGTCATCGGCACCAGTGTGCTCATGGATGCCTGTCGCAAGTATGGCATCAAGCGCTACCATCAGGTGTCCACAGATGAGGTTTATGGCGACCTGCCTCTTGACCGTCCCGACCTCTTCTTCACCGAGGAGACGCCGCTGCATACCAGCAGCCCTTACTCTGCTTCTAAGGCTTCTGCAGACCTGTTGGTCATGGCTTATCACCGCACCTTTGGCCTGCCGGTGACCATCTCCCGCTGCTCCAACAACTACGGCCCCTTCCACTTCCCGGAGAAGCTCATTCCCCTCATGATCATCAACGCCATGCACGATAAGAAGCTGCCCGTTTACGGCGATGGCCTCAATGTCCGTGACTGGCTCTTTGTGAAGGATCACTGCGCCGCTATCGAAATCATCCTGCGCAAGGGCAAGGTAGGAGAGGTCTACAATATCGGCGGACATAACGAGAGGCAGAACATCCAGGTGGTGAAGGCCATCCTGAAAGAGCTGGGCAAGGGCGAGGAGCTTATCGAGCATGTCACCGATAGAAAGGGTCATGATCGCCGCTATGCCATTGACCCCACCAAGATCCGTGAGGAATTGGGCTGGGAGCCCACCACCAGCCCTGAGGTAGGCATCAAGGCTACGGTTGAGTGGTACAAAGAGCACGAAGGCTGGTGGCAGGATATCGTCTCAGGCGAGTACCAGAACTACTATGAGAACATGTACGGCAGCCGTCAGGTTATTGGTTGAATTATAACGCCGTTGTTCCAGTTTTGCCGTAGGCAAAACTTCCTCTTGGCGTTTCAACGAGGCGGGAGACATGTACTCATTGCCTGTTATGATATTCGCCACACCCACCTGCAGAGGTGGGGGCTATCTTCTTCCTCGTTATAGATGATCGAACCATGGTTTAAAAACAAGCTTTAAGAACGTATATTACGAATAGGCTAATAACTGAGTAGCTATAGACATAGTGGGTTAAGAGGCCAATAACGCTATGTGATAAACGCAATATCGCAAAATAAAATAAGATGGGAGGAGATTATGGAGAAATACAAAACCAAAGTCGGACGCCATAGAATCGAATACAGATATACTGGGCAGTTCGATGGTTGGGTGGATGCTACCATGGAGTACATGGGCACATTGATGCCGCCCACCCTTTCCAAGCGGGCGGCGGCCATGCTCTTGCTGGTGGCTGGCATGGGCAATGAGGAGATCGTGGACCTCACTGGCATGTGCATCCGTAGTGTCCGGGCTTTGCGGAAGACCATGGAGGAGCAGGAGCCCACCGCTGAGCTTTTTGCTATCAAGCCCGGCTCCGGGCGAAAGAAAAAGACCGAGGGCATCGAGGAACAGGTGTGGGCGGAACTGGATACCGGCAACTACAGTACCAATAAGGCCGTGGCAGATATGCTGAAGGAGAAGTTCGGCATCGAGGCATCTGTGAATCTGGCCTCCAGGCTGGTGAAGCGGTGGAAGGAGACCCGGGAAGGGGCGGCGGAGTAAGGATTGTTATGGTTTGGAAGAATAAGTTCCATGAACGGATCAACGAATTGTGGGAACGGGCCAAAGAGCAAGACCGAAAATTGACGCAGACTGAGTATGCCAGGCGCCTGGGGGTCACAAGAAATGCTTTTATGGGCTGGCTGCGGGGCGTGGGGCAGCCGGATACAGACGGTCTTGTCCGCATTGCCAGCACAGAAAATGTCAGCCTGTCCTGGTTGCTGGGGGATGAAAGGCACTTTGATAAAAATGAACTCCACCAGGACGAGCAGGTCATGCTGCAGATATATCGAAGCATCAGCTCCGAACGCAAGGAGGATCTGATGGCGTTGGCAAAGCATTTCCAAATGCGCGACAGAGACAACGGCTGCTCTACATGACAAACGGCCCTGCATGTGATGATTTACATCTCATGCAAGGCCGTTTTTTATGCCTTGCTTTTTCTATGCCGAAGCCATAGAATATAGGCAAGTGATATGCAAACGTGCAGGCTATGACGAAGATTGTTGTCAGCGGATTAGCAGAGACCGTATTCACAAACGGGAGGTCAGTGTCATGGAGGATTTGAGGCGGCTCCCCATTGGGGTGCAGAGCTTTCGGAGCATGCGGGAGGATGGTTATGTCTATGTGGACAAGACCCGCTATATACATGAACTGGTCACAGGCAGCAAGCAGTATTTCCTGAGCCGCCCCCGTCGCTTTGGCAAAAGTCTGTTCCTTTCAACGCTCAAGGCTTACTGGGAGGGTAGGAAGGAACTCTTTGATGGGCTGGAAATCATGGAGCTTGAGGTGTATCAAAAGAACGACTGGCCATCCTATCCGGTGTTTTACTTTGATTTCAACGGCAAGAACTATCAGCAAGATACGGCCTTGGAAGATGTGCTGGATAAAATGCTTCTTAACTGGGAGGCCGAATACGGTGGAAGCAATGACCGTCCGTTGGAGGATAGATTTCAACAGCTTTTAAGGCTGGCAGTGGAGAAAACCGGGCGCCGCTGCGTGGTGCTGGTGGATGAGTATGACAAGCCACTTCTGGAGGTGTTGGAAAATGAGGCCAGGGAGGAGCACAACAAAGCTGTATTCAAGGGCTTCTTCAGTACGTTGAAAAGCTACGACGAATATCTGCAGTTCGTCTTCATTACTGGGGGGACCAAATTCAGCAAGGTTAGCATCTTTAGTGATCTAAACCAGCTTAGGGACATTTCCCTTACTTCGGAATTTGCCGGCATTTGTGGCATCACGGAGCAAGAACTTACTTCTTGCTTCGCCCCGGAAATCTCTGATTTTGCCAAGGCTCAGGACATTAGTGAGGAAGAGTGTTTGGCAGAGCTGAGAAGACAATATGATGGTTACCATTTCTACCCACGAAGCGAAGGCGTATATAATCCCTTCAGCCTGTTGAACGCTCTGGCAGATAAAGATTACAATCCCTACTGGTTTTCTACTGGCACCCCTACTTTTATGGTGCGGCGCTTGAAGAACCTGCACTTTGATCTGCGCCAGTTCGCTGATGGTAGCTTATGCGCTAATGCTGCTACGCTCACGGACTATCGGGCGGATAATCCTAACCTTGTGCCTTTGCTGTATCAGACAGGTTACCTTACCATATCGGATTACGAGCGCAGGGGGAAACTGTATCTGTTGAGTTTTCCGAATGAAGAGGTGAAGTTTGGCTTCATGGAGAGCCTGCTTCCTGAATATGCGCCCCAGACCTACCCAGGCTCCGGCAAGGATATTCTTTCCCTGCGTCGTCGGATTGAGGAAGGTGATGTGGAAAGTGTCCGTGAGATTCTTACGGCACTATTTGCAGGTATTCCCTATACCACGGACGATGCCCCTTTCGAGCATTATTTCCAGTCTGTGCTTTACATAATATTCACCTTGTTGGGGCAGTTTGTCACATGTGAAGCACACAGCAGCCGGGGAAGGGCTGACTGCATAATAGAGACAGATGCTTTCGTTTACATTTTCGAGTTCAAGCTGGATAAGCCGGCCGCCGAGGCGCTCGCCCAGATTGATGAAAAAGGTTATGCTAAGCCTTACGGGGCAGATTCCCGTCAAATTTTCAAAATCGGGGTATCCTTTGATTCGAGGGAGCGGAGCCTGAAGGAGTGGCTGGTGGGAGAGTGATGAATACACACTATGGGACGCATATTTAATTTGCTGAAGCTGTTTCGACATGATTTTATCGTGATGCTCATTGCCCTGAGGAACAAGGATACCCCCAAGTCTGTCAAGGGGCTTCTGGTGGCTGCGCTGCTTTACTTTATCAGCCCTGTGGACCTGGTGCCGGATGCCCTGCCTTTGGCTGGCATGATGGATGATCTGGTCATTGTGCCCATGGCGGTGGAGGGGCTGCGGAAGCTGCTGCCCTATCATGTGCTGCGTGACAGCGAGGCCAAGGCGGCGGGTTTTGCCAGGTATATGCCCTGGGCGCTGGGACTGGCTACCTTTTTCATCGCCAGCTGGTTTATCCTGCTTATCTGGGGACTGTTCAGCCTGATAGCGCATATTTTTGGCTGATGACAAATCATATCAGGCATAGCAAAAGCCCGGAGCGCAATTGACTCCGGGCTTTTGTCGTGCAGATTATCAGCGGTAGGAAACAAGTTCCTCTATAGGCTTGGTTTTCTCATGGGTGGGAGTGGGGCGCACGCCCTCGGCAGCGTAGCCGAAATCCATCAGGAGCACTACAGTCTCATTCTCCGGCAGCTTCATGGCCTCGGCGGCCTTGTCGGGGTCGAAGAAGTTCAGCCAGCAGCTGTCCACCCCTTCGGCTTTGGCTGCCAGCATCATATGGGTGGCGACGATGCTGGCATCTTCGGCGCCGGAGTTGTATTTGTCGCCGGGATAGGTAAAGCAATGGGTGCTGTCGTAGGTCACTGCCATCACTACAGGGGCGCCGTAGCGGCAGGGGGTCAGGCTGTCTACCAGCTGCAGGGCTTCCTCACTCTGCATGACGTAGACATGTTGGGGCTGGCTGTTCTTGGCGGTAGGAGCCAGCTGTCCTGCCTTGAGAATCTTGTCAAGTATCTCCTGGGGCACGGCTTTGGCAGGATCATACTTCTTGCAGGAGTAGCGCTCCTGGGCCAGTTTCAGAAAGTCCATGATAATCCTCCTTAGGGAATAGAAAGTTTAGCGAAACTATCAGCTTTTTATTCTTGAGCACAAGGCTTTTTTCCTGCTGCAAGGGCAAAAATTGTTTCATTTTAACGGAGATATATTACAAATGCTGTAACTTGTTGCATTGGTGCGGGTTTATCTTGCGCCATGAAAGGCAAACAGTTAAAATAGTAGGGAATGTTAAATGTGCGTTAGAGGTCGAGAATGGTCATTACAGTAGAGAATTTCACCAAGTCCTACGGGGAGAAAGAGCTCTTCACGGGAATTGATTTCAGCCTGGATGAGGGCGATAAAGTAGGCATTGTGGGGGTAAATGGCACTGGCAAGTCCACTTTTCTGAAAGCGGTGGCGGGGCTCCTGCCTGTGGACGATGGCACCATGACCACCATGAAGGGGCTGCGCTTGGAGTATCTGGCCCAGGATAAGGAACTGACGCCGGAGAATACGGTTCTGACGGAGGTCTTCCGGGGCTATACGCCGCTGATGGAGGCTCTGCGTGGCTATGAGCTGGCTTTGAAGGAAATCGAGGAACAGCCGGAGAATAAGACCATACAGGAACGGCTGGCCAGGTACAGCGCTGTCATCGATGCCGAGGAAGGCTGGGGGCTGGAGGCGGCAGCCAAGACGGTGCTCACGAAGCTGGGAATTACGGATTATCGTGAAAAGGCAGGCAACCTTTCCGGGGGACAGCAGAAACGGCTGGCGCTGGCTTCGGCGCTGATCCAGCCCTGTGACTTGCTGCTTTTGGACGAGCCTACCAACCATCTGGACAGCGAGACCATTGCCTGGCTGGAGGAGTATCTGAAGTCCCGCAAGGGGGCGCTCTTGATGGTGACCCATGACAGGTACTTCCTTGACCATACAGCCACCAAGATACTGGAACTGGACAAGGGCAGGGCCTACACCTACACCGGCAACTACTCCGACTACCTGGAGCAGAAGGAAGCCCGCCTGCAGCGGGAGGAAGCCAGCGAGCAAAAGCGGCAGAACTTCCTCAGGAATGAGCTGAAATGGCTGCGCCGGGGAGCACAGGCCCGCTCCACCAAGCAAAAAGCCCGCATCGAGCGCTACGAAGAGGTCAAGAACCAGAAAGTTGATCTGGACAGGGGCGAGGTGCAGATAGGGCTGGCAGGCAGCCGCCTGGGCCGCACAGTGATTGAGCTGGAGCATATCCACCACGAGTTCGAGGGCGTCACCTATATCAAGGACTTTTCCTATACGGTGCTTCGAAATGACCGGGTGGGCATCTTGGGCCGCAATGGCCAGGGCAAGACCACCCTGCTGGATATCATCTCAGGGCGGCTGCAGCCCACATCCGGCACTGTGACCATCGGCCAGACAGTGAAGATTGGCTACTTCACCCAGCAGGCTCGGGATATGGACGAGCGTCTGCGGGCCATCGAGTACATCAAGGAAGGGGCGCACTACCTGACGCTGGCAGATGGCAGCAGGATTTCTGCCACCCAGCTGATGGAGCGGTTCCTGTTCCCGGGAGATTTGCAGTGGACGCCTATTTCCCGGCTTTCTGGAGGGGAGCGGCGCAGGCTTTATCTCTTGCGCATCTTGATGGAGGCGCCTAATGTGCTGCTGCTGGACGAGCCTACCAATGACCTTGACTTGGAGACTCTGGCGGTGCTGGAAAGCTTCATTGACGACTTCAACGGCGCCATTATCTTTGTTTCCCATGACCGCTTCTTTGTGGACAGGCTGGCTGACAAGGTCTTTGCCTACGGGGAAGACGGCACCCTCACCATGTATCCGGGGGGCTATAGCTACTGGAAGGAAAAGCAGCTGGAAATGGAAGCGGCGCAGGAAGCAGCAGCAGTTTTCAAGCCGAAAGAAAAGCAGGAAGCTGAACCAAAGCCGGAGAAGCCCAAGGCTGCCCGCAAGCTGACCTTCAAGGAGCAGAAGGAATACGCCGAGATTGAGGGGCTCATTGCCAGCAAGGAAGGGGAACTGAAAGTGACCCAGCTGCAGATGGCCCAGAATGCGGCGGATTATGGCAGGCTGAATGAGCTCAGCAAGGAAGAAAGCCGCCTGCAGCAGGAGCTTGAGCATCTGATGGAGCGCTGGGCTTATCTGGAAGAAATTGCCGAAGAGCAGGGCTGAGCCTTGTTTTTATAGAATATTAAAAAGGGGATAGAAATCATGGCATTTGACAAGCATTTGTATGACAGCATCATCAAGGAATTCACTGTGGACAAGGAGCAGCTGCAGATGATTGCGGCTGACTTCCGCTATGACCTGAAAAAAGGCCTGGTAGATCCTGATGAATCCTCCCTGCGCATGCTGAAATCCTATCTGGGCCTGCCCTCCGGCAAGGAGAAGGGTGAGTACCTGGCACTGGATTTCGGCGGCACCAATGTGCGCGTGCTGCTTATCCGCCTGGAGGGCGAGGGCAAGTTTGAAATCCTGAAGAAGGTGGCCAAGCCTCTGAAGGTGGAGGGGCAGTACGATTATATCGGCGCTGATTCCACTGCCGAGCAGATGTTTGACCTGCTGGCAGAGCTCATCGACGAGGCTATCGAGGGTAACCATGAGCAGCAGTACCTGCTGGGCCACACCTTCTCTTTCCCCTCCGAGCAGACTGATCTCAACAATGCCAAACTCATCATCTGGACTAAGGAATTTGCCACCCCGGGCGTGGAGGGCAAGGTGGTGAACGACCTGCTGCTGGAGGCCCTGCACCGCCGCGGCATCGAGAACGTGAAGCCCGCCGCTGTCATCAACGACACGGTGGCTGTGCTTCTTTCCGCTGCCTACAAGCAGGGGGGCACCTACATCGGCTCCATTTACGCTACGGGCCACAATACCTGCTATCTGGAGCCTTACGCAGACAGCGCAGACAAGGCCATGATCCTCAATCTGGAGTCCGGCGGCTTCATGAAGCTGGTGCCCAACCGCTTTGACACGGCCTTTGACGAAGCTTCTGAGAAGCCCGGCGAGCAGCGTCTGGAGAAGATGGTTTCCGGCCGCTATATGGGCGAGCTCTTCGGCATGGCTCTGGCAGAACTCTTGGACGAGAAGGGCAAGGCCTATGGCTTCACCAGCATCGACATGAGCGGCATGCTGGAGGACGAGAGCGCAGGCCGCACGAAGGTGCAGGAAATCGTCAAGGAAAGGACCGGCCGTGAGCTCACCGCCGAGGAAGCTGAGCAGGTCCGCGACCTGGTCATGACCGTGGTAGTGCGTTCCGCCCGTCTGGTGACGGCTTCCTTCGTTGGCATTATCTGGCAGCTGTCCGGCAAGGACGGCGTGCAGCAGCAGCATATTGCCGTGGACGGTTCTGTCTATGAGAAGATGCCCTTCGTGAAGGAGAATATCATGCGCGCCCTGTCCGAGCTCTTGGGCGAGGATGCGGCTAAGGTTGATACGGTGCTGGATAACGGCGGATCCGGGTTGGGAGCAGCCCTTGCTGCTGCCATGTCTGTTGAAAAGTAAGGATTAGAAATACCAGTGGGTACAGCTGATTTTTAGAATTACTCCGTAAATCGTAGGCCTTACCTGCCCCGTGAAACGGGGAAGGTTAAAATATGCCAGTGGCATATTTTAGGCCGAAGGTGGTGGAAGGGGCGAAGGAAACGTGACGGCTTCGATTCCCCCCCTTCCACCGGCTCCGCCGGTCCCCCTCCAGGGAGCCCACCGGGCTCCCGCGCTTAAGCGCCCCCCGCAAGCGGTGGAGGTAAAAACTGCTAGGAGCGTAGTTTTTCTAAATGTAAAAATTCACTGCTCATGAGTATAACATTAACTTGGAGAGAAGGAGGTACTTGATGGAACAGTCACTGCAAATGAATTTATCCCAGCATCTCGCCATGACTTTTGAGATGCAGCAGGCTATCAAGATACTCCAGCTCTCCGCCCAGGACCTCAGAAGTCTGGTGGAACAGGAGTACCTTGACAACCCGACCTTGGAAATGGAATATGGGGCGGGGGCTGAGAGCAAGGAAGATATCTTCAGCGTGGAGGATATTTCCGCTTTGGCGGATTATCTCTACGAGGGAGGGGGCGAACCTGCCTACTTCACGGACGATGTGGACCACGGCCTGGAAGCAGCGGCTCCCTTGGGGCTGACCCTGGAGCAGGAACTGCTGCAGCAGGTGGAGTTTGCCTTTGCCCCGGAAGACGAGGCTGGCCGTTCTATTGCCACCTTTATGGTGGGGTCCATTGACAGCCGTGGGTATCTCACCCTGCCGGTGGAGGAAATCGCCAGGGCCACGGGCACCAAAGTGGAGCAAGTCTTAGCGGTGCTGGAAAGAGTTCAGGCCTTTGAGCCCTTGGGGGTGGGGGCCAGGGATCTGGCTGAATGCCTGCGCATACAGGCAAAGGCCCAGGGCATCTACGAGGGACTGGTGGCCGCTGTCATAGACAAGCATCTGTCTCTGGTGGCGGAATTGGGTATTAGGGAAATCGCTGCTGCCGAAAAGGCCAGCCCTGAGGATGTGCAGCTGGCGGTGGATATCGTCAAGACCTTGAATCCCAAGCCGGGCAGCACCTACGGCACGGAAAATGCCAGCTACATCACCCCGGATGTGACCATCGAGAAGGTGGACGGGGGCTATGAGGTGCGTCTCAATGACAGCTATGTGCCCAAGCTACACATCACCAATCTTTACCGCCAGGCGGCTTCCTTCGATGATGATACCCAGAAATACATCAAGAAGCGTCTGAGCGCTGCTACTTGGCTCATCAACAGCATCGAGCAGCGGCGGGAAACCATCCGCAAGGTGGTGGAGGAACTGGTGCGGGTGCAGCGGGAGTTCCTGGACAAAGGCCCCGCTTATCTGAAGCCTTTGACCATGAAGGAAGTGGCGGAGGCCATCGAGGTCCATGAGAGCACCGTCAGCCGGGCCGTAGCCAACAAGTACGCGGAGATTCCCGGAGGGCTTATGCCCCTCAAGGGATTCTTCCAGACGGGCCTGGGCAAGGCAGGCAGCGGGGAGGATTTCCTGGCCAGCCAGGCGAAAGCAGAACTGGAGCGGCTGATCAAGGGAGAGGACCCCCGAAAGCCTCTGAGCGACCAGAAGCTCTGCGAGCTTTTGAAGGCCAAGGACATGGATATTTCCCGCCGCACAGTTATGAAGTACCGGGAACAACTGGGCTATCCTTCCTCCGTCAAGCGAAAACGCTATTGAATTTTAGTTAGTTTTACTACAATTAAATACAATTAACCTGTTTGAAATCGTAGCAGAGGCAAATCTGCTACGATTTTTCAATTTGTGTTGTTAAATAAACCAATAATAGTAATCTGTAGAAATGTTACGCTTTTGTGGGAAAAAGTAATAAATTTGTGAAAATATGTTAATTACCTCTTGCAATAAGCCATAAACATGATATTATATATAGCAAGCAGAGTAAGTAATATTTTTCACATATTAAAGTTAATTTTTTCACTTTTGTATACTCTCTGGATTGTGTAGGTGTTTGGGAGGTTTTTTTCATGGCAGACAGGAAAAAAGTAGTTATAGTAGGCGGCGGCTTCGGCGGCATCAAGCTGGCTAAGGATCTGGCCAGGGAGGACGTGGATGTGCTCCTGGTGGATCGTCACAATTACCATCTGTTCCAGCCCCTGCTGTATCAGCTTTCCACTGCCATGCTGGGCACTGAGGAGATCGCCTATCCCATCCGCAACTTCTTCCGTGAGAACAAGAATGTGGAGTTCTTCATGGCCAAGGCCCAGGGGGTAGACCAGGAGCGCAAAGTGCTCCTCACCAACCACGGGGAGATCAGCTATGACTATCTGGTGCTGGCAGCCGGCGCCACCAACAATTTCTTTGGCATGAAGGAAGTGGCAGAGCACGCCTACGGCATGAAGTCCCTGCAGGAGGCCCTGCATATCAGGAATCATGTGCTCCATATGTTTGAGCGTGCCAACAAGCATGAGGATGATGAAGCAACCCGCCGCAAGATGCTCACCTTCGTGGTGGTGGGGGGCGGCCCCACTGGCGTAGAGGAAGCAGGGGCGCTCATCGAGCTCATCAATATCCAGAAGAAGGAGTTCCACAATCTTGATTTCAATGAGGTGAAGGTCATTCTCCTGGAGGGCACCAACAAGCTGCTGGCCATGATGCCCGAGGATATGCAGCAGGAAACCGTGCGGGTGCTCAGGAAAAAGGGCGTGGATGTGCGGCTGGAAGCTCAGGTGAGCGGCTACGACGGAGAGGTGCTGAAGCTGAAGGACGGCACGGAGATTCCCTCCTCCACAGTTATCTGGGGAGCCGGGGTCAAGGCTGTGCCCTTCATCGCCAACTGTGGCGGCGAGGTAGACAGGGCAGGACGCATTATCGTGGATGAATATATGCGTGTGAAGGGCAGCGACTGTGTCTTCGCCATCGGCGACTGCGCCAACTACTGCCACGGCACGGAGCGTCCCCTGCCCACCATCGCTCCCGTGGCTACCCAGCAGGCAGCCGCCTGCGCGGTGAACATCATGAAGCTGGTGCGTGGAGAGACCAATCTGGAGCCCCTGCACTACAAGGACCTGGGCACCATGGCCACCATCGGCAAGGGTGATGCGGTCATGTCCTGGAAGGGCCACACCATGAGCGGCTTCTTCGCCTGGTGCGCCTGGCTGTTCGTCCACCTTATCCGCCTGGCCGGGCCTTACACGAACTTCACGGTGGCCATCAAGTGGATCTGGAACTGGATTGCCGGCATCCGCCTGGGACGCATCATTACCAATATCAAACTGGACCCGGAGAATTGAAAAACAACAGTCAGGCCGGTAGCGGATATACTGGCGCAGAAAATTTAAAAATGTTGTTTTAGTTTTCAGTTGGTGTTATGATATAGCCATAACAGAAAAGTAATTCGTGCAGTGCACAACAAGAAGCCCGTCGGAGTGATTAACCGACGGGCTTTTTGCTTACTGGAATTAGTTATAGGCGAGGTTATTATTGTGAGCGATTTTTTTGACGTTCTCCAAAGAAGTGGAGGCTAGGCGGGAAATTCTTTCGTAGGGTTCATGTTCTCGTAACATATTGATTACGAATTCAGTGGTTTTTGCATCAGCAGTTTCAGCACTGGCCTTTTCTGCAGCTTCTTCAGCCCTAACCTCCATGGCTCTGTTCCAATCCCATTTGAAATTGACCATATCGAAAACCTCCTTCTGTTCCTTGCTGGCAAAGTAGTCGGCCAGAAGGTCATGTTTCTTGCAATAGCGGATAGCCGAGGTGATGGCTTGGCGGAGCGTTTTTCCTGCGGCTACTTCGATGCGAACTTGATTGACGAAAATGCTGTAGCATTTGAGGTCGTGACATTTTTGCAGCAGTTCGCCGTTTTTGGCGTAGTTGATGTTAAAGGCTGTGACTTCAAGCTCCAGAGTGCGGTTGTTTTCTTTAAAGGCATCGGAAAGACGCATGGTCCACTTTTCCGGGGCATCGTCGGTGCCGTTGTAGAATACGTAGAAATGTGGGGCGGGCAGGGTGATGCGGGTTTTCTTGTAAGGCGCATCAGGCGTAACCCGTTGCCTGTAGAGTTTGGAGATATACCAAAGCATACGCAAGGGGAGATTCTCTGACAGGGTTGACTGGTGCTCCATGAGTATGATGAAATCATTGCCAGCCATAAAGCTGATGTCGTTTTTGATGTCCTCAAAGAAAGTACCGCGCAAAGTGGTGATCTTGATTTCGTTGAGGGGAATAAGTTTCCCTGTCAAGGCATGATAGATTCGTTGCAGGCGTCGCTTGTCATTGAAAATATCGCGGAAGAGTGAATCCTTGTATGTACGCTTAGGCTTCATGGCTTGTCGCCTCCTATGGTGATTATACCACGAATTTAATAGGCAAGAAAGGCGGGAAAATAATGGCACACACAAAGTAGGAGCGTCTTTGTATCCTGTAAAGAAAAGGTGCAAAAGTTCGTCATCAATGGTATACTGAAAACATCGTATGTGTTAAGTTTACATAAATGAAGTGCAATGTGAAATTTTTCCTGCCTTTCAGGAAAGTGATTATTTTAGGAGAGCATTATGCACAGAGAATTTTTGATGGGCAATGAAGCAATTGCCCTGGGGGCCATGGCCGCAGGTGTGAGGTTGGTGGCGGGGTACCCGGGCACTCCCTCCACTGAGGTGCTGGAAACTGTGGCGAAGCGCAATCCCGGCAACATCTATGTGGAATGGTCAGTCAATGAGAAAGCGGCCATGGAACTGGCGGCAGGGGCGGCTTACAGCGGCGCCCGGGCCATGGTGACCATGAAGCAGGTTGGGCTGAACGTCGCTTCTGACCCCCTGATGAGTTTGGAATACGTGGGTGTCAAAGGCGGCCTGGTGGTGATGGTGGCAGATGACCCCGGTCCTATCTCTTCTCAGACAGAGCAGGACACAAGGACCTTTGCCCAGTTTGCCAAGGTGCCTGTCTTTGACCCTTCTTCCGTGGCGGAAGCCTATGAGATGATACAGGAAGCTTTTGATTTTTCCGAGAAGTATCATACGCCTGTCTTTTTCCGCTGCACCACCCGGGTGGACCACGGCTATGAGGCCATCCAGGTCAAAGACGCAGAGGAGTACAAAAACGTGCCCATGGAGGGCTTTGTGAAAGATTCCTCCCGCTGGGTGATTTTCCCGCGCCTGTCCTTGAAGAACCACGGTCTTATTGAAAAGCGCAACCAGGAACTGACAGCTGTGCTGTCGGAGTATCCCCGCAACGCAATCCAAAGGGAAAACGGCAGCTATGGCGATAACGCAGCCAGGAAAGGCATTGCTTCCCATGGCATCAGCTATATGTATGCCCTGGATTCCCTGGACGAGGAAAACCACGTGCGCCTGCTGAAGGTGGCTACGCCCTTCCCTTTCCCGGAGGAACTGGCTTTGCAGTTCCTGGAGGGCCTGGACGAAGTGCTCTGCATCGAGGAACTTGATCCCGTCATCGAGCGGGCACTGTTGCAGATTTGCGGCAAGCATCATTTAAACGTCAGAATCCGTGGCAAGCTGACAGGGGATATGGCCGCAGCAGGCGAGAACACTATGCTGTCCGTGGGCAGGGCCATAAGTTCCTTCCTGGGGCTGTCAGAGGAGTCTTTGCCCAAGCCGGCAGATATTCCCTTGCCTGTGCGTCCTCCCGTGCTCTGTGCGGGCTGTCCGCACCGGGCTTCCTTCTATGCGGTTAAGCAGGCCATGAAGGGGAAGAAGACCATCTATTGCGGTGACATCGGCTGCTATACCTTGGGCAATGCCATGCCTCTGGATATGTGCGATACCTGCCTATGCATGGGGGCGGGCATCAACATTGCCCAAGGGGTGGGGCATCTGGACAAGGAAACGAAATGCTTTGCCTTTGTGGGAGATTCAACCTTCTTTGCCGCAGGGCTGACAGGGGTAGTCAACGCCTTCTACAATCAGGCTGATATGACCCTGGTGGTTCTGGACAATTCCACTACAGCCATGACGGGGCATCAGCCACATCCGGGCACAGGGCGCACCGTCATGGGGCAGGTGGTGGAGAAGGTCAGCATCGAGAAGGTCCTGCGGGCCATCGGCCTTACCGTAGTGGAGACTGTGAACCCCCTGGACTTCAAGCAGGCACGGGATACTATTCAAAGGGTGGCTGAGGAACCCGGTGTCAAGGCCGTGATCTTCCGTTCTCCCTGCATTGCCGTCACCAAGCCGGCGGGCCATTCTGCTGTAGCGGCGGAAAAGTGTGTTGGCTGCAAGAAGTGCATCCGGGAACTGGGCTGCCCGGCCCTTATTCTGAAGGATGGCAAAGCCTTTATCGATGCATCACTCTGTACAGGCTGCACCCTGTGTGAGCAGATATGTCCTGTAGGAGCCATTAGTGGCGGGGACAAAACAGTCGCATCCAGCGACTGTCCCCGCACTAGCGCTTCCCTGCGCGTCGGAGGTGATAGGAATGCATAAAAACATCATCCTTTGCGGTGTTGGGGGGCAGGGAACCATTCTGGCCTCCAAGCTTATGGCGGCTGCTGCCATGAGTAAGGGCTTCGAGGTGAAGACGGCTGAAACCATCGGTATGGCACAGCGGGGAGGCAGCGTTTTTTCCCATGTGCGTATTGGGGAAGGCTTGAAGTCTCCCATGATTGCACCGGGCAAGGCAGATATCATCATCGCCTTCGAGCCGGCAGAGGCCGTGCGGCATTTGCCCTTCCTCAAGGAGGGGGGGACGGTGGTGGCAAGTCTTGCTCCCATTTTCCCCGTAAGCACCATGATTGGGGATTCATCTTATCCGCTGGAGGAAGTCTTGCAGCAGCTGAAGAAGTCTGTTAAGAACCTCACTCTCATTGACAGCGAGGCTGCTGCTAAAGAACTGGGGTCCATGAAGGTGCTCAACGTGCTGCTGCTGGGAGCAGCGGTGCGGACGGGGGAACTGGGGCTGGAGCTTGAGGATATCGGAGCCGCCCTGCATGAAAAGGTTCCTGCCAGATTCCATGAACTCAATGAGAAGGCGCTCAGGTACACGGAAGGGAAGAAGTTGTCATGAAAATCAATGAAAAGCAATTGCAGCAGGTAGACAAGCAGATACAGAGGCTCCTTCAGGTCAACAATTTTTACGGTCAGAAACTGAGGGAAGCAGGGATTCAGGGGGTCAAGAGCGTGGAGGAATTCCAGCAGCTGCCCTTTTCCCAGAAGCAGGACCTCCGGGACGCTTATCCCCTGGGACTGATGGCAGTGCCGGAGGAAGAGGTGGTGCGCATCCATTCTTCATCGGGTACCACGGGTACTCCTGTCATCATTCCCTATACGGCCAAGGATGTGGATGACTGGGCGGAGATGTTCAAGCGCTGCTATGAGTTTGCCGGCATCACGAATCGTGACCGCATCCAGATCACGCCGGGCTACGGCCTCTGGACGGCAGGCATCGGCTTCCAGAACGGAGCGGAGAAGCTTGGGGCTATGGTAGTCCCCATGGGCCCCGGCAATACCAACAAGCAGATTCAGATGATGATGGATATGAAGTCCACGGTCATCACCGCTACGTCTTCCTATGCGCTGCTTTTGGCGGAAGAAATCGAGAAGCGCGGCATCAAGGACAAGGTGCATCTGAAGAAGGGCGTCATCGGCTCTGAGCGCTGGGGCAAGAAGATCCGCGACAGGATTTCTTCTGAGCTGGGCATTGAGCTCTATGACATCTATGGCCTTACGGAAATCTACGGGCCTGGCATCGGCATCAACTGCAAGTACGACACGGGCATGCACATCTGGGATGATTATGTGTACTTGGAAATCATCGACCCCAAGACCGGGGAAAATGTGCCTGACGGGGAATTCGGCGAGATTGTCATCACGACCCTGGTCAAGGAAGGTGCGCCCCTCATCCGCTACCGCACCCATGATATTTCCCGCATCATTCCCGGGGAGTGCCCCTGCGGCAGCAAGTTCCCCCGCATCGACATCATCTCCGGCCGCAGCGACGACATGATCAAGATCAAGGGCGTCAATGTATTTCCAAAGCAGATCGAGGAAGTGCTGGAAGGTTTCCCTGAACTTTCCAGCGAGTACCAGATCCGCCTGTCCCATCTGGACGGCAAGGACACCATGCGAATCTATGTGGAAACCAATGGCAGCGTGAACTTTCAGGAAATGGCAGGCAAGATTGCGGCGGCGGTCAAGAGCAAGATTGGCTTCACGCCGCTGGTGAAAATCGTGGAAATCGGCATCCTGCCCCGCAGCGAGAAGAAGACGAAGCGGGTCATTGATGAGAGGTATGACTGAGGCAAGGAGGGTTCTTATGCTTACCGCTTTGACGAAAGACTATCCCCTCTCTTCCGAGTTGCAGGAGAGGATTGACCTTGTGCTGGAATCCCATGACTATGACCCTACCCAGATTGTGGGCATCCTGCTGGAGGTGCAGGACCTGGACGAGCGGCATTATGTGCCGGAGCCTACTGCTTATTATCTGGCTGAGAAGCTCTCCATGCCCATTACCAATATCTTTGACTGCCTGAATTTCTATGCCCAGCTTTCGGCCAAGCCCAGGGCTAAATATCCCATCCAGGTGTGCAATTCTCCTGCCTGCCGGGTGAATGTCATTGACACCAAGCGACTTCTGGGCACTTTGGAGCAGCTGCTGGATATCAAGATAGGGGAGACCACCTATGACGGCAGGTTTACCCTGGAGACCATCAGCTGCTTCGGCGCCTGCGACAGGGCGCCTGCTGTGCGCATCAATGGCAAGATATATGACCATCTGGACAGCCGTGAGAAAATAGAGGCGCTGCTGCGCTCCCTGCCCTGAGGAGGTGAGAGTTTCATGGAAAGAATAAGTTTCCTTACCAGCAATTTCGGCAAGTATGACACCAGCTCCATTGGTTCCTATATGAAAATCGGGGGCTTCTCTGCCCTGCGCAAGGCTGTGACCATGGAGCCCCTCTCCATCAGCGACCTCATTGCCAGCGTGAAAGTGAAGGGCAGAGGCGGTGCCGAGTACGACATGGGCCGCAAGCTCTCCCAGGCCCGGGCGGTGAAGGGAGAGCGCAAGGTGGTCATTTGCAACGCGGATGAAGGGGAGACCACCACCTTCAAGGACAGGGAACTCATCAAGAATGATCCCTTCAACCTCATTGAAGCCATCATCATCGCCGGCTTCGTGGTAGGGGCCACGGACGGCTATATCTACATGCGGGCGGAGTATTCCTGCTTCCGTCCCCTGCTGCTGAACGCCATCCGACAGGCGAAAAGCTACGGCTTTTTGGGAGAGAATATCCTGGGCAAGGGCTTTGATTTCAATATCCATCTTTATTCCGGAGCGGGAGCCTATGTCTGTGGCGAGGGCACGGCCCTCATTCGCTCCATCGAGGGCAAGGCGGGCCGCCCTCGCATGAAGCCGCCTTTCATCAAGCAAAGCGGCGTCTTTTCCCGTCCTACCTGCCTCTGCAATGTGGAGAGCCTGTCCATCGTGCCCCATCTGCTGCTGGACGAGGAGCAGGTCTATGCCCGCTGCGGCAGGGGTGATTCCATCGGCACCAAGCTGATCAGCGTGGCCGGCAATGTGAACAAGCCCGGGGTCTTTGAGATTCCCTTCGGCACCACCGTGCGGGAAATCATCTACGAGTTGGCAGGGGGCGTGCAGAAGGACCGCCATATCCGCCTGATCCAGTTCGGCGGCGCTTCCGGCAAGGTGGCGGATGAGAGCATCCTGGACACACCCTACACCTATGAGGACTTGCGGGCGGCGGGAGTCATGGTAGGTTCAGGCGGCATCTTGGTTATCGACGAGCGTACCAGCGTGCTGGATTTCCTGCGTATGAATCAGGAGTTTTTCTCAGAGGAGAGCTGCGGCCAGTGTACCCCCTGCCGGGAAGGGAATCTGCATATCAAGCTCATTCTGGACAAGATGGCAGAGGGGAAAGCCACGGCAGAGGACATCAGGCTGATGCACAAGATAGCCCGGGTCATGTCCATGTCCTCCCTCTGTGGCCTGGGGGAGACGGCCCAGAACAGCCTGCTTTCCGCCATGAAAGTATTCCCCGGGACCTTTGCAGTGGGAGGTGCAGAAGCATGAGTGAAAATGTGAATCAGGCAGAAAAGCAGGAAATGGTGCACCTCACTATCAACAATATTCCCATCGAAGTGCCCAAGGGCACGAAAATCATGCAGGCAGCCCGGGAAATCGGCATCGACATTCCGCATCTCTGCTACCATGAGGACCAGCGCATCAAGGCCCACTGCCGCCTTTGTTCTGTGGAGGTCACGGGCAGGCGCAGGCTCCTGGCGGCCTGCTCCACGGAGGTTTGGGAAGGCATGGAGGTGCACACGGATACCCCCATCGTGCGGGATACCCAGGTGGCCATCCTCCAATTGATGCTGGCTAATCATCACAAGGACTGCCTGAGCTGCCCTCGCAATCAGAACTGCGATCTGCAGCGGCTCTGCAGCCGCTTCAATATCATGGAATCCCACTTGCCCAGCGTGGTGAAGGAGGAGCCCCGCATTGTCACCAATCCCGCCATTGTGCGGGATCCCTCCAAGTGCATCCGCTGCGGCCGCTGCATCCGGGCTTGCAAGGATGTGCAGGGCATCGCCGCCCTGACCTATGCCCACCGCAGCAGTGATATCACAGTTACTACAGCATACGACAAGCCCATGGAGCGCACGGACTGCGTGCTCTGCGGCCAGTGCAGCCTGGTGTGCCCCACGGGGGCCATTGTGGAAAAGGACGATACGGACGCGGTGCTGGACGCCCTGCAGGATCCGAAGAAGCATGTCATCGTGCAGGTGGCGCCCTCTGTGCGGGTGGCCTTGGGGGATGCCTTTGGCATGGAGCCGGGGGAGATAGTCACGGGACAGATGGTCACGGCCCTGAAGCTTTTGGGCTTTGACAAGGTCTTTGATACCAACTTCGGTGCCGACCTCACCATCATGGAGGAAGCCAGCGAGTTCCTGCACAGGCTGGAACATGGCGGTACCTTCCCCATGATCACCTCCTGCAGTCCCGGCTGGGTGAATTTCCTGGAGAAGAACTTCGGCGACTTCACCGCCCATCTTTCCAGCGCCAAATCCCCCATGAGCATGTTCGGGGCAATTGCCAAGACTTATTATCCTGAAAAGGCGGGCATTCCCGTGGAGGATATAGTCACCGTTTCCATCATGCCCTGCACCGCCAAGAAATTCGAGGCTGCCCGCCCGGAGATGGGGCGGGAGGGCAGGCAGGATGTAGATATCGTCCTCACCACCCGGGAGCTTATCAAGCTCATCAAGTATGTGGGCCTCACTTTCCAGAACCTGCCTGAGAGCGATTTCGACAGCCCTCTGGGTTACGGCACGGGGGCAGGTGCTATCTTCGGTGCCAGCGGCGGCGTCATGGAGGCAGCTCTGCGCACTGTCTATGAGAAGTACACGGGCAAGACTTTGGAACGCCTGGACTTCCAGTCCGTCCGCGGCTTCGAAGGCATCAAGGAAGCAGAGGTGGACCTGGGCAGCCGCAAGGCAAAGGTGGCAATTGCCCACACCTTGAAAAATGCCCGCATCCTCATGGAGCAGGTCCAGAGGAACGAATCTCCTTATGATTTCATCGAGATCATGGCCTGTCCCGGCGGCTGCATCGGCGGCGGCGGCCAGCCCATCGGCACCACCAACGCTATTCGCAAGAAGCGCATGGCAGCCCTCTATGAGATTGACAGAAACCTGCCCATTCGCAAGTCCCATGAGAACCCGGATATTATCACGCTTTACAAGGAGTTCTTGGGAGAGCCCTTGAGCGAGAAGGCTCACGAACTGTTGCATACACATTATCATAAGGTGGAGAAGGAATATACCTTCTGAGACAAATCCCGCCCGGGGAATTGGGCGGGATTTTCAAGTTGCAACGAATTGTTTTACTATGAACACTTAGCGAAGCAAGCCTGAAAGGCGCAGTCTGAGCTTAGTGTTCGTGTAAGGGCGTAATGCGAAACACAGTTTAGCATGGAGTTTGTTAGATTGTATAAGGACTTTCTCTGCAAGTGATGATATAATGATAAAAGCGCAATTGTGAATATATTCTTGATGAGGTAATCGATGGTAGAGATAGAAATGGAGGGAGTGGGGAAGTCCTTTGGGGGCACGGTGGTCTTCAGGGATTTCTCTGCTCATTTGCAGGCCGGGGGGATTACGGCTGTGCGGGGAGCCAATGGCAGCGGGAAGTCTACGCTTCTGCGGCTGGCGGCAAAATTGCTTTCTCCTGACACGGGGAAGGTTGTGGCCCGGGACAGGGAAGCAGGGCTGGTGCTGGAGAAGGCGGATTTTCGCAACCGGCTGGCTATGGTGACGCCGGAACTGCGGTTTTATCCCCGGCTGACGGCTTGGGAGAATATGGATTTCCTGATGGGGCTCAGAGGGGAGAAACTTTCTGGGGACAGCTACAGCAAGCTGCTGGAGCGGGTAGGGCTGTCTGAGAAGAAGGTGAACGGCGTGCAGGCCGGGGGGCTTTCCACGGGCATGAGGCAGCGTCTGAAATTGGCAGTGCTGTTGGCTTCTCAGGCGGAGGTTTGGCTGCTGGACGAGCCGGGTGCCAACCTTGACCTTGAGGGACGTTCTCTTGTCTTGAGGGAGGCGCGGCAGGCGGCGGACTCCGGCGTGCTGGTGCTCCTTGCTACCAACGACGAAAGGGAGGAGGCAGCGGCAGATGAATGCATCAGTCTGGGCGGGAACTAAGCTGGTTCTCCTGAAAGAATTCAGGCAGGGCATGAGATTCAAGGCTTCCTGGGCTGCCATGCTCATGTTTGCCCTCACCACCCTTTCCTGTGTTAGCCTGGCCCTGCAGGGGGCGGCCCTGTCACCGAAGCTGGCGGCGGCCCTTCTCTGGGTGATACTTTTCTTTGCCTCCATGGTGGGGGCGGACAGAGTCTTCTTGGACGAAGAAGCGGCAGGGACCTTGCTGGCCTTGCGTGTTTACGGCGGCTCCCAGCCGGTGCTCTTTGGCAAAATGCTCTATACTTATCTGGTCTTGCTGGCCATGGGGCTCTTTATCCTGCCGCTCTTTCTGATGCTGCTGGCGGGAAATGTGGCAGAGCCTTCGCTGCTTGTTCTGACTACAGCACTGGGGCTGCTGGGGGTGGCGGCGGCGGGCACGCTGGTGGCTGCTCTGACTATAGGTTCGGCGGTGCATGGAGGGCTTTTCTCCATTCTCATGCTGCCGGTGATCCTGCCCGTGTTCCTGCCCGCCATCAGCCTGACGGCGGGAGCTTTGGGAGGGGAGGCTGGTTCCTTTTCCTATTTGGGAGGGCTGGCCCTTTATGATATGATTTTGATGGTGGGGGCGTCCTTGCTCTTTGATTATCTTTGGTATGAGGAGTGAAGCCATGCTGGCGGTTTTATCTGTGCTGACTTTGGCAATCATAGGTGTTGTTTTCTTTGTGGTGCCACCGGCGGAGGGGCTGGGCTATTATGTGCGCATTGCCTTCTTCCATATTCCCGTGGCCTGGGTGTCGGTGCTGGCCTTTCTGGTGAGTGCCTTTTATGGGGCAAAATACCTGAAAGAGCCAAAGCGCCATTATGACAGGCTTTCGGCCAATTCTGCGGGGCTGGGACTGGTGTTCGTCATTCTGGCCACCCTTAGCGGGGCGGTGTTCTCCAAGCTCACCTGGGGGGCTTACTGGAACTGGGACCCACGGCAGACCACCATCTTCGTGCTGCTGCTGATTTACGGTGCCTACCTCACCCTGCGGGCAGCCATGCCGGATGAAAAGCGGCGGGCCAGGGTCAGCGCGGTCTACGCCCTGCTGTCCTTCCTGACGGTGCCCTTCCTGGTGTTCATCATTCCCAGGCTGTACTTTTCCCTGCATCCGTCCCCGGTGCTAAATGCCGGCGGCCATATCGACATGGACCCGGTGATGCTCTGGACGCTGCTGGCCGCGCTGGTGGATATGACAGGGATTTACTGTTATTTTCTGAAGCGCTATGTGAAGAAGGCGGAAGATGGAAAAGAAGGGGAGGCTATTCATGAATAGGAAAATCTTGCTCATTGCCCTGCTGGCAGCTTTTGTGGGGTACGCTGCCTGGAATTTCATGGATTCCGTGACCCCCTATGTCAGCGTGGCAGAGGCGAAGACAGCCCAAAGCTCCGTGCAGGTGAAGGGCCTCCTGGACAAGAGCGCTCCCGCGCCCCATCAGGAGGGAGAGGATTTTGTCTTCACCTTGCAGGACGAAGAATCCGGGGAGACTTTGCCCATTCGGTATAAAGGCACCAAGCCTGACCAGTTTGATGAGGCCCATCATATCGTAGCCATCGGCAAATGCCAGGGACAGGACTTTGTGGCAGAGAAGCTTTTGATCAAGTGCCCGTCCAAGTATGAGCAGCAGAAATAAATTTATGAAACATAGGAAAAGGCCCGGCCAAAAGACCGAGCCTTATGCTTTGGCGGCCATCACCCCGCCTTAGCTTGCCCTATTTGTTGCGGAAACGCTTGTCGAGCCATAAGCAGACATAGTGGGCAACTATGCCGGCGACAACAGACAGCGTGAAAGAGAAGAAGATTGACACGAGACCACCTCCTTTCAGGCGGTGGTTCCGCAACAGAACATATTTTATCAAAATCTTGATTTTTAGGCAATCTGATGGTAGAATTAGGGCAGAAAGAAGAGAAGAAGATATTGCACGAGAAAGCCCCCAGCCTCCATCAGCCGGGGGTTTTTTTACGAAAGGGGAATGGTAGTATGTATGGCATCATCGATATCGGTTCCAACACCATCCGGCTCAATATCTATCGTATGGACGGGGATAAGCCAGAGCTCTTGATGAGCAAGAAGGATTCCACGGGTTTGGCTTCGTACATCAAGCATGGGCGCATGAATGAGGAAGGCATTGAGCGGGCCAGCATTATCCTCAGCGAGTTCAACGGGCTTTTGAAGGCCTTTGATGTGGAGGGACATGCCTTTGCTACGGCGGCCCTGCGCAATATTGACAACAGCGAGGAAGCTGTGGATCAGATCATGCGGGCTAGCGGGCTGAAGATAGAGGTCATCCCAGGGGAGAAGGAAGCAGAGCTGGACTTCGTGGGGGCTACCCGGGCCATGCATCTGCACACGGGCCTCCTGGTGGATATCGGCGGTGCCAGCACGGAGCTGGTAGTCTACAAGGACCAGAAGATAGAGAAGGCTTTCTCCATGCCCGTGGGGTCCCTTTCCATGTACAATGAGTACGTGAGCCATCTCATTCCCACCAAGAAGGAGCGCAAGGCCATTCAGGAGGCTGTGTTGGCAGCCATGATGGCGGATGCGGAGTTCTTCGAGGGCAAGTATAAGAAGATTGACGGCATCTGCGGCGTGGGCGGTACCGTGCGCGCCGCCTGCAAGCTCAACAATGCCATGTTCAGCCTGCCGCCAAATAATAGCGTTATTAACGCCGTCAATGTCAAGAAGATCCTCAAGAAGCTGGAGAATCCCGAAGGTGATGAGGAAGTAGCTACTGACAAACTGGACCTCATGCTGAAGGTAGTGCCGGATCGCATCAGGACTATCCTGCCGGGCATGATCATCCTGCAGACGGTCATCAAGCACTTCAAGGCCAAGATGATTCATGTGAGCTATATGGGAGTGCGTGAAGGGTATTTGTATCAGCAGGTTTTGAAAAAGGATATTTGATTACAAAAAGAAGGCTGGAAGGTAAGTTTTTTGTTAGACTTACTTTCCAGCCTTTATTTCATTCCGTCTGTTCATTTTCTTTGGCGCAAAGAAAACGAACCAAGCTACGTGTGACACACTGTGTCACACTACGCCCTCGCACGAACTCTAAGCGATTTACAAGTCCTTCGGACTTGAAATAGCCAAGAGTTCGTAGCGAAAGAAAACGTGGCCTTGAATTTGTCCTAAATTCAACGGCCACAGGGCCCCATCCATGGGGCCCGGGGGTTCGGGGGAGTTACTGGGCTTGGGGTGTGGGATTTTTCTTCATTATCGTGCGCAGCTGGCTTACTATTACTCCTGCGAACATCAGGAGGCAGCCGGAGAGTTGGGCGAAGGTCATCTGCTCGCCTAAGATGATGTAGCTGGCCAGTGCGCCGAAGACGGCTTCGAAGCTCATGATGACGGCGGCTTCGCTGGGGGCGGCGTATTTCTGGCCCACGATCTGCAGGGTGAAGGCCACGCCGGTGGAAAGCACGCCTGCGTAGGCAATGGGGAACCAGGAGTGGAGGATGGGAGCCAGGGAGATGTCCTCCGTTCCCAGGGCGGCGGCAAGGCTGGCTACGAAGCAGCAGATGGTCTGGGAGAGGGAGAGTTCCAGCACGTCCACATGGGGGGCGAAGCGGTCGATGAAGAGTATCTGGGCTGTCCAGCCCAGGGCGCTGAGGGCTACCAGAATGTCGCCCAGGTTCAGGGCAAGGCTTCCCTGGATGGTGAGCAGGTAAAGGCCGCTTACCGCCAGCACAGCCCCAAGCCAGTTTACGGCGTAGACCTTGCCCAGGCGGAAGAGGGCGGCGCCTAGGGGGACCAGCACGATGTAGAGGGCGGTGATGAAGGAGGTCTTGCCCACGGTGGTATACTGCAGGGCTACCTGCTGCATGGAACTGGCGATGAAGAGCAGCAGCCCTGAGCCAAGGCCAAGTTTCCAGCCGGAATGGTGCAGGCCGCGTTCTTTTCTTGAGTTGCGTTTCTTTCCGTCCATGAGCCAAAGTCCCCAGAGGAAGATGGTGCCCAGGAAGAAGCGGGCGGCGGCGTAGGTGAAAGGCCCCAGCTCGTCCATGCCCACCTGCTGGGCCACGAAGGCGGTGCCCCAGATGAAGGCGGTGATAAGCAGCAGGATATTGCCACGCATTTGCATATTTTGGAAGTCTCCTTTGTATGAATATGGATTCATGCTATACTATTAGTTAGTTCATGTCAATAAACAAAAACAGTACAAGGGTTATTGAGATTCATTTGTAATATGGTATAATGACTAGATACTAAAAATACGCAAGTTGATTTGTGAAAGATAGGAGAGTCTTTAATGGTTTACGAATATAAGACGAAGGGCACTTGCGCCCGCAAGATTACCCTGGAGCTGGATGGCAAGACCATCAAGCACGTTGAGTTCGAGGGCGGCTGCAATGGCAACCTGAAGGGCATCAGCAAATTGGTGCAGGGCATGGATATGGATTTTGTCATTGAGCGCTTTGCAGGCAATACCTGCAACGGCAAGAATACTTCCTGCCCGGACCAGCTGGCCAAGGCACTGCAGGCTGCCTACGAAGCTGACCAGATCAACGCCGGCAACTGAGTTTGAATCCAGTCCTGTCCCTTAAGAATGCGAGGTAATCATCATGATGTTTGACAGCCATACTCATACGGAGTTTTCTGCTGATTCGGAAATGCCTGCCTCGGAAGCTTTGGAAGCAGCTGAGAGACTGGGACTGGGGCTGGTGTTCACGGAGCACCTGGATCTGGAAGCTGCTCCCATAGAGTTCACCTTTGACCCTGAGGCCTACTGGAAGAAATACCTGCCCTTGCGGGGGGAGAACCTGCGGCTGGGCATTGAGGTGGGCATGAAGGCTGGCACACTGGAGGGCAGCCGTGAGTTTGTGGCGCGGGTGCCCTTCGACCAGGTCATAGGGTCCATTCACTTCCTGGATGATTTGGACATCTACTATCCGGATTTCTTTGAGGGCAAGGAAAAGGAGGAAGCCTACCGGAAGTATTTCCGTGCTATGGTGGACAACCTCTACAGCCATGATTTCATAGATATCCTCGCCCATATAGACTACATTTGCCGCACTGCTCCTTACGACAACCCGGAGCTTGATTACGGCTCCTTCAAGGAAGAAATCGATGAGGTGCTGAAGGCTGTCATCGAGACGGAAACGGTACTGGAGCTGAACACCCGCCGCTTTGGCGACAAGCTGGCTGTCAAGGAACTGGTGCCCATCTACAGCCGCTACATGGAACTGGGTGGCAAGTATGTGGCCATTGGCAGCGATGCACATAAGCAGGAAGCCATCGGCGCTCATTTCTATCAGGCCAGGCGGTTCGCTTCTGAGATGAACCTCCAGCCAGTGACTTTCTGCAAGAGGCGGATGGAGCTTTGTGACTGACAGTTCGGGCGGAAAATTCTTGCAACAAGAGGATAAATAGGGTAGAATAACAGTATATGCAGATTTTCTGCGATGTGAGGAGGGTTCACGAATGAAGCACATCAAGACGGTCAACAAGCCGACCATGCAGAAGTCCCTGAAGACGGGCGGCTGCGGCGAGTGCCAGGCATCCTGCCAGTCTGCTTGCAAGACTTCCTGCACAGTAGGCAACCAGGTCTGCGAAAAGTAATTGTCCAAGGACAGTTCCCTCCCCCGCTTGGGGGAGGCTTTTTTCATTAATATTGTAAAATATTGTAAGGAGAATGTAAGTGAAAGCCAAGATTCATAAGTTTGAGCAGAACGGCGAATACATCCTTTTGGATATCAACAGCGGGGCGGTCCATGTCATTGACAAGATGATCTATGATATGATGGACGTCTTCGACGGGGAGAACGATGGCGAAGTGCTGGAGAAACTCTCAGGCAGCTACCCCAAGGCTGATCTGGAAGAAGCCCTGGCTGAACTCCATGAGCTCATGGAGGCAGGAGAGCTCTTTGCCCCGGATATTGACGTGCCGCCTACCTTCAAGGAAAAGGGGCTGGTGAAGTCCTTGTGCCTGATGGTGGCCCAGGACTGCAACCTGCGCTGCAAGTACTGCTTCGGCGATGGGGGCAGCTATGGCCAGGAGCGGGCTGTCATGAGTCCCGAGGTGGGCTGCCGCGCCATAGACTACATGCTGGAGAACTGCGGTCCCTTCCGCAAGCACTTCGAGGTGGACTTCTTCGGCGGCGAACCCCTCATGAATATGAAGACTGTGAAGGCTGTGGCAGAGCATGTCCATGAGGTGGAAAAAGAAAAGGGCGTGAGCATCAAGCTTACCATGACCACCAATGGCATGCTGCTGAACGATGAGAATATCAAGTGGCTGAACGACAACAATGTGTCAGTGGTCATTTCCACCGACGGCCGCCGGGAGGTCCATGACCGCATGCGCCCTGATGTGGGGGGCAAAGGCACCTACGACAAGGTCATGAAGAACTTCAAGAAGTTCGTGGACAGCCGCCATGGCGAGCACTACTATATGCGCGGCACCTATACCAATGAGAACCTGGACTTCACAGAAGATGTGCTGGCCATGCACGATGCTGGCTTTGACGTGCTCTCCATGGAGCCGGTGGTGCTGAAGGACAGCCCCCTGGCCCTAAGGGAGGAGCATCTGCCCCGCATCTATGAGGAATATGACAGGCTCACCGAAGCATATCTCAAGCGCCATCGGGAGGGAAAGGGCTTCTTTTTCTTCCACTTCAACATGGACCTTTCCAACGGCCCCTGCGTGGCCAAGCGTTTGTCCGGCTGCGGGGCCGGCCATGAGTATTTCGCCGTGGCGGAAAATGGCGACTTGTACCCCTGCCATCAGTTCGTGGGCAGGGAGGGGTACAAGCTTGGCTCCATCTATGAGGGCGTTACTAATAAGGAGCTGCCCCAGTACTTCCGTGAAAGCCATGTGCTGAACAAGGAAAAGTGCCGGGATTGCTGGGCAAGGTTTTTCTGCAGCGGCGGCTGCCATGCCAATGATGACCTGTTCCACGGCGATATCCGCAAGAGCTACGAGCTGGGCTGCGAGCTCCAGAAGAAGCGCCTGGAGTGCGCTATCTATGTCCAGGCCATGCTGGCTTTGGAGAAAATGGAGCAGGGTGAGAAGGTGGGCGAGTTCACCACCGCCGAGGGCATCCGCTGAGCAGGTTGGGCTTTCTTTCCAATAAATAAGGTTTATGAAGGAAAATTCAGGAGAAGCAGGCAACTCTGCTTCTCTTTTTTTTGCCTTGGGGGAAGTGTCTTGTTTTTCCTTGTTTTTTCATGATTTATTCAGAATTGTCGCCCTCTGTATACCGGAAAAGAACATTCTGACTTTGCAAGCAGAATCTATCAGATAATTGCTGTGATTTATGATAAAATGATTGACTTTAGCCCGTGGTTATTGTATATTATGAGGGTAAGAGTTTGAACTTCTTAAAAATGTTTAGGGGGTAATTTTCAAATGGCAGTAAAAGTTGCTATCAATGGTTTTGGTCGTATCGGCCGTCTCGCTTTCCGTCAGATGTTCGACGCTGAGGGTTATGAAGTTGTTGCAATCAACGACCTCACCAGCCCGGAGATGCTCGCACACCTCCTCAAGTACGATTCCACTCAGGGTACCTACAAGTACGCTGACAAGGTTGAGGCTGGCGAGGACAGCATCACTGTGAACGGCAAGACGATCAAGATCTATGCTGAGAAGGACGCTAAGGACATTCCTTGGGGCAAGCATGATGTAGACGTTGTGCTCGAGTGCACTGGTTTCTACACTTCCAAGGAGAAGGCTTCCGCTCATCTCGCAGCTGGCGCTAAGAAAGTCGTTATCTCTGCTCCTGCAGGCAACGACCTCCCGACCATCGTATACAACGTTAACCACAAGACTCTGAAGGCAGAGGACAAGGTTATCTCCGCAGCTTCCTGCACCACCAACTGCCTGGCTCCCATGGCTAAGGCTCTGAACGACCTGGCTCCCATCGAGTCCGGTATCATGTGCACCATCCACGCTTACACTGGCGATCAGATGACTCTCGATGGCCCGCAGCGTAAGGGTGACAAGCGCCGCAGCCGTGCTGCAGCTTGCAACATCGTTCCGAACAGCACGGGTGCTGCTAAGGCTATCGGCTTGGTTATCCCCGAGCTCAACGGCAAGCTCATCGGCGCTGCACAGCGCGTTCCGACCCCGACTGGCTCCACCACCATCCTCACCGCTGTTGTGAAGGGCGAGGTTACCAAGGATCAGGTCAACGAGGCTATGAAGGCTCAGGCTACCGAGTCCTTCGGCTACAACACTGACGAGATCGTGTCCAGCGATATCGTTGGCATGCGTTTCGGCTCCCTGTTCGATGCTACCCAGACCATGGTTCTGCCCACTGCTGGCGGCAACACTCAGGTTCAGGTTGTTTCCTGGTACGACAACGAGAACAGCTACACCAGCCAGATGGTTCGCACCATCAAGTACTTCGCTGAGCTCGGCTAATCGTACGGCATAGCTGAATACTAAAAGATCTCTTGAGGTCCGGCCTAGAAAACTTGGGCCGGGCCTCAAGTTTTTATGTAACATTTTCGATTTGGAGGCGCATTGTATGGATAAGAAAACCATCAAAGACATTGACGTCAAAGGCAAAAAAGTGTTTGTCCGCGTGGACTACAACGTTCCTTTCGATGAAAATCAGAACATCACCAACGATACTCGCATGGTGCGCACTCTGCCGACCATCAACTACCTGCTGGACAACGGCGCTGCTGTGATTCTGGCCTGCCATATCGGCCGTCCTTCCGAGGCTCGCGAGCCTCAGTTCTCCACCAAGCATCTGGTGGCGCATCTCTCCGAGCTCCTCGGCAAAGATGTGAAGTGGGCTGCTGACTGCGTTGGCCCCGAGGCTGAGAAGGCTGCTGCTGACCTGAAGCCGGGCGAGGTCCTGCTGCTGGAGAACCTCCGTTATCACAAGGCTGAGAAGAAGAACGATCCTGAGTTCGCAAAGCAGCTGGCATCCCTGGCTGATGTGGCTGTGGATGACGCTTTCGGCGTTTCCCACCGCGGCCATGCTTCCAACGCTGGTATTGCCCAGTATGTGGAAGTGGTTGCCGGCTTCCTCATGGAGAAAGAGATCAACTACATCGGCAAGACCCTTGAGGCTCCCCAGCATCCTTTCGTGGCTATCATCGGCGGTGCCAAGGTTTCCGATAAGATCGGCGTCATCAGCAACATGATCGAGAAGGTTGACAAGATCATCATCGGCGGCGGCATGGCTCATACCTTCGATGCAGCCAAGGGCCTGCCCATCGGCAAGTCCCTCTGCGAGCCGGACAAGTATGACTTGGCCCGCGACCTGCTGAAGAAGGCTGAGGACAAGGGCGTTGAGGTTATCCTGCCCGTTGACCTGGTCATCGCTGACAAGTTCGCTGCAGATGCCAACACCCAGACCGTTGATGTGGACAAGGTTCCCGATGACTGGCAGGCACTCGATTCCGGTGTGAAGACTTCCGAGAAGTACGTTGAGGCTCTGAAGGGCGCCAAGACTGTTATCTGGAACGGCCCCATGGGCGTGTTCGAGTTCGACGCTTTCGCCAAGGGCACCCTGGCTGTGGCTGAGGCTGTGGCCAAGGCTACTGAGGAAGGCGCTATCTCCATCGTAGGCGGCGGCGACTCCGTGGCAGCTCTGGAGAAGACTGGCCTCACCGAGAAGATTTCTCACGTTTCCACTGGCGGCGGCGCAACTCTCGAGTACCTCGAGGGCAAAGAGATGCCGGGCGTGGCAGCTATCGCTGACAAATAAGATGGCTTCATAAGGCGCTGATTGTTCAGATTCTGCCTTGGGCAGAATCTGGACAATTGCGTTGTGATTTGGGTGGAACACCAAACCGATAAAACATTTTAGGGAGGATTTTACAAATGGCTAGAACTCCGATTATTGCAGGCAACTGGAAGATGAACAACACCATCGCTGAGGGCGTGCAGCTGGTAAAAGAGCTGGCTCCCCTGGTGAAGGATGCCAAGGTTGACGTAGTGGTTTGCCCCACGGCTACTGCTCTCGCTTCCGTGGCTGAGGCTGTCAAGGGCACCAATATCCATGTAGGCGCTCAGAACGTTCATTGGGAGAAGAGCGGTGCTTTCACCGGCGAAATCTCCACCGGTATGCTGAATGAAATCGGCGTAGACTACTGCGTCCTGGGCCACAGCGAGCGCCGCGACTACTTCGGCGAGACCGATGAGGGTGTCAACAAGCGCGCTCTGGCTGCTTTCAAGGCAGGCATCACTCCCATCATCTGCTGCGGCGAGTCCCTGGAGATCCGCGAGGCTGGCACCTACATCGACCATGTGGTAGCTCAGATCAACGCTGCTCTCGAAGGCTTCACTGCTGAGGAAGCTGGCAAGCTGGTCATCGCTTATGAGCCTATCTGGGCTATCGGCACTGGCAAGACCGCTACCTTTGACCAGGCTGAGGAAGTCTGCAAGGCTATCCGCGAGGCTGTGGCCAAGAAGTTCAACCAGGCTGCAGCTGATGCTATCCGCATCCAGTACGGCGGCAGCGTGAAGCCTGCCACCATCAAGGACCTCATGCAGCAGCCCAACGTAGACGGTGCTCTCGTAGGCGGCGCTTCCCTGAAGTCCAAGGATTTCTCCGAGATTGTCAACTACTAAGATAGAAAGCAAGGCAAAAAATGGCAAAACTTAAAAATGCACCTGTGGCCCTCATCATCATGGATGGTTGCGGCCTGGGCGACAAGAGCGATAGCAACAACGCTGTGCAGGTAGCCAAGACCCCTGTGCTGGACGGCCTTTTCGAGAAGTACAAGACCAGCCAGTTGCAGGCTTCCGGCGAGTACGTGGGCCTGCCTGACGGCCAGATGGGCAACTCCGAGGTTGGCCATACCAACATCGGCGCCGGCCGCATCATCTACCAGCAGCTCACCCGCATCACCCGCGACATCAGGAATGGCGACTTCTTCAAGAATGAAGCTCTCCTCTCCATCGTCAACGGCGTGAAGGAGAAGAAGGGCGCCCTGCATCTCATGGGCCTTGTTTCTCCCGGCGGCGTGCACAGCCATCAGGATCATCTTTATGCCCTGCTGGAGCTGGCCAAGAAGAATGGCATTGAGGAAGTCTATGTCCATGCTTTCCTGGACGGCCGCGATGTGCCGCCCCAGAGCGCACAGCCTTTCCTGGAAGAGCTGGAAGCCAAGTGCAAGGAAATCGGTGCAGGCATGATTGCCACTGTCAGCGGCCGCTACTACGCCATGGACCGCGACAACCGCTGGGAGCGTGTGGTGAAGGCCTATGAGGCTCTTACCCATGCCGAGGGTGTCAGCGCTGACAGCGCTGTAGAGGGCTTGAAGGCCAGCTATGCAAACGATGTGAACGACGAGTTCGTGGTTCCCTTCGTGGTCAAAGGCTATCAGGGCATGAAGAACGGCGACGGCGCCATCTTCTTCAACTTCCGCCCCGACCGCGCCCGCCAGCTCACCCACTCCTTCGTGGATGAGACCTTCGATGGCTTTGAGCGCGATGAGAATCTGAAGATTCCGTTTGCCACCTTCTCCCAGTATGAGGATGGCATGAACGCTCTGGTGGCTTTCCCGCCGGAGTCCATCGACAACACTTTGGGCCAGATTATCCAGGACAAGGGCATGACCCAGCTGCGCATTGCCGAGACGGAGAAGTACGCTCATGTCACTTTCTTCTTCAACGGCGGCGTGGAGGAGCCCTATCAGGGCGAGGACCGCATCCTGGTTCCCTCCCCGAAGGTTGCTACTTATGACCTGAAGCCTGAGATGAGCGCTGTTGAGGTTACGGACAAGGTGGTTGAGGCCATCAAGTCCGGCAAGTACGACTTCATCATCCTGAACTATGCCAACTGCGACATGGTGGGCCACACCGGCGTCTTCCCGGCTGTCATCAAGGCTGTGGAGACCGTGGACACCTGCGTGGGCCGCTTCGTGGACGCTATCCGCGAGGTGGGCGGCGAAGTCTGCATCACTGCCGACCACGGCAACGCAGACCAGATGATGGACTATGAGAACGACCAGCCCTTCACCAAGCACACCACCAATCCGGTGCCCTTCATCGTGGTCTCTGACCGGGTGAAGTCCGTGCAGGACGGCGCTCTCTGCGACATCGCTCCCACTCTCCTTACCCTGGCAGGGGTGGAGATTCCCGCCGAAATGACGGGCAAGAACCTGGTGGAGCTTTAATTCCTTTAGTTCAAGAGCTTTGCCCTTCCCGTATGACGGGAGGGGCGGAGCATTGAATAGCAGCAAACGTGTATTTTAGAGAGAGAGGAAACGAACAATGATTGCTTATTCACAAAAAGTGGAAAACATGGCATGTGTGGCACAGGAAGTGCACCACGGCGCCGCTCCGATTCCTGAGGAGGGCAAGTGGGTTAAGTCCAAGAACGTGCAGGACATTAGCGGCCTCACCCATGGTGTGGGCTGGTGCGCACCTCAGCAGGGTGCCTGCAAGCTGACCCTGAATGTCAAGGACGGCATCATCCAGGAAGCTCTCGTTGAGACCATCGGCTGCTCCGGCATGACTCACTCCGCTGCTATGGCAGCAGAGATCCTGCCCGGCCTCACCGTCCTCGAGGCTCTGAACACTGACCTGGTGTGCGATGCCATCAACACCGCTATGCGTGAGCTGTTCCTCCAGATTGCTTATGGCCGTACCCAGACTGCTTTCTCCGATGACGGTCTGCCGGTTGGCGCAGGTCTCGATGACCTGGGCAAGGGCCTCCGCAGCCAGGTTGGTACTCTCTACAGCACCCTCAAGAAGGGTCCCCGTTACCTGGAGCTGGCTGAGGGCTATGTCACGAAGCTCGGTCTCGACAACGAAGGCCGCATCATCGGCTACGAGATCGTTCAGGTTGGCAAGGTTATGGAAGCTGTCCGCAAGGGTCAGGATGCTAACGAGGCCATCAAGGCCAACACCAGCACCAAGGGCCGTTTCGCTGACGCTGTGAAGACCATCGACCCGCGCGAAGACTGAGGAAACACTGATTAATTCAGCCGCCCATCTTGGCGCATCTTGTCTGCCCTCCCTGCGTTGACAAATCCTCGACATAGCACCGCTATGCCTCCGGTTTGTCGCCTTGGGAAGGACAAACGATCTGCACCAATCTGAACGACTTCATTCAATCAGCGTTTCCTACTTCGTGACAATACCTGTAAGAGTTAAAAGCAATCAGGAGGAATGAATACAATGGCAACATTTGAAGGCTATGAGCGCCGCATTGACACCATCAATGAGGTTTGCAAGAAATATGAGATCAAGGATCTGGACGAAGCCAAGAAGATCTGCGACGAGAAGGGCGTTGACCCCTACAAGATCGTAGAGAGCCTCCAGCCTATCGCTTTCGAGAACGCTAAGTGGGCTTACACCCTCGGCGCTGCTATCGCTATCAAGAAGGGCTGCAAGGCTGCTGCTGACGCTGCCAAGGCTATCGGCGAAGGCCTCCAGGCTTTCTGCGTGCCGGGCTCTGTTGCTGACCACCGCAAGGTTGGTCTCGGCCACGGCAACCTGGGCGCTATGCTCCTCTCCGAGGAAGCTGGCTGCTTCGCATTCCTGGCTGGCCATGAGTCCTTCGCAGCTGCAGAGGGCGCTATCGGTATCGCTCAGACCGCCAACAAGGTTCGCAAGAACCCCCTGCGCGTCATCCTGAACGGCCTGGGCAAGGATGCTGCCCAGATCATCAGCCGCATCAACGGCTTCACCTTCGTGGAGACCGAGTATGACTTCAAGGCTGACAAGGTCAACATCGTGAAGGAAGTGGCTTACAGCGACGGCCTCCGTGCCAAGGTTCGCTGCTACGGCGCTGAGTCCGTACAGGAAGGCGTTGCCATCATGAAGCTGGAGAACGTTGACATCTCCATCACCGGCAACTCCACCAACCCCACCCGCTTCCAGCATCCTGTGGCTGGCTGCTACAAGAAGGATTGCATCGAGAATGGCAAGAAGTACTTCTCCGTTGCTTCCGGCGGCGGCACTGGCCGTACCCTCCATCCGGACAACATGGCTGCCGGCCCTGCTTCTTACGGCATGACCGACACCATGGGCCGTATGCATGGCGATGCCCAGTTCGCAGGTTCCTCCTCCGTGCCGGCTCATGTTGACATGATGGGCCTCATCGGCGCAGGCAACAACCCCATGGTCGGCATGACCGTGGCCGTGGCTGTGGCTGTGCAGGAAGCTATGAGCAAGTAAGAATAGCTTTTAGGCAAAATAGAAGGCGCAAGCTCCTTTGGGGCTGGCGCCTTTTTCTTGTGCGGAAATAACGAAAGTGGTAAAATAAATTAAGACAATTTTGCAAAATGTGCGGTTCATGGACATAAGGAGCAGGTTATGTATATAAATTGGATTGAATACGAAAACAGGACCAGCGGGCAGAAGATAAGCCATGTGAATTTTAACAGGCTTAATATGCTGGTAGGGGCATCTGCTGCAGGGAAAACAACCATTTTGCGTGTTATTTCTCAATTCATTCTGGCAATATCCATGGGGCACAGCATTAAAGAGCATTGCAGTATAAGAATGAGTTTCAGCATAGAAGACAGGCTGTCTGGTGGTAAGAAACTAAAGGAATATCTGTGGGAACTTAGGACAAAGGAAGAAAATGTGTTTGCTGCAGAGGATTCTTCTGCTTGTCCCATTTGTTATGAAGTGTTGCATGAATTGCAAGGAAAAAAAGACATTATAAAGCGGCAGGATAACAGAATCAATATAGATGGTTACGAAAATTTGCCTCAAGTACCTAAATTACAAAGTGCAATCTATATATTTCGAGAGAATGTGCCTTTCAATGCTATTGTTGATGATATGAGGGGAGCTATGACTTTATATAATCAAAATGTTGCCTTTAATCCTGTGTCCACTGAATTGTTGGAGCAAATCAAGAAAATAATTCAAGATGCCAGGAAAAATGAAAGACCTATAAGATGGCACTACGCGGTACAGAATAAATTCCCTATATCTTTGCTGATTTATATTGTAAAGAATACACTTCCAGATAGATATGATGATTTTTTAGAAGACCTGCAGGAAATATTTCCTGAGATAGAAGAAGTGCATATCAATCAGATTGCAAGCGATGATGGCAAATATTATTTAAGCATAAGGCAGAATGGAAACTTGATTTTACAGCCGGACATTTCCAGCGGGATAATGCGTACGATATATGTTTTGTCCTGTATACATTTCTGTGAGTCTAACGCGTTGATAATGTTTGATGAATTAGAGAATAGTCTAGGGGTGAACTGCCTGGATGAAGTAGTGGAGCGTATAAGACAGCAATCCATAGAGAAAAATGTTCAGTTCATGCTGACAAGTCATCATCCTTATATAATCAATCAGATACCTGTTAAAAGCTGGTTGATTGTATCGCAGAAGGATAGTGTAATTGAGTGCAGGAGAGCTGAGGAACTGGGGCTGGGTAAAATGCAAAGAGAAAGTTTCTTTGAACTGATAAACTACTTAAAGAGGCAATCGGCATGAAGCTATATTTTCTGCTCGAAGACCAAAAATCTTTTATGAAGGTGCTGCCTCCATGGTTGGAGAAATGCCTGCCTAAATACAAGCAGGTATATACTGCTGATGATTTATCTGATAATTCCTATCTGATAGAAAGCGGATATGGCTATCCGAATATAAGGAATGTGCTCATAAATAAGCTGAACATGTTTTCAGAAGCAGATACTCGACCTGATTGCATAGTTGTCCTATATGATGTTGATGATTGGTCAGAGGGAAAAATAAGCGGTGTGCGTTCAGTATTCGATAATATTTTCATCAGCAGTGGATTGGATATTGACTATAGGCTATTGCCTATAAGCAGATGTTTTGAGACATGGCTCTTAGGCAATAGGGAGATGTTTCCTAAAGAGATGGATGAAAATTTTAGAAAATATGCATCTTTTTATGATGTTTCCAAGGACGATCCGGAAATAATGATGTGTCCTGAGGATTATGAGGAAACAGTCTCAATCTACCACTATAGCTATCTGCAATGCATGCTTAAACTATCCACAGGAAGAAAGTACAGAAAAGGTAGCCCAGGGATTGTGGCAAATGGGGAATATTTGGATTCTTTGATAAATAGGATTGAGGATACGAAGGATATGGATAGTTTTCGTGGGTTTATACTGTTTTTGCGAGACTTAAAGGGGTTAGAAGTATAGGTGAGAGATAAATAAGAGTGTGAAAAGTTATTGCTTCAATGCTTTGTTTAGAAAAGGGAGATATCATGAGTTTTGTGTACGCTGAAAAAGGGGATAACTCATTAGATATTCATTGTGATACGAAAATCGAATTGGATAGTTTTGCAGGTGCATCATTTTCACTTGAACAGATGGAACTTATTAGAAAGTATGGCATAGTTAAGACTACGCTGGTTTGTCCAGAAATTAGTATTTCTTTTGCTGGTAATAATATATATCTGGCTTCAAAATTGTTTAATAGATTGTATAAAAAGAGGCGGTTTTCCACAAAAGAATTAGTAGATATGGCTTATGCTATACATATGGAAGGAAATATAAATGATATAGAGTTTATCATAGCAAGTTGTGATGAAGGCGTTTTATCGCTAATTTGTATAAAAGAACATGAAATACATACAGACTGTATATTTGCATGGATTGGTTCTCATGTGGCTCATCGTGAGTTTCAAGAGTATAGGATAAAAAACAATGAAGGGAAAGCAAGTGACAGGACCAATGGTGCGTTCCTTGAAATTGTTCAAGGATGTTCGGATAAATCAGTTGGTGGATTTCATATTACAGTGGGATATAACTCTGTTGAAAATATTATAGGATACAAAAGATGCAAAACTTTTCAGAATACCAATCGTCAGATAATTCAGCCTGGAAAGACGGTTCGCTTTCTTGTGGATGCCCAAGAGGGCGGATTCTCTTTTGAACAAATTCCTGTATCTATGGATGATTTAATATTGAGGATAGATCAAATGGAACCCGCAATATTGTATTCTAAAAGAGCAAGGATGACTGAAAGAGATATGGAAAATTCTCAACTATTTTCATTGATGCTTCCTATGCTTATTCGTGAAGATGGCAATGGTAAATGGATTAGGTTATGATATGTTGAGTAGGCCCTAAAGAGGAGAAAATTATCATGAAGAAAATTTTTATCTTCGTACTAATGGTTATATCTTTGCTTACGGCACCTGCACTTGCTGCTGAAAAATTAATAAGTGCCACGGGTATGTATATTGCTGGTGCATCAGAGTCATTAAACGACGCTAAGCAAAACGCCTTGCAAGATGCTATGCGGCAGGCAGCAGAACAGGCTGGGGTGTTAGTGAATTCCTATTCTAAGACACATAATATGCAACTGACAGATGATGAAGTAACTGTGGTAGCAACTAAGATAATCAAGGTGATTGATAAAAAGTTTGATGTAGAACTGTTGTCTGATTCTGAAATAAAAGTTACGGCATATGTTGATGTGGTTGTTAATACTGAAAGTATGAATGAAGATATTATTAAGCTTAAAAATAAAAATGAAGAATTGTTAAGCGAAAAGACAAATTTGCAGATAAAGCAGGATGCATTAAATGAAATGAATAAATTGAAGAATAATATCGTTGAGAAGTATAGAAATATGTTTAATGTTTTTAATGGCCCAATAAAGACAAAGAAACTGGATTTCAATTGTTATTGGAAGGATGCTGTAAGCAATTTTGATATCGAGATGAGTAGATTGGATTATTATGGCTCTGGCGGTTCTTTAGCGATGGCGCGCTCTAATTATTTGAGGAGTAATGTTCCCCAGAACAAATGGAAAGATTATGTCGACGATGTAATTTGTGAATTGGAGATTAAAGCGATAGAACGTCATATAGCTATGGGGGATTATGACTTAGCACTAATGGATTGTTGTTCGATTACACATAAAATAAGTGAAAATAATTTTAGCACTAGAATGCAAGACGATTCAAAAGAAAAGCTTATACGTTATGTAAAAGTGATTGGGGAATATTTGAGTGTTTATGAACCTGAAAAATTTAACGACATAATGCTTAAGCACGTTTTTTCGCCAAAAGACATTAAAAGTTTGCTCGAGAGGCTTTTATGATGTACTATGTTATGGTAGATTTGAATTATGGAAAGCAAGCAGCAGATTTTTGATGCTATGGGAAAGGCTGTCCTGAATGGCCTGGGCAAGGATGCTGCCCAGATCATCAGCCGCATCAACGGCTTCACCTTCGTGGAGACCGAGTATGACTTCAAGGCTGACAAGGTCAACATCGTGAAGGAAGTAGCTTACAGCGACGGCCTCCGTGCCAAGGTTCGCTGCTACGGCGCTGAGTCCGTACAGGAAGGTGTTGCCATCATGAAGCTGGAGAACGTTGATATCTCCATCACCGGCAACTCCACCAACCCCACCCGCTTCCAGCATCCTGTGGCTGGCTGCTACAAGAAGGACTGCATCGAGAACGGCAAGAAGTACTTCTCCGTTGCTTCCGGCGGCGGCACTGGTCGTACTCTCCATCCGGACAACATGGCTGCCGGCCCTGCTTCTTACGGCATGACCGACACCATGGGCCGTATGCATGGCGATGCTCAGTTCGCAGGTTCCTCCTCCGTGCCGGCTCATGTTGACATGATGGGCCTCATCGGCGCAGGCAACAACCCCATGGTCGGCATGACCGTGGCCGTGGCTGTGGCTGTGCAGGAAGCTATGAGCAAGTAAGATAGCCAATGGCTTGATCAAAGGCGCAAGTTCCTTATTGGGGCTTGTGCCTTTTTCTTGCGGAAAGAAATCGTAGATGATAAAATAATTTGAAAGAATTTTGCAAAATAGATGGTACGTACCTCAAGGAGAATTAGATATGTGTTTGGAAGCCAAAAGCGTAAAAATGGTGATACTGGCGGCAGCCTTTTGTGTGTGGTTCGTGTCCTTGCCAGGCTCGGGAGAGGCTGCCTATGAACCATCATTCAGCATGAAGGACGCTTTACATGATGCAGCAAAGGAGGTGCCAGAGCGAGAGAAAATGACCCGTCCCGCAGGGGCGGTGCTGTCCTATCCTGGGCGGCAGGCCCGTTTTGCTGTGAGTGACCCGGAAATTGCGGAGATCCTTCAAGAGAAGGGCGAGTATATTGTGCGCCTGCGCAAGCCTGGTAAGGTGCTGGTGCATGTCATTTTTCCTCGGGGGAATGGGGCGCTTCCTTTAGTGCGGCAATTGCAGTGTGAGGTGACTGGCAGTCAGGCCGAAAGGACTGACACGGCTGCCAGTCAGTATGCCAGGCAGGTACTGGAACTTTGCAATGCGGAGCGGAAGCAAGCCGGGCTGGCGCCACTGAAATTGGATGAAGAACTGGCGGGCTATGCGGAAATCAGGGCGGAGGAGGCTACGCGCAAGTTTGCACATGTGCGGCCAAATGGCAAATATTGCAGCAGCGTCATGCCTTTCTCGTATTTCAGCAGATTCCGGAAATATGGCGAAAACCTGGCGGGGGGACAGCTTACACCGGCTGAGGCGGTGCAGGGCTGGATGAATTCGCCGGGGCACAGAGCTAATATCCTGAATCCGCGCTACAAGCTGCTGGGGGTGGCCTATGTTTACAGGCCGGATAGCAAGTATAAGCATTATTGGGCGCAGCAATTCGGCACACGCTGACATTAGGGGAAAATAGAAAAATGCATGAGATTTGCTTTCTTATTATGGCGTATTCTGATACGATTTATCGTAATTAATCCTTGTTTTTTCTGAACATTACTGCTATACTATTACATGGGTGTAACAACAATTCTGACATTTCGTTTTGTATTGGAGGTCACATCATGAAAAAAATCATCAACGCAGTGGAAAAAGTCGAGGAGCAGATGGTGCTTGGACTGGTGAAGTCCAGGCCGGAGAAGCTTCGCAAGCTGGACTCAGGCAATGTGGTGGTGCGCCAGCCCAAGAAAGAGGGCAAGGTGGCACTGGTTTCTGGTGGCGGCAGCGGACATGAGCCTGCTCATGGCGGCTTCGTGGGCACCGGCATGCTGGATGCGGCTGTGGCTGGCGCGGTCTTCACTTCTCCTACTCCTGACCAGATCCTGGAGGGCATCAAGGCTGTGGCCACTGATGAGGGCGTGCTCTGCGTGGTGAAGAACTACACGGGTGACGTGATGAATTTTGAAATGGCTATCGACATGGCTAAGGATGAGGATATCAAGGCCGATTATGTGGTAGTCAATGATGATGTGGCGGTGAAGGACAGCCTTTATACTACTGGGCGCCGCGGCGTAGCAGGCACTATCCTGGTGCATAAGATTGCCGGGGCCAAGGCAGAGGAAGGGGCCAGCCTGGAGGAAGTGAAGGCTGTGGCTGAGAAGGTCATAGCTAATGTCCGCACCATGGGCATGGCCATAACTCCCTGCACTGTGCCGGCAGCTGGCAAGCCGGGATTTACCCTCACAGATGAGGAAATGGAAATCGGCATCGGCATCCACGGGGAGCCGGGCACCCATCGGGAGAAGCTCCAGCAGGCTGATGAGATTGCCAAGCAGCTCTTGGACAAGATTCTGGAGGATATCGACTTCAAAGGCAGTGAAGTGGTGCTCATGGTGAATGGCATGGGGGCTACGCCCTTGATGGAGCTCTGCATCGTGAACAATTTCGTGCAGGATTACCTGCAGGAAAAGGGTGTCAAGGTCTATGATACTATGATGGGGAACTATATGACTTCCATTGAGATGGCAGGGTTCTCCCTCACTCTGCTTAAGTTGGATGATGAGATGAAGAAGTTGTATGAGGCTCCGGCTGATACGGCTGCGCTTCATAAGTAAGGTTTCGGTTGTTCATTTTCTTTGGCGCAAAGAAAACGAACCAAAAGAAAACGCAGCCTTGCCTTTCATCCATGAAAGCCAACGGCTGCGGGACGCCCATCCATGGGCTGAAGTTTGAATTGCTTGGGTTACCTCCTGTATGAAATAATCACTAGGGGATGAGGTTTATGATCGATAATAAGAAGATGTGTGAGATTCTCGGGGCTATGGCTGAGAAAGTCCAGGAGCAGAAGGATTTCCTCACGGAACTGGATAATGAGATCGGTGATGGGGATCATGGCATCAATCTGGCTCGCGGGTTTGCTGCTGTGAAGGAGAAAATGCCTTCTTTTGCTGATAAGGATGTGGGGGCTATCCTCAAGGTAACTGGCATGACTTTGGTTTCCACGGTGGGAGGAGCTTCCGGGCCTCTCTATGGCACTGCTTTCATGAAGGCTGGCATGGCCTGCAAGGGCATGGCTGAGATCGGCGGGAAAGAGTTCCTGGCAGCCTTCTCTGCTGCTGTGGCAGGCATCAAGCAGCGGGGCAAGTCCGAAGAGGGTGAGAAGACCATGCTGGATGCTCTTTGCCCTGCCGAGCGGGCTCTCACTGAAGCCTTGGGTGGCGGCGCTGACCTTAAGGAGGCTTTGGGCAAGGCTGTAGACGCAGCTGAGGAAGGCCTGGTGCATACCAAGGACATCATAGCTACCAAGGGCAGGGCCAGTTATCTGGGGGAGCGCAGCCTGGGCCATCAGGATCCGGGGGCCACATCCTCCCTGCTCCTGCTGCAGGTTTTTGAAGCTACACTCTGATAAATAGTTCCATACATAGCAATACAGGCAGCAGATATACAGGAGGTAATACTATGGTGGGGATTGTGATTGTGTCCCACAGCCAAAAGCTTGCTGAGGGTGTGGTGGAGATTGCCAAGATGATGGCGGATAAGGATGCTCCCATTGTGGCGGCAGGCGGCATGGAGGACGGTGGCCTTGGCACCAGCTTTGAGAAGATCAGCAGGGCGGTGGATGAGGTCTACTCTGATGAAGGCGTAGCTATCCTTATGGATATGGGCAGTGCCGTCATGACGGCAGAGATGGTCATAGAGGCCATGGAAGACCGCCGCATCAAGCTGATAGACGGACCTGTGGCCGAAGGCGCAGTGCTGGCCGCTGTGGAAGCCAAGATGGGATCCTCTCTGGAGGTCATTGCCCAGCGGGTGGAAGAAGCCAGGGATATCAAGAAACTCAGCGAGTGATTTAAGGAAGCATTAAGAAAATAAACTTTTGCAGGCAGGAAATAACGGGCCTTAGCACGAATAAGTGCAAACGAAGGGGCTTGTTGGTTCCTGCCTCTTTTTTCCTTTATTTTTGAGAATTGTTTGCCATCGGAGTTCTGTTGAGGACAGGTAAAGAGGTGAGACTGTGAAAAAATTCATCAATGGGCCGGAGAATCTGGAGGCGGAGATTACCAGGGGGCTGGCTCTGTCAAAGCCGGGCCTTCTCCGCCAGCTGCCTGGCAGCAATGTCCTTGTACGGCAGAATCTCAAGAAGGACAAGGTGGCACTGGTTTTTGGCTGTGGCAGCGGGCATGAGCCGGCTCCTGGCGGCTTCGTAGGCTTTGGCATGCTGGATGCCGGGGTTCCGGGCAAGATTTTTTCTTCTCCCACCCCTGACATGATTTTGAAGGGCATCAGGGCGGTACGGACGAATGCAGGAGTTCTTTGCCTGATTGTGAATTATACGGGAGATCTGCTGAACTTCCGCATGGCCATGGAAATGGCCCAAATGGAGGGCATTGCCGTGGAGTCCGTCATTGTGGCTGATGATGTGGCTACCCAGAAGAGCAAGTCTGTAGGTCAGCGTGGCCTGGCGGGAGTGGTACTGGTAATGAAAATTGCCGGGGCCGAAGCGGAGATGGGAACAGATCTATATGGTGTGAAGGAAACCGCCAAGTGGGCTGCTTCCGGGCTTCGTACCGTGGGAGTTGCCTGCCGGCCCTGCGTAATTCCTGCAGATGGCGAGCCCAGCTTTGAGCTGGGGGAACTGGAGATGGAGATTGGCATGGGGCTGCACGGAGAACCCGGGGTCATGCGGTGCCCCATGATGAGCGCCCGCGACACCGCCCGTCAGATGCTGGAGCTGATCCTTCTTGACTGCAATTATGAGAACAGCGAAGTGGTGGTTCTCATCAACGGCCTGGGAGGAACTCCCATCATGGAGCTTTATGTGGTCAATGAGTTTGTTCATCAGTATCTGGCCGAGCAGGGCATAGTGGTTTACGATACTATGATAGGCAATTACATGACTTCTATGGAAATGGGAGGTTTTTCCATCAGCCTCATGCGGGTAGATCCGCACTTGAAGGCTCTTTATGATGCTGCAGCGGTGACACCAGTTATCAGGCGTTAGGAGGTGGCTGCATGACAGGGAAAGAATATATGATTGCGGCCCTGGAAGAGGTCAGCAGAGTCATCATGGAGCATGAAACAGTGCTGAACCGCCTTGACAATGCCATAGGCGACGGAGATCACGGCACCAATATGGCCAGGGCTTCACGCATGATGCTGAAGCTTCTGCCGGAACTGGGAGAGACCAGGGATGACATGGGTGCCATCCTCCATCAGGTGGGGATGAGCTGCATCAGCGAGATTGGCGGCTCGGCCGGACCGCTTTTTGGTACCTTTTATCTGAGGGCGGGCATGGCGAACCGCGGCAAGACTTCCATGGAGCCAGCGGACTGGGTGGCCAGTTTTGAGGCCGGGGCTGTGGGAGTTTCCCAACTGGGCATGAGCGCAGAGGGTGACAAGACCATGTTGGATGCGCTTTTCCCTGCGGGCAGGGCTATGCAGGAGGCGCTGGAGGCGGGGAAATCCTTCCAGGAAATCCTGGCAGCAGGAGCCGAGGCGGCGAAGGATGGGGTGGAGTATACCAAGACCATCCAGGCCAGCAGGGGCAGGGCTGCTTATATAGGCGAGCGCAGCATTGGCCATCAGGACCCGGGGGCTACGACCATCATGCTCATGCTTCAGGCCATGCATAAGGTGGCTGAGGAAATGAAGGCTGAATGACAATTTTGGGACATGACATCTGGCTGTTCGATTTCAGCATAATTTTTACTGATGACGGTCACTTTTTGCCATGAATCAAAGCAATAAATTTGAAGCAATTTGCATAAGAAAAAAGTTTTTTCTGAAAATATTTTTTTCAGCCCAAAACCCTTGAAAATGTTTTACTTATGGGGCTAAAACGTGTAGAATAGTTCTTGCAAAAGAGGTGGGGAAATGTTCCCATCCATGATTAAGGCCGAGACAGGGCACTACGAAGCGACGCCATGGAATCAGGAAAGCAAGCGGCTTTCCACGGCAGTGCCCGTCTATATATTATGTTTTATTTAAGGTGGGGGTTAACACATGTTAAAGAAGACGAAAATCATCTGCACCCAGGGACCTTCTACGGAGAAGCCGGGCATCATCGAGCAGCTCATTGAGAACGGCATGAACTGCGCCCGTTTCAACTTCTCCCATGGCGACCATCAGGAGCATCTGGGCCGCATCAACATGGTGCGTGAAGCTGCCAAAAAGGCCGGCAAGGTGATTTCCCTGATCCTTGACACTAAGGGCCCTGAGATGCGCCTTGGTGAGTTCAAGGACGGCAAGGTTATGCTGGAGAAGGGCAACAAGTTCACTTTGACCTTCGAAGACATCCCTGGCGACGAGACTCATGTTTCCGTAAACCATAAGGGGCTCTACACTGAAGTTAAGCCCGGCGATACCCTGCTCCTTTCCGATGGCCTCGTGGCTTTGAAGGTGGACGAGATCAAGGGCAAGGACATTGTCACCACCATCCAGAACAGCGGCAAGATGAGCACCAAGAAGCGCGTAGCTGCTCCTGGCGTTTCCCTGGGCCTGCCTCCCATCTCCGAGCAGGATGCCAAGGACATCGTCTTCGGCTGCCAGCAGGATATGGACTTCGTGGCTGCTTCCTTCATCCAGCGTCCCGAGGATGTGCTGGCTATCCGCAAGCTCATCGAGGAGAACAATGGCCACATGCAGATCATCCCCAAGATCGAGAACCTTGAGGGCGTGAAGAACTTCGACAAGATTCTTGAGGTTTCCGACGGCATCATGGTTGCCCGTGGCGACCTGGGTGTTGAGGTTCCCGCTGAGGATGTGCCTCTGATCCAGAAAGAGATCATCAAGAAGTGCAACAAGGCTGGCAAGCCCGTTATCGTTGCTACCCAGATGCTTGACTCCATGGAGCGCAACCCCCGTCCGACCCGTGCAGAGGTCTCCGACGTTGGCAACGCTATCCTGGACGGCACCGATGCCATCATGCTCTCCGGCGAGACTGCTTCCGGCGACTATCCGGTAGAGGCTGTTTCCACCATGAACCGCATTGCTACCCGCATTGAGAGCTCCCTTGAGTACAAGGATCTCTTCATGGAGCGCGGCTTCGAGCATCTCCAGAGCCGTACCCGTGCTGTGGCTCACGCTACTGTGCAGATGGCTTACGAGCTGGATGCAGCAGCCATCATCGCTCCGACCGAGAGTGGCTACACTGCTGAGGTCATTTCCAAGTACCGTCCGAAGGCAGCTATCGTGGCCTACACTCCGGACGAGCGTGCTGTCCGCCAGCTGAACCTGCGTTGGGGCGTATATCCCATCCTGGGCAACCAGTGGAGCGATGTGAACGAGATGACCAGCGGCGCCACTTCAGCAGCTGTGAAGCATGACTATGTGAAGCGCGGCGACTGCACCATCATCACCAGCGGCATCAAGACCAGCGAAGGCAACACCAACTCCATCCGTATCTACACCATCTGAGTTTAGATTGGATTTCCCAAGGCTCCGGCATCTGCCGGGGCCTTTTTGTGATATGTTGGGATGGATAAATTATTGAATAGTCATACAAAATATTGTAAAATAATCTTCAAGAGTGATACAGTTGCAAACAGTGGATTTTAAATAGCGAAAATGCTGTTAAATATAGGAGAAACAGTATATGGGGAAAATATTGGGAATCGCAATAAAAAATTACGGCTCTTTGAAAGATATCAAGATGGGAAAACTATTCAGTGACCGCAATGCAGCGGAATTGGGCAATATGGTGGCCATCATTGGCCCCGGCGGGAATGGGAAAAGCACGATAGCTGATGCCTTTGGCTTTATTTCCGATTGCATATCTAGTGACGTGGAAACGGCATGCGATGTAAAAAACCGTGGTGGTTTTGATCAATTGATCTCGCAAGGGGAAGCAGATTCGATACACTTTGAGATATACTACAAAGAAAATCAAAATGCCCGGCCAATTACTTACGAATTAACAATCAGCAAGGATAAAAACAACAGACCATACGTGAAGGAGGAACGGCTGCGTCAAAGGAGATCCGGGAAAAGCTATGGCTGGCCACTATCCTTCCTGCATTTAGTAGATGGTAAAGGATATGATGTGAATTAGAAAAGTCGACAGTCTAAATGAGAATGGGTAGCTGTTGGTGTTGAGGTGATGGGAAATGCTTTTACACAAAGCTGGAATACCGTAGCTTGAAAGCGTATGGGAAAATTGGCGCAGAAAACACCAGTCCTTGAAAAAATATTTTTTTCAGGGTTCAAGCACGCTTACGCCAGGCATCTACGTGGATGACGGATATTATGGCGAATAACCTAATATACCACATCATGGAAGAGTGATGGCGTCCTTCTTCCAGTAGCCCGTCAATCTTTATGCGTTTGTTGGCCCGTTCAGCAGATGTGCGCTTGTTGTAGATTTGCTTCCATTGAGGTGAACCGCGTGGAGGATCGCAGAACAGCCGTGGATTATCCTTAAGACTTATATGCACAACACGGCCATAAGTGGATTTGGTACAGCGCTTGTCGCACAAGCATAGCCTTTCTGCGTATTTTGTCTTCGGACAAATATATTTGGCTCTGTGCCGTTTCTTATCAGTGCCATCAGGTTTCAGGGGAAGTCCAAGAGGACAGATTGGCACACCTTTATCACTTATTGTATATCCCTTCTCCTCAGCTGATTTGGTGCCACGAAGATTCAAGTCTATGAAGGGCGTTATGCTGCTTTTGTTGCACATCTCGTACACAGCAGTTGCATCGTGTGCGGAATCAAGGATCAAAACGGAAATATTCCAGTCTGCGAAGAACGCCTTGATGCAGGCAAGTCTGTGCAGCATGGCAGGAAGATCATGGCGGGATGCACGCTCCAGAATAGGGAAGACAGGCAATCTGGAGTTAGCATCCGTGAAGAGATAGAGGTTATAACCATAGAAAAAGAAATTCCTGGACGAATCCTAGCCCCAATTGGCATCTGGCTGGGAGAACCAGCGCTTGTGGTGGCAACTGTCGATGCCCTTTTTATAGCAATCGCACATCGAATGGCTTCGCTCACGGTTAGAAACCTGCACTGGAGTGCCGTCACTGGCCAGAACCAGTTTCTTGACATCCAGAAGATTTTTGTGAATCGAACCGGCCAGGAATACCCTGTTGTAGATTTCACCGATGATGTGCAGTTTGGTCATGAGGATACCTCCGGCGCTGTGTCCATCAAAATACTTGATGACGGTGGCAGCATGATCTTTGTCGAAGGACGGAGACTTTTCGCCATTGCTCTTTCCTTTAGGCGGTTTCTTCCTGCGGTAGCGTAGGTTAGACAAGAAATTGTTGCCTCCTGGCCATAGGCGATGGAAGAAGTCATAAAAAGCGCCGAAGGACGGTGTATGGTCGGGTGAAAAGCCTGACAGTATGGCCATAGACTCATCAGAGCGCAGGCGTTCGGCCCAGTCAACAAGAGAAGTAGACTTAAGCCAGATGGAAAGCAAGTAGGAACGCAGCATAGAGGAAGGCAGCCATGCAGGACGACCTTCCTCTGAGTAAAAAGGGTCGCATAATCTCGTCAACCAGTGAAAGGTCAAGAGCCAGGAGGCTGACTGCCAGCTTGCGATTCTTCTTGTCGAAGCGCTTGAGGCGACTGTTGTGAATGCGTTGGGAGAGGAGCTGCCTATAGGTAGCGTGGGAGCCGATTTCAGGCAATCTCAGCATGATGTTCACCTTCTTTCAAGTACTATTGTACATGTGAAACATCAAACTGAGATGGGTGATACTCATTCGCAGCAGTATTTTGCCATAAAATGTGGGGGCACATTGAATAATGTGCCATGGCTCAAGGCAGACAAATAGAGGGTTTTGAGTTTTCTAATTTACATTATGGTGTAGGGAGGGCTATATTCCATGGCTGACACTCCTTATTATCTTACTCAAACTTCGCAGTTGTGAAACTGCCAAATTATTCGACTTGTACCATTTCCTAAAAAAATAGCATAAGCTCTCTCCGTTTTGTATAATGAAAGTGACAGCAATCATAACATAAACGGAGGGCTTATGCCATGAACATTGTATCACAGAATCATATCTTTGGTGAACAACTTTCTTCAAAAATATCTTGTTTCCTGGAAGAATTCCATGTTGGCAAGATACTCAAGGCCTGCAATGCCTATAAGGTTCGCGGTTTCTCTGTAAGCAATGTGTTTAAGGTTGCGTTCGAGAATGCCTTTCGCAACAAGTCCTTTTATCAGCAGGAAAAGATGGATTCATCTGTTATTCCCTTTGCTAAAGATACCTTTTACCGTTTCATGAATTCCAGTTGTGTCAACTGGCGCAAATTCACTCTGCAGCTTGGTAAATCCATCATTCAAAAAATTGTACCTCTTACCAATGAAAACCGGCGCAACGTGCTTATCATCGATGACTCCTTGTTAAGCAGGGCACGTTCCAAGAATGTGGAGCTGCTTGCCAAGGTGTTTGACCACGTCGAGCACAAGTATACGCGGGGGTTCCGCATGCTGACTCTCGGCTGGAGTGATGGGAATTCGTTTCTGCCACTCAGCCACTGTCTGCTTTCATCTGCCAATCGTGTCAATCGGCTGCAGGAGTCTTCGGATAAGATCGACTCGCGTAGCAACGGCGGGAAACAGCGCAAGCTGGCACAGACTAAGGCTACCGTTGTTATGCAGAAGCTCTTGGCTGAGGCAAAATCTATGGAGATTCCAGCCCGCTACGTTCTTTTTGACACCTGGTTCTGTTCACCGTCTTCCCTTGTTCAAGTCAAGGAACTCGGCTTCGATGCCATTGCTATGGTAAAAAAGTCTGAAAACAGTCATTTCCTTCATGACGAACGCATGAAGAGTGTAATGGCAATCTTTCGCCAGTCTAAAAAGCGTCCTGGTTGCTCAAAGTATCTGCTTTCAGTAGAGGCGGCGGTGGTAAAGGAAGGAAAAACTCTGCCAGTCAAACTCGTTTTCGTTAGGAACAGAAGCAACCCCAAGGACTATCTAATCTTGGTATCCACAGATACCTGTTTGTCTGAGGAAGACATCATCCAGACTTATGGAAAGCGCTGGAATATCGAGGTTTTCTTCAAGATATGCAAGTCATTCCTGAAACTTGGGAAAGAAAGCCACGCTCTGTCTTATGATGCAATGACATCACATGTATCCGTTGTATTTGCAAGGTATATGATGTTGTCACTAGAGCAGCGCCGGAATGTCGATAAACGGAGCATAGGTGAGCTATTCTATCTCGCTTATGACGAATTGCAGGATCTGCGTTATCTCGATGCCTTGGTGTTGCTCTTGAAAGAACTTATTGCTACGGTAAAGGGAAAGACGTTTTTTATGGAAAAGGAACTGGACATGATGCTCGATTTGTTCTTGGAAAATCTGCCGAATTTATGGAACAAGTGTTTGAAACGCTGTGCATGAGGCAGACTTTCTAGGAGTCATGGCTCTACACCGCACATAGGTGCTGGCCTGTTTCTCTTGTGCGAAGTTTGAGTTATCTTATATATTATCTTACATACTATCTTAATCAAAAAGTCTCAGATTGACAAGAATATATTGTAAGGAAATGCTTGTAGCGTTTTACAGTCGTATTTGAGCTTTCGTTGATAGAAGAACCATATTCGTGCTATACTTTATCTACAAATATGAACGAAGGAACGGCATTCAAATGGTAAACCGCAAAGGATGTGTTAACCGTGACATTAGATGATATTATCAGTGGTTCTAAATACGACATGGAGCGTTTTTCCGATAGTCAAAAGGCGGCACTTCTTGCCCGCACGACAACCCAGACGGTCAAGGGCAAGGAGGCACTCTATGTAACCTGCCCTGTTCGTCAGAAGGATATCAAGCTCACGCCAGAGGAAATTGTACGTCAGCTTTATCTGGACGAGCTTCAGGAGACCTATGCGTATCCCCTTTCACGTATACAAGTAGAATATGTGGTCAATATCGGCAGGGATAAGAAACGTGCGGATATTGCAATCATGGATAAAGACCGCCCCAATACGCCATATATCATTATCGAGTGCAAGGAACCGACACTAAAGGACGGTAAGGAGCAGCTCAAATCTTATTGCAATGCTACAGGTGCGCCAATTGGTGTATGGACGAATGGCAATAAGATATCCTACTATAACCGCAAGGACCCTAACTATTTTGAGGATATACCTAATCTCCCAAGTGCAGCCGAAACCTTAGCTGATATCCTGCATGAACGTTGGACGATTGCTACCCTTATTGCCAAGGATAAACTTGTAACGGAGCGCAAATCTCTCAAAGATCTGATTCTCGAAATGGAGGATGAAGTTCTCGCCAATGCAGGCGTGGATGTTTTCGAGGAAGTGTTCAAGCTGATTTTCACGAAGCTCTACGATGAACTGCAGAGTGGCCGTGATGAGGAGCGTAACCTTCAATTCCGCAACTATGGCTATACCGAGACAGAACTCAAGGAGAAGATTCAAACGCTTTTTGATGCCGCTAAGGACACATGGGAAGGTGTTTTTCCAAGTGAAGAAAAAATTGCATTGAATGGTTCTCATCTGTCTGTTTGTGTAGCGAGCCTCCAAGACGTGAAGCTGTTCAACTCTAATTTGGATGTGGTGGACGATGCCTTTGAATATCTTATGAGCAAGAGTCAGAAAGGTGAGAAGGGGCAGTATTTCACGCCGCGTTATGTCATTGATATGTGCGTCCGTATGCTCAATCCTACGGCACAGGAATACATGATTGACACTGCGGCTGGCAGTTGCGGCTTTCCGATTCATACCATTTTCTACGTCTGGAGAAAGATTCTGGAAGAAAAAGGCATGGAGCAGAGCCATTTGTTTACGTCGGAGAAGAAGCCTCTTGAATGTACCGATTATGTCAACAAGCACGTCTTCGCGATTGATTTTGACAAAAATTGCGTTCGTGTCTCTCGCATGTTGAATTTGATTGCAGGAGATGGCAAGACAAACGTTATAAAGCTCAATAGCATAGATTTTGACCGTTGGCTGGAAGAAGTGAAGAATGAAGACTGGATAGATATTTATAACGAAGGTTGGAAGAAGCTGAGGAAACTGCGCCGGGACAAGGATAGCGACCAGTTTTATCAGTTTGATGTTCTTATGGCGAATCCACCTTTTGCAGGGGATATCAAGGAGAGCCGTATTGTTGCTAAGTATGAGCTTGGCAAGAACGCAAAAGGTAAGCAGCAGTCGAAGGTTGGGCGTGATATTCTCTTTATTGAGCGTAATTTGAATATGTTGAAACCTGGCGGACGTATGGCTATCGTTTTGCCACAGGGGAGATTCAACAATAGTAGCGACAAACATATTCGTGATTTCATCGCCAAGGAATGTCGTATCTTAGCTGTGGTTGGACTTCATGGCAATGTGTTCAAACCTCATACGGGAACAAAGACCTCGGTTCTGTTCGTGCAGAAGTGGGATGATGAACTCTGCCCGAAGAAGGATGACTACCCGATTTTCTTCGCTACCATGCAGGAGCCAAGCAAGGATAACTCTGGTGATAAGATTTACGAGGCAAGAGACGGAAAGCCTGTACTTGATTCTCATGGCCATCTGATTGTGAAGCACGACCTTTACAATCATGACGGATTGACACAAGATGGCATTGCTGAAGCATTTGTCGAGTTTGCCAAGAAGGAAAAACTGAGTTTTTTCGCCTGAGCCCGCAACCGTTTGATGCTGAGAAGTATCAACGGTTGATGGACGGGCTGGAGTGTAGCGAGATATCGTTGAGTGCATTGGAGCGCACAACAAGAATAGATTCAGAGTTTTATTCTAAAGAAAATCTGCAAATATCAGATAGAATGAAAAGCTATCATACACAACCGATAACAGAGAAATTCTATGTATCGGATGGAAATCATATGTCCGTATCTGATGACTTTAGAGAAGAAGGAATTCCATATTATCGTGGGCAGGACATCTATAATACCTTTATTGAAAGTGCTTCGCCTATCTGTATTAGTGAAAAGTATTATTATCAGCAGAACATGGAACGTTCGCATTTGCAAAAGAATGACATATTGTTATCTATAGTTGGGGCAATTATTGGGAATACTTCCATGGTATACACAAATAGAAAAGCCACTTGCAGTTGTAAGTTGGCAATAATACGTCCAAAAGATAAGGCTTGCCGGTCTTTTTTTGTCAACGTGTTCCTTAAATCGAAATATGGGCAAAATCAAATTCAAAAGTTTAGGCGTGGTACAGCACAAACAGGTTTTTTGCTCGAAGATATGGAACAACTACTCGTGCCTGTGTTCGGAGAAGTATTTACCAATCATGTTCAAGGTGTCATGGATAGGTTGCATGAACTGATTACTAAATCACAGGAAGTATATCAATCTGCTGAATCACTCCTTCTTTCTACACTCAATCTTGATAATTATACATTTTCAACGGATAATACCAGTATCAAAAATTTCTCACAAATTGACAAGAGTGGGCGTATGGATGCAGAGTATTATCAACCAAAGTATGATGAGATTGAAGAAAAACTTTCCAAATTTCCACAAATAAAGATAAAAGACTTGATTAAATATCCTGTTTGTAGTGGGTCAACACCCAAGGCGGGAGATTCAAGGTATTATACAGATGGAAATAGTGGAATACCCTTCGTTCGGGCAGTTGATATTGTAAATAGTCGTATTGATACGAAGAATTTTATATATATCACGCCAGGTATACATAATAATCTTCTAAAGCGAACGAAACTAAAGAAAAATGATGTGCTATTTTCTATTGCAGGGACTGTTGGAAGATGTGGCATCTTTGATCATGATTTTGAAGCAAATATAAATCAAGCGGTTGCTATTTTAAGGTTCTCTGAAGAGAAAATAAAGCGACAATATCTTGTTCAATATTTCAATTCATCTATCGGTAAATTGATAATTGGTAAATATTCGCGACAAGGTTTGCAAACAAATTTGAACCTGGAGGAAGTGTCTGAACTCTCTATCCCTATTATAAGATATGATATACAGGATAAGATTGCTAAACTTATTAGTGAATCTTTTGTTCTGAGAGAGCAGAGCGAATTACTGCTTAAAGCTGCAACAAGAGCTGTGGAAATAGCCATTGAGCAAGATGAATCAGCTGCTATGGTGTATTTGAAGGAACAGACGAAAGGAGATGCATAAGATGTCCTTTAGTCCAAGACTACGTATACATAACTTAGGCCCAATTGAAGATTGTGACATCCTGCTGAATAGAATGATGGTATTAGATGGTCCTCAAGCAGCAGGAAAAAGCACGATAGCCAAGGCGATTTTTTTCTTTCGCACTGTAAAAGACGAGCTTTATAAATCATTTTTGATAGGATGGGCAGACCCTGTTCCAGAAATTAACGCAAGGTGGTATTTATTAAGGAAGTTGAATCGTATCTTGGGTAACTATATGTCCATAAAACGAGGAACGTACTTATCTTATGAATATGCACCAAATATTAAAATCGAGGTTCGATTGGTTGAGGATACAAGCTCGTTGATAACATTTAGCCCTTCGATTATTAGTGTGTTGGAAAAATATCGTGACTTTGATTACAGAAATACGAATAAAGATGATATTCGGCGGGAATTACAAGAACTGTTTGCTGATAATAGCAAGATAGTTTATCTTCCTGCTGGCCGTAGCTTTACATCGTTGTTAACGCATCAATTGAACTATATCTTGGCAGTCATGGATGACAAACAAAAAGATACGCTTGATTATTGCATGAGGGATTATACGGAACGAGTGCTACAAATTAAGCCACAGCTATTAGAGCAACAGCTATACAATGAGGTTGCAAAAATAGATAGCAAACACTTTGGGTTTATGCGATTTGTAAGGGAATACATGGGGCGTATCCTGAAAGGACGTTATGTCAATATTAACGGTGAGGAAGGAATAGAGCTGTTCAAATCCGCTTCCGATAGGCCGATACCGCTTGATTTTGCTTCTTCGGGGCAGCAAGAAGTGTTGTGGATTCTCAATTTGATATATTATTATTTGAGAGAGAAGCAACCAACCATGTTCATAATTGAAGAACCAGAAGCGCATTTATATCCAGATTCGCAAAAGGAAATTGCTGAGTATATCGCTTTGGCATTGCGTGGGGAGAATGAATGCTTAGTTACGACACATAGCCCATATATCCTTGGAGCGATGAATAACTTGTTGGATATTAAGCGCTTGGCAGATAAGGGCGCGAACGTTACGGATCTCTTAGAGGATAACGGACTTATCGGTTTACAGTTGCTCAACCGCAAAGAATTTGCTGCTTATTTCGTCGATAATGGAAATATAACAGATGCCATGGATGAAGAAACGGGCTTGATTCGCAATGAGATGATTGATGGTGCCTCTGACCGAATCAACCGTCTTGCTGATGAAATATTCGCCTTGGAGTGTGGAAACGATGAGTGAGATATGGCCTAAGAAGTACGAGGAATTGGTCAGCTTCGCTGAAGATAAGCATACTAATCCCATATACGTTTCTAAGGAAAATCACTGTGAACACAGAGCTATTAACAACGACAGGGACTACATTAATCATATCAAGATAGACGGTGAAGTCATTCCTAAGGTTTGCAGAGACACGAAGCGTACTGATTTTCTTCTGCTTAATGAAACAAAAAAGACTGCCTACTTGATTGAATTAAAAGGGAGTCACATAAAGGATGCTTTTGAACAGCTGGAGGTAACGGACAGGCACTTGAAGCCTATATTGAAGGGATATTCTGTTCAGTGGAGAATTATCTACCATTCAAGAACGATAAGAATGCGTACAAACGAAGTGAACCAGTACCGTAGAAAGTATCCGTGTCTGATAATACACAATACGCCGATGGAGGAACATATATAAGCCTTGTCTGTTATGACGCAATATCTCGCAAGCGATTCCAGGAGTGATGTGTACTGAAATTTATGGGGAGGAATAGATTTTGAACTTACTCGTAGTAGGAAATGGTTTTGATTTAGCTCACGGATTGCCGACGAGATATAGTGATTTTTTGGAGTTTTTAACACTATGTATTATAGAATGGCATGACTGGAGAAAAAATCGTGTCTGGCAAGGAGAATATAATCCGTGGGAAAATGACGCACGTATCCTGTACGATTTGGCACGAAAGGTAAAATCTAACCAAAAGGTTGTTGAAATCTTTGAAGCGAACAAAGCAGATATTGAGCAGGCATTTGGAAAAGACGGTAAACTATCGAATTTCAATGATAACACGTGGGTGCGATATTGTCTGTATGTCTATGCATATAAGCAGTCTTTTACAAAAGAGTTTAATTGGATTGATATTGAGACTGAAATATTGAGATTTATACGTTATATTGAATCTCAGAAATATACTGGTACTCAAGTTTCATACTTATCCATGAGTCTTCCTTACTACGAGCATCTTGATAACTATACTACAATCCAATTTGATGTTCGCAGCATTGTTAAAAAAATGTCCCATTCTAATACTCCGGAGGAATTATTGAAGCGAAAGATTTTTGAAAATCTGTTTTGTGAGTTGGAACAGTTTTCGGAGTCATTGAAACTTTATTTTTTATTTGTTAGAAAGACCTTTTGTGAAAATCCCAAAACAATTTTCAAAATAAATACAGATGGATGTGACAGTGTAAGTATTGATAGCATTTTAAGTTTTAATTATACGGATACAGTACAAAGATATTATGCGAGTGCTGCTAATGTCAATTATATAAACGGTAATCTCGATGATGAAAAAATCATCCTCGGTGTGGAAAATCCATCTTTGGATAAAATAAATGATTTTTGTAATGATAGTGTAAATTTATTCTTTAAGAATGTTCAACGAATCTTATATAATTATGGATATGTATATAGCACGTGGTTGTATGAAAATGCAAATTCTCCTGATAGAACAGTTCTGTTTAATGGAGATGTTATTAATGGAGTGAATGTGTATATAATTGGACATTCATTAGCTATAAGTGATAAGTATATCTTAACTGACATCATAATGAACGCAGACAGAGTTAACATATACTATTATAACGAGCAGGATAAACAAGATAAAATAACGAATCTGTATAGACTACTTGGGGATGAAGTGTTCTCTAATCATGTTAATCATTCTAAGGTGAAACCTTCTATTTCTTTTCTAAACCAAGCAGAGCTTATGATTTCCTATTAGGAGCGTTTGAAAAATCAGTGCAATAATTATCTGACTAAAAAGGACTTGCCTATTGTATCTACTAAGAGAATTTTGGCAAGCTCTAGGATATATGTGAATTAGAAAGCTCGGCAATCTAAATGAGAATGGGTGGTCTTTGGTATTGAGGTGATGGGAAATGCTTTTACACAAAGCTGGAATACCATAGCTTGAAAGCGTATGGGAAAATTGGCGCAGAAAACACCAGCCCTTGAAAAAGTAATTTTTTCAGGGTTCAAGCACGCTTGCGCCAGGCGTTTACGTGTATGACGGATATTATGGCGAATAACCGAATATACCACATCATGGAAGAGTGATGGCGTCCTTCTTCCAGCAGCCCGTCAATCTTTATGCGTTTGTTGGCCCGTTCAGCAGATGTGCGCTTGTTGTAGAAATGTATTTCCAATTCTTGATAGAAGATAAATCAGGCATGATCTTGGTTGAAAATATTATGGACAAGCTGGGAGTGCTGATAAATGAGAATTTCTACACAAGAATTTGATACATTTTAAAAGGAGGATTTACTGCTATGCAACATGGTTACATGAAACTTGTACCGCAAAACATAAATGTTACTTTTACGGATATACATACCTCTCCAACTAAAGGGGAGAGTATATGCGTATATTTGGAACGGCCCACAGAACGTGGATTTGACAGGGCAGAGTATGTATTACCAGCCTGTTACCTAAAAAAGTGCATGGGCTTCACTGAGGACGAGGAGTATACCTTGCGCCAGTTTGTGAAGAACAATAGTTCTCTTATCTGGGAAATCGCCCGTGAGGATGGTGAAATCATTGCCGACGTTGTTTGAAATATATGGGTATAGAGTATTCTTCTGGTCAAATGAGGCAGGGGAGCCGATTCATGTCCATGTCTGCCAGGGTAAGCCTACGGGCAATGCCACTAAAATATGGCTGCCGCCGGAGAGCAATCCGGTTGTGGCGAATAATAATAGCGATATTCCTACAAAAGAACTGAACCGAATATTGAAGATGATTGCCCTGAACAGGGACAGCATAATTGCCCAGTGGTATGATTACTTCAATAAGTGAGCTTCATTATAGTAGCTGGATTGGCGCAGGGTGACGGATATGGCGTTGCTTTCTCCTTGAACTTCCTTGCAGGTGCGTATTCTTTGTGTTATGATAGGGAAGATGTATTAGAGACGTTACGCAAGGGAGGCTTGAAACTTGCTTACTTTGATGATGGTGCTGGATGCTATCGTGGCTATCGTGCTCATCGCTGCTATCCTGGGCCAGGAGGCTAAGTCTGCTGGCATGGGCGGCATGGGCGGCGGTGCCGATACGGTTTTCTCCAGCAAGGCGCGGGGCATGGATGCGCTGCTGGCGCGGGTGACGGTGGTCTTTGCCATCTTGTTTGCCGTAATCACTATCGTGATTGCCCGCATGACCAACTAATTGAAGCTTCTTTGAGCGTTCCCGGATCACCGGGGGCGCTTTTAGATTTAGATTACCTAATAAAAATGTTATTTACGTTGTGGGAGGGTGACAGGGATGATCGTGCCTGGGGCGGAACCCTTTTTCTTGCCCGGTGGAAAGCGCGGGGTGCTTTTGATTCACGGCTTCACGGGATTGCCGGCGGAGCTTTTGCTCATGGGCAAGTACCTTCAAAAACGTGGATATACGGTGCTGGGAGTGCGCCTGGCGGGACATGCTACTAAAGTAGAGGATATGAGCCATATGACCGGGGAGGACTGGATGGACTCTGTGCGGGATGGCTACGCTTTGCTTTCGGGGCTGTGCGAGGACATTTCCGTGGTGGGGCACTCCATGGGGGGGCTCTTGGCCTTGCGGCTAGCGGCGGAAAAGCCCCTGGAGCGGCTGGTGACCCTGGCGGCCCCTGCCATCATCCATCCTGGCTGGGGGGTGGAGAAACTGCCTCCCCGGGAAGAGTGTGTGGGACAGTACGTGCCCAAGGCCCGGCGGAATCTGAAGAATGTGCCGGAGGCAGTGAACCGCACTTATAGGAAGATGCCTCTGATGTGCGTCCATGAGCTGCTGGAGGTCATGAAGAAGGCTAATGCCTGCCTGGAGAATATCGAGGTGCCTATTCTTATTGTGCACAGTTATGGGGATCACACGGCAGATCCCAGGAGTGCCGATTATATCTATGAGCATGTGAAGAGTTCGGAGAAAGAGATTTTTTGGTTGGAGAAGGCGGGGCACCTTTTGCCCTTGGAGCCGGAGCGGGAGCTGGTCTTTGCAAGGACGGCAGCTTTTTTGGACGAGGAAGGATAAGTTTCGGCTGTTCATTTTCTTTGGCGCAAAGAAAACGAACCAAAAGAAAACGTGGACTGAAATCACATCGTGTGATTTCCGCGTCCACGGGGCCCATCCTTGGGCCCTGGGGGTTCGGATAGTACGAGTGTTTGATAGTACGAGTGTTTGTGTGGTACGGATTGTACGGAATTTTATTTTGGAGTAAGAACGTATGGAATTGAAAGAACGTATTTTGGCTTATATGCGTGAGGATGCTTATAAGCCGCTTTTGGCAGAGGAGCTGGCGGAGAATCTGGAGCTTAGCGAAGAGGAGCAGGTGGCTTTCTCTGAGGCCTTGGAAGAGCTGGAGCAGGAAGGGGCCATCATCAGGAACCGCAGCGACCGCTATGGCACCCCTGCCCGGATGCACCTGGTGGTGGGGCGGATTTCCATGACTGCCAAGGGCTTTGGCTTCATTATTCCCGATGTGAGGGAGACTGAGGAAGAGACGGATGTCTTTGTGCCGGGGCCTGCCATTGGCTCTGCCATGCATGGTGACCGGGTAGTGGCCCGGGTCACGCCCTCTGAGCAGGAGGGGCGCTCCCGTGAAGGGGAGATCCTGCGCATTCTGGAGCGGGCCAATGAGAAGATCGTGGGCACCTTTGAGAGCAGCAAGACCTTTGGCTTTGTGACGCCGGACAATACCAAGCTCACCCAGGATATCTTCATCCCCAAGAAGCAGATTCATGGGGCCAAGACCGGCAGCAAGGTAGTGGTGGAAATCACCAAGTGGCCCGATGGCCGTCGCAGCGCTGAGGGCAATGTCATCGAGATCCTGGGCAAGGTGGGGGATCCCGGCGTGGATGTGCTCTCTGTCATGCGCCAGTACGATTTGTCCGAGACCTTCCCAAAGGAGGTTCAGAAGGCCGCCGATGGGGTGGAGCAGGAACCTTCCCCCGAGGAGTATCGCGGCCGCCGCGATCGCCGCAACTTCCCCATTGTCACTGTAGACGGGGAGGATTCCAAGGATTTGGACGATGGCGTCTACGCTTACAAGAAGGAGGACGGCTCCTACTTCCTGGGTGTCTACATCGCTGACGTCAGCCACTATGTGCGGGAGAACCAGCCTCTGGATATCGAGGCCCGTGAGCGCGGCACCAGCGTTTACTTGGTGGACCGCGTGATTCCCATGCTGCCCAAGGAGCTTTCCAATGGCATCTGCAGCCTGAATGCAGGGGTTGACCGCCTTTCCATGGCCTGTGAGATGCACCTTTCTCCAGAGGGCGAGATTACCAGCTACGAGATCATCCCCACGGTGATCCATGTATACCGCCGCCTCACCTACAACATGGTGAACAAGGTGCTGGTGGAAAAGGCAGATCCCTTCGTGTCCGACAATGAGGACATCAGGGAGATGCTGGAGACTCTGGCAGAAATCAGGAACCTTCGCAAGAAAATCCGCCATGCCCGTGGCTCAATTGATTTCGAGCTGCCCGAGGTGAAGGTGAAGCTGGACGAGAAGGGGCACCCGGTGGCCCTTATCAAGCGCGAGGGCTCTCTGGCTGAGTCCATTATCGAGGAGTGCATGCTCTCCGCCAATGAGACCGTGGCCAAGCACATGGATCTCAGGCATAAGCCCTTCATTTACCGCGTCCATGAGCAGCCCAGCGAGGAAAAGATCGAGCGCTTCAACAACCTGCTGGCAGCTTTCGGACTCTTTGTCCGCAAGGATGAGGCTGGTCATATCAAGCCCATGGATGTGGAAAAGGTGCTGGAGAAGGTGCAGGGCAAGCCCGAGGAGCGCATCATCTCTACCGTGGCCCTGCGCTCTATGCAGCAGGCCCGCTACAGCGAGATGTCCCTGGGTCATTTCGGCCTGGCAGCCCGCTACTACACCCACTTCACCTCGCCTATCCGCCGCTACCCGGACCTCATTGTCCATCGCCTCCTGCGCGAGGAAATGGCTGAGGGTGGCATGCCCCGCGAGCGTGAAGCCAAGCTGAAGACCATGCTGCCGGAAATTGCCGACCATGCCTCTGCCCGTGAGCGGGTGGCTATCGAGGCTGAGCGGGAAACCACGGACATGAAGAAAATCGAGTACATGGCTCAGTTCGTGGGTGAGGAGTTCACCGGCGTCATCAGCGGCGTCACCGCTTTCGGCATCTTCGTGGAGCTGGATAACGGCGTGGAGGGACTGGTACACGTCTCCACCATGATCAACGACTTCTACGAGTACCGTGAGGACCTCTACGCCATGGTGGGCGAGCGCACCCAGCAGCAGTATCGGTTGGGTGATGAGGTGCAGATTGTATTGGTGCGCGCCAATGTGGAAGAGCGCAACCTTGATTTCGTGCTGAAGGACAATGGCGCCGATGATGCCCAGGCTCTGAGAAATGCCGTGGGCGGCGGCCGCAAGAACAGTGGCAAGCCCAAGGCTGACCGCAAGGAACGCGACAGGAATCGCGGCGGCAGGAAGCGCGGCCCCAAGGATGGCGACCTGGTGGCTTCCGTGCTGGAGGAGATTCCCGATGACGGCAAGAGCAAGAGCCAGCATAAGGGCCACCGCCCAAAGCGCCGCGGCTCTTCGGGAGAGAAGATTTCCCGTCCTGCCGGAGACAAGCCCGCCAAGGGCCGTGCTTCCCGGGCACAGGAGCGCAGCACCGACCGCACGGGACGTGCAGAGCGTGCCACCAGGGAAACCCTGGGCAGGAAGCGCAATGGCGGCAAGAGCCGTGAGGAGCGCCGGGAGGGTGATTACCACCGGGTGAAGATCACGGGCCTGAACTCTGCTGTCTGGCCAGATCCCCCCGGCTACCACGAGCGCAAGGAGCAGGAAATGCGCCGTGAGGGCGCGCCAAAAGGCCGCCCCCATCTCAATCGCAAGACAGAGGGCGGCACGGGTAACTCAAAGTGAGCAAAGTAAGTGAGGGGCAAGGACGCAGCATAAGCGTAACGTGTGAAATTTTTCCGCAGGAAAAATTTCAAGTGAAGCGTTGCTGTGCCCTTGTCCCGAACGCCTTAACATAAGTCAAATCTCAAGAAGAAAGGTGGAGGCTATGGGAAAGCAGAACGCTGCCATCAAGATTGTCTGCGAGAACCGCAAGGCTCGCCATGACTTCTTTATACATGAAACCTTTGAGACCGGCCTGGAACTCAAGGGCACTGAGGTCAAGAGCCTCCGTGCAGGCCGTGCCAACCTCAAGGACAGCTACGCCTTTATCAAGAACGGCGAAGTCTTTGTAGAGCACATGCATATCAGCCCCTATGAGCAGGGCAATATCTTCAACCATGACCCTCTGAGGGTGCGGCGCCTGCTTATGCACAAGGCGGAGATAGTGAAGCTCTTCAGCCAGACGAGAGAGAAGGGCTTCACACTGGTGCCCCTGAAGATTTACTTCAAGCATGGCCGGGCCAAGCTTGAGCTGGCCCTGGCTTCCGGCAAGCACAACTACGACAAGCGTGCCGATCTCCAGGCCAAGGCTGCCAAGAGGGATATTGAAAGGGCCTTGAAGGACAGGCAAAGATTTTAAAAGGATTCAATCATCTACAGCATCTGCTGCTTTGGGCGGCAGGTGCTTTTCTTTTTGCTCATGGGCGGGGGAGGGAGATGCAGGGACGGTATCAAGCTTGGGCAGCAGCAGGGAAAGTATTTCTTCTACCTGTGTGGACATGCCAATTCCCGTCTTGCACCAAAGGGCGAAGTGCTCGCAGTTGTTGCTTACTAGATTGTAGCCTTTTTCCCCAATCTTGCTGCGGGCCCGGGCTACCGTCTCTTCCGGGGAAAATGACTGGAAGTCCTCTCCCCAGATACGCTTGATCAGCCAGTCCAGGAGCTGCTTGTGGTTGCTGTCCCCGTTCAGCACATAGAGGGTGTTGCTGCCGGACATGAATTCGGAAAGGCTGGTTTCCCTGATGATACCGTCGGACACCAGCGGGTTCTTTTCTTTGTAATAATGGACGACACGATCATTGCCTGTGTAAACACCGAAATGCTGATAGCCCCGGTGCTTCACATAGACGATGTCGCCGCTTTCTGCTGTTGCCATAGGTTTCGCTCCTTTGCGTGTTTCGTTTATATAACTATTCTAGGTGGATAAAGGTAAATCCTTGCAGGCCTCTGCTTGATTTTTATGTGTAATGTTGTATAATAAAACCTGTCTACTTACAGGAAACAAATATTACAAAAAGGTGGGGATTGATATGTTAAGCGTAAAAAAACTCAAAGGGATGGTTGCGGCGGCTCTGTTTGCCACGGCAGCCCTGACGGCTGGCTGCGGCGGCGGTGACCAGGCTGCTGGCAGCGGGGAGAAGACTTATCATGTGGGCATTGTCCAGCTGGTGGAGCACAATGCTCTTGATGCTGCCAACAAGGGCTTTGTGGACGGCCTGAAGGAGCGTGGCTTTGAGGAGGGCAAGAACCTCACCATTGACCGCCAGAACGCACAGGCTGACCAGTCCAATCTGCAGAATATCGCCCAGCGCTTTGTAAGCGCCAAGCTTGACCTGATTTGCGCTATTGCCACCCCGGCGGCCCAGACCATAGCCAATGCCACCAAGGATATTCCCATCCTGGGCACGGCTATCACCGACTATGAGGGTGCAAAACTGGTGAAGAGCAACAAGGAGCCCGGTGGCAATGTTTCCGGCACCAGCGACATGAACCCCATCAAGGAGCAGATCGACCTGCTGCTGAAGCTCAAGCCTGATGCCAAGGTCATCGGCACCATCTATTCCTCCAGCGAGGTGAACTCCGAGGTGCAGATCAAGGCCATGACTGAATACGCAGAGAGCAAGGGGCTCACTGTGAAGGTGGCTACTATCTCCACCGTCAACGATATCCAGCAGGCTGCCCAGAGCCTCATCGGCTCTGTTGATGCTTTCTATGAGCCTACGGATAACGTGATTGCTTCCGCTTTCCCCACTCTGCTCGATATCACCAACAGCGCCAAGGTGCCTGTCATCTGCGGCGAGCCGAATATGGTGAAGGTGGGCGGCCTGGCTACCTACGGCATTGACTACTACAAGCTGGGTGTCCAGACGGGCCACATGGCAGCTGATGTGCTGCAGGGCAAGGCCAAGACCGCTACCCTGCCCGTGGAGCTGGCCAAGGACCTGAAGGTCTCCGTGAACAAGAAGAATGCAGAGCTCCTGGGCATCAAGCTGCCTGAGGATGTACTGAAGGATGCGGAGGTCGTTGAGTAAATGGATCTGGTTATTTCAACCGTCTCCCAGGGCCTTCTGTGGGCCTTGCTGGCGATTGGAGTTTATCTGACTTTCCGGGTGCTGGATATCGCTGACCTGACAGTGGAAGGTTCCTTCCCCCTTGGGGCGGCGGTGGCGGCATCCCTGCTGACGGCGGGCTGGCAGCCCATCCCCGCCATCTTCATGGCCTGTGTGGCTGGCATGATTTCCGGTGTGGTGACGGGCTTTCTCTGCACCAAGCTGAAGATTCCGGCCCTGCTGGCGGGCATCCTTACCATGATTGCCCTTTATTCCGTGAACCTGCGGGTCATGGGCAAGGCCAACCTGCCGCTCTTGCAGCAGGAAACCATCTTCACCATCTTCCCCGTAGGGGGAGACAAGAGCATGACGGTGCTGATCATCGGCGCTGTGGTCGTGCTCCTGGTGTCCCTGGCCTGCTACTGGTTCTTCGGCACGGAGATAGGGGCGGCGGTGCGTGCCACTGGCAATAACCCCCACATGATCCGTGCCAACGGCATCGACACTGACGTGATGATCGTGCTGGGCCTGCTGCTGTCCAATGGACTGGTGGCTATTTCCGGTGCCCTGGTGGCCCAGAGCAACGGCTTTGCCGATGTGGGCATGGGGGTAGGCACCATCGTCATCGGCCTGGCTTCCGTGATTATCGGCGAGGTGCTTTTCGGCACCCGCAGCTTCAAGAACTGCCTGATTTCTGTCATCCTGGGCTCCATTGTCTATCGCGGCGTCATTGCCATTGTCCTGCAGATGGGCATGCCGCCTAATGACCTGAAGCTTTTCACGGCGGTGCTGGTGGCCATTGCCCTGTCCCTGCCGCTGATTCAGTCCCGCTGGCGCAAGATGCGCAGGGGTTAGGGCGGAAAGGACGAATATGTTAGATATCAAGGATATTTCCAAGACTTTCAATCCCGGCTCCATCACCGAGAAGCTGGCCCTCAGGAAACTCTCCCTGCATCTTGCACCGGGGGATTTCGTGACGGTTATCGGCGGAAATGGTGCGGGCAAATCAACGCTCCTGAATTCCATTGCGGGAACTTTTCCGGTGGATACAGGCAGCATCACCATTGCGGGCACGGATATCACCAAGTGGCCGGAGTACAAGCGGGCCAAGTTCATCGGCAGGGTCTTCCAGGACCCCATGATGGGCACGGCGGCCAATATGATGATAGAGGAAAACCTGGCCATTGCCTCCCGGCGGGGCAAGCGTCCCACCCTGCGCTGGAGTTCTTCCGACAAGGAACGGGGGCATTTCCGGGAGCTTCTGGCAGGCCTGCACCTGGGCTTGGAGGACAGGCTGGAGTCCAAGGTGGGCCTGCTCTCCGGTGGCCAGCGCCAGGCACTGACCCTGCTCATGGCCACTATGGTGCGGCCTCAGCTGCTGTTGCTGGATGAGCATACGGCAGCTCTTGACCCTAAGACGGCAGAGCAGGTGCTGAGCCTTACGAAGAAAATCGTGGAGGAACAGCAGCTCACCACCCTGATGATCACCCACAACATGCGCGATGCCCTGCGGCTGGGGAACCGGCTGATCATGATGTACGACGGGCGCATCCTGGTGGATGTGGCAGGGGAGGAGAAGAAGAACCTCTCCGTGAAGGACCTCTTAGCCATGTTCGAAAAAGCGGCAGGCAGCGAGCTCACCAGTGACAGTCTGCTGCTGAGCTAAAAACTGGATAATAAAGATTGGCAGTGCCTCCGGGTGGCGGCACTGCTTTATTTATTGTATAATATCATTCGTGTCAATTTATTTTAGAAATGGGATGAATCAATGAGTCAAGCGAAAGCAAGCAAAATGCGGCGGGGCCTCAAGAACCGTCACCTGCAGATGATAGCCCTGGGCGGCGCCATCGGCACGGGGCTGTTCTACGGTTCTGCTTCCACTATTGCCCTGGCAGGGCCTTCGGTGATGTTGGCCTATCTTCTGGGGGGCATCGTGATTTTCTTCATCATGCGCATGCTGGGAGAAATGGCGGTGGACGAGCCTGTATCAGGTTCCTTCAGCTATTATGCCAGCAAATACTGGGGCAGTTTCCCAGGGTTCATGTCCGGGTGGAATTATTGGTTTAATTACGTCATTGTTTCCATGGCAGAGCTCACGGCGGTGGGCATCTACATGAATTTCTGGCTGCCGGATCTTCCTCAGTGGGTCAGTGCTCTGGTGTGCCTCATTGTCATTACGGCAGCCAATTTCATCAACGTGCGCATGTATGGCGAGATGGAGTTCTGGATGGCGCTTATCAAGATCACTGCCATCCTGATGATGATTGTGCTGGGGCTTTACCTGCTCTTTGGGGGCAACATGTCCTTCCCGGAGAACGTCTCCAACCTCTGGTCACACGGCGGTTTCCTGCCCAATGGCTGGTGGGGGCTGGGCCTGTCGCTTACGGTGGTCATGTTCTCCTTCGGCGGCATTGAGCTCATCGGCATCACTGCCGGTGAAGCTGATGACCCTGACCGCACTATTCCCCAGGCTATCAACGGGGTCATTGTGCGCATCCTGCTCTTCTATGTGGGGACTATGGCAGTGCTCATGGCTCTCTGGCCCTGGAATGAAGTGGGCATGGAGGCCAGCCCCTTTGTGCAGATTTTCTCCAATGTGGGCATCCCGGCAGCTGCCCATATCTTGAACTTCGTGGTGCTGACAGCAGCCATTTCTGTCTACAACTCTGCCATTTACAGCAACAGCCGCATGCTTTACGGCCTGGCTGCTGATGACGACGCTCCTACCTTCCTGGCAAAGATTTCCGGCCGTGGGGTGCCGGTGAACGGCATCCTGGTATCATCGGGCATTACCCTGCTGGTGGTCGTGCTGAACTACATGTTCCCGGGCCATGTCTTCATGTACTTCATCTCCATAGCCACAGCAGCGGCAGTGGTAGACTGGATTGTCATCTGCATCACCCATCTGAAGTTCAAGGAATACTGCAGAAGGGAAGGCAAGGAGACCAAGTTCAAGGCTATCCTCCATCCCTGGACCAACTACCTCTGCCTGGCGTTCCTCTTAGGCGTAGTCTTCATGATGACCCAGATCCCCGACATGCAGCTGGCAGTAATCATCACGCCTTTGTGGTTGTTTGCACTGTGGCTCGGTTATAAATATAAAAATCGGTAACCACCGAACCCTCGTCCCCCCGGCGCCCATGGATGGGCGCTCCTGCGGCCGTTGGCTTTCATGGATGAAAGGCAAGGCCGCGTTTTCTTTTGGTTCGTTTTCTTTGCGCCAAAGAAAATGAACAGCCGAAACCAAACAAAGAGAGCAACCAAAAATCCCGAAGAAACTCGTCTTAGAGTATCTTCGGGATTTACTTATTATTAGCAACTCTAGTAATAGCCGCCGCAATATCCGGCAGTGGCAGCTGTTCACACACCGCCCCCTGATCAAAGGCCGCCTTTGGCATGCCGTACACCACGCTGGTGGCCTCATCCTGCCCCAGGGTATAGGCCCCTTGGGCCCTCATCTGCGAGAGTCCGTCAGCCCCGTCGCGTCCCATGCCTGTGAGGATGACCCCCAAGGCTTTGTCCCCCACATATTTGGCTACTGTGTCAAAGAGCACATCCACGGCAGGACAGCAGCTGTGGACAGGCGGCCCGGGGGTGCAGTCCAGCACCAGGGGGCCTGAGCCTGTGCGGCTGAGGGTCATGTGCTTGCCGCCTGGGGCGATATACACATGGTTTGGTTCCACCTTGTCACCAGTCTCTGCTTCCTTGATGGAGAGAGGACACTCTTCATTGAGCCGGTTGGCCAAGAGCTTCGAGAACATGGCCGGGATATGCTGCACGATGACAATGCCGGGCAGCGGAGGTTTCAGCCCGTGCAGCACCACGGACAGGGCTTCCGTACCGCCAGTAGAGGAGCCGATGGCAATGAGCTCGATGGGGCCGCCCCGACGGGGAGGCGGCATGGAGGGGGGAGCGGCAGGCGGGACAGCTGCCGAAGGTGTGCGGCGGGCCAGGGGAGAAAGGCCCGGACGCGCTGCCGGACGGTTGAAGGAAGAGACAGGGCGGGGAGCTGCTGACCCTTCGCCAGGACGGGCTGAGGCAGGGGCATTTCTCAAGGCCTGCAGGTCATCTGCCAGCAGGTGGTAGAAGTGATCGGACAGCAGAGGGTCCGAGGACTTGACCATGTATTTGAGAGCACCCATGCGCTGGGCGGTCTGCTGGCTGGAATTGACCCTGCCGAAAGCGATGGTGGGAATCTGCATCTTCTTGGCCAGCAGGCTGATGAGCATTTCGCCTTCAATGCGGGTGAGGGCCATGGAGAAATTCAGCACCACCGCATTGGGTTTGAACTGGCGCGTCTTCTCGATGGCTTCAGCGGCACCAGAAGAAAACTCCACCTGGCTGTCTTTAGGCAGGCGCAAAGCCAGCTCTTGTGCAATCTTGTTGTCGCCCAATATTTGGTTGCCTATGACTAAGACGCGCAGGGCTGGCATGGCGCCGCCTCCTTACCAATTAGCTTGATGTATGTTTCTGCACAAACTACACTATATTGTATATTCTACGCCTGAATGGAAAAACCTTCTCAATATGTGCTCTGGTTTGGCACCAATAGGCTGACTGCCTTATAAGTTTTGCCAATGAGGTTAGAGGAAATAAAAAAATATATTGACAGAGAGGCAGAGATGGATTATAATATAACCCGTCAGTTGCGCAAGTAACGGATATGCTAGCTTAGCTCAGTTGGTAGAGCAGCTCATTCGTAATGAGCAGGTCACAGGTTCAAGTCCTGCAGCTAGCTCCATAGAAAAATCAAGGCCTCCGGGGTTCCGGGGGTTTTTTCTTTTGCCTAGAAAGACCTAAATGTACCTTATTTGTACCTTATTGTGTCCAAACTGATGCAAAGTTATTGGCTCCATGGCAATGGTAAGCTCATAGAAGGCGGATTAAAGCAGTGTGTGAGCGAATCACTGTACTTAAATATTTGACATTGAAATTGACTTCTAATGAAGTCAACTTCACAAAAGATGATATCCTGTTAAGATTATGATATAATTATATTGAAGTTGGTTTCAATGAAGCGTACTTCAATTAAAGGGGTGTTTGTGATGGTAGAGTTCATAGGCCGCAAGCGGGAACTTGAAGCACTGAATAGCCTTTATCATAAAGATGGTTTTCAGATGATGGTGCTCTATGGTCGGCGCAGGGTGGGGAAATCTACCTTGCTTCAACGCTTTATAGAGGACAAGAAGGCTGTATTTTATACATCGGTGCGTAGCAGTAGCCAGCGCAACTTGAAGTTGATGGGGGACTATGCTATTGAGGCATTGGCTCCTGAGATGCGAGGGGTCAATTTCAGCTCCTATGAGGATTTCTTCAGCTGGATTGGTGAAAAAGCACAGCAGGAGAGGATTATCTTTATCATAGATGAATTCCCCTATCTGGCAGAACAGGACAAGTCTCTGCTGTCTGTTCTGCAAAAATTCATAGACAGGGAATGGCTGGACGGCAATATGTTCCTTATTCTCAGCGGCTCATCAATCAGCTTCATGGAAGATGAAGTGTTGAGTGAAAAGAGTCCCCTCTTTGGCAGGAGAACCTCACAGATGAAGCTAAAGGCCTTCAATTACATGGAGGCGGGGGAGTTTGTGCCTGAGTTTTCTGCTGAGGACAAGGCTGTGGTGTACGGTGTGACCGGCGGCATAGCCAAGTATCTGGCTATGTTTGATGACCGCTTATCGCTGGATGACAATCTGAAGCAGCTGTTTTTCGCTGAGACGGGGTATCTCTATGAGGAGCCCAATAATCTTCTGACACAGGAGTTCAAGAATGTGGCTCTGTATAATGCCATCATAGAAGCAGTGGCAGCGGGACGTAACAAGATATCGACCATAGCAGACCTTACACATATGGACTCAACCAAGGTGTCTCATGCGGCGGCCAATCTGGTGGCTACAGGCATTCTGCGAAAGGACTATGCCATTACGGACGAGAACAACAAGCGCAAGGTGCAATATGTGCTGGCTGACAATATGTTTCGCTTTTGGTACCAGTTTGTCTCTGCCGGAGTAGGCATGATTGACTTTGGCCGTGGCGCTATATACTATGATAATGTGGTCAAGAAGAACCTGCCTAATTATATGGGGAGTGTCTTTGAAGACATGTGCCGCTATTACACCATGTATATGGGCACATCCGGCAGGTTGGCCTGTCTGACTACCAAGGTAGGGAAATGGTGGGGGACTAATCCTGCCAAGAAAGAGGAAACAGATATCGATGTGGTGGGTATCGACAGTATCAGCAAACAGGCGGTCATTGGTGAGTGCAAGTTCAAGAACGAGGTCTTGGACAAGGGCGTATTTGAGCAACTGAAGGCAAGGCACCAACTTATCGACAAGAAGTATACGGTGGTGCAGTATCTGCTGTTCTCAAAAAGCGGATTTTCCAATTGGATTTTGAAGAACGCAGAGCAGGAGCACATATATATGGTAGACTTGGAGCAGATGTATGAGCCTGACGAAGCTGATTTTGTGGTGTCTTAAGCATTGAGATTTCAGCTCCCGAGGAATCGGGGGCTTTTTGCATTGTCTGGGGCAAATAAAATTCTTTTCTAAACAGGATTTAATGCTATTGTCAAAGAAATAACTTAAAATATAGAGTGAAAATGTCGATATATGCTATATAAGATTGGATTTAGTTGATAAAGACAGAGGGTTGATAGCATGGCCAAAAAAATATTATGCCTTACTATGCTGATGGGACTGCTGTTTTCCTGTGCCTGCGTGAGCGCTGCGCCCCAGGTGATACACGCCACGGGGGTCTATGTCATGGGGGATAATGATTCGCCCAAGATCGCCAAGGATGCGGCCCGGCAGGAGGCTATGCGGTCAGCAGTGGAGCAGGCAGGGGTATATGTGGAAAGTTACTCCCGCACGCAGAACTACGAGCTGACTGAGGATGATGTGCGCATGATTTCCGGGGCGGTGCTGAAGGTCACTCATGAGAACTCTGTGCCGGAACTCACGGGCAATGTGCTCAAATATACAGTGAATATCACCGCTGAGGTGGACACGGATACCATCGACCTGCAGAATATGATGCAGAAGCGGCAGGAACTGGAAAAGCTGCAGAAGGAGCGGGACGAGCTCAAGAAGCAGAATGAGGAGCTGCTGCAGAAATACGAGCACGCCAGCGGCAGGGAAAAGCGGGAAATCGGCCATCAGCTGGAAAACCAGTACACCCTGGGACAGATTTTTGACGAGTGCGTGGCCCTCATCCAAAGAGGGGAGCACAACGCTGCCATTACCCGGCTCACCAAGGTTATCCGCGATACCAGCGTCACGGACAGCCCCCTGGCCTATGCCTATTATCTGAGAGGTCGGGCTTATTACGGCCTGCGCTCTGATGACAATGCCATGCTGGATTTTGACAGTGCCCAGAATACGCCCCATGATGATGCCATCTATCCCATCTGGAAGTGCCATCGCTATCGCGGCCTGATCTACTATGACAGGCAGCGTTACCAGGAGGCCTACAACGAGCTGAAGTGGGCTTGGGAGGCTTCACCCAAGGATGATCGGGAGCTTTGGAACGAGCTGCAGCGGGCAGACGAGATGGCCAACAAGCGGCAGGACCCTCCGCCCCAGCAGCCGCCTGCCCAGTCCGGTGACAACATGGAGGATATGTGGAAGCAGGTCATAGGCAATATCCTCATCGATGCTATCAAGGGTGAGATCAGCAAGGAGCAGAATCGGGGGCATGAGGTCTACCGTGGTACTCCCCGGGCAAGGATTCCAGTCTGAAAATCTGAGAAATGAATAGCAGAGTCTGCCCCATGCGCCTTTTGCGGTGCATGGGGCTGTTTATCTGCTGTATTTGTGTTATGATAGTATAGCAAGTTTGTTTGATTTACTAAGGAGTGCGTTTTGGCTATGAAAGCCACTGAACTTGATATGACTCACGGGTCCCTGTGGGACAAAATCGTGAAATTTGCCCTGCCTTTGGCCCTGACGGTGTTTTTGCAGCAGCTCTACAACGCGGCCGATGTGGCGGTGGTGGGGCGCTTTGTGGGCACGGAGGCCATGGCGGCGGTGGGCACCAATGTTTCCATCATCGGCCTGTTGGTGAATCTCTTTATGGGGATTTCCCTGGGTGCCAACGTCATGGTGGCGCGCTTTATCGGGGCCAGAGACATGGAGAAGGCCAGCAGCGCTGTCCATACGGCCTTCCTGCTGGCGCTGGCGGTGGGGCTGGGGCTTATGGCCCTGGGTGAGCTGCTGGCCGGACCTGTGCTCACGGCTCTGGCGGTGCCCGAGAGCGTCATGCCTCTGGCGGAGATGTATCTGAGGGTGTTCCTGCTGGGCATGCCTTTCATGGGGCTTTATAACTTTCAGGCCGCCATCTTCCGCAGTCGTGGAGATACCAAGACTCCCTTGCAGGTCCTGGCGGTGACCAGTGCCGTCAATGCCCTGCTGGATCTCTTGTTTGCCGGTCCTTTGGGCTGGGGTATTGCAGGGGTGGCAGGAGCTACGGTGCTGGCCCAATTCATGGCGGCAGGCATGCTCCTGCACGTGCTGCGCCATACGGAAGGTGTCATCCGCCTGGACCTCAGGCAGTTGCACTGGCAGGGGCAGAGGATAAAGGAAATCGTGAAAATCGGTCTGCCCGCAGGCATTCAGGCCATGGTCTTCTCCCTGTCCAATATTGTTATCCAGGCAGCCATCAACAGCCTGGGGGCGGAGACCATGGCAGCCTCCAGCGCTGCTTTCACCATTGAGATCAATGTCTATTGCATTGTTTATTCTTTCTCCCAGGCGGCTACCACCTTTGTGAGCCAGAACTACGGGGCGGGGAAGCTCTTCCGCTGCCGCCGGGCCACCTGGCTGTGCTTTGGATTGGGGCTTTCCTTTATGACCACTGTCTCCCTGCTGGTGCTTTTCTTCGGGGAGACACTGCTGGCCCTCTTTGACAGTCATCCAGAGGTCATCGCCTTGGGCATGGTGCGCATCTGGTATGTGGTGGTGCCAGCCGGCATCAACGGCATTGTGGATATTTTCTCAGGGGCCCTCAGGGGCTATGGTTTTTCCCTGCAGCCTGCCGTGCTGGCCCTGGTGGGCATCTGCGGGGTGCGGCTTACCTGGGTCTATACGGCTTTTGCCCAAGACCCTGACTTTGCCACCTTGATGTTCTGCTATCCCCTGAGCTGGACGGTGACCGCGGTGTTCATCGCCATCGCCTACTGGTTCTATACAAAACATGTGAAGGTGCTGCGCCTGCGCGTGGCGAGATAAACACTCCCGGGAAAGGAGTTTTTCCATGAATGAAGTAAAGAAGCCCGAGCGGCCCATTATCTTTTACTATATTGTGACCCTCATACTGCTGGTGGCCTTCAACCACCTCTTCATGCCCTACTTTGAAGCCAAGAAAGTGCAGGAGGTGGAATACAACACCTTTATCCAGCAGACCGAAGCCAAGAATGTGGAGAAGGTTTCCATCAAGGAAAACCAGATCATCTTCACGGAAAAAGAAGACGGCAATACTTATAAAACGGGCCGCTTGAGTGACCCGGACCTCACCAAGCGGCTCTACGAATCCGGGGCGGATTTCTCCGGGGAAATCGTGGAGGAGATGTCTCCCTTCATGAGCATTTTGCTGTCCTGGGTGCTGCCCCTCTTGATTTTCTTTGCCATCGGCCAGTATATGTCCCGCAAGATGATGGAGCGCATGGGGGGCGGCCGTGACTCCATGATGTTCGGCCTGGGGGGCTCCAAGGCGAAAGTCTACATCAAGAGCGCCCAGGGGGTGAAGTTCAGCGATGTGGCAGGGGAGGAGGAGGCTAAGGAGAATCTTTCCGAGATTGTCTCCTACCTCCATGACCCTGAGAAATTCAAGGCCATCGGCGCCTCCATGCCCAAGGGGCTCCTGCTGGTGGGGCCTCCCGGCACTGGCAAGACCCTGCTGGCCAAGGCCGTGGCAGGCGAGGCAGATGTGCCCTTCTTCTCTATGTCCGGCTCTGAGTTCGTGGAGATGTTCGTGGGCCTGGGGGCTTCCAAGGTGCGAGACCTTTTCAAGCAGGCCAAGGAAAAGGCTCCCTGCATCGTCTTCATTGACGAGATTGACGCCATCGGCAAGAAGCGCGACGGCCAGATTGGCGGCAATGACGAGAGGGAGCAGACCCTGAACCAGCTGCTGACGGAAATGGACGGCTTCGAGGGCAATTCCGGGGTCATTATCCTGGCGGCTACCAACCGGCCTGATTCCCTGGACCCTGCCCTCACCCGTCCCGGCCGTTTCGACCGCCGGGTGCCCGTGGAGCTGCCCGACCTCAAGGGTCGGGAGGAAATCCTCAGGGTCCATGCCAAAAAAATCAAGGTGCAGGCAGATGTGGACTACAACAAGGTAGCCCGCATGGCTTCCGGAGCCTCCGGGGCGGAGCTGGCCAACATCGTCAACGAGGCGGCCCTCAGGGCTGTCCGGGACGGCAGGAACGAAGCCAGCCAGTCAGACCTGGAGGAAAGCATAGAGGTGGTCATCGCTGGCTACCAGAAGAAGAATGCCATTCTCTCTGACAAGGAAAAGTGGACAGTGGCCTATCATGAGGTGGGTCATGCTCTAGTGGCTGCTCTCCAGACCCATTCCGCCCCTGTGCAGAAAATCACCATCATTCCCCGCACCTCCGGGGCCCTGGGTTACACCATGCAGGTGGAGGAGGAAGGAAACCACTACCTCATGAGCAAGGAGGAACTGGAGAACAAGATCGCCACCTTCACGGGAGGGCGGGCGGCCGAGGCCCTGATTTTTGACACCATCACCACGGGGGCTTCCAACGACATCGAGCAGGCCACCAAGATGGCCAGGGCCATGATCACCCGCTACGGCATGAGCGAGGAATTCGGCATGGTGGCTCTGGAGACTGTCACCAACCGCTATCTGGGCGGCGATACCAGCCTGGCCTGCTCCATCGAGACCCAGACTGCCATCGACCATCAGGTCATGGCCCTGGTGAAAAAGCAGTATGAGAAGGCCTACAAGCTGCTGGAGGATAACAGGGAGTCCCTGGAGAAGATCGCCAGGAAGCTCTACGAGCAGGAAACCATCACCGGAGACGAGTTCATGGAGCTGTTGGATGCGGAGAATGAAACAGGGCAGGAGGGAAATACTGCCCCTGACCAGGAAGGTATAACTGTTGCAACGGAAGAAAGTTTTGAAGAAAAATTGGCCAGGCAGCAGGAAAACGTTGATATACAGGAGAATATCAGAGAGTAAGAGTAAGATTGCCCATGATACGGATGTCCGGGCTTGTTTTTAGGAGGTCAACAAATCATGTTAGGACTTAGCATACCGAAACTTTTATTGATACTGGCAGTAGCTCTCGTGCTCTTCGGCGGCAAGCGCCTGCCACAGCTGGGCAGAAGCATCGGTGAAAGCATCAAGGGCATCAAGGACGGCCTGGCAGCAGAGCCGGTACCCATTGATGATAAGAAGGACGAACAACGCGCTTGAATGCAAACGCAAAGGCTGTGCCGTGAGGCACGGCCTTTTGTATTGCCTTCCCCTTGAGGGGAAGGTGCCCCGTTAGGGGCGGATGAGGTGAAGCGTTTATTTGCTTAGGTAACATATCGAATTTAGTTGCACCTCATCCGTCAGTCCTTCGTACTGCCACCTTCCCCTCAAGGGGAAGGCTTTACAGGTTCACAATTTCATAGTATAATATTCTGCGTTAATGCTTTATCATACTAAAGAAAGTTGGTAGAATATAGATGAACCTGCTGGATATGATCCTCCAGATGGCAGAGGGCAGCAAAGTCACGCTGGAAATTTTCTTCGTGACTTTGCTGCTGGCACTGCCACTTGGTATGCTGGCTTCGCTGGCCAGGCTGTCCTCCTGCCGTCCTTTGTCCCTGCTGATGGAATTCTACATCTGGCTGATGCGCGGGACGCCCTTGATGTTGCAGCTCTTATTCGTGTATTTTGCCCTGCCCATGGTGGGCATCATGCTGCCGGATCTGGCGGCGGCGCTACTGGCCTTCACCCTGAACTATGCCGCTTACTTTGCGGAGATTTTCCGCTCCGGCATCCAGGCGGTGCCAAAGGGACAGTATGAGGCAGCCAAGACTCTGGGCATGAGCTATACCCAGACCATGCGCAGGATTATTCTCCCGCAGGTTATCCGCATCGTGCTGCCTCCCATCAGCAACGAGACTATAAACTTGGTGAAGGATACTTCCCTTATCTATATCCTGGCCATGAATGACCTGCTGAGGGTGGCCCGCACTATCGTGCAGCGTGATTTTGACATGATGCCCTTCCTGGTGGCGGCGGTGTTCTATCTGCTCATGACCTTTGTGCTGACCTGGGGCTTCAAGCGTTTGGAGGTGCGTTATGGCAGATATGCAAAATAAAGGCGACGTCATGCTGCGGGTTTTGGACGTGAAGAAGTCCTTCGGGGACCTTGAGGTGCTGAAGGGCATTGACCTTACTGTAAGGCGGGGGGAAGTGCTGGCCATCATCGGTCCTTCAGGCTCAGGCAAATCCACTCTCCTGCGCTGTCTGAACAAGCTGGAAACCATTGATTCCGGTTCCATTGAGATTGAGGGCAAGCCTTTGGTCAGGACCGGGGCAGAGGGGACGGCCCAGTATGTGGACGGCAAGGCGGAAAGGGAAGTCCTCTCCCGCATGGGCATGGTGTTCCAGCAGTTCAACCTTTTCCCTCACATGACGGTGCTGGAAAACCTCATCGAGGCGCCAGTGCAGGTGCAGGGCATGAAAAAGGCGGATATTCTCCCTTATGCCAGGGAATTGCTGAAGAAAGTAGGCCTCAGCGACCGTGAGGACTACTACCCCAGCCAGCTCTCCGGCGGCCAGCAGCAGCGTGTAGCCATCGCCCGGGCTCTCTGTATGAAGCCTGATATCATGCTCTTTGACGAGCCCACTTCGGCCCTTGACCCGGAGCTTACTGGCGAGGTGCTGAAGACCATGCGGGAGCTTGCTGCCGAGCACATGACCATGGTGGTGGTGACCCACGAGATGGCCTTCGCCAGAGAGGCCGCCAGCCATGTGATATTTATGGCGGATGGGAATATAGTCGAAGAAAACTCACCTAAAGAGTTCTTTGGGAGTCCGAAGGAAGAAAGGACGAGGGCTTTCTTAAAAAATATGTTATAAAATAAAAATGGAGCTATTTTGCCAGTGGCAAAATAGCTCCATTTGCATTATAATATTGAATGTAGTGTGTGTGGAAGCGTTGGTGTACATAGAAATAATGTTCACATTTCCAAGTAGGAGGTTTCTATGAGACACTTAAGGCTCTTGATATTTATGCTTTTGGCCTTGATCCTCTTACCTCTGCAGGCTTCGGCTTCGGACTTTGGGGAGCGGGTCAGCGGCATGGCGGAGGTCACGGGGGTGCGCATCAGCAGCCATAGTGACAAAGTCCGCATCGTGGTGGAAGCCACGAAAGATATGGCCTTCAAGAAAATAATCCTTTCCAACCCGGACAGGGTGGTGGTGGATTTGCCCAATGCCTGGCTCAGTCCCAAGGCCAGGAAAGATCTTGATTTAGACAGTCCCTTCGCCGGACGGCTCAAGGTGGCACAGTTCGACAAGCAGACTGTGCGTATCGTGGTGGAAACCAAGGTAGGCAGGAACAACTACAATGTGTTCAAGCTGACAGGCGGAGCTACGGCCTGCCGCATAGTGTTGGACTTCGGGGACATCTCGGAAAGCTCGGATAACCGCAAGATAGATCTGCCGGATGGAAGTGCCCAGCAGCCTGAGCCTGCCTATACACCGCCGGCTTCCGAGACGGATGAGGTGGAGAAGGAGATGGCTTCCCCGGACAAGTCCGAAAGGACGGAGGAGCCTCAGGACACTGGCAAGAAAGAGACTGAAAAGAAAAATCCCATCAAGGTGGAGGAAACTCCCAGCGGAGGCATCTTTGAAGGCAGTGACAAGGACAGCGGTGATGAGCTGGATAAGATCACAGGCCTCAAGGGCAGGAAAATCGCCATTGATGCAGGTCATGGCGGCAGTGATTCCGGCGCCATCGGACCCACGGGGGTCATGGAAAAGACCATCACCCTGAAAGTCGCTACGGAGCTCAAGAATCTCCTGGTGGCAGAGGGGGCTACGGTCTATATGACCCGTACCAAAGATACGGAAGTGTCCCCCAAGAAAGGTCGGGCTACAGACATTGAGGAACTGCAGGCCCGTTGTGATATTGCCAATGCGAAGGACGCAGACATCTTCATTTCCATCCACATGGATTCCTTCACCAATGCTGCCGCCAAAGGCACCACGGGGTATTATTACGCCAGGGGCTCCAAGAAGTCCCGGGAATTGGCGGATAAGATCCGCCAGGGGGTCATAGACCAGATAGGCACCCAGAGCCGCGGCACCCAGAGCTGCAACTTCTACGTGGTGAAGCATACGGATATGCCTGCCACGTTGGTGGAGCTGGCCTTCATTTCCAACCGTGCGGAGGAGAAGCTCCTGTACAGCGATGCCGGCGCCAAGAAGGCTGCCCAGGGGATACTGGATGGCATAGAGGATTATTTCAATTAAGGTTTTTCAAAAAACCAACCTCAGTAAGATTGCGAGGTTGGTTTTTGGATTTTCAAGGTAGAGGAGTAAGTAAATTGCAGGACAAGAATTTCGAGAATCCCGCGGAGATGCTGGAAGCGGAAATGAAGGCGGAGGCTGAGGCACGCAGGGCCCAGCTCTACAGAAGGAAGCTGCCCAAGGAGCTCAGCCTGGCGGCTGCACTGGGGGAGATGACCAGGGCAGAGCTGGATGATATCCGCTATAACCTGAACGTCACGGGCACCAGCTCCCTGAAGAAAGCAGAGCTTATCGAGCGCCTGGTGCCGGAAATCACCGCTTTTGCCCGCCGCTGGCTGCCCTCCGCTCTGGTGGAGCAGCGCCAGTGCTTTGAGCATCTGCTGGAGAAGCAGGGCCTTTCCACGGAGCTGCGGGACGATGACCTGCGTCTTGACTATCTTAGGGGCATTGGCCTGCTGGCCTGCGGCGTGGACAAAGAATCCGAAAAGCTGGCCTGGTATCTGCCGGCAGAACTGCAGGAGGAAATCAGGAAGATCAGCGGCGGCGCCTACAACTCCATGACGGAGCTCAATACGGAAATGGCCCGTCTGACCGCAGGCCTCCTGTTCTACTATGGCTATCTGAACTTCGAGCAGCTTTACGGAATGGTCATGGGCTATCTTGACAAGTCGGCTGCTGCCGAGGTCACCTTCCAGGATTTCGTGGGGGTCATGCTGAACGCTTCCTGCTGGCTGCCACAGATTGATGCCCTGCCCCAGGGCATGCGCTATTATGCCCTGCTGGATGTGGAAAAGCTGGAGGACGAGCAGCATGCCCGTGAGGCTCTGGGCTTTGCGCCCCTGGCTTACGACAAGGTCTATGAGGCAGGTGAGGAGAACTACATCGAGTCCACCAACGAGTACCGCGCCTTTGCCCAGTACCTGATGAAAGAATGCGGCTACGAGGTGCTGCAGGCGGCTGATGTGGTGGGAGAGATCTACATCCTCCTGCAGAACAGCGGCGATATCAATGAGGCGGCTGATTATCTTTCCGGCCTGGGCCTCATGGAAGATACGGAAAAGGCCAAGGTGCTCCTGATGCTCACGGCTGCTTTCAACAACAGCACCCGCATGTGGCGCCTCAAGGGCTACACCCCGGACGAGCTTTCTGCCAATGAGGAGGGCGGCTCTATGGGCAAGGTGATTCCCTTCGGCAGCCACAGTAAGGCTGCAGGCCGCAATGATCCCTGCCCCTGCGGCAGCGGCAAGAAGTACAAGAAATGCTGCCTGAAAAAGGATGAGGCTAAGCTGAAATAAATAGCTTGCATTTCTCCGTCCTTCATGCTAAAATAGCAAGGTACTGAAATTTCGAGGGGGGTGAATCGTTTGCCGAATATCAAAGCATCTATCCTTAGTGTTAAGACTGACGCGAAGCGCCATGCTAAGAACGCTGCTGAGAAGTCCCGTGTCCGCACGGCTTCCCGTAAAGTGCTCGACGCTGTTGAGGCTGGTAACGCTGAAGAAGCGAAATCCCTCCTTACGGTTGCTTGCAAGACTATCGACCAGGCTGCTGCTAACCATGTGTATCACAAGAACGCTGCCAGCCGCAAGAAGTCCCGCCTTGCCCGCAAGGTCAACGCTATGGCAAAGTAATTCTCGCGATTACGATACAATGGAGCCGCCTGTGCTTTTCGCATGGGTGGCTTTTGTAATATTGAAAGGAAAATGTGAATGGAAAGCAAGCATATCCGCAACTTTTCTATCATTGCCCATATCGACCACGGCAAGTCCACCATTGCCGACCGTCTCATCGAGTACACTGGCACTCTGACCCAGCGTGAGATGGAGGCCCAGGTGCTGGACAATATGGATTTGGAACGGGAGCGCGGCATCACCATCAAGGCCCAGACCGTGCGCCTGGACTACCGGGGCAAGGACGGGGAGATGTATCAGCTGAACCTCATCGACACCCCGGGCCATGTTGACTTCACCTACGAAGTCTCCCGGTCGCTAGCCGCCTGCGAAGGCGCTCTCCTGGTGGTGGATGCTGCCCAGGGGGTGGAGGCTCAGACCCTGGCCAATGTCTATATGGCCTTGGAGCACGACCTGGAAATCATCCCCGTCATCAACAAGATAGACCTGCCCAGTGCCGAGCCTGACCGGGTGAAGCAGGAAGTTGAGGACACCATCGGTCTGGATACGGAAAACGCCATCCTGGCATCGGCCAAGGCGGGCATCGGCATTGAGGAAATCCTGGATGCAGTGGTGGAGCATATCCCTGCTCCGGAGGGTGACAAGGATGCGCCTTTGCAGGCTTTGATCTTTGACTCATATTTCGACTCTTACAAGGGGGCCATTGCCCATATCAGGGTGAAGCAGGGCCGCATCAAGAAGGGCATGAAGCTGAAGATGATGGCTACGGGCAAGGTCTTCGAGGTCACGGACGTGGGCTGCTTCAAGCCCCAGCCTGTGGAGCTGGGCGAACTGAACGTAGGCGAAGTCGGCTTCGTGGCTGGCTCTCTGAAGGACGTGCGGGATGTGCGGGTGGGTGACACCATCACCACCGCCGAGCGGGGAGCCAAAGAGCCTCTGCCCGGCTACCGCGGCGTGACTCCCATGGTCTACTGCGGCCTTTACCCCGTGGACAGTGCCGACTACGACAACCTGAAGGATGCGCTAGAAAAGCTGCAGCTCAATGATGCTGCCCTGGTCTTCGAGCCTGAGACTTCCGTGGCCCTGGGCTTCGGCTTCCGCTGCGGCTTCCTGGGCCTCCTGCACATGGACGTCATCCAGGAGCGTCTGGAGCGCGAGTACAAGCTGAAGCTCATCATCACTGCTCCTTCTGTTATCTATCACGTCTACAAGACCAACGGCGATATGGTGAAGGTCAGCAACCCTGCCGAGCTGCCGCCCCAGACGGAAATCCAGCACATGGAGGAGCCTTATGTGAAGGCCACTGTCATTGTGCCCAACGACTTTGTAGGCGCAGTCATGGAGATTTCCCAGGACAAGCGCGGGGAGTTCAAGACCATGGACTACCTGGACACCAACCGGGTGCTGATCACCTACCATATCCCCCTGAACGAAATCATCTACGACTACTTCGACCGCCTGAAATCCGCTACCCGGGGCTATGCTTCCCTGGACTACGAGCTGGCAGACTATCAGGAGTCCAAGCTGGTGAAGGTGGATATCCTTTTGAACGGCGATGCGGTGGATGCCCTGTCAACCATCGTCCATCGTGATCGGGCCGCCATTCGCGGCCGTCAGCTGGCTGCCAAACTGAAGGAAATCATCCCCCAGCAGATGTTCGAGATTCCCATCCAGGCCGCCATCGGCAGCAAGGTCATCGCCAGAGAGAACGTAAGAGCCCGCCGCAAGGACGTGCTGGCCAAGTGCTACGGCGGCGATATCTCCCGCAAGCGCAAACTCCTTGAAAAGCAGAAGGAAGGCAAGAAGCGCATGAAAGCCGTAGGCTCCGTGGAGATTCCCCAGGAAGCATTTATGGCCATATTGAAGATAGATTGACATAACAAAAGCCTTCCCCTTGAGGGGAAGGTGCCCCGTAGGGGCGGATGAGGTGGAACGCTGACTCGGTTATCTGCCGTGGTTAGTTAATTGGCACCTCATCCGTCAGCCTTTGGCTGCCACCTTCCAGGGTGTCCACCGGACACCCGCGGCTTCGCCGCCCCCTTAAGGGGAAGGCATATAGGGAGGTTTGTCCTAATGCAATGGGGCGTTTATGTGCATATTCCCTTCTGCAAGCGGAAGTGCAATTACTGTGACTTTGCCTCCTATGGAGGCCGGGAAGAAGCCAGAGAGGCCTATGTTGATGCCCTGGGGGTAGAGACTCTGGTGCGGGGGCAGGAAATGGTTTTGAAGCATGGTCGTCCTGCTACCCTTTACATGGGGGGGGGCACTCCCACGGCCCTGACTCTCGAACAGATGGGCACCGTCATGGCCCTGATGAAAAGCGTCTTCGGGGAGCCGGAGGAATTCACCGTAGAGGTGAATCCCGGCACTGTGGACGAGGAATACCTGAAAAAACTCCGGGAGTGGGGGGCCAACCGCCTGAGCATCGGCGTCCAGAGCTTCGATGATGATATCCTCAAAAGGCTGGGCCGCATCCATACGGCGGCGCAGGCAGAGGAAACCATCAGGGCCGCCCGTGAGGCAGGTTTTGAGAATCTCAGCCTTGACCTCATGTACGGCCTGCCGGGGCAGACCATGGAGATATTGAAAGACAGCGTGGAGAAAGCCCTTGAGCTTGCCCCTCAGCATATCTCCATCTACGGCCTGCAGGTGGAGGAGGGCACTCCCTTCTACCGTGACCAGCAGGAAGGAAAACTGGCCTTGCCGCCGGAGGCAGACACCGAGGCCATGTACGACTACATGACTGAGTTCCTGCCGGAGAAGGGATGGCGCCGCTATGAGATCTCCAATTTCGCCAAGCCCGGGCTTGAGAGCAAGCATAACCTCAGCTATTGGCAGGATGTGCCCTATCTGGGCTTAGGCGCTGCGGCCCACTCCTATCTTGACGGCATGCGCCTTGAGAATGTGGCTGACCTGGATGAATACATCAATACTATCAAGTCCGGCAGCCTCCCCCTGCGCTCCGAGGAAGATCCCAGCGAGCAGCATCACATGGAAGAATTTGCCTTCCTGGCCCTGCGCACTGCCAAGGGGCTGGACAAGAAGAAATTCAAGGAGACATTCGGCAAGGATCTGCGCTCCGTCTATGGCAAGAAAATCAACCGCCTGGTGCGGGAGGGCCTCTTGCAGGAAAACAAGAAGTCCATCTCCCTTACCAAAGCAGGGGCCAAGGTTGGCAACCAGGTCTTCGCAGAGTTCCTGCTATAAAAAACACTTAAGTTTTCCCCGCAAAACATCGATAATAAGGGTAACACGGAAGTGTTTTACTAGGAGGTGCGCCTATGGGTGACAATTACATGAGCATTGCGGCCATGTCCGTGAGCATGCATCAACAACAGGCAGCTCAGGACCTGGGCACCGCGGTGCTGAAAAAAGCGATGGAGACGGCCGAGAGCGGCACGGAGCAGCTCTTGGGCGAACTCAGCTCAGATCCGAATCTGGGCGCAAATGTAGACATACTGGCGTGAGTCCAAAATGGGCGGGAGCAGCAATGCTCCCGCCTAAACCATTTTATGGGAAAATTTTTTATGAATTTTTTCTGGAAACCCTTATTTTGTGCTTAAGAAAATCTAGGGTTCATTCGATATACTACATAGAGAGTTGAGCGTGTCTTCCAGGGCTTGGGAGGCAGTGAAGATAAGGGGCCGGAGATGGCTCCTGGCTTGGTTGGGAATATGTTAAAGAGGAGGCGGCCCCTATGGCACTCATAGTCAAGAACAACATGGACAGCGTTAATGCACTGAAGAACCTCAGCAAGAACAACGAGGCCATGAATAAGGATTTGAAGAGGCTGTCCAGCGGTGAGAAGATTACCAGTGCAGCTGATGGGGCATCCGAGTATGCAATCTCTGAGCGTATGAGGGTTCAGGTCAAGTCCTTAGATCAGGATGATCAGAATGCGCAGAATGGTATTAGCATTCTGAATACGGCTGCTGGGGCTCTAGACAGCACTATCAATATTCTTCGCACTATGAAGGAGAAGGCTATAGATTCGGCTAACGATCATAATACTGATGCTGACCGTGCTAATATTCAGAAGGTTTTTGATGAGTATATCAAGCAGATTGATGATAATGCTTTGGTGAGCTACAATGGTATCACCATGCTGGATGGCAGTCATAATTACAGTGTGGTGGAAGGGGGCACGTATACGCACCTTTCCAATTATAGGTTTGCCGATGATACCACTGGCGATACTAGTGTGCTTGACTTGACCAACAAGGATGGCAACAATCTCGGTTTGCAAACTACTGATACAGTTGCTATTTCCTGGGTTCAAAATGGTGAAACGCATACTGTGGAAGTGAGCCCGCTTGAGAAAGAAGATAGTAAGAGAAATCCTAACTATCATCCGTTACATCCTGAAAGGGGGCCTAAGTATTATTATTTCACAAGGCCATACACTTTAACGGAATTGGTAGATAAGTTGGGTGGTGTGATAACATTAAACAGCACCAGCAATTATATAGGTACAGACAAGTCTGGTGAAGAAGTTTATACGGCTGATGGCAGTAATGCTATTACACTGAAAGCTAGTCAGCCAGGATTGGCAGGTCAGATTGCGGGAATAACTTTTAAAATCACTGATGCTGGAGGGGAAATTAGAGACAATGCCAATAAGGTATTTGATTTCTTTGAAGAAAGCATTAGTGCAGAAAATTCCTCAGAGGATAACGCAATGGTCTTCCAGATTGGAACACAGGCTAATCAGTCGTTGCGCGCAGGGTTTGCTGATGTTCGGGCAATTGCATTGGGACTTCGTTCGTATAGTGACGGGATGGCGACTTTGAGTGTTTCAACTCAGACGAATGCCAATGTGGCTATAAATGTTTTGGACAACGCTTTGCAGAAAGTGTTGAATCAGCAGACGGGGGTAGGAGCAGAACTTAGCCGTTTGGAATATACGTCTGCCAACATAGTAATGAATAGCGAGAATACTCAAGCGGCTGAATCAGTCATTCGCGATGCGGATATGGCTAAAGAGCAGACAGCCTATGCTAGGGACAGTATCTTGACTCAGGCGGTGCAAGCGATGTTGGCGCAGTCGAATCAGAACAGCAGTTCAGTGCTTAGTTTGTTACAATGATTTGATTTTTAAGGATATGGAGAGGGGCACCTTTTGGTGCCTCTTTCGGTATTTTATATCATCAGGGATATAGTGAGGAATGGAGTGTATTTTTATGAACACGTTGACGAATAAAGATAAGCTGGCACTGCAGGTCAGTCTTGCTTTGGTTGCCGGCATGTTCAGTTTTGTGCCTACGGTTCATGCGGCACCAGTGCTGGATAAAGATGTGACTGGTGGAGCTACTATTACTACAGGAACAGATACGACTATCACGTCTACGATTGACAATAATGTCATAAACTGGGCAGATTTTTCTGTTGGCAGTGGGGAAAGTGTGACTTTTGACGGTGGGGAGAAGTCTGTTGCTAACGGTGCGCATAATTATCTAAATGTGGTTACAGGGAATGGTACTTCATACATAAATGGCGCTATGAGGGGGGGGAATGATGTTTATCTGGTAAATCCCCAAGGCGTTATAATGGGGGAGTCTGCCAATATTGATGTGGGGAATTTATACGTTTCTACTCAAGATTTGTCAAACCTTAAAAATATAATTGATGGTAAAGATAAGTGGGATGGCACAAGCAGCAGTGTTTTGAGCCCTTCAACCGTTCAGGCTGAAGTTGTTAACATGGGAAAAATAACGGCTAATTCTGTCTATGTTGAAGGCACTAATATCCGTTTTCTTAACACTGCTGATATTGTTTCTGCCGATGATGGCGAAGTTTTGAAAAAGGTCACCCTTAAGAGCAGTTCTGATGGATATGTGCATGTGGGATATTTGACTGCAGATCCAGGCGAGGCTGATTATAAAGATAAAAATGCAGGTAAAGCTAATAAAGCATCTTTCTTATATGGAGATACTAAAATTGTCGATTATATGTTGGTTAATAATGAAGATGAACTAAAAAATATTAATAATAATTTATCTGGTAATTATATGCTTGCTGATAACATAGAATTACCAGTAGAATATACTACGTCATGGGGGGTTAAAATTCCAAAGTCAAATTTCAAACCAATAGGCAAGGATAAGTCTGATGCTTTTAAAGGAAAGTTTGATGGTAATTTTTTTAGTATAAAAAATATTAGCATACAATATGATGATTATGTACAATATGCGGGGCTGTTTGGCTGTACTGATGGTGCAAGAATAGAAAATGTCAAGTTGGTTGATGTATCTATTACTGCAGCTCTTGATGAAGATAATCCTAAGTCACAATATGGTGCTGGGGGGATTGCAGGTTATGCAAATAATACAACTTTTATAAATGTTGCTAATTCGGTATCTGGTACATTAGACTCATTTGGTGAGGTTTCGGTAGTTGCAAATGCAGGCACAGTGAGTGGTCTTACGGTCGAGGGAGCTGCTGGAGGCTTAGTCGGGTGGTCCGCAGGAACAACTAGTATTTCAAACGCCTATAATGAGGCAACTATAGGTGATGGAAGTGGTTTGGTCGGTCAGGTTGTTGAAAAAGGTTTAAAGTTAAATAATTCTTACAATATAGGTGATATGAAGTATGGTACAGATGATAGCAACATAAAATATTATGGTTTGTATGGTGGAGAAGCAACAGCATCAAAAATTACTAATTCATATAATGCGGGGAAATTTTATAATAGCTCGGGTTCAGAGGATACCAGTAGTCATACTATTGGTCCGTCCGGTGGTACTAACTGCATTGATAATGCAACATCTACAAGTCAAAGTGATTATCCAGGACTTTTTTCTGGTACAGAAACAGCAAATGATACTTGGCGTATCTATGAAGGGCATAGTCTGCCTTTACTCCGCAGTTTCCTGAAGGCCAACAGTCATGGTACAGTAGCATTAAATTACAATGTCGGTCTTTATGCAGAAGAAAACGATACCACTCCCAGAGCAGTGATTCCAGGTTCTGCTGCCAAGGATCTTACTTATAATGGCTACTATATGGGAGTAGCCAAGAAAAACGGGAGCGTACTGTCTTCAAGTGGTGCACAGGGGCTTGACAGCAGCAAGATTGGCTACAATGATACGAAAGTTCGTGATGTAACTGCTGAAGGTGAGTCTGGCGTTAATTTCTTCTATTCTTTAGGCGGACAGGATGGCTATGACCTAGCGGACAGTTCCATCAAAGTGGTAGCACGCAACTTGTTGCCTGTTAGCGGTGATGTTCATATCACCAAGGTTTATGATGGTACTGACGACGCAAGCAAAGCTTTTAGTAATGCCTTGACGCTGTCTAATAATGCTGTCGATGTGGCAGATATTTATAATAATGGTGGCACAGTAAATGGCATAACTTATAAGGCTGGCACCTTAGTGGAAACCGGCTTGGTTAAGGTTACCAAAAGCGATGGTACTGTAGTTAAGACGGACGCTGTTACCCTGGATACTTCTGGTTTGACGGCAACTTATGCTTCTGGTGAGAATGTTGTAACCAAGGATACAGTAAATCTGATTTTCCCGAATGATCCTGATTCAATGCTGAAGGCCTCTTCTGACACTGATCATGCAACGGATTATACTAACTATACGTTTGATACTACGCCATTTGATACTAAGGCTATAAAAGTTATCGGCGACATCACACAGAGGCCTGTGCAGGTGTCGCTGACCCAGGCCACCGGTATTGACAAGATTTATGATGGAACTTCGCAAGTCATTGACGCCGTAGCTCCAGCGGATGCAGAGAAGGATAATCCTGAAAAGCATAAGTATCTAACTGGCAACATTACCGAAGAAAAATACAATGCCAGCGATGATAAAGGCAGGGGGATTATTACTGATGACCTTAAAAAGGTCGAAGTGGCTGTAAATAGTGCCTACTATTCCACCGATGGGACGGCGGCCAAGAAGATAGCTCAGGCCAATGATACGGCAAATGCTTACAAAGCGGTTTATAACTTGGAATTCAGCGGCGATTCCACCAAGATTAAGAACTATAAATTCCAGGATAAGAGCGGAAATGATCTGACCGATAATGTCCTTACAGGTACCGGCACCATTGCCAAGCGTAATGTGACGTTGGACAATATTGCCTTTTTGGACAAAGACGGCAAGGAAGTAGATAACAAGAAAACCTATGACTATACCTCTGCCTATACGGATGCGACTCAGGTGAGCTTTGAGTCTGATGCGGTGGCAACTGAAGAGGAAGCACTCGCTCAGACTAAGGTCACAGGAATCCTTAAGGATGACAAGGGCAGCTTTAATTTTACCTTGGACACTACCACCAATTCGCCTAAATTCTACGACAGCAATACTGGTACGCCTAAGGAAGCAAAGACTGTTAGCGATGCCAAATACATAAAGTATACTCTGGCAACTGCAGGTGATGCAGATGTCCTTAAGAACTATACCCTAAACGGCGAGGCGATAACCAACGGAACTGTGTCCGTCTATCGTGAAGGCGAGATTGAGAAGCGGGCTATTTCTGTGGCTATGCTGACTGATTCTGGCATTGACAAGACCTATGATGCCAAGGCAGCCGTGGTGGATGGGAGCAATAAAGGCTATCTGGATTTTAAGGGGACTGGGGCTAGCGGCACCACTACTACCAAGGGCTACGTGGGCTATGCTGGTGATACTGACCATAAACTTGTAGTGGATGATTATGGCAAGACCCGCAATGATGGGACTGCCTTCTCAATTAGTGCTGAGTACACCACTGCAGCTGCTGTTGGGAACGGTACGACTACCAATGCGGCAGATGTTTATGTGGATGACAATAAAAATGCAGCTGCCAAGAAAATCAAGTACACTGTATCTTTGACGGGAGATAATGCGGCAAACTACACCTTGAATGGCAAGGACAGCAATGAGGTGGAGCTTGAGGCAACGGGAACCATCAATCCCCGCAAGATTACTGTCATTAAGTTTGGCGATGTGTCCAAGAAATATGATGGTACGGCAACGGTAGGCGAGGTAAATGGTGTTACCCAGACCAGCAATCAGATTACTATTGCAGGTGTGACTATTGATGATTCAGATGGACTTACTCTGAACGAAAGTGGCCTGCTGGGTGATGATACCTATGATGCGGTGCTGGGCACTACTGGCGGTGTGATTTCCGCGGGCAGTGAGGCCAGCAAAAAAATTAAGGGCACCTATGGTACTCCGGGCTGGACCACAAGCAGCAGCACTGCCTTTAAGGCTGATGAACATGCCCATGCCGACAGCGGCAGCGCCACTGGCAAGAGCCGCCAGGTGCAGTATACTGGCGTCCAGAGTCTGACCAGCAGCAATCACAATTACACTACTGATGGCATGGATGATACTCAGTATGGCAAAGGGACTATCAACCCCTTGACCATAGATACTATTACCACTAGTGGCACGGGTGAAGTTAACAAGGTCTACGACGGTACTAAAAACGTTGTGGGCGGCTATCAGATGACTGCAACTTATGCTGATAATGGTGACATAACTATTGAGAATAAAAAAATTTCCAGTGATGAAGTGAAGTCAAAACTTGGCACTGTTACCATCAAAGGCGAAGGCGTAGGCGGCAAAAAAGTAAGTGTTGATCTGGCGGATGATGCTTATAGTGTAGATACCAACAAAACTCTTTATGACAGCGCCCATGTGAAGGACGTCAGCAAGATTGTTTACGCAGTGGAATTAGATGCCGATAATGGCGACTATGTGCTGGCAGATTCTGGTTCTGGCTATACCAAATCCTCTACTGGTTTGGCACTGATTGACAAGGAAAATAAGAACCTGATTACTGCCCGTGTGCTTAAAACTTCAGGTGTGACCGGGCTTACCAAGACCTATGACGGTACCACGGATGTGGTGGATGACAACGGCAATAAGCTGACGGGGGATAAAGTAGTCAAGTTTGAGGCTAAGACAGAAGTCACTGGTTTGACAGGTAATGATGGTGTGACCAATGTCTCCGTGGCAGAATATGCCGGGGATCTTCGGGATGGTTATGCTGCCAAGGATGCCAATATCTATACTGATGGTGTACAGGAATCAGTGAGCGGCAACAAGAAGGTCAAGTACACAGTAAAGCTTTCCGGCACTTATGCTGACACTGACTATGAAGTCTTTAAGGACACTAACTATGATGGCAAGTTTGCAAGCGCCAAGGATGATGGGAATACCTATACTGTTGGAGATGCTAAGTATGGCGGCAATATCAAGCAGAAAGATTTGAAAGTCTCCTTCAGTGACATTGAAAAAATCTATGACGGCAATGCCTATGTCATGGATTATAAGGACAGTGGGGGCACTACTCACACTGTAACTTTGACTGCCGGCAAAGATAATACTGATGCCAGCCTTACGGGTGTGGCAACTGGGGATACCATTAGCCTTACTACACAAGCTACCAGTGCCTTCCAAGCCACAGATAAGCTGGGCGCCGAGGATGTTGGCGAGCATGAGGTGAAGTATGACCTGGTTTCCACCAGCTCGGACCTCAAGAACTACCGTCTGGTGAACAGTGACGGCAGTAAAGCTTTAGAATTTACCAAGACTGATGATGGCTACACAGTCACTGCCTATGGCAAGGGAACTATTGACAAGCGGACGATTGATGAGATTACTGCAGTCATTGACAAGGTATCCAAGGTTTATGATGGCGGTACTTCCCTTACCTATGTCCACAATGCGTCTAATGGTTATGATGATAGCCAGAAGGCAACGGTGGACAAGATTACCTCTGTCAAGAGCCTTACTCTGGGAAAATTGACTATCACTACTGGCTTCCATGTGGACGAGGGCAATACCAAGTATGCTGATGCCAATGTAGGCAGCAGCAAGGCCATTACCTATACTTTGGTTTTGGAGAAGGATGCGCTTGGGAACTTTGAACTGGAAGATGGTTTGGGCAATTACGACAGCGATGGCAATTTTGTCTTTACCAAGGATACCAATAACAACGCCATCACGGCCAAGAATGTTTATGCGTCCCTGAACGACAAGGGACAGGCGGCTAATCCCACCAAGAGTTATGACGGCACTACCAATCTCCTGAATCTGGCCAAGAGCAACGGCAGCACGGTGGACCAGACGGCAGCCAATTCCTATGTGACCATCAGCGGCATGGAGACTGTAGATACAGCTTATACTGTTACGCCTACTTATGCAAGCAAGGACGTAGCTGTGGCTGATGGGAAAGTTGCGGCCAAGGAGAATGTGGTCAACTATGTGGTGAACGGCCTCAGTAAGAACTATAACCTGAGGACCAAAGACGACACAGCTACGGTGAATGAAACCGATAAGGAAATCGAATTCTATGGTAAGGGGACCATTGAGCCTAAGGCGCTTACTTTGGATGCTACCTTGGCAGAGAAGGTTTATGATACCCACAGTGATGTGGATTTGACCACCGGCACAGGTGTGACCTCTGTTCCTACCCTTACCCTGAAGGGGCTGGTGGGCACCGACAGTATCACTATTGCTACCACTGGCGATAATGCCATTGAGGGTAACTATGGTACTTATGCTAATGGCACCTTTACGGTTGACCCCAATGTGGCCTTTGTTGATAATGCTGAGAAATTCGATGCCAGTGAGGTAACCTATAAAGCTGTTCAGTACAGCAATGCAACAGGCTCTTTTAAAGCTGGTAATGGCAGCACTAAACTCACTAACTATACACTGGCTAATAGTAGTGACCATCTTTATGATGCCGACAGTGATACTCTTACCTTTACCAAGGATAAGGAAAAGGGCAAGATTACCAAACTGGCAGTAGATACGATTGAAGCGGATATTGATATTGTTACGAAGGTCTATGATGGTAATACTTCCCTTACTTATGATTATACTAATGATTTGAGCTATGATGAAAGCCAGCGCAAGAAAGCCAGTGCAGGGGACAAGGTCAATAACATTAAACTGGGTGACTTGGTGACCCTTGATTATGGTTATACCGTTAATAATGAGAATACACACTTTGATAATGCGAATGCAGGGGAAAATAACAAGGATGTTACCTATGAATTTACAGTAGACAGCAGCGTCATAAAGAACCTTGAATTGACCGGGGATAAGATTAAACCTGAAAGTAATGGCAACTATACCTTTACCCAGGTGAAGGAAGGAAATACCATTACGCCAAAGAATGTCTATGCTTCTTTGAGTGAAACTGGCGAAGAGGCTAATCCTACCAAGGTGTACGATGGCGAAACGACGGTCTTCGGTATTGCCAAAGATGGTGAAGAAACTGTTACTGCTGATACGGCTAAGAAGTATGTGAATATTACAGGTCTGAGAGACGAGGATAGTGATAAATATTCCGTTAATGCGGCTGCCTATCAAAGCAAGGATGTCGAAGTAAACATTAAGGCACTGCCTGTTGAGGAAGCTAACAAAATTGACTACACAGTTGGCGGTGTTGGCAACAATTATAAAATTAAAGCTGATGGTTTATTTGGAACCACTAATGATGACAATACGGTGACTTTGGTAGGGAAAGGCACTATAACGCCGCGTCCGCTTACGTTGACAGCTACTATTGCCCAGAAAACCTATGACAAGACGTCTACCGTCAAAATGGATAATAAAAATTATAATCTGGAAGATGGTGACGTGCTGCCTACGTTCACTCTGAACAATGTGCTGACGGAAAAAGGGGAGTCTGTGCAGTTTGGTGCTGTTACAGGTGAGTATGGTACTTATGCAACAGATGAAAAAAAGTTTACTTCAGATCCGAATGTGGCGCTGGATAAGAATAATGATGCAACTTACAAGGCTGTAAGGTATAGCTCTGTAAGGGGACATCTGACGTCTGATAATGGTACAAAACTGACCAACTACACCTTTGCTGACGATGAAGAACATCATTCTTATGATATCGTAGAGGATAAATTGGTCTTTGCGGCTGATAAGAAGATGGGGCTTATCACCAAGCGTAATGTTACTGCGATTACCCCGGACTTTAAGGCAGCCACCAAAGTCTACGATGGAGATACTCCCCTTGACTACGATCACACTGTTAAAGATTTGCACTATGACACTGACCAGGCAATCACGGGCAAAGCTAAAGATTTCGTCAATAGCATTACTCTGACTACTGATGGCTTGGGTGATGTAGATGTTAATCGTGATTCTTACAGTGTTGTAGGCAACTACGAGACGCCGGATGTAGACACGGATAAGAAAGTTACCTATAAATTGTCCATAGCCAAGGACTTTGCCAGGAATTACAATCTGGGTACTCTGGAGGGCGGTTTCTACAAAGATGGTGACTTCAACTTTGAGGAAGAAACCAATAACAATACTATTACGCCCAAGAATATCTATGCTTCCCTGACTGATGAAGGTGAAAAGGCCGATCCTACTAAGGAGTATGACGGCACCAAAGAAGTCTTTGGCAAGGCTATGGATGGAGAGACTGTCGTTGACGAGAACAAGGTCAAAGAGTCCTATATAGATCTCCCAGGGTTTGTGGACAATGACAGTTATACAGTTAGTGCGGCCTACAATAACAAGAATGTTAAGAAGGCTCGTTCTATTAAGTACACTATTAAGGATGTCAGCCCGAACTATAAACTTTACACAAAGGATAGCGATGGTGAAGTAAGCGAAAGTAATTCCCTTATGGGTGGAGGTACTATCACTCCGCGTGGCTTGACTTTGTCCGCTGACCTTGCGCAAAAGACCTATGATGGAAATGCCAATGTGAAGTTTGAGATAACGGAAGATGGCGATAAAGTTCCTACGTTCAGCCTTCCTACCGGGGTAGAAGGAGAGGAAATTAAGCTTGATTCCAGCATCATTACTGGTGTATATGGCACCTACACGGATGCTGATGGATTTGTGGCTGATGCCAATGTTGCCCTTGATGGCAACAATAAGGCAACCTATAAGGCTGTTCAGTATAGCAATGTGGGTAAATCTTTGTCTGCAGGTAATGACCAGACGGATATGTCCAATTACAAATTGGTCAACTACAAGGATGCTCACCTTTACAACAGCGCTACTGATGAACTGACGTTCCTGGCTGCCAAGGAGAAAGGTCTTATTACCAAGCGTAAGGTTAATGAGATTGGGACGGTCATTGATGAAATTGTAGACAAGGTCTATGATGGAGAGACTTCCCTTACTTATGACCATACGGCTGAAGATTTGGAGTATGACGATACTCAGAATAAGGATAAGTCAAACGCTTCGGATTATGTCCATGGCGTGACCTTGACTACTGACCAGCAGAAAAATGTGGATGCTGTTTATAGTGTTGCTGCAGATTATGATACTGCCAAGGCAGGAGAGAATAAGGACATCACTTATAAGATGACCATGGGCGTAGATTTCGCCAGAAACTACGAGATGGATTCCATTAAGAATGGTGAATATGATAGTGATGGCAATTTCATCCTGACCGAGACCACTAAGGGCAACACTATTACGGCAAAGAACATCTATGCTTCACTGAATGATGATGGTTTGGCTGCCAATCCTACCAAGGAATATGATGGTACGACTGATGTTCTGAATGTGACAGTTGATGGTGGAAAAGTTGTTGACGAGGCAAAGGCCAAGTCCTATGTGAAGGTAAAGGGCCTGGTTGGTGATGACAAGGACAAGTATAAGGTAGATGCCGTATATAACGACAAGAATGTAGTAGTCGATGATAATGGCGAAGTTCAGACTAAAGCGCATAAGGTAACTTATACGGTAGATGGTATCGATGACAATTATAAGCTTCATGATGTTGATGACAATCACAATGATAAGAACACGGCAACCCTGACGGGGACCGGCACCATCACTCCGCGTGAGATCAAGCTGGAGTCTGATTTGGCCCAGAAGACTTATGACCAGAATGCCAATGTGAAGCTGACGAATGAGAATCTCGAAACCGGTGATAGTCTGCCTAATCTTAGGGTAGAAACCGGGGTAAAGGGAGAGAGCATCAATACCAGTGTCAGCAGCGGTGTTTACGGCAATATTGTCGATGGGACTTTCAATGAGGATGCCAATGTTGCTCTTGATGCTGACAGAAATGCAGCTTACAAGGCTGTCAAGTACAGCGGCGTAACGTTGTCTGAAGGCAACAAAGATACTGATTTGAAGAACTACAAGCTGGTTGACGGCGAGGCTGTGCTTACAGATGGGGATTGGGTCTTTGCAGCTGATACGCAGAAGGGTCTTATCACCAAGCGGGGCATTGCTGCTGTCGATGCCGATATAGACCCGTTCAGCAAGGTTTATGATGGAACTGCTTCTCTGATTTATAACCACACGGCAAGTGATTATGAAGATCCTAATCAGGTTGAGCAGAAAGCTGCGATAACTAATATCAATGGCGTTACCTTGGGAACTTATGCCATTGAAGCAGATGATTACTCCGTTGAAGAGGCAAATACTAAGTTCGATAATGCCGGCGTTAGCATTGGGGACAAGGCAATTACCTATACTTTGAGAGTAAACAGCGACGTTATCAGCAATTACGATGTGGCTGAAGGCCTTGGCAATTGGAATGATGACTACAGCTTTACTTTTACTAAGGAAACCAACAAGAATTCCATTACTCCCAAGAACGTCTATGCTTCTCTGGTTGACAACCTCAATCCCACTAAGGTCTATGATGGCACTATCACAGTGATTGGCGCGGCAAAGAATAATAATGAAGGTGATGCCATAGATCAGGCTGCGGCCAACTCCTTTGTGAACCTCAAGGGCCTGTTGGATGGGGAAGATAACATTACTGTTACGCCGACTTATCAGAATAAGAATGTAGAAGTTGATGACAAGGGCAAGGCTCAGGCTGGCAAGAATGCTATTAACTATGTTATTAGCGGTGTCAATGGCAATTACAACCTGTATACCAAAGACGCTGATGGAAATATCAGTGCTAAGCCCAATGATACGCTGGTGGGCGATGGCACTATCAATCAGAAGGAAATCAACCTTAAGGTTGGTTATGCAGAGAAAGCCTATGATGCCAAGTCAGATGTCAATCTGGTGAAAACTGATACCAGCGCTGATGATGATAAGTACCCGACTTTTGAGGTTAGCGGCACAATTGAGGGAGAGAATCTTCAGGTTGCCATCAATGGCGATACGCTCATTAAAGGCAGCTATGGCAATTACAATGACGGCGTGTTCACCGAAGATGAGAATGTGGCTTATAAGGGTGGCACGGTAAACTATGATGACAGTGATGTAACATTCAAAGCGGTGCAGTATAGTAATGTGCATGGCTCGCTGATCGGCATAGAAGAGGGCACCTTGGGCACCAACTACAGGATTGCCGAAACCAATGGTAGCTACGATGCTGACACGGATACCCTGACCTTCACGGCTGACCAGGAAAAGGGCAAAATCACCAGGCGCCTTATTACCGGCACTGAGACACAGTGGTCTGGCGAGGTGGTCAAGGAATATGATGGCACCAATAAACTGGTGGGCAAGGATGCAAGCGATGGCTTCAAGATTTTAGGCGTGTATAAAGCAGGGGACGAGGAAGTAAAGGTTCCCATTGGCTACAATCTGGTAGATGCTGGTTATGGATATGCCTATGCCTATGATGATACCCCCACGGGTCCCATAAAGGATGTGGGTGAGAATCTGCCTGTGTACTACAAGATTGATGGCCTGTCAGATGAATCCCTGAAGAATTTCAAGCTGGCTGATGGCTATACTTCCGAGTCCTATCACAGGTACTTTACCCGTGACGACAAGGCAGGCACGATTACCCAGAGGGTCATTTCCGGCAAGGCCAGAAGCGCCCTGCAAGAGAAGATTTATGATGGCAATGACAGCGCCAAGTTGGTGGCAGAGGACGGGACTCCGTATTTTGCCATCGATGAGGAAGATCTGGATGTCATCAATCTGGACAGGGCAAATGGCGAGCTTGTTTCTACGGTCAATGTGAAAGCAGCCTATGAGGACAAGAATGCCAGTATCAGTCCTGAGGCCACGGCCGAGGGCGGCAAGGTAATCAACTACGCCATGGCCTGGGCAGATGCCAAGGACATGGCGAACAAGAATTATATCTTTGCTGACGGCAACGGTGGCCAGACGTCCGACTATCAGGGCTATGGCGATATCCGCCAGCGCAAGGTCTATGTGGAGGACAAAGGAGGCGAGCTGCTCAGCAAGGAATATGATGGCAGGAAGGTCTTGTCCAAGGATGCGGATCTGTCTGGCAGGTTCGTGCTGGAGGGCAGGAATGACGAGGATGAGAGCGGCATCATTGATGCCGGGGTGGGCCTGAATTACTCTGCCATCAGAGGCGAGTACGATACCAAGGATGTGGCCCGCGATAAGAGCGGCAATGTCATCAATAAGGATGTGACCTTCAAGAAGTTTGAGCTGGAGGACAGCAAGACTGCCGATGGCAATGATGCAGGCAACTATGCCCTGGCCATCAAAGACGGCAGCAGCTCTGACGGCAGCATCAACTATGCTGTCACTGATGAGGGCATAGAGATCACTGAGAAGGAAGGAGGCAGGATAGATCCCAAGAACATCACCGTCGCCATCAGGAAGAGTCCTACCAAGCAGTATGATCAGGACAAGCTGGTCAAGGGCGAATATGAGGATGAAGATGGCAATAAGGTGTCTTATGCGTCAGCTTCCAACCTGACGGCTGCAGCCGATGGTGCGAAGGTCAGCAGGTCCTTTGGCAATGCCAACAATATGACCTTGAGCCTAGACCCGGGCAGCGGCGAAACGGAAAGCTTTGATGTGACGCTGACGGATACTCCCACCTATGATGATGAGAATGTCAGCAGGAAGAACGGCAAGGTGCAGAAGGACAAGGCTACCTTCTACAAGCTCAGCTGGAACAATTCCAACTACGATCTGGCAGGCAATTTCACCGCCGATGGCACTAACGGCTACACTTCCGGGAACGGCGAGACCCGCACTGGCGTGCTTCAGGATAATGCCGGTGAGATCACGCCGTATACCATTTCTGTGAAATCCATAGATTCTTCCAAGACTTACGATGGAACCAGGGTGGCCAATAATAATAATCTCACAGTCAATGAGTTTACTATTGATGAGGCTGGAGCGGCGTTTGTCAATCAGGATATGATTAACAGGAAGATGGCTGGCGATGGCAACATTCAGGATTTCCTGGGGCTGACTGTGGGCAAGGCTACCTATGGTGCTCCTACGAAGAAAGCATTGGAGGCAGCTAAGAGGGATGAAAGCATATCTGATAAGGATATAGCAGAAGCTGCCCCCAAGGATGCCGCTTTCAACAGGACATCGGCTCCCTTCCAGCATCAAGTGGTATACAATAGCCTTGCCCTGGGTAATGGCAACTATGAGCTGGACAAGGATGAATTTGACGGTACAGGCATCATCAACAGGGCCGTTATCACTGCTCATGGCAGCAGCGCTACCATTACGGCCGGCCAGGATATGCCGACATTTACCGGAACATTGACAGGTTTTGTGGACGGCGAGACCATGCCTGTGAACGTTACGGAAACCATCAAGAATGAAGATGGTACAACTTCTACCGGCACTACCACCAAACAGGTGCCGCTGGCAGAGTATTACAATGATGCCGAACACATTTATTGGGGGCCTGAGGCCAGTGTTACCAAGTACAGCGTAGGTGAGCATGATGTCTACGGATGGTATCGCATCCCCAGAACGGAACTGGCCTATAATGAAGATGGTACCCTTAAGGTAGATGAGAACGGCAATCAGGTCTATAACCATTATTTGGATCTGTATAAGGAGGCTAACTTAGACAAGAATTATACTTTGAAGAAACAGGAGCCGGGCAATTTCGTGGTGAATCCTTATTCTGGTGGTGGCGGTGGCTATACGCCGACCCCAACTCCGGAACCGACGCCAACCCCGACGCCAACCCCGACGCCGACCCCGACGCCGACCCCGACGCCAACCCCGACGCCGACGCCGACCCCGACGCCGGTTCCTGCGCCTGAGGCAGAGCCTGTATTAGCGGATATCGGCTATGTAGAAAAGCCTATTGTCCCGGACAGCAATGTATACAAGAATGTTTCCAAGGATCAGAGCACAGCCACCGGCAATGGGGCTTCAGCTACCATTCAGTATGGCGAAGATACCACGGCTGTTTCCTCCGTCAATGGGACAACCGGTTCTTCCGGTACTGTGGCTATTGAAATGGCTGAGGTGGTAAATCTCCTGGGTGAGGATGTGGCAAGTGACGGCAGCATGAGCCTCAGCAACACGGACAAGGGCAAGGAACTTTATGTGGAGAGCACAGAAGAAGGTTACCTCAGCGTGGGTGCTGCTGATGGCGAAGGCTCTATAAGCATCGAGACAGAAGATGGAGCGCTTGTGGCAGAGGCCGGGAGCAAGGAGGGAACTATCGGAATTGAAACAGAAGATGGCACTTTGCTAAATTCCGGGCGGAGGAAAGAACTCCTGACGGCAGAACTTTCCGAAGCTGATGAAGGTACAGGCGATGGCTCCGGCAGCAGTTCTTCTTCCAACGGAAGGAATGGCAGAATCAGTCTGGAAACACAGGACAGCGACAGTGACCTGACTATCACCGGTGATGACAGCCTGGTGCCTCTTGAGGATAACGAGAATAAGAAGGACAAGGAGGAAAAGGAGGACAAGGACAAGGAAAACAGTGAAGAAGACGAAAGCCGTGAAGGAAAGGCAGCTATTACCTATAGCGATGTAGCATAACAGAAAGGCCCTGCCGGGAGTTTGGCAGGGCCTTTTGTGGACTTTTGGGGGTGAATTGTGATAAAATGAGGAGGAAATTGAGGAAAATTGACACTGCTGGAATAATGGCCGTATAAGGGGTTTTGGGGATGAAAAAGCTTTTAGAGAAAAGAATGATGCAGGCGGTGGGGGCCTGCCTGATGGCGGGGTCCTTGCAGGGCACGGCCCTGGCGGCTCCCTCACTTTCACAGCCCGGTCAGGACATCGAGGCTCATGCGCCGCTGCCGGAGGCCGAGGTGCATGATAATGCCCCTACCGGGGAAGGGATGCAGGAGGAAGTGCATTTCAAGGTGGAGAACTTCCGCCTGGAGGCACCTGAACTGCATATCGCGAAGGAACCGCTGGTGAAGATTCTCCAGGAGGGCATGAAGGATGACCAGACCCTCACGGGGCTCAATGAGACCATCAGGAAGATCACGGGCTACTGCCGTCAGCATGGCTATCCTGCGGCGGCGGCTTACCTGCCGCCCCAGACCAGCACCGACGGCGTGGTGGTGCTGAAAGTCATCCCCGGCCGCTATGGGGAAGTGAAGATCGACAACCAGAGCAAGCTGAAGGAAAGGGTCATTCAGGGCTTCCTCAATGGCCTGACTAAAGAAAAAGGCAAGATTATCCGCACGGAGGATTTGGAAACCACCTTGTTCTCCCTGTCTGATGCCAGCGGCAACAAGGCCGTGGGCGTGCTGTCCCCGGGAGCGGAGTTCGGCACCAGTGACCTGACAGTGCGGATTGAGAAGGGCAAGAGCACCAATACCATTCTCTATGTGGAGAACTACGGCAGCAAGAATACAGGCCGCTATCGCTATGGTCTGCAGCACAGCATATATGATGTGGGAGGCACCGGGGCGCGCATCAATGTGGGTACCCTTATTTCCAATGACCACCTGCACAACTACTATGCCAACTATGAAGCTTTGATAGGCCACGGCGGCACCACCCTGGGCCTGGGCTACAGCCGCATGGACTATCAGGTGGGCGGGGCTCTGGGCAGCATCGGGGCCGAAGGTACGGCAGATACCATCAGCCTCTTCGGGCATCGTCCCATATACCATCTGCACGACAAGCAGCTCAATGTGAACTACGGTCTTGATTTCCGCAAGCTGAAAGATGAGATCAAGGCCTTTGGCTTCAATACCAAGAAGCACTCCACCAACGTGCATGTGGGTGTGGACGGGTTCCTCCGGGTGGAAGGCCTGTACTTCGGCTACGGTCTCACTGCCCGCACGGGCTGGCTGGGGGCTGACTCCGACTATGGGGAGCAACAGATTGAACTGGCCGGCACCAAGGGCAACTACAGCAAGCTGGAGGCTAATGCTACTGCTGTGAAGCGGCTGGGCAATATGGCAGATCTAATGGTGAAGGCTTCCGGGCAGGTGGCCAGCAAGAATCTGGACGGCTCCGAGGAGATTTACCTGGGAGGTGCCAATGCCATCCGGGCTTATCCACAGGGTACGGGCTCCGGTGACGAAGGTATCCTCGCCACGGCTGAACTGCGTTTCTATACCCCGGTGAAGGGGCTTGTTTTCAGCACTTATTATGATACGGGCTTTGTGAAGTACAACCATGGCGGGGAGTTATATATGACCCGCGACGGGGCTGTGGGCAGTTCCATCCACCTGCAGGGCTGGGGCGTAGGTCTTAGCTACACTGCTCCCGGGGACTGGTTTGCCCGTCTGGACTATGCCCGCCGCATCGGTGGAAGCAAGATGCTGACTGAGGATGAAAAGGCCAAGGGACGCCTGTGGTTTATGGCAGGCAAGATTTGGTAAGATACGAAGACATGAAAAAAGCTGCCGGCTGGCAGCTTTTTTCATGTCCTTATTTAACTATATGCTTCCCTCCCAGGAATCTTGGAGACCAGTAATCATCTGAGAGTTTGTCTATGCGCACGCCTTTGCTGGAACTGGTATGGATGAACTCGCCGCTGCCCAGGTACAGGCCGCAGTGGGAGGCGCCTTTCTCGTAGGTTTCAAAGAAGACCAGATCTCCGGGGACGAGTTCCTTGGAGGTTTTGGTGCGCAACCCCAGCTTGTACTGCTCGTCGGCAGTGCGGGGGATGTTAATGCCCTGCTTGCCGAAGATGTACTGGAGATAGCCGGAGCAGTCAAAGGCTTTGGGAGTGGTGCCGCCGAACTGGTATGGCACTCCGATATAGGATTTGGCTGTGGCTATGAGAGGTTTGACCTTGTTCTGGGGCAGGATGGTCTGACCGTTGGGAGCCAGGGGGCCTTTGGAGCTGATGGCTTCGCCTTTGTCCTTGGGCTTCTCCATGTCTACCCCCCAGGTGCGGGGCTTGGCCTTTTTCAGAGCCCGCCAGGTGGCATTGTTGACGATGCCGGTGATGCGGATCTTCTGGTCCCGCTGGAACTCGGCCACGGCCCGCTCGGTCTCTGCTCCGTAGACGCCGTCCAGGCTCTTGATCTTGTAGCCTATGCTGTTTAATTTTTGCTGAAGCACCATGACTTCGTGTCCGTGGCTGCCTTGCTGGAGGGTGGGAGAGGCCGCTGCCGTCAGCTGGCTGGCGGTGAGGATTATCCCCGCGGCCAGAGGCATCAGGAGAGCTTTCAGGTGGGGATGCCGCCTGTGTTTTTTGCGTCGCTGATGGATTTTGTGCAGGGCATAGAGGATACGAAGGGTACGAAAGTGCATAGGTATCGTCCTTTCCTTCTTATGGTGCTGGTAGATTTCTTATTTTATCTTATTTCTCCTGTACATGCTCCAATCCCTGGCCCATCAGGGTCAGCACATGATGATCATCCAGGGAGTAGAGGGCTTCCTTACCTTCCTTGCGGAACTTCACCAGTCGGGCTGTGCGCAGGACGCGGAGCTGATGTGAGATGGCAGACTGGCCCATTTCCAGAGTCTCGGCTATATCGCAGACGCAGAGTTCTTCCTCGGCGGCCAGCAGCGACAGTATTTTGATGCGGGTCTGGTCACCCAGGACTTTGAAGACTTCGGCCAGCGCCAGTGCGGTCTCGCTGTCCACTTTGTGCAGGCAGGCTGCTTTAATTTTTTCCGGGTGGGTGCAATGGATTTCGCAGCAATCGCAGCTGTCATTTTTTTCTATATCGGGCATTCTTTCCTCCAGGTTTTTCTTTATAGTATATCACTTTCAGTCATGAAATCTAAAAGAAAATTTTCTGCCGGGAGTTATGTACTGCAGGAGGCCCAGTTCTTCTTCATCTATTATGGCCACCACATTGGCGCGGGGGTCGGCATCCTGAGGTGTTTTGATAATCTGCAGTTCCCCCATATACCTGCCGTAGTCCACGTTGTCTAAAGTCACGGCTCCCACTGGGCGGGAGGCTGCGTTCTCAGGGGCTATGGTGATGCCCATTTCCTTCATGCGGGTGCGGCTTTCCTGGGCGCGGATGGCGTCTCTGGCTTCATCCAGCCTGGCGGTGAAGGTCTGGTTCAGGAAGCGGCGAAGGTCTTCATCCTGGCTCAGAAGTTTGGCAGAGAGGGTAACCCTGTCACCGGAAAGGCTGCCCAGAGCGCCCATTTCTTCGTCTGTGGGCAGGGAATCGGACAGCAGCACATAGTCCGTACCAAGGGCTACCAGATGGCGGGCGGAGAGGTCGCTGGGCTCAGGCCGGTGGTCCTCCAGGGTGGGGAGACCGTCTTTCAGGGGGCTTCGCTTCCTGCCCTTCTGACTGGGGACGAAGGCCCCTACTTTGATGCCCAGCTTGTGGAGCATGACATTTTTTCGCACCAGTGCTTCTTCTGACAGCCCTGTGCCCACCCTGGGGTAGAAATTGTGCAAGGCATCTATGACGGAAAAATCCGTCTTCAGTTCCACCAGCGCGGAGAGGATATGTCCCGTGATGGTGGAGGCGTTAAGCTGGAGCCGCACCCCATGGGGATGCCGGGACATGTGAGCAATCTGCTCCAGACCGAAGCCATAGTCCAGCCGCAGGGTGGTTATGCCAAGCATGCGGAAGGCAGAGATCTTGAATTCCTTGATGCCCAGAAGCTTCATGGTCTCGGGGCTGATATCCGAGATTATTTCCATGCCTGCATCATGGGCGGCATGGAGGATAGTGCCCAAATCCCTCTTCAGGGTTTCCATGTCCGTTTCTGGTATATGCAGGGAGGTAAAGAGCCGTTTCAGTCCCAGAGTCTGAGCTCTTTGAATCAAATCCAGATTTTCTTCCAAGGTGTTGTCCAGTCCGGGATAGATTGAAATTCCGTTTTCCATGTCTGAGCCCCTTTCCTGGGTCTTCCTATGTGTCCTCGGATGTCTCCGGCAGGTCGTCAAAGCCTATAAGCCAGGCGGCGATGAAACCTGCCACGTAAGAGATGAGAAGTCCTGCGATATAGATATTGATCTTATTTGCGGCCAGGGCCAGCGGCAGGCCGGAAATGCCGCTGGCGGCAGCGCCTACCATGTAGTATGACTGCCAGGCACCTCCAAAGGCACCACCCAGGCAGGCCGCCAGGAAAGGCCGCCCCAGAGGCAAGGTAACGCCGTAGATCAGGGGCTCACCTATGCCCAGCAGGCCCACGGGCAGGGCTGAAAGAATGGTTTTCTTCAGATGCCTGTTTCTTGTTTTCACAAAGACCGCCAGACTGGCTCCTACCTGTCCTGCACCTGCCATAGCCAGAATGGGCAGCAGCAGGGTGACCCCATAGCGGGAGATAAGTTCCGAGTGGATGGGAGTCAGAGTATGATGGATGCCCAGCATGACCATGGGCAGGAAGGTGCCTGAGAGCAGGAAGCCCGAGATGATGCTGCCCTGATGGATGACTCCTACTGCTATATCTGCAATGGTAAAGGCAATGAGTCCCGCAAAGGGCTGCAGGAAAAAGATGGCAAAGGCTGCTGCTGTGATGTAGGTAAGCAGGGGGGTAAGCAGCAGATTGAGCGCACCCGGTATGATTTTTTTCAGCTTTTTCTCAAACAGGGCCCCAAGGGCTGCTACCAGCAGCACCGCCACAACCCCGCCCCTGCCCGGAGTCAGGGGATAGCCGTTCAGGGTGATGGCAGCCAGGTTCGGGTGGCTGATAAGTGCTCCCAGGATGCCGCCTATAACAGGGGTGCCGCCAAATTCTTTGGCAGAGTTGAAGCCCACAAAGATATTGATGCCCCAGAAGGCTGTGTTGCCTACGATTACAAAGAGCTGGAAAAGGTTGTTGGCTTCCAGTACGGGATAGTTGTAGCGGGCGATGTTCAGAGCACTGGTGATAAGTCCGCAGGCAATGAGGGCAGGGACCAGAGGCAGGAAAATGGAGCTTAGCTTCAGCAGGAATCTTCTGAGAGGTGGGAGCGCAGACGTATCGGGAATCTGGTCCGGGAGGGCCTCGCCGGGGGCCAGAGGCTTGCGTGCGAGGTCGCGTAGTTTCATAGTCATGCTCCTTTCTTTTTATTTAATTTGTGCGTTTCAGCGCATTGGCCAGATGTCCCTGGGTGAGCCCAAGCTGCAGCCTCCCTTCAGCGGGTGAGCAGCCGGTGAGAGCGATGAGAATGGCAAGCTTCGCCTGTCCCCCTGCTTTCATCAGGGTGTCCTCAGCTTCTTTGCGCTTGCAGCCTGCTGCCGCCATGACAATGCGCAGGGCCCGCTCAGATAGTTTTTCATTGGTGGCTTTCACATCTACCATGAGGTTGCCGTAGACCTTGCCCAGCTTAATCATGGTGCCTGTGGAAAGCATATTCAGTACCATCTTTTGGGCAGTGCCTGCCTTCAGGCGGGTGGAACCGGTGATGACCTCCGGGCCAGTGACGGGCAGCAGGGCGATGTCTGAGAGCTCTGCAATCTCTGCTTTTTCTGCGCAGGCCAGGGCAACGGTGGCTGCGCCCAGCTCTCTGGCGTAAATGAGCCCCCCTTTGACATAGGGAGTGCGGCCTGAGGCGGCAATGCCCACCAGCACATCCTTATTGGTAAAGCCTGCTTCTTCCAGGTCGGCGCGTCCCAGCTGCGGGTCGTCCTCAGCCCCTTCCTTGGCGCGGAAGATGGCTGTAGCACCGCCGGCGATGAGTCCCTGCACCATTTCATAGTCGGTGCCGTAGGTGGGAGGGCACTCCACTGCATCGAGGATGCCCAGGCGGCCGGAGGTTCCTGCTCCCATGTAGAAGAGGCGGCCTCCCTTTTGCAGCTTTTCGGCAATGAGGTCGATGGCTTGGGCAATCTCAGGCAGGATTTTTCCTACAGCTTCGGCAACCTTCTTGTCTTCTGCATTTATCAGGGTCACCATGTCCAGAGTGGACAATTCATCGATGTGCTCAGTGGCAGGATTCCTTTGCTCGGTGGTTAGTTTGTCAAGTGCTATCACGTGTGATTTCTCCCTTGTTTTTAATTATTCGCCTTTATTTGGCTAATTCCTATCTATAGTATAACATAATCTGTGATAACCTTTCCTTACTGGCTTAATTGTCTTATTTTTTCCAAGATAGAACCTTATTGATTTTGCATTGACAGCCTTAGTACCTACTTATATAATCTAAATATCATTCATCAATTTTTCATATCAGCAGAAAGGATGTATTGCTTTGTTTCTCATAGCACTCTCACCGATTCTCTGGCTGGTTATCGCCCTGTCTGTACTGCACATGCCGGCGCATAAGGCTTGCTCGGCAGCTCTCGTCATCGCGATTGCGGCAGCCATGACCATGTTTGGTCTCGATGGCAAATTGGCGGCGGAGGCCGCCCTGGATGGCGTGGCACTTGCGTGCTGGCCAATCCTTCTGGTCATTATCGCAGCGATTTTTACTTACAACCTGGTGGTACACACCAAAGGCATGGAGGTCATCAAGTCCATGCTGTCCTCGGTGAGCTCTGACCGCCGCGCCCTGATTCTCCTCATCGGCTGGGGCTTCGGCGGCTTTTTGGAGGGCATGGCAGGCTTCGGTACTGCTATCGCCATCCCTGCCGGCATGCTGGCAGGGATCGGCATTCCCCCTGTCATGGCTGTGGGCGTCTGCCTCATCGCCAACTCTGTGCCTACGGCCTATGGCTCCATCGGCATCCCTCTGGTGACTCTGGGCAGTGTCACGGGCATTGATGCCACTACTCTGGCCGGCTACACTTCCCTGCAGCTGGCTCCTCTTACCCTCCTTTGCCCCTTCCTCATGACTATTGTGTCCGGCGAGGGCCTGAAGGGCCTCAAGGGCATGGGCATCATGTGCCTGGCAGCGGGCCTGGCTTTCCTGATTCCTGAGTATCTCATTGCCAGCACCATGGGCCCTGAGCTGGCTGTGGTGGCCGGTTCCATCGGCGCCATGGCCGCCATTGTGGCCTGCGCCAAGATGTTCCCCGTGAATAATCCCGAGTACGAGATGCATCCTGACCACACGGGCACCGAGGAGGAAGTTACCGCCAGCAAGGGGCTGGTGGCCTGGCTGCCCTTCATCCTGATCTTCGTGTTCCTGCTGCTCACTTCCAAGCTGGTGCCTGGCATCCATGATCCCCTGTCTGCTATCAAGAGCTCTGTGCTCATCTACAGTGGTGAGGGCGGCACTCCCTATACCTTTACCTGGGTGAACACTCCCGGTATCCTGATCTTCCTGGCAGCCTTCATCGGCGGCAGCGTACAGGGAGCCGGCATGGGCGAGATGCTGGGAGTATTGAAGAGGACTATCTTCAACCTGCGCTTTACCATTGTCACCATCATCACGGTCATCGCTACCGCCAAGGTCATGGATCACAGCGGCATGACTTTGGAACTGGCCCGCACGGCTGTAGCCGTCACCGGCACCATGTATCCGCTGGTGGCAGCCTTCATCGGCTCCATCGGTACCTTCATCACCGGTTCCGCTACTTCTTCCTGCGTGCTCTTCGGCAAGCTCCAGACTGGTTCTGCCCAGGCTATCGGCGCCAGCGAGACGGTGCAGGCCTGGATTGCGGCTTCCAATGCTACCGGTGCCTGCGCAGGCAAGATGATTTCCCCTCAGAGCATTGCCATCGGCGTGGCCGCTATCGGTGCCAAGGGCATTGATGGAGAGCTGCTGCAGTTCGCGGTGAAGGTGTATATTCCCTTCATCATCGTTATGGGGTGCATTGTGTATTTCGGTCAGACCCTCGTTGGATAAGTTTCGGCTGTTCATTTCTTTGACGCAAAGAAACGAACCAAAGAAACAGCGGCCTTGCCTTTCATCCTTGAAAGCCAACGGCCGCGGAACGCCCATCCATGGGCTGAAGTTTGAGTTCTCTTTGGGTTAGTTTGTGTCACTTGTGTCGATACACAGGGGCAGTTTGTCCTGAAAAAAATCTAAAAAACGTCCTCCGCCCGCTTGCTGTGCGGGTGGGGGGCGTTTTGTGATTTATACCACATATAGTATGGTTATTGACAGGTAAATCCTAGATGTTGTATAATTTGCTTACAACAAGAGATGAAAAATACATGAAATACAAGTGGAAGGAACAGGTGACAAAGCATGGTAGTCAACGGCATTGATGTGACTGTGGAAGGTCTGGAGGATGTCTCTGAGCAGGAAATTCTGGGGTACATTGACTATGTGAATGAGCATACTGAGAACCGTCTGGGCAAGCTCTGCATCTCTGCTGCAGGCGATGGCAATGTGACGCTCAACTACGCCTTGATGCCTCAGAAGTTCGAGCGCATCCGCCGCATCACAGGCTATCTGGTGGGCACCATTGACCGCTGGAACGATGCCAAGCAGGCTGAGGAGCATGACCGGGTAAAGCATGGTGTCAGGCACTGAGTCATCAGAATAGAGAGAGGAGGGGACAGAGATGAGCGAGATTCGCATAGCGGGTACGGTAGATGATTCTATCGTGGATGGGGAAGGCCTCCGTTATACTATCTTCGTCCAGGGCTGTCCCCGTCGCTGCCCCGGATGCCACAACCCTGAAACCCAGTGTTTCGAGGGGGGCAGGGTCGTGAGCACTGACGAGCTGCTGGCAGAGATTGAAGCCAATCCCTTGCTGACAGGGGTTACCTTCAGCGGCGGCGAGCCCTTCATGCAGCCGGTACCGCTGGTGGAGATAGCCCGTGCCTGCCACGGCAGAGGGCTAGACATCTGGAGCTACACTGGCTTCACCCTGCAGGAACTCCACGCCCGCCACGATACGGCGGTGGAAGCCCTGCTCTCAGAGGTTGATGTGCTGGTGGACGGGGAGTACAGAGAGGGAGAACGAGACCTCACCCTGATGTTTCGGGGTTCCCGCAACCAGCGCATCATAGACATGAAGGCCAGCCGCAAACAGAAGAGACTGGTGCTTCTCTACCAGGAAGAAGAAAACGAACAGAGCGCATGATATAGTCAGGAACGTGAAATTTACGCATCTGACCAACCCAAAAGGGGCTGCGATAACGCAGCCCCTCTTTTTATGTCATTTTGCCTGTGATGCCATTTCCTTCATCAGCCAGTCGTGGATGGCCTTGTTATCTGCCTTTCCATCTTCCGTATTTTCATCAAGATAGGTCGCTTTGAAATAGCTGGGCAATTCTTCATTGATGAGCTGAATCACCCAGGCGCCTTTATTCTCGCCGATGCCGTAAATGGCATCCTTGTTGACACCATAGTTCTGCCGGACATCTTTCAATATATACCGGATGGTATCCATGCCCTCTGTACTGGACAGGCGGCCAACACGCGCTTCTGAGTCCTTCGTTCCCTGAATGGTCAGCATGATTGCATACTGTTGGTTGTTCTCCAGTTCATCTGCCCAGGCAGTGACACCGTCCGTCTGCTTCAGCAAGGCCTTTTCATCTGTTTCCCCGGCCACATCATTGACTACGACAATCAGGGGGTAAGTCTTGGCAGAATCATACCAGCGCGGCAGGCAAAGCTGATAGGGAATTTTTCCTTCTGTACTTACAAAACGCTGGGAAGCAGGCAGCTTATCCTCGGACGAATCCTGACCGGGAGCTACTTTCACCCCCGTATGGGTCTCAAGGGCTTCCTGAGTAGCAGGACGGAACTCCGCATGTGCCATGGCGCCAAAGCCAACATTGAAACCAAAGGCAGCAATAGCAACAGCCGTCAGGATCTTTTTCTTTTCCATGATGATGACCTCCTTAGTCTTGTGGTCGGTTATTTATTTACTTACATAACTGCGCATTTCTTCCGGCATCTCTTCCCATTTGATTTCGTTTACCGGAGTTCCCTTGGATATTCCCCAGGCTGCAGCGATGCCCGCTGCCTCACCCATGCTCATGCAGGTGGGCTGGATGCGGAAGGAAGCCTGGGCGGCGAAGCTGCCGCTGGCGCAGCGTCCCACTACCAGCAGGTTGGAAATCTCGTTGGTCACCAAGGCCCGGTAGGGGATTTCGTAATACTGTCCTTTTTTCAGCTTTTCAAAGAGCTCCAGCTTCACATCATGGATGTCGATGGGGTATGCAGTGCAGCAGACAGCATCGGGGAAATGATGTGCTTTCAGATAATCTTCGGCATCCATATAATATTTCCCGCGGATCCGCCATGATTCCCGCACGCCCACCATGCTTGCTTCGCGGCTGATATATGCTTTCTCAAAGCCAGGAATATTCTTGATGAAGAATCCTGCCAGACGGCGCATCATTTTCCGGCCGAAGGTCACAGCCTTGCTGTAGGACACAGCATCCGTGGAGCTGAAGCCCAGCGGCGGCATCTCCGGGCAGTTCATGGACATTACGGTGGGTTTGCCTGGAATGGTGAAGGCTTGTATGTACAGGATATCATCTTCGGTCAACTCACCGTGGGTGACACCGTCATTGAAGAATTGCTCATTCTTTTTCCACTTCGCGAACTCGAAGAAGGGCGGTCTCTTCTCCTTCAGAGCTTCCTCCACAATCTTGACGAAAAGCCCACGGGTATAATCATCTTTCAGATTCTTCGTGAAGAAATGGAAGACCTTGCCTACATCAATGCCGCCCATTTCAAAACGCAGGCTCATGGGCTGGTTGTGCCCCGTCTTTTCTGAGCCTTTTTCCACTGGAACGCCGGCAAACCGGGAAAGCAATGCGTCTCCCGTGCCATCGATGAACACCTTGGCGTTTATCCTTGCCAATCCCTCCATGGTTTGGAGAATACAGGAGACAATCCTGCCCTCATTGGTCACCGCTCCCACCAGGGAAGCGTTGTAAAGTATATTTACGCCGGCCTCTTCGCACATTTCATCGTAGACGTAGGCAAGATATTCTGGCACATATTGTGATCTGCCGCCTCCATAATATGTATCGGTAGTTATGCCAAGGGAGGGCGAGGACCCCTGTTTTTCCATGCGCTTGTTCAGGTCCGTGATGTAGGGAGTATCACTGCCTTCGACAAAAGTAGGCATGCAGGGGAAAACGCACCCTTGGGTCGCCAGACCTCCGAGGGAAATGCCGCGCTCCACAAGGACAACCTTCGCTCCCTTCCGTGCAGCGCTGACAGCAGCCGCCGTACCAGCCGCACCGCCGCCAACCACGCAGACATCCGCATTGAAGAGTACGGGAAGCTCCGCGTTGTTGAAATCCATCGCATTTATCATGGAAGAAGCAGCTTCCACTCTTGCGGCATCATCTTTGAGGCCGAGCACTGTCCCAGCTGCGGCCAGGCCCATCATCTTCATAAAACTGCGCCTGGATATAGGGATTGCAAATGATTTATCCATAAACACACCTCCATCATATCGCACTCATGCAGAGGTTCTATTCTATCAGCATGCCTGTTTTTCCTGCTTTTCCTCATGTATATCATGCAGCCGGGCCGGGAAAAGGCAAGAGGAAAGGGACTTCAGAAATGGAGCAGGGAATATTGACAAAAATTATAAATGATAATAATATTTAAATAGCAACTTAATATGGCTGGGAACAGGTGTACTTAGGTACTTAATAGGGAATCCGGTGTGGGGCGTGTTGATTAATTCGCTCAGCCCATCTTCACGGGTCTTGACTGTCCCTGCTTCGTTGACAAATCCTCGACATAGCGCCGCTATGCCTCCGGTTTGTCGCCTTGCAATGGACAGCCAATCCCCGCAAATCTGGGCAAAGCTCATTTAATCAACACGCCCTAAGCCGGAGCGGTCCCGCCACTGTAGGGTGGAGTCCTGCACATGAGGTCACTGGGGTAGATATGCTTACCTTGGGAAGGCGTGCAGGGCCATGAAGCCGAGCCAGGAGAACTGCCTGTTCTGTCATCACCGTATAAGAGAGCCGAAGCATCGTGCCTGGTTCCCTTATGTGCCTGCGAGCGATGGGTAGGGGATTGGGCTTAGGGCTTTTTTGCTGTGGCCATTTTTAGGCAATCCGTCTGCGCGCTTGCAGGTGGGTTGCCTTTTCTGTTGGGTTTCACAAATCACACAAGGAGGCTGCAGTATGAGCAACGAGCTGGAAAAAAGCGGCGAGCTCGACCTTCAGGCTATCCTGAAAAAGGCCGAGCAGCAGACGGACTTTCCCGATGTGCCACTGGATGAATTCACTCCTCCCACCTATGAGGAGTGGAAGGAGGCCTGCATCACTCTCTTGAAGGGGGCACCCTTTGAGAAGAAAATGTATACCAAGACCTATGAGGGCATTACCTTCGACCCCATGTACTTCCGCAAGGATACGGAGGATATCCTGCCCAAGGGGGAGTTCCCCGGCATGGGGGATTACCTCAGGGGGGCACAGCCCAGCGGCTATGTTGGGAGGCCCTGGGGCATTGCCCAGTCCTGCGATGAGACCAGCCCCAAGGAAAACAATGAGCTGCTGCGCCATGAGCAGGAGAAGGGTTCCACGGTCTACAATATCCGCCTGGACAAGGCCACCCTGGCTGCCAGGGATGTGAGAAAGGCGGAGACCCCCGGTGATGAGGGCGTGTCCCTGACCACCCTTGATGATGTGCATACCCTGCTGGAGGGGCTGAAGCTGGACAAGTACCCCCTCTATATCTACGCCGGGGCCACGGCTCTGCCCATGCTGGCTCTGGCAGTGGGGGCCTTGAAGTCCTCCGGCACGGACCTGAAGCAGCTCAAGGGATTTGTGGGAGCAAATCCCCTGGGGGCTTTGGTTGAAGAAGGGGAACTGCCTGCTTCTTTGGACAAGCTCTATGATGAGATGGCGGAAGCCGCCAAGTGGGCTAAGGAAAACGCTCCGGGCCTGGCCACGGTCTTTGTCCGCAGTGATGTATTCAGCCGGGGCGGTGCCAATGATGTGCAGGAGGCTGCCTATGCCCTTGCCATGGCGGTGGCTTATCTGCGGGCGCTGATGGACAGAGGGCTGACTATCGACGAGGCGGCGAAGCAGATTGTCTTCGGCTTCTCCATGGGGGCCAATTTCTTCCTGCAGATTGCCAAGCTCAGGGCCCTGCGTCCCCTCTGGGCGCAGATTGTTGAAGCCTTCGGCGGCAGCCAGGAGGCAAGGCGCATGCACATCCATGCCAAGCCCGCCCTGTTCTTCAAGACCGTCTATGACCCTTACGTCAATATGCTCCGCAATACCACGGAAATTTTCTCAGGGGTAGTGGGGGGCATTGATTCCTTCGAGAGCAGTCCCTTTGACGAGCCCATCCGCAAGGGGGATGAGTTCTCCCGCCGCATTGCCCGCAATGTGCAGATCATCCTGCAGGAGGAATTCGGCCTCTTGCAGCCCATTGACCCAGCTGGCGGTTCCTGGGCGGTGGAGACTCTTACCAAGCAGATGAAAGAAAAAATCTGGGAGGAGTTCCAGAAGATAGAGGCCAAGGGCGGTATCCTGAAGGCTCTGCAGGAGGGCTATCCCCAGGATGAGATTGCCAGCGTCCTGAGCGCCCGTTTCAAGGCAGCCGAGACCCGCAAGGACCGTATCGTAGGCAACAATATGTATCCCAACATGACGGAGACTTTGCTTGATCCGCGTCCCGAAGATGTGGAGGAAATCAAGCAGCAGCGCAAGGCTGAGGTGGAAAGCTATCTGGCCGATATTGACGAGCAGTTCAAAGAAGAAAAGCTGGCTGAACTTTCCTCTGCCAAGGCTGGAGTGACGGAAGCTGCCGTAGCTGCTGCCTGCGCTGGCGCCACCATTGAGGAACTGGCAGAAGCCCTCCATGGGGGGAACAAGGGTGAGGAACAGGTGAAAGCCATCGAGCCCCACCGCTGGAGCGAGCGCTTTGAGGCCTTGAGGAAGCTTACAGAGGGGTTCAAGGCTGAGCATGATGATAATGTGAAGATTTTCCTGGCCAATATGGGCCCCATCCCCCAGCACAAGGCCAGGGCTGATTTCACCACGGGCTTCCTGCAGGTGGGTGCCTTTGAGGTGCTTGGCAACAATGGCTTCCAGACTGTGGAGGAAGCAGCCCTGGCTGCCAAGGAGTCCGGGGCAGATGCCGTGGTCATCTGCTCTACTGATGCCACTTATCCCGAGATTGTGCCGGCCCTGGCGCCGAAGCTCCATGAGGTACTGCCCAAAGCCACAGTATTCCTGGCCGGGGCTGCTCCCCAGGATATGCTGGAAACCTACAACCAGGCGGGCATTGATGAGTATATCCACGTCCGTGCCAACTGCTATCAGATCCTGCAGCTCCTGCAGAAGAAGAAAGGGATGATTGCATAATGGCTTACACAAATCCTGATTTCACCCAGATAAGCCTGAAAGATGCTCCCCAGGGGGCGGCAGGGGACTGGAAGAAGCTTTTCGAGGCCCAGGCCGGGGCGGAGTTTGAGGCTCTCACCCGCCGTACCATGGAGCATGTGCCCGTGAAGCCCCTTTATGGCCATGACGAATATGACCACATGAACCATCTGGACTTTGCCAGCGGTATTCCTCCCTGCCTGCGGGGGCCTTACTCCACCATGTACGTCTTCCGTCCCTGGACGGTGCGCCAGTACGCAGGCTTCTCCACAGCAGAGGAGTCAAATGCCTTCTATCGCAGGAATCTGGCTGCAGGCCAGAAGGGGCTTTCCATCGCCTTTGACCTGCCCACCCACCGCGGCTACGATGCGGATAACCCCAGAGTAGTGGGCGATGTGGGCAAGGCTGGCGTGTCGGTCTGCTCTATGCTTGATATGAATATCCTGTTCTCCGGCATTCCCCTGGACCAGATGTCTGTGTCCATGACCATGAACGGGGCGGTGCTGCCCATTTTGGCCTTCTTTATCCAGTCCGGCGTGGAGCAGGGCGTGGACAAGAAGATCATGGCAGGCACCATCCAGAACGATATCCTCAAAGAGTTCATGGTGCGCAATACCTATATTTATCCGCCTGAGATGTCCATGCGCATCATCGGCGATATCTTCGAGTACACCACCAAATACATGCCCAAGTTCAACAGCATTTCCATTTCCGGCTACCACATGCAGGAGGCAGGGGCACCGGCAGACATTGAGCTGGGCTATACCCTGGCAGATGGCCTTGAGTATATTCGCACGGGCATCAAGGCTGGCCTGCCGGTGGATGCCTTTGCCAAGCGCCTGTCCTTCTTCTGGGCCATCGGCAAGAACTACTTCATGGAAGTGGCCAAAATGCGGGCAGCCCGTGTCCTCTGGGCCAAGATCGTCAAGTCCTTTGGGGCAGAGGATCCCAAGTCCATGGCCCTCCGTACCCACAGCCAGACTTCCGGCTGGTCGCTTACGGCCCAGGATCCCTTCAACAATATTTCCCGCACCGCCATGGAGGCCATGGGGGCGGCTTTGGGCCATACCCAGTCCCTGCATACCAATGCGCTGGATGAGGCCATCGCCCTGCCCACGGACTTCTCTGCCCGCATTGCCCGCAACACCCAGCTCTATATCCAGGATGAGACCAGCGTCTGCAAGATTATCGATCCCTGGGGCGGTTCCTACTATGTGGAAGCTCTCACCAACGAGATCATTCGCCGGGCCTGGGCTCATATCCAGGAAGTGGAGGCTTTGGGCGGCATGGCCAAGGCTATTTCCACGGGCCTGCCCAAGATGCGCATCGAGGAGGCGGCTGCCCGCCGTCAGGCCCAGATCGACTCCGGCAACGAGACCATCGTGGGCCTGAACAAGTACCGTCTGGAAAAGGAAGATCCGCTGGAAATTTTGGCCATCGACAATACCGCTGTGCGCAATGCCCAGGTGGAACGTCTGGAAAAATTGCGTCGTGAGCGCAATGATGATGATGTGCGCCGGGCCTTGGAAGCTATCACCAAGGCAGCAGATTCCCGCGACAACGGCAACCTCCTGGAATGCGCGGTGGAGGCAGCACGTGTGCGGGCCTCTTTGGGCGAGATTTCCGATGCGGTGGAGAAGGTATCGGGCCGCTATCAGGCTGTGATCCACACCATTTCCGGGGTCTATTCCTCCGAGTTCACTGATAAGACGGAGCTGGACAAAGCCCGCAGCATGGCTGACGAGTTCGAGCGCCTCACGGGCCGCCGTCCCCGCATCTTCGTGGCCAAGATGGGCCAGGACGGCCACGACCGCGGCCAGAAGGTCATCGCTTCTTCCTTCGCGGACATGGGCTGGGATGTAGATGTGGGACCGCTGTTCCAGACTCCTGCCGAGACCGCCCAGGATGCAGTGGACAACGATGTGCACATGGTAGGGTTTAGTTCCCTGGCAGCAGGCCACAATACCCTGCTGCCGCAGCTGGTTGAGGAGCTCAAGAAGCTGGGCCGCGAGGATATCATGGTGGCCATCGGCGGCGTCATTCCCGTGCAGGATTATGACAACCTCTATGAGCATGGGGCCGTGGCTATCTTCGCCCCGGGCACCAATATTCCTGAGGCAGGGATCAAGTTGCTGACACTGTTGATGGATCGCGTCAAGGAAGAACTTGCTGAAGAGTAAGTTTAGATTGCTTATTTTAGTTTCGGCTGTTCATTTTCTTTGGCGCAAAGAAAACGAACCAAAAGAAAACGTGTCCTTGAATTTATCCTAAATTCACACGGCCACAGGAGGCGTCCATCCATGGACGCCGTTACAATGGTCTTTTGGGGAGGAGGAACTAATGGAGCAAAAATATACTACCAGTAAGCCAAGCTGGGTGCCTGAGGAAAAGAATGACAAATTCGCCTGTTCCGTCATGAGCGGCATTGACGGCATCAAGGACACTACCGTGGGCAATATCAATCCCGCTCTGGCCAGCGGGAAGCTGAAGCCCAAGCGGAAGATGATAATGTCTGAGGATGACTATGTGGAAGGGGTTGCGCGGGGTGACCGCATGACCCTTTCCCGGGCCATCACCCTCATTGAGAGCAACAGCCCCAGGCACTTTGCCAAGGCTCAGCGGGTGCTGCAGAGGCTGCTGCCCAGGACAGGCAAGGCCCTGCGCATCGGCATCACCGGCGTGCCGGGGGCGGGCAAGAGCACCATGATAGAGGCCTTCGGCAATATGCTCTGCGATGCAGGCCACAGGGTGGCAGTGCTCACTGTTGACCCCACCAGTTCCGTCACCAAGGGCTCCATACTGGGAGACAAGACCCGGATGGGGACCCTGTCCAGACGGCCTGAGGCCTTTATCCGCCCTTCCCCCGCAGGGGGGACTTTGGGGGGCGTGGCCCGCAAGAGCCGGGAGACCATGCTCATGTGCGAGGCGGCGGGCTATGATGTCATCATCATCGAAACCGTAGGTGTAGGCCAGTCGGAAACTACCGTGCGCTCCATGGTGGATTTCTTCCTGCTGGTGGTGCTGACAGGGGCGGGTGATGAGCTGCAGGGCATCAAGAAGGGCATCATGGAACTGGCAGATGCCATCGTCATCAACAAGGCTGATGGCGACAACCTGACCAAGGCCCAGGTGTCCCGGGGACAGTACGAGCGCATGATAGAGTATATCCGCCCTGCTACGCCGGGCTGGCCCACCCATGCTTACCTGTGCTCCGCGCTGGAAAAAACGGGCCTGAAGGAGCTGTGGGAGGTCATCCGGGCCTTCCAGAAGATGACCACTGAAAGCGGTGTCTGGCAGAAGCGCCGTGACGGGCAACTGCTGGACTGGATGCACAGCATGATTGACGAGCACCTGCACAACCTATTCTTTGAGGATGCGGTGGTGACAGGCCGCATGCCGGAAATCCGGGAGGCGGTGCTGCAAGGCGTGGTGTCGCCCACCCAGGCAGTGGCGGAGCTTATCAACCTCTTTGACGTGAAGCGGGCCGCCATGCGGCAGGTGGATCTCTTCCACCCGGAAAAGGAGAAGTGAGATGTATACCAAGAAAATCTATTTTTCCGGGGGAGACTTCCACGAGCTGCAGGAGGTATTCAGGAGCCTGCCTGGCGTGACAGATACCTGCACAGGCTATATCAACGGTGAAGGGGAGACGGACTTTGAGTCCGTTTCCTCTGGCACTGCCCGTGCCTATATGGGGGTGGAAGTAGCTTTCAACCCCAAGAAAACGGACCTGTCCCAGCTGATGGATGTGCTTTTTGCTGTGGTGAATCCCTATGTGCCTGACGGACAGGGGGAAGCCAGGGGGGAGCAGTACCGGGCAGGTGTGTTCTACGCCTCCGGTGAGGACGAGCCACAGGTGCAGCTGCATCTGAATTTCATTGCCAGCCGGGGCAAGCCTTCGGCGGTGAGTGAAGGGGGGCTGACCCTCAATGACCCCAACAGCAATCCAAAGCTGGCCCGTCAATGCCATGCTCTGGCCCTGCCCTTGAGAAATTTCCAAAGGGCAGAGGAGGAGCATCAGCACTACTTTGAGAAGCACCCGGAAGAAAAGAGCTTCATCGACTTCCCTAAGCTGAGAGAGTATCTGAAGTTTTGAAAGCTGTAATTCCACAGGCAACAAGAAAGCCCGGCTTTTCGGCCGGGCTTTCTCTATGGAAAATGGTATTATGGGGGAGCTATTTGACTACCAGTACGGGGCACTTGGCCTGCTCTACGATGTACTGGCTGACACTGCCCAGAAGCACGCCTTTGACGATACCCAGGCCACGGCTGCCCATGACGATGAGGTCGGCGTTGTTGCTGGTGGCAAAGTCCAGGATGACCACAGCAGGAGAGCCCGTTTCTGAGAAGGCTTCCTTCGCGATGCCCGAGGGCACCATTTCCATGGCCCGGTCAAGGATGACGTTGCCGGCCTTGGTGACGGCTTCCAGGATGGCGTCGGAGAGACATGCGTTGATGGCCAGCTGGTTGATGTTGGCCACATATAGGAAGTTCAATTTGGCATTGCAGACCTCTGCCATGGAGATGGCATGGGTGATGGCGCGGTCAGAGCCTTCGGAGCCGTCTACGGGCACCAGAATGTTTTTGATTTCCATATAAAAGACCTCCTGACTTTATTTGTAAATTTACTTTCGGTTCAATGGGGGAAGGGTTTTCTTCACCAGATCCGTCAATTGGGAAAAACTTGAGAACATGCCTTCTTCTCTATGAGGCACATCCTTTGGATTCCTGGCAATCAGTACCGATACAGGGGATTCTTCCAGCAGCTGCTGGCTGATGCTGCCCATGAGGAAACCTTCCACGGCTCCCAGGCCTCTGCCTCCAACCACAATGAGCCAGTCCTGCTGCTGGTGGGCGAAGCGCAGGATTTCTTCTACGGGATTCCCTGTGCGCAGGTGAAAATCAGCCGACAACCCCTCAGGCAGGCTCTTCCGTGCCCTGTCCAGCACTTCCTGCTGCTGGTCGCCTACGGCACCGGCCACTTCCTCAGGCAACCAGCTGTCTGCCTGACTGTCTGTCTTACTGTCGAAGTAGGAAACATGGAGTATGTCCAAGGTGCAGCCGGTGGAAAGTGCCAAATCTCCTGCCAGGCTGATGGCCTGGGCCGAACCCTCCGAGCCGTCCACCGGTACCAGGATTCTTTTTCTTTTCATGGACATTCCCCCTTGTTGTTTACTTGAGATATTCGTGCTAAGAGGGGAAAAACCCTCCAGAGCTTGAAAGTTTTCTTGCTTTTAGTTATGATGATGGCAAAGAAACATTGTAGATACTGGGAAGCGCAGGTGAAATAATGAAGCTGGATATACCTGATAGATTGGTGAGGGAAATTGTGACACTGGCCAGAAAGTATAAGATAGAGAAATTATTGCTTTTTGGCTCACGGGCACGGGGGACAAATCATCCTCGCAGTGATATAGATTTAGCGGTGGCAGGCGGAGATGTGCTGGGGTTTTCCCTTGAGGTGGAAGATAATACCGATACTTTGCTCTCCTTTGATGTAGTCAATTTGGATGAGGGAATTTCTGCTGAATTGCAGAAAGAGATAGATAGGGATGGGATAGATATGTATGAATTGGGCGGAGAGATGAAAAAATATCAGGCATTCGCAGGCTGCTTGAAGGTTCTTGAACAAGTGGATATAGAAATGTCGTCAAGGAACGAGATTTACCGTATGGGAGTCATTGGCCAGTTCAACCTCACTTTTGAACTGGCATGGAAGGCATTGAAAGAGGTACTGACCTTGTACGGTGTGGCAGAAGCAGCCACTGGCTCGCCTAGGGAAATATTCAAGGCAGCTTATGGACTAGGGTGGCTGACAGATGAGAAGGTATGGTTGGAAATGCTGAAAAACAGGAATGTGGCTATCCATGTATATGATGAAGAGAAAGCACAGGTGGTGCTGCAGGCTATATTTGATAAGTATGTGGGAGGTTTGCAGGAACTGCGGGATAAGCTGGAAGAACGGTTGAGAAATATCTCTGCGTAATGTGTGCCTGTTTCTGATTGACAAAGCGTCCTCTCTGATGTTACACTTTAATGAACGAAAAGGTGTAACATTGTAAAACAGGGGGCCGTCATAATGTCGAAAGAGGAACAGCAGGAAAAGGTTGTCAAAAAGAGCGAGGCAGATGTAGTGGCGAATACCACCATTGCCGATGTGTATAAAGCAGCCCAGCAGCTGGAGGGAGTAGCCCGGCATACGGAGCTTGTCCACAGTGATTTCTTCTCTGAAATATCTGGCTGCGATGTCTATATGAAGCCGGAGAATCTGCAGCATACGGGGGCATTCAAGCTGCGTGGGGCTTACAACAAGATCAGCCAGCTCAGTGAGGAAGAGAGGAAGCGCGGGGTTATCACCGCTTCCGCTGGCAATCATGCCCAGGGGGTGGCCTATGCCGCCCAGAAGCTGGGTGTGAAGGCGGTCATCTGCATGCCGGCCACCACGCCTATCCTCAAAGTTGAGGGCACCAAGGCGCTGGGGGCAGAAGTTGTGCTCTTTGGTGATGGCTTTGATGATGCCTATGCTCACAGCCTGGAACTGCAGAAGAAGCACGGCTATGTGTATGTGCATCCCTTCAATGACCTGCAGGTGCTTCTGGGACAGGGCACTACGGCTCTGGAAATCGTGCAGGACCTGAAGGATGTGGATGCTATCCTGGTGCCCATCGGCGGCGGCGGTTTTGCCTCCGGAGTGGCTCTGGCTACGAAACTGGCGGCTCCCCATGTGAAGGTCTACGGCGTGGAGCCGGAGAATGCCGCTTGCATGCAGGCCGCCCAGCAGCAGGGCAAGATTGTGACCCTGTCCAGCGCTGATACGGTGGCTGACGGCTGCGCTGTGAAGACGGCAGGAACCCTCACCTATGAGTTCTGCAAGAAATATCTGGATGGTATCATCACCGTGTCGGAAATGGAAATCATGGGCGCACTGCTTTCCCTCATTGAGAAGCACAAGCTCATTGCCGAGGGGGCAGGGGTGCTGGCTCTGGCCGGCCTTGACAAGCTGCCTGAGAGCCTCAAGGGCAAGAAGGTGGTGCCCATCGTCAGCGGCGGCAATATCGACATCTCCACCATTTCTGCCCTCATAGACAAGGCCCTTATCGCCCGCGGTCGTGTCTTCGCCTTCGCCGTGCAGTTGCCGGACAAGCCGGGCCAGCTGCTGAAGGTGGCGCAGATCCTCACAGATGAGAATGCCAATGTCATCAAGCTGGACCACAACCAGGCCATGGTGACGGACTCCTTCAAGAAGGTACAGCTGACCGTGACTTGTGAGACCCACAATGAGGAACATATCCAGCGGATTGTGAAGGCCCTGGAGAAGAACGGGTTTGAAATCAGCAGGGTTTATTGAAGCTTGAAAGGCAAAGGGGACTGACCGGAATTTGGTCAGTCCCCTTTTTCAGCTTATCTGCCACTGGGCGTGGCTGCCGTGTTCGTCCTTGGTGACCAGGAGCTGGTTGTCCATTTCCTGCTTGAGCTCTGTCACATGGCTGATGATGCCGATGAGCTTGTCACCGCCGGAGAGGCGTTTGAGAACTTTTATGGCCTGGCTTCTGGCGTGATCGTCCAGGGAGCCGAAGCCCTCGTCTATGAACATGATATCCAGATTGATGGCAGAGGTGTTGGCCTGAATCTGGTCGGAGAGGCCGAGAGCAAGAGATAGGGCGGCCATAAAGGACTCGCCACCGGAGAGGGTGCGGATGTCCCGTTCCTGGCCGGTGACGGTGGAGTAGACCCGCAGGTCAAGGCCACGGTTTTTTCCCTGGCCTGCATCCTCAATGGGCATGAGCCGCAGTTCAAACTGTCCAGCGGACATTTCGGCAAAGCGCCGGTTGGCGGCTATGAGAATCTGGCTCAGGTAGTGGCGCTGGACGAAGGTTTCGATGTCCATGCGGCTGCCGCTGATTTTTCCCGACAGTCGGTTGTAGAGACTTTCCAGCGAGGCGGCTTCCTGGAGTTTGTCCTGGCGGGCTGACAGATTCCTTTTCAGATATTTGGTCACTGCTTCGTTCCGGTTCAGCATATCCCGCAAATGCTGCTGCTTGCTGTTCTGCGTCTGCCAAAGGGCATTTATCTCCTGCTGGCGGGCGGTTATCCCTTCCATATCCGGACGGGGAGCATTGCCAAGGGAGGCTATGATGGTTTTGGCCTGTTGCAGGGCAGCCTGGGCTGACTGGCTGGCCTTTTGGGCCTCCTGCAGTTTGTCTTGGGCTGCCTTTTGGGTGCTTTCCGCGCCGGCTAGTTCGGCTCGGGCTGCCTGGCTGTCAGGGTACGTTTGCTGGGCTTGGAGAGCCTTGCTCTTTCCCTCCAGTGCCCGGACTTCGCCCTCGGCCTTCTGCTTGTTTTCTGCGGCTTGGTCGGCGGCTTCCTGCAGTTTCTGCAGTTTTTCACTGCTTTGGGAGAGGGCCTGCTGTATGGCTGTCAGGTCATTTTCCTGTTTGGTCAATTCCTGCAGCTTGGCGGCTATTTGATTCTGCCATTTTTTCAGGCTGGCTTCTATAAAGGAGAGGGGGGTATCTTCCGGGACAATGAGCTTGGCCTGCTGGTGCAGGTCTTCGCAAAGTTCTTTGAGTTGTGAGCTGAACTGCTCTTCCAGCGCCTGTTTGGCAGTTTTTTCCTTCTGGGCCCGATTGGAGGCCTCTATCTGCAGATTGTTCAGTTCGGCTGCTTTCGCTTGCAATAGTTCCAGTTCATGGCGTTCCAGGGGCTTGTCCTGCTGGTCGAATTGGTGGGGATGGGGGTGCTCAAGGGAACCGCATACTGGGCAGGGAGAGCCATCTTTGAGGCTCTGGGCCAGCACGCCGGCCTGGGCGTCAAGGAAGCGCTGATGCTCCCTGTGGTATGAATCCAGCTTCTCCTGGTACACCTTTTTCTGTGCCAGATAGGCTGACTGGGCGGCGGCAGTTTTTTGGGTGGCAGTGGTCAGCCTGGCTTGCAGGTCAAGCAGGCTCAGACGCTTGTTTTCCCAGCCCCGGGTCTTTTCCTGCTGTCCCCTAGCTCGTTCCAGTTTTTCCTTGATTTCGGGGAGGGCTGTCACCTGCTGTTGCCAGCTGTTTATTTTAGCTGTGTAGTCTGATTGTGTTGTTTTTGTTTCATTGAGCTTTTTCTCTGCACCCTCAAGTTGCGCTTTAGTGCTTGCCAGCAATTTCTGGGTGTTTTCAAGTTCTGCCAGCTGGCTGAGGGCGGCATCCACTTTTGTTTTGGTGGCGGTATAGGAAGCCAGGGCGGCTTGGGCGGCAGTCTGGGCAGATTTTTCTTTTTCCTGTGCTGCCCTTGTGCTGCTTTCCAGTTTTGCCAGCAATTCCTCTTTTGTTGTTTCCTGTCCCGAAATATTGTCCAGCTGTCGGTAGGCTTTCTCCAGTTCCTGAGCTTTGGCCAGCTGGGAGTTTATCTCGTCCCGCTTCCTGGTGGTGTCTTCCCAGGACTTGGTTATTTCGTCCAGCTCGGTATGCTGATTGTCTGTAAGGGCAGCAAGTTCTTCTGCCAGCTTTTCCAGCTCTGCGATGTTGGGCTTGTTCTTCTTGTCCAGCACTCTTGCTTTGAGTTCCGGCAGGGGATTTTCCAGGGTGAGATCTTTGGGCAGGCAGATATCCTCTGCCCGGCTCTGGCAGTTTTGCAGGAGGTCATTCATTTCTCCCTGCATGCTGCTATTGCGCAAGCGCAGTTCATTTACAATGGCATCGAAGATTTCCGTGCCGAAGAGGCGGCGGAAGATTTCCTTTTTCTTGGAGGAGTCCAGTCGCAAGAGTTCCATGAACTCTCCCTGGGCAATCATGCCCACCTGCATGAATTGCTCCTTGGTGAGCCCTACGATTTCCTGCAGTTTGGCGTTGATTTCGTTGATCTTGCCAAGGAAGTCGCTGCCATCGGGCAGGGTCAGGGTGATTTCTTCCTTAGTTTCAATATCCTCACCCTTGCCCCGCAGACGCTTGCGGAAGTGGTGGGGGACGCGGCGGACTGTGTACCTATCTTCATGTCCTCCGTTAAGCTCGCTGAAAGTCAGCTCCACAAAAGGGGTGACTTCCCTGCCGATATACTGGCTTTGCATATCGGTGCTGGCTTTTTTATTGTTATTGGAGCTGTTTTCCCCGTAGAGGGCAAAGACCAGGGCATCGAAGATGGTGGTCTTGCCTGCGCCGGTGTCACCAGTGATGAGAAAGAGGTTCTGCCGGGGGGCTGTGAAGTCAATCTCAGTTTTTGTCCCGTAGGAGCCAAAGGCCTGCAGGGTCAGTTTGATGGGTTTCATATCTTAGCCTCCCTGGCGCTATGCTGTACGCTGTTGATTATTTCTGCCAGCAGGGCCTCGTCCTCCGGGGCCAGGTCACTGAGGAAAGATTGGCAGAGCTGGAAGGGGGAGAGGCTTTCCTGAGGTGCAAGTCCGGCTTCATAGTCGGCACTGTGGCGGGTGTTGCGGCGCACTTCCAGCAGGTTAGGGAAGGCGGCGCTGAGACGGTCCTGCATATCAAAGACGTCCAGGTCATTTTCGTCCGTCAGGGTGATGCTCACATAGTCTTCCGAAGGGGCAGAGAGCACTTCGGCCAGTTTGCCTTTTATTTTGCGGACATCGTGGAGGGGCTTGAGAGGGATAACGGAAGTCCTGACCGTGCCCTTTGCTTCAAGTTCGACTTCAACAATGCCCTTCGCCTGCCCTGCCTCGCTGACAGAGCAGGGCAGGGGCGTGCCGCAGTAGCGGTAGCAGTCCTTGCCGTTCAGCTGCATGGGCTGGTGGATATGGCCGAGAGCCGCATAGTCGAAGCGCTCCAGGATATCTCCCTTGACGGAGTCGATATTGCCCACGGTGACGATTTCCGAGTCTGCTCTGGGAATGTCAGCGGCGCTCTTGCCAGTGGAGAGATAGAACTGATGGCTTACCAGTACATTGCGGGCCGTCGGATCTATGTTTTCCCGTCCTATCAAGGCGTGGAGGGCGGCATCATAGGTCAGGTTCGTGCCATTTTCATCGGTGCCGGTGATGGCCTTGACCATGGAGGGCTTCACGAAGGGCAGCAGGTAGAAATGCACCGGGCCGTATTTGTCAGTGAGGGTGATTTTCTCGATGTGTTCCTCTGGTTCCAAGGGAGGCAGGCCAATCATGTGCAGGTGATGGTCGGAGAGCAGTGAGCGGAATGCGTTCACCCGCTGGGCGCTGTCATGGTTGCCGGAAATCAGCATGATTTCCATTTGGGGCAGGGCATGGGAAAGTTCTGTGATGAATCTGTCGAAAATGGCTACTGCCTCTGCTGAGGGGACGGACTTGTCGTAGATGTCCCCGGCTATGATGAGGGCCTCGGGCTGCCTTTCCCTGGCAGACTCAATGATCTTATCCAATATATATGCCTGGTCATGGCTGAGGTCATGGTTCATAAGTTTCAGACCGATATGCAGGTCAGAGAGATGGAAAAATTTCATGCGGTTTGCCTCCTGTGCTTGCTGATAGGCAATATTATAGCACTTTTGTTCGCATTTATCTGCAGGCAAATGAAAAGGACCGGCTTTTGCGCCAGCCCCTTCAGATTCACTTATCTAAGCCATAATACCACAGCAGGGCCTGCGTGCCCTTGTCTCCCTTGCCCTGCCTTTCCATCTGCCTGACTTCCGAGAGCACCTGTCCCAGCACTGGCAGGGCGGCACCATAGGCGGCGGAGGTTTCAGTGCCGATGGCCAGGTCCTTGCCGAAGTGCTTGAGCATGAAGCCGGGTTCGAAATCACCATCGAGGCCCCGGTGCACCACATTTGACATCTGGAAACTGCCGGCGGCACCTGCGGAGATAGCCTGGAAGGTTTTCTCAAGATCCAGTCCTGAAGCCTGGGCGTAAGCATAGGCTTCGCAGGCCCCTGCCAAAGCCCCGGCAATGGCAATCTGGTTGCAGGCCTTGGCTTTCTGCCCTGCCCCTGCGCTGCCCATGTAGACCAGATTCTTTCCCATGGCGGAAAAGACGGGCTTCAGGGCCTCGAAGGAGCTTTCCTCGCCGCCCACCAGGATGGATAGGGTGGCATTCTTTGCTCCCACATCGCCCCCGGTCACCGGAGCGTCCACGGCGTGGATGCCTTTCTGCTTTGCCGCGGTGAAGATCCTTTCTGCCAGAATGGGAGAGCTGGTAGTCATATCAATGACATAGGCGCCTTCCCCGGCGCTTGAAAGTATCCCGTCCTTGCCCAGATAGACTTCTTCCACGTCTTTGGGATAACCCACGATGGTGATGACTGCGTCCTGTCCCCTGGCGCATTCGCCGGGGCTGCCACACCACCTGGCTCCCTTTTCTATGAGCCCTTCCGCCTTGGCCTTGGTGCGGTTGTAGACGCTGACTTCAAAGCCTGCTGCCAGCAGATGACCTGCCATGGCCGCTCCCATGATGCCAGTGCCGATAAAGCCGATTTTCTTTATGCTCATGCTTTCAGCCTCCTGAATAGATTTCTTGCCGACTCACATACCATTTCTGCAAGGAAGGCGTATTTCCTGCCCGGACACAAAAAAGAGGCCGCTCTAGGGCAAGCCTCCCGTGTTTTATTCGCTTTTATTCTGCACAATGGTCCTGATGGGGAAGGGAATTTCGATGCCTTCCTGGCGGTAGCGCTTGGTCAGGGCCTTGATGAATTCGTGCTTCAGCAGGAACTGATGATCAAAGTTGCTGCTGTGCATGATGACGTTGAAGTCGATGGAGGATTCTCCGAAGGTGTGGAATCTCACGGTGGGGGGGATGTCAAGCTCCCTGTCAACTTCTTCCATGACCTTGGTAGCCACCTCCAGCGTGACCCGCTCTACCTGCTCCAGGTCGCTGCCATAGGCTACGCCAATGGGAATCTTGATGATGATATCCTTGCGGGGCAGGCTGTAGTTGGTGATGATGGCGGAGGCGATCTTCTGGTTGGGAATGACCACCATATTGCCGTCCCCTACAGGGGTGATGGTGGTGAAGCGCCAGGTGATGTCCGTGACCCGGCCTTCCTCGTTGGAGCTGAGCTTGATATAGTCCCCCAGCCGCAGCTGCTTGGAGAGTATCAGATGGAGGCCGGAGAAGATGTTGGCCAGGGTCTCCTGCAGGGCCAGGGCCACGGCCATACCACCGACGCCCAGGGCGGTGAGGATGGGGGCGATGGAAATGCCGTAGTATTGCAGGACCACCAATACGCCCATGGCGTAGATGATGACATTGACGATGGCGTTCAAAAGAGTGGTGCGGGGCAGGTCCCTGGACTTGGCTATCTGCATATCCACGAAGCCGGACACGGTGCGGGCTATGACCCGCGTGATGGAAAGCACGATGACCGTAAAGAGTATATAGGAGAAGAGCTTCACGAAGGACTGGATGAAGTCAATGAGGCTGATGCTCCAGTAAAGGCCTATGATGAGGCAGAGAGAAATAGGGACTCCCCTGAGGGCATTCAGGAACAGATGCGTCCAGGTGCCTTCTTCCCCTTGCAGATGCTGATTGAGGCGGCGGTTCAGGAGCTTGTTGATGGCTATGCCGACCGCAAGGGATGCCAGCATCACCAGGGTCGGGGGCAAGAGGGGCATCATTACACGGCCGGCGAATTCGTCCCAGCCGGAAATTCCCAATAGTTCTAGCATGATAAGTCCTCCCTAGTTGCAATAGAATAACACTACTATTATACTATATGCAGAAATTGATTACATTAGGAACTTTTCATAAATAAATTTTAGATGAGGGTGAATAATTGTGGAAACATTGACATACAGCTTTCCAGAGGAAAAGATAAAGGGAATTCTGGCAGAGGGGCCGCGGCTTAGGCTCAGGAGGGCGGAGGAGAGTGATCTGCCTTATATCATGAAGCTGGAATTTGCACCGGATAACCTTAAGTTCATCGTGCCCTTTGAAGAGGCTTTCCATCATAAGATCATCACGGAAGGGAAGGCTTCACTGGATATCATCGTGGAGAGACCTGACGGCACGCCAGTGGGCTATATCCTGATGAATGGCTTGCTGACGGAGGCTAAGGAGGCGGAGTGGACTCACTTCATCATGGGGGAGAAAGGCAAGGGGTACGGCCATGAGGCCATGAAGCTGATCAAGGCCCTGACCTTCAGGGAGCTGGGCTTTCACCGGGCCTGGCTGGACTGCAAGGATTATAACGCCAGAGCCCTGCACCTCTATCAGTCAGAAGGCATGGTAAGGGAAGGCCTGATACGCGATACCATCATAACCAATGGCAAGTACGAGAATCTGGTTATTCTGGGCATGCTGGAGCGCGAATATGAGGCAAGGCGCCAGCAGTATCTGGAATATTAAATAATCTTCTGTAAATAAAAAAATTACGGATTTTGGGGCACATGCAGACATGTGTCCTTTTTATTTGGGATAAAAAAAGATACAATAAGAACAACAAAGAAACAAGGCGCAAGGAACTGGAGCGGGATAAATTGTACAGATGGCGCAGAACAAATTTTCATAGGCAAGGCGAAGGAAGGAGACGTAGCGGTGCTACGTCGACTGACGACAACGCAGCCTAGGGGAATTTGGGCAAGCAAGATGTATAATTTATTTCGTGATAGTTCCTACGATTTTAAGGAGGCCTGCAAAATGAAAGCAGCAGAGATTTTGGCAAGGGTTGACCACACCCTTTTGAAGCAGACGGCAACTTGGGCAGAGATACAGCGTATTTGCGAGGAGGCAAAGACTTATCACACTGCTACGGTGATGGTGCCCTCCTGCTTCATCGCCCGCATCAAGGAAACCTACGGCGAGAGCGTGAAGGCAGCTACGGTGGTTGGATTCCCCAACGGCAACTGCAATACGGCGGCCAAGATAGCTGAGACTGCCCAGGCCCTGGCTGATGGCGCCGAGGAAATCGACATGGTCATCAATGTGGGAGCCCTCAAGGCCGGGGAGACAAAATACGTAACTGATGAAATCAAGGCCCTGAAGCAGCTCTGCGGCGAGCGGGTGCTGAAGGTCATTGTGGAGACCTGCTTCCTGACGGAAGAGGAAAAGATTACCGCTTGCAAGTGCGTCACCGAGGGCGGCGCGGACTTCATCAAGACTTCCACGGGTTTTGGCACTGCAGGAGCAACTCTGGAGGATATCAGGCTCTTTAAGGAGCATATCGGTGAGGGCGTGCAGATGAAGGCAGCCGGCGGCATCCATACCCGCGAGGAAATGGAAGCCTTTATCGAGGCAGGCTGCACCCGCCTGGGGGCCAGCGCTGCTGTGAAGGTGCTGAAAGACGAAATCTGATTCTCTGGTTGGCAGGAGGTTATCTAAATTGAGCAAGTTCAAGCGTGCTTTTATCATTGTGCTGGACAGCTACGGCATTGGCCAGGAGCCTGATGCAGCGGAGTTCGGAGACGGGAAGTGCAACACCCTGGCTTCCATCGTGGCTTCGCCCAAATACTCCACGCCCAATATGGAAAAGCTGGGCCTCTTCAATATTGACGGGGTGGGCTGCGGCAAGCCTGTGGAGACGCCCATTGGCAGCTTTGCCCGCCTGCGTGAGCTTTCCCGTGGCAAGGACACCACTACGGGCCATTGGGAAATTGCAGGCATTGTGTCCGAGCGTCCCATGCCCACTTACCCGGATGGTTTCCCGGCTGACTTGATTGAGAAGCTGGAGAAGGCCTTTGGCAAGAAAATCCTCTGCAACAAGCCCTACTCCGGTACGGCCGTCATCAATGATTATGGCCGGGAGCAGGAGGAGACCGGCGGCCTCATTGTCTACACCTCAGCTGACAGCGTGTTCCAGATTGCTGCCAACGAGGCAGATGTACCGGTGGATGAGCTTTATGGCTACTGCAGGACCGCTCGTGAGATCCTGCAGGGAGAGCATGGGGTAGGCCGGGTCATTGCCCGCCCTTATGTGGGTGAGTACCCCAACTACCAGCGCACCTCCCGCCGTCATGACTTCTCCCTGGATCCCACGGGGGACACCATGATGGACGCTTTGCAGCGCAAGGGCCTCGATACTATCGGCGTGGGCAAGATTTCCGATATCTTTGCAGGCCGCAGCATCAGCCGCAGCCTGGGCATCAACAAGGACAACGTGGATGGCATGGAAAAGACTCTGAAGGTCATGGACGAGGACTTCGAGGGCCTGTGCTTCGTGAACTTGGTGGACTTTGATATGGCTTATGGCCATCGTCGTGATGTGGACGGCTATGCTGAAGCGGCTACGGTATTTGACCGCCAGCTGGGCGAGTTTATGGCCAAGATGCGTGAGGACGATGTGCTCATGATTACCGCTGACCACGGCTGCGACCCCGGGGCTCCCGGCACTGACCACACCCGTGAGTATGTGCCCCTGCTGATTTACGGCGAGCACATCAAGGCTGGCGTGAACCTGGGCACCTATCCCACCTTTGCCATGATTGGCGCCACCATTTCCGATATGTTCGGGGCAGACCTTAAGACCAAGGGCGAGAGCATTTTGGCCAGAATCGTGAAGTAAGTGAGGGTCGCAGACATAGCATAAGCGGAACGTGTGAAATTTTTCCGCAGGAAAAATTTCAAGTGAAGCGTTGCTATGCCTTTGACCTGAACGCCTTAGCAGGCTATGCGCCCTGTTAAGTGAATTTTATCAAGGGAGAGATTTCCATGAGAATGTATGACCTGATTACCAAGAAGAAACACGGTGAGGCACTCACCAATGAAGAGATAAAGTTCATGGTGGAGGGATATGTGAAAGGAGAGATTCCCGACTATCAGATGTCTTCCATGTTGATGGCTATTTGGTTCAAGGGCATGAATGATGAGGAAATCACCGAGCTCACTATGAACATGGCCAAGTCCGGGGACATGATTGACCTGTCTGCCATTGAGGGCCTGAAGGTGGACAAGCACTCCACTGGCGGCGTGGGGGACAAGACTACTTTGGTGGTATCTCCTATCGTAGCTGCCTGCGGCGGCAAGGTGGCCAAGATGAGCGGCCGCGGCCTGGGTCATACCGGAGGCACGGTGGACAAGCTGGAAGCTATCCCGGGCTACCGTACCACCCTTGACCGCAAGGAATTCTTTGATACTGTGAATAAGTGCGGCATGAGCCTCATCGGCCAGTCGGGCAATCTTGCGCCTGCTGACAAGAAGCTCTATGCCCTGCGTGATGTGACGGCTACCGTGGACAGCATTCCCCTCATCGCTTCCTCCATCATGAGCAAGAAGCTGGCTGCAGGCTCTGACTGCATCCTGCTGGATGTGAAGACCGGCAGCGGTGCCTTCATGAAGACCCTGGATGATTCCATCAAGCTGGCTCAGACTATGGTGGCTATCGGCGAGGGTGCCGGCCGCCGCACCATGGCTCTCATTACAGATATGGATACTCCCCTGGGCTACGGCATCGGCAACAGCCTGGAGGTCATGGAGTCCATGGACGTGCTGAAGGGCAAGGGGCCCAAGGACCTCACGGAAGTCTGCCTGCAGCTGGCTGCCAATATGCTCTACCTCATTGGTGTGCATGATGATCTGGATGAGTGCCGCAAGGCTGCTGAGAAGGTCATTGAGGATGGCAGCGCCTTCGAGGCTTTCTGCACCATGGTCAAAGAGCAGGGGGGCGATGACAGCGTGCTCCGTGACTACACGAAATTTGCCCAGGCTCCCTACACTCAGGAAGTGCTGGCTGACAAGGATGGCTTCGTGACCAGGATGAACGCTGAGGAAGTGGGCGTGACCTCCGTGGTGCTGGGGGCAGGCCGCGAGACCAAGGAAAGCGACATTGACTTCTCCGCAGGCCTTGTGATCCACAAGAAGCCCGGCGATGAGGTGAAGAAGGGCGAGAGCCTGGTAACCCTCTATACTTCAAAGAAGGAAGCTCTGGCAGAAGCTGAGCGCATGTACCGCGAGGCCGTGATTATCGGCAGCGAGAAGCCTGCTGTGGAGCCCCTGGTTTATGCCCGTGTTGAGAAAGATAAAGTGGAGAAATACTGAGATGACAGATGAAGAACTGATTGAAGTTGCCAAGAAATACAGGGAGTTTTCCTATAGCCCGTACTCCAAGTTCAAGGTGGGGGCGGCAGTGCTCACGAAATCCGGCAAGGTTTTCGGCGGGTGCAACATAGAGAATTCCTCCTATCCCGTCACCAACTGTGCCGAGCGCACGGCTATCTTCAAAGCTGTGTCCGAGGGGGAGAGGGAGATTGAAGCCATCGCCCTCATAGCTGACACGGAAGGTCCCTGCTCCCCCTGCGGTGCCTGCCGCCAAGTCATGGGAGAGTTCAAGATAAACAGGATTATCATGGCTAATCTCAAGGGAGACAAGAAGGTTGTGACCCTGGAAGAGGTCCTGCCCTTTGCCTTTTCTGAGAAGGATCTGTAACTGACAGGGCCGCCTTGGAGGCGGCCTTGCCTTTAGACAGAATTGACGGAAAAAATAGGTTAATCTAATGAGTTGCAACAGAGTAAATCATTAGATTGGGCGTGTGGATTGACACCTTTGTCCTATTGTGAGACAATGGGACTTGTGACTTTCGTCGCAGTCATACAATTTATCAAGGGAGTTTTTTATTATGTATTTTGCCATCAACGTGCTGGGCGTACTGGTCTTTCTGGCTGTGGGCGTCCTGCTTTCCAAGAAGCGCAACCGCATCAACTGGCGGGGTGTGGGAGTCTTGCTTCTGCTGAATCTCTTCATTGCCTGGTTCCTCACCTCCTTCTCCATCGGACGTGAGATTGTCAGCGGTGCGGCGGCGGCCTTCGTGTGGCTGGTGAGCGTGGCTTATGACGGCATTGCCTTTGCCTTTCCGGACTGGGTGAATGTGCCGCAGATGAACTTCTTCACCTCCGCTCTGCTGCCTATTCTGCTGGTAGTGCCCATGTTCGATATCCTCACCTATATCGGCGTGCTGCCCTTCATCATCAAGTGGATCGGCAAGGGGCTGGCAGTGCTCACCCATCAGCCGAAGTTCGAGTCCTTCTTTGCCATTGAGATGATGTTCCTGGGCAACACCGAGGCTCTGGCCGTGTCCAGCCTGCAGCTCAAGCGCATGAAGGCTGACCGCTGTCTGACATTGGCCATGATGTCCATGAGCTGCATCACTGCTGCCATGGTGGGCATCTACACCAAGATGATGCCCGCAGAGTTCATCCTCACCGCTATTCCTCTGAACGTGATCAATGCCCTGATTGTCACCAATATCCTGCACCCCGTGAAGATCTCCGAGGAAGAAGACACGGTGGCACAGGTTACAGACGGCGGACAGGGCAGGGAGCCCTTCTTCTCTTTCCTGGGCAACTCCATCCTGGGGGCAGGCAGGCTGATTCTCATCATCTGCGCCAACGTCATCGCCTTTGTGGCCCTGGCTGCTCTCATTGACAAGGTACTGATGCTCATTCACCCCGAGTTCACTTTGGAAAATACTTTGGGCATCATCATGTTCCCCTTTGCCTGGCTCATGGGCCTGGATGTGTCCGAGGCCTTCAAGCTGGCCCAGTACATGGGCACCAAGCTCATCACCAACGAGTTCGTGGTCATGCTGAATGTGCAGGATATCATGGGCGAGTTCAGCCCCCACATGCAGGCCGTGCTCACTACTTTCATCACCAGCTTTGCCAACTTCGGCACCTTGGGCATGATCATCGGCTGCTTCAAGGGCATGGTGGATGACAGCAAGAATGAGCTCATTTCCCGCAATGTGGCTTACATGATGCTTTCCGGCATCCTGGTGTCGCTGCTTACCGCAGGCATTACCGGTCTTTTCATCTGGTAATATCTTTAAGGTCTTTCCTTCTTTGAAGGAGAGGCCTTTTTTGTGCAGGGGAGAGGAAATAGGGAAAGTTTGACGAATATAGCACTTAAAACATTATTCACTGCAAATGGCAATTAAATCATAACTCAGTATGCAGCTGGGGAGGCGGCAAATTTGGATAGAAAACTCAAGATACTCATTACCGATGATTCAAAGCTCCTGCGCAAGAAGCTCCGCACGGAGTTGGAGAAGCTGGACTGTGAGGTGCTGGAGGCTGTCAACGGCAAAGAGTCGGTGGAGATAGTGCTGCAGCAGATGCCTGATTGTGTCTTTCTTGACATCGTCATGCCCGAGGTGGGAGGCATCGAGGCACTGCAGGTCATCAAGGAGGTGAGCCCGGAGATTCCCGTGGTCATGTTGTCCTCGGCAGGCTCTCCCCAGAAACTCATGACTACCCTCAAGATGGGAGCTATGGAATTCATCCAAAAACCATACAAGAGCGAGCAGATACAGAAGGTGGTGGAAACCATCCGGAAGAAGGTGGGCCTGGATGGCTGACTTCAACGTGGCACAGTGCCTGATGAATGGCGGAGGCTACTCCACGGATGAAATGCAGGACATATTGGCTGAGGCAGAGACTGACGAGTCCGTGTTGGTGAGTTATCTCTCCGATGATGTGGAGGTAGACCCCAGACCCGTAAGGACGGCAGTCATGAGGGCGGCAGCAAATACCACTCAGGACAGGCTGGAACTATATGCTGAATACATGGAGCTGCTTCTGGATTCGCTGCAGAGCATGGCCGCCACCCAGGCAGTCATCAGCCCTGTGTCCATAACGGAAATGGCCTGGGAACCAAACCACGGCACCTCACAGGCGCTGAAATGCGCATTGGGCTTCGTGCCGGGCATCATTGCTACCGATGATGTGTTTCTGGAAATTGCCAGGCGCTATAGTCAGGAGGAGCTGCCGGAGATAGACGAGCTGGCCATAGACAGCGTGGAGGAACTGCTGAATGTGGTGAACGGCCTTTTCACTATCCAGCTGGCCAAGGAGAAGCTAACAGCAGAACTTGGCCTGCCAAAGTCCGGGGAAAATGTACAGCCTTTTGGCAATGAGCAGCTGCGGCTGCGGGTCATTACTGCCTTTGGCAGCTTCGAAGCTGTACTGTCGGCAGAGGAGTTCATAGAGCTTGAATGAAGGGAGCGCAGGCTCCCTTTTTGAATGCCTGAAAAGTTTTTTAAACTTTTTTCAAAAAAGGTGTTGACAGTAGTGTTAAAAGCCCGTATAATAATCATCGTTGCAAGCGACAGACGCAAACAACAAAAACTGAATAGCTTCTTTGGTAGAGCATTGTGGAGAGTTGTCCGAGTGGTTGAAGGAGCACGCCTGGAAAGCGTGTATACGGCGAACACTGTATCCGGGGTTCGAATCCCCGACTCTCCGCCATTTTTTTATCTAAATGCCTTATGTAAAGAAGCAGGAAGCTTTTTCAGGTCGGGCCATAGCGTTTGGGTCTCGCGCAAGGGAATCCCGCGAACCTCGTCAGGTCCGGAAGGAAGCAGCGATAAGCGGATCATTCACTGTGCCGTGAGGTCGCCTGAGGGCTGTGGTCCGACGTGAAAAAGCAGATATGAGCAGCCGCAAGGCTGCTTTTCGTGTGTTTAGGGGTGAGTTCATGGCTTATGTAGCTTTATATCGCAAGTGGAGACCGGAAACCTTCAAAGATCTGGTGGGGCAGGAGCATATCAGTCGTACTCTGTCCAACGCTATCACTTCCGGCCGCATTGGCCATGCCTATCTTTTCTCCGGCCCCCGGGGTACAGGCAAGACCAGTACCGCCAAGATTTTTGCCCGGGCTTTGAACTGCGAGCAAGGCCCTACGCCTGACCCTTGCGGTGAGTGTGAGCCTTGTCGGAAAATCGGCGATGGCTCCTCTATGGACGTCTTTGAAATCGATGCGGCTTCCAACCGTGGCATCGATGAAATCCGTGACTTGCGCGAGACGGTGAATTTCGCCCCGGTGGATGGCAGATACAAGGTCTACATCATAGACGAGGTGCACATGCTCACCACGGAGGCTTTCAATGCTCTCTTGAAGACCCTGGAGGAACCTCCTGCACATGTGGTCTTTATCCTGGCCACTACGGAAGCCCACAAGGTGCCGGCTACCATCCAGTCACGCTGCCAGCGCTATGATTTCCGGCGCATCACAGCGAAAGAAATCGAGGCGCGCATGGCTCACATTGTGGCGTCCATGGATATAGAGGCAGAGCCCGAAGCGCTGTCTATGATAGCTTTGCAGGCAGACGGCGGCCTGCGTGATGCCCTTTCCATTCTTGACCAGTGTGCTTCTCTGGCCGAGGGCACGGTGACGGCTGACAGGGTGCGGCGCATCCTGGGGCTGGTGGGCCATGACTGGATTTATAAGCTTACGGCGGCCCTGGCTGGCAAAAAGACCCAGGAAGTGCTGGAAATCCTGGCAGAGCTCTTGCGGGAGGGGCAGGACTTGAAGCAGATTCTGGTGGAACTTTCCCTGCATCTGCGTAGCCTGATGATCTATCAGGCGGCAGGCAGTTTGGAGCAGCTCGACCTTTATGAGGAAAAGCAGGAGGCTCTGGAGGAGCAGGCGAAGTTCTTCCCTGCGGACCGCTTGATGCAGATGATAGGGCGGCTGCATGAGGCTCTGACGGAATTGAAATGGTCACCACAGCCCCGCATTACGGTGGAGGTGGCGTTGCTTTCCCTGTGCCGTGAGGAGGGGAATGGAGAGGCTGCCGCCGTGCAGGCTGTGGCTGCTCCGGCAGATGAGGCCAGACTGGCCCAATTGGAGGCCAAACTGGCACAGGTCACGGCGGCCCTGGCCAAGGGAGCGGCAGCTGCTGCCCCGGTGGCGGCTATGCCTGCGCCCCGGCCTGCCCGTCCTGCACAGCCCCGTCCTACTGCTTCTTCGGGAGAGCCGGTGGGGGCGCTGACGGCAGATGAGTCTGGCGTGCAGCTTTGGCATGGCCTTTTGCAGGAACTTAAGGCCCGGAATAAGGCGCCTGTGCTGGCCTGCCTGCAGCAGGGACGTTTTGTGGGCATGAACCAGAGCCAGTTTGTCATAGCTTTCGGCAACAGCCTGATGGCTTCCCTGACTGCCCGCAACTACAGGGCTCTTTGCGAGGAGATACTGGCAAATCTGGCAGGAAGGGCCCTGCGTCTGGTGGCCAGAGGTGAAGATGCTCCCCTGGCACCGCCGCCTGCTCCCCGTCCAAGGAAGGAACCAGAGGTGCAGATAGAATCACCTCCCCGGGTGGAGATTCCGCCGGAGGAAAGGCCACCGGCTCTTGCGAAAGCCATGGAGGTTTTCGGGGATAATATCGTGGCTGTGGAAGAGGAAAACAGTTGACTACCGCCATGGGTTTTGGTAGTCTAAGTAGAGTTGATCAAGATAGAAAAGAGAGGTGTCTGCTAATGTTTGGTGGCATGGGCAATATGGGCAATATGGCCGGTATGATGAAGAAAGTCCAGAAGATGCAGAACGACATGAAGAAGATGCAGGAGGAATTGAAGCGCAAGACTGTGGAAGTGACTGCTGGCGGCGGTGCCGTGAAGATTGTCATGGACGGCGAGAAGCGCGTGCAGGCGCTTACCATTTCTCCGGCAGCTGTAGATCCGGAGGATGTGGAGATGCTGCAGGATCTCATCTCTGCTGCCTTCAATGAGTCTGTGAAAAAGGTTGATGACATGATGGCCTCAGAAATGCAGAAGATGACGGCTGGTCTTGGCCTGCCCCCGGGGTTGTTCTAAGTGGAGCACATTGCACCCCTTGCAAAACTCATAGAGCATTTTCGCGCACTGCCGGGCATTGGTGCCAAAACGGCAGTGCGCCTTGCTTATCATGTACTGGATATGGATGCGGGAGAGGCAAGGGCACTGGCGGGGGCTATCATCGAGGCCAAGGAAAAGATAGGCTTCTGCAATACCTGCTTCAACCTAAGTGACCGCAATCCCTGTGCTATCTGTGCTTCTGCCGAGCGTGATCACTCTGTCATCTGCGTGGTGGAGCAGCCCCAGGATGTGGCAGCCATGGAGCGCATGAGAGATTACAAGGGGCTTTACCATGTGCTGCACGGAGCCCTTTCTCCTTTGGAAGGGGTTGGGCCCGGCGATATACGCATCAAGGAACTTCTGGGGCGTCTGGAAGATGAGTCTGTCAAGGAAATCATCATGGCCACCAATCCCAATGTAGAGGGAGAGGCTACTGCCATGTATCTGGCCAGGCTCTTAAAGCCCATGGGCATCAAGGTCACCCGCATAGCTCACGGGCTGCCTGTAGGGGGAGATTTGGAGTATGCTGATGAGGTAACCTTGTCCAAGGCCATGGAAAATCGGAGGGAAATCTGATAATGTTGGAACTTATTGTAGCTTTTGCTGTGGGCATCATCGTACTGGCGCTGATAGCAAAGGTTATCACACTGCCTTTGCAAGTAGTATGGAAACTGATCACCAATAGCATTGCAGGCGCTATTATCCTCTGGGTGGTAAACCTCTTTGGGGCAGGCGTAGAGATAAGCATTCTGAATGCCCTGATAGCAGGCATTTTCGGCGTGCCGGGCGTGATTGTAGTGCTTTTGCTCAAGTATATGGGATAAGGTGGACAACTTTTTTGAGGAAATCTCAAAAAAGTTGTTGACAAACCTTCTTTGTGCGTGTATCATAATACAAGTCGCTAACGGGAACGGCAAGCGCAAGAATGAATTTTCTTCAATAATATGAGCACCTTGATTGGTTGCTGGAAATTGAAAAAAGAAATTCAAAAAAGTGCTTGACACTCTGGAAGAGACAAGATATAATAAACAAGTCGCTTCAAGAGAGCGATGCTTGAGAAAACAAGTTGTTCCTTGAAAACTAAACAATGCAAAATGAATCATGCAACATGATTCAAGCCAGATGTTAGTCAAACCTTTTGGTTTGAAATAAAACATCGATTGGTATGAACAACATAGCAATCGGCAATTTCTTTAAACAAATGAGAGCTTGATTAAGTTCTTCAATATTTATTGGAGAGTTTGATCCTGGCTCAGGACGAACGCTGGCGGCGTGCTTAACACATGCAAGTCGAACGGGACTGATTGAAAGCTTGCTTTTGAAAAGTCTAGTGGCAAACGGGTGAGTAACGCGTAGGCAACCTGCCTCTAAGATGGGGACAACAGTCCGAAAGGACTGCTAATACCGAATGTTGTGAGTTTTCCGCATGGGAAGCTCATTAAAGATGGCCTCTACTTGTAAGCTATCACTTAGAGATGGGCCTGCGTCTGATTAGCTAGTTGGCGGGGTAACGGCCCACCAAGGCGACGATCAGTAGCCGGTCTGAGAGGATGAACGGCCACATTGGGACTGAGACACGGCCCAGACTCCTACGGGAGGCAGCAGTGGGGAATCTTCCGCAATGGGCGAAAGCCTGACGGAGCAACGCCGCGTGAGTGAAGAAGGTCTTCGGATCGTAAAGCTCTGTCGAAGGGGACGAACGTGGGTTCTATCAACAACGGAACCTAATGACGGTACCTTTCAAGAAAGCCACGGCTAACTACGTGCCAGCAGCCGCGGTAATACGTAGGTGGCGAGCGTTGTCCGGAATCATTGGGCGTAAAGGGAGCGCAGGCGGGAAATCAAGTCCATCTTAAAAGTTCGGGGCTCAACCCCGTGATGGGATGGAAACTGGTTTTCTTGAGTGCAGGAGAGGAAAGCGGAATTCCTAGTGTAGCGGTGAAATGCGTAGATATTAGGAGGAACACCAGTGGCGAAGGCGGCTTTCTGGACTGTAACTGACGCTGAGGCTCGAAAGCGTGGGGAGCGAACAGGATTAGATACCCTGGTAGTCCACGCCGTAAACGATGAGTGCTAGGTGTAGGAGGTATCGACCCCTCCTGTGCCGGAGTTAACGCAATAAGCACTCCGCCTGGGGAGTACGGCCGCAAGGCTGAAACTCAAAGGAATTGACGGGGGCCCGCACAAGCGGTGGAGTATGTGGTTTAATTCGACGCAACGCGAAGAACCTTACCAGGGCTTGACATTGAGTGAAACATCCAGAGATGGATGCCTCTCTTCGGAGACACGAAAACAGGTGGTGCATGGCTGTCGTCAGCTCGTGTCGTGAGATGTTGGGTTAAGTCCCGCAACGAGCGCAACCCCTATCATTTGTTGCCAGCACGTCAAGGTGGGAACTCAAATGAGACTGCCGCGGACAACGCGGAGGAAGGCGGGGATGACGTCAAGTCATCATGCCCCTTATGTCCTGGGCTACACACGTACTACAATGGGATGGACAGAGAGCAGCGAACCCGCGAGGGCAAGCGAACCCCATAAACCATCTCCCAGTTCGGATTGCAGGCTGCAACCCGCCTGCATGAAGTCGGAATCGCTAGTAATCGCAGGTCAGCATACTGCGGTGAATACGTTCCCGGGCCTTGTACACACCGCCCGTCACACCACGGAAGTCATTCACACCCGAAGCCGGTGGGTTAACCGCAAGGAAACAGCCGTCTAAGGTGGGGGCGATGACTGGGGTGAAGTCGTAACAAGGTAGCCGTATCGGAAGGTGCGGCTGGATCACCTCCTTTCTAAGGATTATTCCTAGGTCGTTAGCATCTGGTTTTGCATTGTCTAGTTTTGAAGGTACAACACCTTCTAATTGATCTTTGAAAACTACACAGAAGAATGAAATGTATCAATTTCAACCAAGGTAACAATTGGTTTGAACGAACATTTTAGGATTCAAAAGCATAGACATCTGAAACAGATGAACTTAGTTGCTTATTTTAAGTTAAGCTACCAAGGGCATATGGTGGATGCCTAGGCGTTCCGAGTCGATGAAGGACGCGATAAGCTGCGATAAGCTGGGACGAGCCGCAAGTAGGCTTTGACTCCCGGATCTCCGAATGGGGCAACCCGATACGAGTCATGTCGTATCATCCGAAAGGAAGACACACCTGGTGAACTGAAACATCTAAGTAGCCAGAGGAAAAGTAATCAAGAGAGATTCCCTCAGTAGCGGCGAGCGAACAGGGAAGAGCCCAAACCGGGAGACTTCGGTCACCCGGGGTTGAGGACCGGCATAAAGCAGAAAGATCCTAGCTGAAGCTTCTGGGAAGGAGCGGCACAGAGAGTGAAACCCTCGTAAGCGAAAGGATAAGAAGTGGGCCGGTATCCAGAGTACCACGAGACACGTGAAACCTTGTGGGAAGCAGGGTGGACCACCATCCAAGGCAAAATACTACGGAACGACCGATAGCGCATAGTACCGTGAGGGAAAGGTGAAAAGGACCCCGGGAGGGGAGTGAAATAGAACCTGAAACCGTATGTCTACAAGCAGTTGAAGCACTTTATATGTGCGACAGCGTGCCTATTGAAGAATGAACCGGCGAGTTAATCTATGTGGCAAGGTTAAGCGGAAAACGCGGAGCCGAAGGGAAACCGAGTCTTAACAGGGCGAAGGTCACATGGATTAGACCCGAAACCACAGTGATCTATGCATGGCCAGGCTGAAGCTCAGGTAAAAATGAGTGGAGGGCCGAACCCGTGAGTGTTGAAAAACTTTGGGATGAGCTGTGCATAGGGGTGAAATGCCAATCGAACGTGGAGATAGCTGGTTCTCCCCGAAATAGCTTTAGGGCTAGCCTCAGGCGACACATGCAGACGGTAGAGCACTGATCGGACGCGGGTCTGTAATGGATACCAACTCCAGTCAAACTACGAATGGCTGCATGAGAAGAACCTGGGAGTCAGAGTGCGAGTGATAAGACCCGTACTCAAGAGGGAAACAGCCCAGACCGCCGACTAAGGTCCCCAATGCTGTACTAAGTGGAAAAGGATGTAGGACTTCATAAACAACCAGGATGTTGGCTCAGAAGCAGCCACCATTCAAAGAGTGCGTAATAGCTCACTGGTCGAGAGGCCCTGCGCCGAAAATATCCGGGGCTCAAGTACAGAACCGAAGTCGCGGCAGACGCAAGTCTGGGTAGGGGAGCGTTCCAAGGGCGTTGAAGGTTGACCGCAAGGACAGCTGGAGCGCTTGGAAGTGAGAATGCTGGTATGAGTAGCGAAACGGTCAGTGAGAATCTGACCCACCGAAAGCCTAAGGGATCCTGGGCAACGCTCGTCGTCCCAGGGTAAGTCGGGACCTAAGCCGAGGCAGCAAGCATAGGCGATGGACAACAGGCAAAAATTCCTGTACCGCATGGAACCGTTTGAGGATGGAGTGACGCAGCAAGGAGCTTGAGCTGGCGATTGGAAATGCCAGTCGAAGGCGGTAGGCTGGTGTGGAGGCAAATCCCCACATCGTAAGGCCGAGAACCGATAGATAGGGAACCCTGCGGGGTGAACAAATTCAAGCGTACTACACTGCCGAGAAAAGCTTCTAACGAGGTGAAATGCGCCCGTACCAAAACCGACACAGGTAGGCGGGGAGAGAATCCTAAGGTGCGCGGGAGAACCCTCGTTAAGGAACTCGGCAAAATGCATCCGTAACTTCGGGAGAAGGATGGCCGGAGCTGGTGAAGTCCCCTGCGGATGGAGCTGGAGCCGGCGACAGAAGAGAAGCCCAAGCGACTGTTTACCACAAACACAGGTGCCTGCTAAAGAGAAATCTGACGTATAGGTGCTGACACCTGCCCGGTGCTGGAAGGTTAAGAGGAAGGGTCAGGCGCAAGCTGAAGCTCTGAATTGAAGCCCCAGTAAACGGCGGCCGTAACTATAACGGTCCTAAGGTAGCGAAATTCCTTGTCGGGTAAGTTCCGACCCGCACGAAAGGTGTAACGATTTGGGCACTGTCTCAACGAGGGACCCGGTGAAATTGAAATACCTGTGAAGATGCAGGTTACCCGCGACTGGACAGAAAGACCCCATGGAGCTTTACTGCAGCCTGGCATTGATTTTTGGCATGTAACGTACAGGATAGCTGGGAGACGGAGAACCACCATCGCCAGATGATGGGGAGTCATTGTTGGGATACCAGCCTTTACGTGTTAGGAATCTAACTCTAGGATTAACAAAACTGAGGACAGTACCAGGTGGGCAGTTTGACTGGGGCGGTCGCCTCCGAAAGAGTAACGGAGGCGTCCAAAGGTTCCCTCAGCGCGGACAGAAATCGCGCGAAGAGTATAAAGGCAGAAGGGAGCTTGACTGCGAGACATACAGGTCGAGCAGGTACGAAAGTAGGGCTTAGTGATCCGGTGGAATGAGAGTGGAATTGCCATCGCTCAACGGATAAAAGCTACCCTGGGGATAACAGGCTAATCTCTCCCAAGAGTCCATATCGACGGGGAGGTTTGGCACCTCGATGTCGGCTCATCACATCCTGGGGCTGAAGCAGGTCCCAAGGGTTGGGCTGTTCGCCCATTAAAGTGGTACGTGAGCTGGGTTCAGAACGTCGTGAGACAGTTCGGTCCATATCCATCGCGGGCGCAAGATACATGAGGGAGACTGCTCCTAGTACGAGAGGACCGGAGTGGACGGACCGCCGGTGAACCAGTCATGCCGCCAGGTGTGCAGCTGGGCAGCTGCGTCCGGAAGGGATAAACGCTGAAAGCATCTAAGCGTGAAGCCTGTCCCGAGATGAAGTATCTCATAGCACAAGCTAGTAAGACACCTTGAAGAAGACAAGGTTGATAGGGTAGGTGTGGAAGTACCGTGAGGTATGAAGCTAACTACTACTAATATGTCGAGGGCTTAACTTAAATTAAAATGTTCAATACACGATTTCTTCTGTATAGTTTTGAAAGAGCAATCTTTCAACTGAATATCTGGTGGCGATGCCTGAATGGATCCACCTGTTCCCATTCCGAACACAGTAGTTAAGCATTCAGAGGCCGAAAGTACTTGCCTGGAGACGGGCTGGGAGGATAGGAAGCTGCCAGTTAAGCGAAGGCACCCTGCGGGGTGCTTTTTTGTTGCTGGCACTGCTGGTGGGCGTTCGGGGCATGGGCATGGCAACGCTTCACTTGGAATTTTACCATAGAATCTAAGCTCCCACTGCGCTTTGCTCACTAAGATTTATGGTAAAATTCCACACGTTCCGCTTATGCCATACCCATGCCCCTCACTTACTGGCGATAAACCAATAAACACAAAAAAAGCCGCTGCACGCGGCTTTTTAGCTTCCCTGGTTCATAAGGTAATAAGTGGGATCGAAATTCAGCTCGTGGAGGAAGTGGCGCAACTCGTTATCGAGGATAACCAGCTGGATAGCATCGTTCTTTTCCTCAGTATTGCTGAGATTGATGGTCAAGGGCTTTTTCATGAGCTTGCCTTCAAGGGTGGCAAAGACGATGATGGTGGGAGTGGAGGTACGCCCAAACTGGACTTCAGAAACTATGGCGAAGCCGTAGACGGTTTGGAGAATAGTGCCTACGGGGTAGAGGGCTACGTTATTGAAGAAAATATCAAGCACTTCCGGGTCGAACTGCCCCCTGTTCAGCCGCACCATGATGTTGTGGGCCACATTGGGGGGATAGGCTTTCTTATAGGGACGTACGCTGGTGAGGGCATCATAGACATCTGCCACGGCCACCACCTTGGCGTAGCGGTTTATCTGGCCGCCTCTGAGACCTCTGGGGTATCCTTTGCCGTCTATATGCTCATGGTGCTCGGCGGCGATTGAGGCCAGGGTGCTGGCATCAGGCAGCTTGTCCTGCATCTCCATGATGCGCAGGGCGCCGTTGCCGGGATGTTGCTTGATGGTATCATATTCTACATCTGTCAGTCGTCCGGGCTTGTTCAGGAGGTCATTTGGGGTATCAATCTTGCCCACATCATGGAGCATGGCTCCCATGGTCAGCAGCTGCAGATCCTTTTGGTTGTAGCCTTTCAGCACTCCCATCATGGCCGAGAGGATGGCCACGTTGACGCTGTGGGCAAAGGTGTAAGTGTCATGGAGACGGATATCCGTGAGCTGTACCAGATTGTGACGCCGTTCGATGATATCCAGGACCAGTGTGTCCGTAACGGATTGTATGGCAGCCACGTCCAGGCTGCCTTCTTTTTCTATGGATTGAAAGGCGTTGTAAATGGTCTCTATGGCATGAATGCGGGTATTTTCCTGCACGATGTCTTCGGGGGGAGGCAGCTGGAAACGCGGGTCAGAGGAAGTGACGGTTACTGCAGGCAGTCCGATTTTGGAAAGACGTGCAATATATTCCTCGGTCAGTGGTCTGCCCTTCACCAGGTAGCTTGCGCCGCGCCTGTTGTAGATGCTTTGGGCGATAATCATGCCGGGTTTCAGTTTTTTTATGGGCAGGCGTATCATTCTATCACTACCTTTCTCGCTATATATGATTCAATCTTACCTTATTTTATCCTGCTTGAACAGCTATATTTTTCCGATTTTTGCCCGCTTTCTGCAGGTCATTGCGGCAGGCTTCCAGATTTGATATACTAGGCTTCGTGGGTCCATATATATTTAGGTAAGGAGCAGAGCTCAATGCGAAAGAAACGCAAAGTAAAGCGTGATTATACCAGGGTGAAATGGCTGGGAGCCGTTGCCCTGCTGGTGATGTTGGTGGCTGTCGCCCTTTTGCGCGGCGGCATAAGTCCCGGAGCATCTCCAGGGGAGGTCAGCCGTCCTGACGATGTGAAGTACGTGATGATCATGGGAGTTGACCGCCGGGCAGATGATGTGGGCCGCAGCGACACCCTGATGGTGGCTGCTGTGGATGTGGACAGCAGCAAGGCAGCCCTTCTGTCCATTCCCCGTGATACCAGGGTGGCCATTGAGGGAAATGGCTTTGACAAGATAAACCATGCCTATGCCTTTGGGGGGCACAAACTCACCCAGCAGACAGTGGAAAATCTGTTGGGGGTCAAGATGGATCACTATATCCTCATTGACACCAAATCCTTTGAGCGCATCATTGACGCCATCGGCGGCGTAGACCTGAATGTGGAAAAGCGCATGTATTACGAGGACCCCTGGGATGATAACGGGGGGCTGGTCATTGACCTTTATCCTGGTGAGCAGCATTTGGACGGGGACAGGGCCATCCAGTATGTGCGCTATCGCGACGGCGAGGGTGACATTGGCCGGGTGGGCCGTCAGCAGAAGTTCATGAAGGCGGTGCTGGCCAAGGTCATTTCTACAGAGATGCTGCCCCGCCTGCCCAAGCTGGCAGAGGAAATCCGCACGGCTGTGGAGACGGATATGAGCGTCACGGAACTGCTGGAATTTGCAGGGCTGATGGAGCAGGTACACAAGAACGGCCTGCAAGCCCAGATGGTGCCGGGACAGCCTGCTTTCCTGCAGGATATCAGCTACTGGATTCCCGATATTACTGATGTGCGTGCCATTCTGCCTCAGGCTTTGGGCTTGGAACTGGGCACGGAAGCGCAGCAGGCAGACCAGGAGGCTGAGGACAAGTACCTGGCTGAACTGCCCAAGGGAATCAAGCTGGGAGAGAAGCAGGATGGCCAGTCTTCGGCCGGCACTGAGGAGAAGCCTGAGCCTCAGGAACCCATGAAGCCCTCGGAAATCAAGGTGCTGGTGATAAATGACAGCGGCATCAACGGGGCTGGCGCGGAGGCAGCAGAAATCCTCCAGCGCAAGGGTTTTGTGATTTCCAGCGTGGAGACTGGCAAGACCAGTTCCCGTGAGCAGACCAGCATCACAACCTCTGCCCGCAACACCGATGTGTTCTACGGTATGCCCTTCCCCTGCATCATCATGGATGGGGGCAGCAGCAATCAGGCGGTGCTGCGCATAGGGCTTGATTACAAGACAAGGTAACAGGAGAAACGCAATTGAGTATGCTCAAGGTACAAGGCCTCAAGAAGGCCTTTGGCATAGACGAACTTTTTAACGATGTGAATTTTGAGATTTCCCGGGGGGACAAGGTGGGGCTGGTGGGGCCGAATGGTGCCGGCAAGACTACCTTGATGCGCTGCCTCATGGGACTGGAAGAAAGCGACGGGGGAACCGTCGCTTTTGACACTAATGCCACCATCGGTTATGTGGAACAGCAGGCTGATTTTGGCACGGGCACCCTCTTTGAGGAATTCAAGCGGGCCTTTGAGGATATCATCGAACTGGGTGAACGCAAGAAGGCGCTGGAAAAGGCCATTGCGGAAAATCATGATGAGGAGACCCTTTCTGCCTATGGCCGCGTAGTGGAGCGTTTTGAGCTCCTGGGGGGCTATGACTATGAGAGCCGTATCCGCCGCATTGCCTACGGCCTGGGCTTTACGGAGGAGGAGTTCAAGAAGAACGTCCAGCATTTCTCCGGGGGACAGAAGACCCGCATCTGCCTGGCCAAAGCCCTTCTGAGGGAGCCTGACTTCCTTTTCCTGGATGAGCCTACCAACCACCTGGATATCAGGATGATTGAGTGGCTGGAAGGGTTCCTCAAAACCTACAGCGGCGGCGTGCTGATCATCTCCCATGACCGTTACTTCCTGGACCGCATTGCCACCCATATCTTTGAGCTGGATGGTAAGACCATCACTGCCTACCATGGCAACTACACCTACTACATGAAGGTGAAGACGGAGCGCAGGGCAGCCCTGCAGTCTGCCTATGAGAAGCAGCAGGAGCATATCAAAAAGACCGAAGAGTATATCAGGAAGTACAAGGCGGGCATCAAGTCCAAGCAGGCCCGGGGCCGTCAGAGCCAGCTGAACAGGCTGGAACGCATCGTGCTGCCGCCGGAGACGGCCACCTTCAACTACTTTGCCCTGAATGCTCCGCCGGAGTGTGCCCAGCGGGTGGCGGAACTGGAGAATATTTCTTTTGCCTTTGGCAATCACGAGGTCTTCAAGGACATAAATCTCCTGATCCGCAATGGTGATGGTGTGGCTCTGGTGGGTCCCAACGGGGCAGGCAAGACCACTCTGCTGAGGATTCTGGTGGGAGAGCTTGCTCCCAAAAGCGGCGATGTGAAAATCGGCAGCCGGGTGAAAATCGGCTACTTCTCCCAGCAGCATGAAGGGCTGAATCCTGAAAACACCATTCTGGACGAAATCCTCTATGAGTATGGCATGGATGAGGAACAGGCCAGGAAATATCTGGGAGCCTTCCTCTTCCATGGGGATGAGGTGCTGCGCCGCATAGGAGAACTTTCAGGCGGTGAGCAGTCCCGGGTTGCCTTCCTCAAGCTGATGCTGACGGGGGCCAATTTCCTGATTCTGGATGAGCCTACCAACCATCTGGATATCCCGGCCCGGGAGGCAGTGGAGGAGGCCCTCATGGCCTACCCCGGCACCTTCCTGGCAGTATCCCATGACCGCTACTTCCTGGATAAAGTGGCCAACTGCACCCTGGAGCTGGCTGAGGGCACTCTCACGGAGTATACCGGCGGCTACAGCTACTATCTCATGAAGAAGGAAGCTGAAGTGGAAGCTGAGGCCGAGGAGCGGGCAGAAAGGGAAGCCGAGGAGCGCAGGCAGAAGGAAAAGCAGAAGCAGGCGCAGGTTGCTGGTAATCAGCAGGAAAAGGCTGCCAGAAAGCAGGAACAGCAGAAAGCAGAGCTGGGACGCATCCAGAGCATGAGCGATGCCAAGCGCACTGAGATGATCCAGCGGGCCGAGGCGGAAATCGCCATGGCTGAGGCTGAGCTCAAGGGCCTGGAATATGAGATGAATCTGCCAGAGGTGCAGGCTGATCCGGAAAAGAGCCAGCAGATAGCCGAAGCCTATGCAGCCAAGGAGAAGGAAATCGAGGAGCGCTATGAGAAGTGGGCGCAGCTGACGGAGGCGTAAGCCATGAGTAAAGCAAAAGAAGCTGACAGCCAGCAGCTTTCTCTGCCAGGACTGGAGGCAGCGGAAGAACTGGAAGGCGTGGTGGACAGCATTGTCTTTGCTTCGGAGGACGGCAGGTTTTCCGTTATCCGCTTGCAGCCTGTGCATACCAAGAGCCGCACTTCCGTCACTTTGAGCTGTGAGCCGCCGCTGGTGGGCCAGCAGGTGCATCTTACGGGCAAGTGGGTCACCCACCCCCGCTTCGGCCAGCAGTTCAAGGCTGAGAGCATGCACCTTTCCTCCCCCACCAGTGCCGCAGGCATAGAGCGCTTCCTGGCCTCCGGGGTCATTGAAGGCTGCGGACCGGTGAACGCCAGTCGGCTGGTTAAGCATTTTGGCAAGGACACTTTGGATATCATAGAAAACCACCCCGGCAGGCTGAAGGAAGTGCCGGGCATCGGCAAGAAGACGGCGGAGAAAATCGCCGAATCCTACCGGGCCCAGTCGGAGCTGCGGGAAATCATGCTGTGGCTGGAAAGCCACGGCGTGTCCGGCACTTATGCCGCCCGCATCTTCAAGGTTTACGGCTCCTTTGCTTTGGAAGTGCTGGAAAAGTCTCCCTATCGCCTGGCCCGTGAGGTGGAGGGCATAGGCTTTGCCACGGCAGATGCTATCGCGTCTTCCATGGGGCTGACCAAGGATGATGAAGGGAGAGTGGCGGCAGGCATTGACTACGCCCTGCAGAATATTGCCCTCTCAGGCCATTGCTGTGTGCCGGAGGACCCTTTGGTCAGCAAATCCGCCAGCCTGCTGCATGTGGAACCTCAGCGAGTGAGGGAAGTGCTCAAAGTCCAGCTTCAGCGGCAGGCCTTGGCCGTGGAACATGTCAAGGGCGGTTCGGAGCTCTTGATATATCCTCCCTATCTTTACAGGGCAGAGGTGAAGGCTGCCAAAAAGCTTCTCTATCTGCAGAAATATGCCGATGAATATGAAACGGCAAGCACAGACCGCAGGATTGAGAAGTGGGAGCACCGCACAGGTGTGACCTTGGCAGAGGGCCAGAGGGAAGCCATGAAGGCGGCTCTTACTTATGGGGTCATGGTGCTTACCGGCGGTCCCGGTACAGGCAAGACCACGGTGGTGCGGGGCATTATCGACCTTTTGGAGGCCAAGGGGCTGGAGGTGCAGCTGGGGGCGCCCACAGGCCGGGCGGCCAAGCGGCTTTCGGAGGCTGCGGACCGCAAGGCCATGACTATCCACCGCATGCTGGAGGCCCAGGGGGGCAAAGGCGGCATGGCCTTTGCCAAGGACGAGGAGCAGCAACTGGAGGCTGATGTCATCATCCTGGACGAGGTTTCCATGATGGATATCGTGCTCATGGAGCACTTCCTGGCGGCGGTGCCGGATGGCTGCCATCTGGTGCTGGTTGGGGACGTGGACCAGCTGCCTGCCGTGGGGCCGGGGTCGGTGCTGAAGGATATCCTGCGCTCCGGGGTCATACCCAGGGTTTGCCTGACGGAGGTCTTCCGCCAGGGGGAGGGCAGCGGCATTGTCATGAATGCCCACGCCATCAACGCCGGACGATTGCCAGAGTGCAGTCCCCTGGGGGAGGGGGATTTCCAGTTCATTCCCCTGCCGGACGGCACAGCCACGGCTGAAATGGTGGTGAAGCTCTGTCGGGAGATCCTTCCAAAGGAAGGTTGGTCACCCCTGCAGGATGTGCAGGTGCTCGCGCCCATGCACAGGCAGGAGTGTGGCACGGAGAATCTCAACAAGCTCCTGCAGGAGGCTCTGAATCCCAAGAGCCCCCAAAAACCGGAGTTCAAGAATTCCATCCAGACCTTCCGGTTGGGTGACAAGGTCATGCAGACCAAGAACAACTATCAGAAGCACGTGTTCAACGGGGATATTGGCTTTATCGTGCAGATGGAGCCGGAGAAGGCCAGCGTGAAGTTCGGCGATGACTTCATCGTGGATTATGAGAAAAGCGAGCTTATAGAACTGCAGCTGGCCTATGCCATGAGCGTCCACAAGAGCCAGGGCAGCGAGTATCCCGTCATCATCCTGCCATTGGTGGAAAACCACTATATCATGCTGCAGAGGAATCTCCTGTATACGGCAGTCACCCGTGCCAAGCAGAGGGTGATTCTCCTGGGCAGCAAGGCGGCGCTCAACACGGCGGTGGAAAATGACCGCACCAAAAGGCGCTACACCCTGCTGGCAGAAAGGCTGGCACAGCAGATTGACCCTTGACCCCGCAGTTTTAATCTGGTAGGCTTAATGTCAAGGAATATTTTGACAATATGGGGAGGAATTGACCATGAAGATAGCAATGGCTAATGATCATGCAGGCACCAAGCTGAAAGAGGAAATCAAGGCTTATCTTGAGAGCGAGGGCCATGAGGTGAAGGATTTCGGCACCTATGATGAGGAGTCCTGCGACCTGTCGGATTTTGTCTATCCTGCAGCTTTGGCTGTGGCCAAGGGCGAGTGTGACAGGGGCGTTTTCGTGGACGGCGTGGGCTACGGCAGCGCCATGATTGCCAACAAGCTGAATGGCATCTACGCCGTGGTGTGTCAGGACCCCTTCTGCGCCCAGCTTGCCCGTGAGCACAATGATTCCAATGTGCTGTGCCTGGGGGGCAAAATCATCGGCGGCGCCATCGCCATGGAGACGGTGAAGACCTGGATGCACACCGACCCGCTGACGGCTGAGAAATATCGCCGTCGCGTGCAGAAGGTGAAGGAAATAAACGACAAGCACTGCGTGGAGGTCAAGTGAGACCAGGCGTGCTGAAGGGGCTCGTGCTGGCAGGTCTGCTGGCAGGGGCCTCTTTGGCTGTAACAAGTACAGCAGAGGCTATGCCTGTGAATGCAGAACTGCCGGTAGGGGCAGTCAGTACAGCTGAAGAAGTACCTCTGTCTTACCAGTGGGACAAGTATTGGCTTCAGGGGGACAGCTATGTTTACAATCATGGGCTGGCACGCATCTGTGGGGCCATATCATCATCTGTATACCTGCAGGAGCAGGGCACACTGACCAGGCTTTGGACGGAGCTGGGCGGCGATGGCAGTTCTGTGCGCGACTATCATTACAAGCTGATAGAGCCTGAGTATAAGGATAAGAGCGCGTATTCCTTCGGCCTGATGGAACTGCCCAACGGAGATATAGCAGTGCTGGTGGCCATACGCGGCACCAACGGCCAGCAGGAATGGCTCAGCAATCTCAATATTGCGGACTCCACCCGTAAGAAGCAGCGCTACCATGAGGGCTTCGAGAAGGCTGCCCGACTGGTGCTGCAGGATCTTTACGCCTATCTGCAGGAGCAGGGGGTAGAGGAAGGCCGGGCCAGCTTCCTGATTACGGGCCATAGCCGGGGGGCGGCGGTGGCCGATTTGGTAGGTGCGTTCCTGGACAGGGGGGAACCTGCTGACGATGGCACAATCTTCCAAGTGGAATCCAGCCAGGTATACACCTATACCTTTGCCACTCCCAGCAGCTGCACGGTCATAGGAGAGCGCAGGGCGGGACTCTATCAGAATATCTTCAATATCATCAACCCGGAGGATGCAGTGCCGGAGCTGCCCTTCAAGGGAGGTTCCTGGGATTACAATAATTTTGGGGTCTGCCTCTATCTGCCTACCGCTACCAAGCTCAAGGGCAACACAGAGCGTTATGACCAGCTGGTGGCCAGGATGGAAGTGCCATTTACGGAGCTGACTGGCAGGCGTTATAAGCCCATGCCGGGCAGTGAAGAGTTTGCCCGGGCGGTGAAGAATATGCAGTGGGCCGTGGGGTCTGTGGAAAAATTCTACAAGCGCCGGGGCAAGCTGGGGCATACTGCTATGGTAAATGCTATCAAGAAAAGTATGCCAGAGAGCGGTGAACAGGCTGCCAGCGGGGTGGGCTTCACGGAAATGCTGCAGGAAAAGAATCCTGAGGCAGCCAGGAGTGCCATGAATATGCATTCGGCAGACACTTACAATGCCTGGATTCTATCTGGCGAGCCAAAAGAGATTTATATGCGGGGAACCCCTACCTTGTGCCGCTTGCAAGTGGATTTTGAAGGGAAGCAGCCTGTGAAAGTGAATCCCGGCCAAAGTGGCATTCCTTTGGAAATAACGCTGTCTTTGCCTGGGGGAGAGGAAACAGCTTCCTATTTGAATGGCAGCATAACCCATCAGTCCCACAGCGTGGATTCGGAACTGAAAGTTTATGGCAGGATGGCCTCTTTCATGGTGCCGGAAGGAGAAAAACTGGAAGTAAGCGTGAAGGTTCCTGACTCTGGGGAGGAAATTGCCTTCCAGCTTGTCACCAGCTTGGAGGCTAACGAGGAAAATGGCCTGGAAAAATATCAGCAACCCCTGTCCTCAGCCAGGAAAATCCTGAAACCGGGAGAGTCGGCAAGATTCCTGATTGATAACCGTAAGGCAGGGGAAGTAAGAAGCAACAAATCCGATCATTGAGGGGCTATTCTTTTGGGCGCTTTAGCTTGCAAAAGAGGTGGAAACAGTTTACAATATTACTGACTTTGGCCAAGTATTAGCCTGGTTTTATGAGACATAAATTTCCTTAATGATAGGGGGCAGAACATGAAGCGTGTTTCCGTTGAACTGGTGCCGCGGGAGGAAGAAAGCCTGCGGGGAGAACTGGAACTCTTGAAAAAATACCAAGGGCAGGTAAATGTCATCAATATCCCTGATCTCCTTAGGCTGCCGCTGCGCAGCTGGGAGGGGGCAGGCATTGCCCAGGATTATTTCGGCACGGTGATGCCCCATATCAGAGCCATGGACGTAGACCTTGATAAGGAGCTGCCCATGAAGGAATACCTGCGTGAGCACCGCATCACTGAGGTGCTGGTCATCGAGGGCGACCCGCCCCAGGATATGCTCCACGAGGTTTATCCCACCCAGTCTACTGATGTTATCCGCAAGTTCCGTCAGGAAATGCCTGAGGTGAAGGTCTATGCAGGCATTGACCAATACCGCTCTTCCATGAAGGAAGAACTCTACAGGACCCGCCGCAAGAAGCAGGCGGGGGCAGCGGGTTTCTTCACCCAGCCTTTCTTTGATCTGCGTTATCTGGAGGTTTATGCGGATATGCTGCAGGGCATGGAAGTGTACTGGGGCGTTTCCCCGGTTATGAACAGCCGTTCCCAGAGCTACTGGGAGAGGAAGAACAACGTGGTCTTCCCCCATGACTTCCGCCCTGACCTGGAGTGGAGTGTGGCCTTTGCCAAGAAGGTCATGGATTTCGCAGAGCGCACGGGCAGCAGCCTTTACGTCATGCCCATCAAAACCAATCTGGAAGCTTACCTGGCCGGTATTTTCGGCTGAGAAATAGATTTGCATAATTGTATTTAGGAGAGTGCAGCATGTTCAAGATTTTGAAGAAAGAGGAGTGGTCTCCCAGCGTTTTCGCCATGGAGATTGAAGCACCCCGGGTGGCTAAGAAGGCCCAGGCAGGACAGTTCATCGTCCTGCGTGTAGATGAAAAGGGAGAGCGCATTCCCCTTACCATTGCAGATTTCAACCGTGAGACCGGCGCCGTGCTGATCGTGTTCCAGGTCATCGGCGCTTCCACTATGAAGCTGGCTGAGCTCAATGTGGGGGATTCCATCGTAGATTTCGTGGGTCCTCTGGGCCAGCCTTCCGAGATTGAGAAGCTGGGCACCGTAGTGGTTGTGGGCGGCGGCATCGGCGTGGCTCCCACTTATCCCATTGCCCGTGCCATGAAGGAAGCAGGCAACAAAGTCATCGCCATCATGGGCGCCAAGACAAAGGACATCCTCATCATGGAGGAGGAGATGAAGGCCGTCACTGATGAAGTGGTGGTCACCACCGACGATGGCTCCTACGGCATCAAGGGCTTTGTCACCAATGCAGTGCAGGCTCTGGTGGACCGCGGGGAGAAGATTGACCAGATTACCGCCATCGGTCCTGTCATCATGATGAAGAGCGTGGCAGATGCTACCCATGATTTAGGCATCCGCACCATCGTCAGCCTGAACCCCATCATGGTGGATGGTACCGGCATGTGCGGCGGCTGCCGGGTGCAGGTGGGTGACGAGACCAAGTTTGCCTGCGTGGACGGCCCGGAGTTTGACGGCCACCTGGTGGATTTCAAAGGCCTCATGAGCCGTCAGCGCATGTACCGTGACCTGGAAGCCCAGGAAAAGGATCATGTGTGCAATATCGGGTTGGATCGCTGAGCGGAGGTAAGCTAAATGGCTCTTTCTTTGGAAAAACATAAAATGCCGGTGCAGGACCCCAAGGTTCGTGCACATAATTTTGATGAAGTAGCTCTGGGCTACGATGAGGAAACTGCAGTGGCCGAGGCAGAGCGCTGCCTCCACTGCAAGGTGCCCCAGTGCCGCAAGGGCTGCCCTGTGTCCATCGACATCCCAAAGTTCATAGGCGAGATCAAAGAGCGCAACTATGATGAGGCCATCAAGACCATCAAGGAGTCCAACGGGCTGCCTGCCGTCTGCGGCCGCGTCTGCCCTCAGGAGAACCAGTGCGAGAAGATGTGCGTGCTGGCCAAGAAGGGCGAGTCCGTGGCTATCGGCCGTCTGGAGCGCTTCGTGGCTGACCGGGCCATGGCCAAGAATGAGCCTGTGGAGCCTGTGCAGTACGCTGAAGATGCCCAGAAGGTAGCTGTCATCGGCGCAGGTCCCTCCGGCCTTTCCTGTGCAGGGGACCTGGCCAAGAAGGGCTACAAGGTAACCATCTTCGAGGCCCTGCACAAGGCTGGTGGCGTGCTTTCTTACGGTATTCCCGAGTTCCGTTTGCCCAAGGATAAGGTTGTGGCCAAGGAAATCGAGAACATCGAGAAGCTGGGCGTGAAAATCGAGCTGGACAGCGTGGTGGGCCGTGTGGTTACAGTGGACGAGCTCATGGAGGAAGAGGGCTTTGATGCAGTCTTCCTGGGCACCGGCGCAGGCCTGCCCCATTTCCAGGGCATTCCCGGCGAAAGCCTCAACGGCGTGTACTCTGCCAATGAGTTCCTGACCCGCTGCAACCTCATGAAGGCCTACAAGTTCCCCGAATATGCTACCCCAATCAAGGTGGGCAAGAATGTGGCCGTGGTAGGCGGCGGCAACGTGGCCATGGACGCAGCCCGCACGGCTCTGCGCCTGGGGGCCGAGCATGTCTACATCGTCTATCGCCGCAGCGAGGCCGAGCTGCCCGCCCGCAAGGAGGAAGTGGAGCACGCCAAGGAAGAGGGCATTGACTTCCAGCTGCTCACCAATCCTGTGGAGGTTCTGGGTAACGAAGAAGGCTGGGTGAAGGGCCTCAAGTGCATCCGCATGGAACTGGGCGAGCCTGACGCTTCCGGCCGCCGCCGTCCTGTGCCTGTGGAAGGCTCTGAGTTTGAACTGGAGATGGACACGGTCATCATCGCCATCGGCACCGGTCCCAACCCCATCATCGCCCACACCACCCCGGGGCTCGAGACTACCAAGCGGGGCAATATCGTGGCCGATGAGGAGAGCTGCGCTACTTCCAAGCCCGGTGTCTTTGCCGGCGGCGATATCGTCACTGGCGCAGCCACGGTCATCCTGGCCATGGGCGCAGGCCGCAAGGCAGCTGCCGCCATTGATGAATACTTGAAGGAAAAGAGAAGCAAGTAATGATGAATTTTGCGGCGATAGATTTTGAGACTGCCACTTCTGCCCGGGACTCAGCCTGTTCCGTGGCGGTGGTGGAGGTAGTGGAGGGCAAGCTCTACGATTCTTACTATACCCTGATTCAGCCGCCTGAGAATAAATACAATCCCTTCAATATCCAAATACACGGCATCACCCGGGAAGATACCCGCTATGCTCCCAGCTTTGCCAAGATATGGCCGGAGCTGCAGGAGCATCTGGAAGGCAAAGTAGTGGTAGCTCACAATGCCCCTTTTGATATGGGGGTGCTGGGAGCCTGCCTCCTGCGGGCAGGGTTGCCAGTGCCGAAGTTTTCCTATTGCGACACCGTGGCCATTTCCCGCAAGGTTTGGCCGGAGCTGGAGAATCATAAGCTGAATACGGTGGGGTCCTTTCTGGACATAGATTTCAAGCACCATAATGCTCTTGACGATGCCCGTACCTGTGCCGCCATTCCCCTGAAGGCTGGGGAAGAGCTCTGCGAAGACAGCTTCCTGGGGCTGGCAGGCAGGCTGGGCGTTTCCGTAAAGCCCTTTGGCATCAGGAGAGGAGGATGCAGGAGATGATTCTGGTCAGTGCCTGTCTTTTGGGGCACAAGGTGAAATACTCCGGCGGGGCCAATCCCCATGAGCTTCTCATGCGTTACAACGAGCGGGGCAGGTTCATAGCCATCTGTCCCGAGTGCTTCGCCATGCTGCCCGTGCCCCGTCCTCCTATGGAAATCCAGGGAGGCAACGGCAAGAAAGTTCTTCAGGGCAAGGCCAAAGTACAGGACGAGGAAGGCAGGGAAACTACTTCCTATATGCTCACAGGTGCGGATAAGGCCTTGAAGATTGCCGAAGCCTACCATGCCCATGTAGCCATCCTCAAGGAGGGCAGCCCTTCCTGCGGCGTACACCGTGTCCACGATGGCAGCTTCACGGGCAAGTACACCAAGCATCCCGGTGTGACCGCTGCCCTACTGATGAAGCACGGCCTCAAGGTTTATTCCGAAAAGGACATGACTGTGGGCAGGCTGGAGGAGCTCATAGCCGAAGATATCAAGCGCGATCGCACGTAATCGTGAGAGCGAAATAAGGCACCCGGGACTTCGGTTCGGGGTGCTTTTGGTATATGGCAAAGAAAAAGCGCCCCTACAGGGCGCTGTGGGAGATGGCAATTATTCCAGGAAAACAGTTTCTGACAGAGAGGCCAGGAGGTCGTTGGTCTGGGGGACGGTAAGGTGATGCTCCAGGGCATGCCAGATGATGCTGTCCCAGGAATCCCGCACGTAGAGCTGGGTAGCGCCATCGTAGTAGAGCAGGTGCTGGGTTTCTTTTGGGGTGAGTTCCATGGCCAGGGCCAGAGCGATTGCTTTGTTGCGGGAGGTTTTCGCCTTCCGGCCAGCGAATATGTGGTAGGCGTAGGTGGAATCCAGGCCGGATCTTCCGATGACAGCTTTTTTGTCCAGGCCTTTCTGCTTAAGCAGCAGTTCAAGATATTCGGCCAGGGTATAATTCTGCAGGTTTTCATGATTGTTTGCGAGGTAATCATCCACTTTTTCAGCAGCAATCAGTTCGTGCTGTAGTTCTTCGGTATCTTTTTCACTCATGTCCTCCGCTCCTTTCAGGTATGATTAGCATGATACAACTGTTGGAGGCAAAAAGCAAGGTGGTGCGGATGAAGGCTGAAACAATGGCTTATCTGGAAGAAAAGTATGAAAAACTGCGGTTGCTGAAGCGTACTGACAAAAGCATGATCTGGCTGGCTTCTGAAAGGGACGGCAGTCTGGTAGTGTGGAAGGAAATAAGCTTCACTGGCCTCCCATATGCAGCACTGAAGCAGTTGCCACCAGGCCCCTGGCCTCGTGTGCTCCATGCGGCTGAGGATGGAGTAAGTACGTTGGTCATCGAGGAATACATACAGGGGGAATCCCTGCGTGAAAGGCTTTTCCGCAAAGCTTTCCTGACGGAAAAGGAAGCCGCAGGAATTATCATCCGGCTTTGCGAAGGGCTGGCCCGGCTCCATGAGGTAGGGATTATTCACAGGGATATCAAGCCGTCCAATATCATCCTGCAGGTAGGGGGCGGGGCGTGTCTGGTAGATTTTGATGCAGCCCGACTGGTGAAAGAGCACAGGGAGGAAGATACTCGTCTGTTGGGCACCAGAGGTTATGCCCCGCCGGAGCAGTTCGGCTACGGGCAGACGGAAGCCCGCAGCGATATATACTCGCTGGGGGTAACTATGAAAGAGGCGTTATCTCCAGGATACCGGGGCTATCTGCAGGGCATACTGGCCAAGTGCATGGAGATGGATGTGAAGCGTCGTTATGGCAGTGCTCAGAAACTGGCTCGGGCAGTGCGCTATGGGAAATACTGCAGTCCAGGGTTGCTGGCAGGAGCCTTTGTCCTGTCTGTGGCAGCGCTTTTTTTCCTGTACTCGTCTGTGCAACTCCGGCAGGAAGATATGTCGGAAACCATCACCAGCCAGCAGGAAAGCCTGCGTGAAACTGAGCCCGGGCAGGAGGAGAGCAATACTGCCCCCGAACGCTCCCAAGAGCAGGAAAAAGTGCCGCTGCCTCCTGTTCCGTCTGCTCCTCTGGCAGCAAATTCACCTGCGCCAATCCTTGCAGAACAACCAAGCGCAATACTTTTGGCCGGAGAGCAGCCTGAGGAAGAGGAAAGCGCCCCTCCTGCAGCGGAGGAGCGCATTTATATCACTATTTATTGGAACGGTCAGGAAATATGGCAGGGCCGCAATGAATTCGGCGTACCGCTAAACAACATGGGCAAGATGATAGATATTCCCAAGTCCCTTTGGAAAAGCTGGGGCGGGGATGCGTCACCTGTAAACTATCCAAGCAATTGGCAGATGGAGTTCAAGGTGCAGAACGCCTCCTCAAGCCCTTGGTACGGCCCAAGACTGGAGATTTCCTACGATGACCGTGGTGTTAGTCAGAGCAGTGTGCTGGAAAGAACTGTCCTGCAGGCGGGGGAGGAAATGACCTTTGAGATTCCGTTGGAGAGCTATGGCGCAAGGGAGCCTTGGGAAGAAGGCCCTACAAGGGAATTGCATCTGCACCTGTCAGGCGAAGGCAGCCAGAAGGTTTTCAACAGCGACTACAGCGTGAATTTTGCCTTTGAGCAGTGAGGCTTTAGAGAAAAAATTTGCATACAGGTACCACAGTTACCCCGCAGGTAAGTACATCCTGCGGGGTTTTTGTTACAATATGAGAAATGATAAGTTCACTCCTGCCGGGCAGGGGCACTGGGGTAAGGTTCCCTACGGTTGGTCAGACCCAGCAGGTAGTCAGTACTGGTGTGATGGTAGCGGGCCAGCTGGATGAGGACTTCCGTGGGTATGCTGCGAGAGCCAATCTCGTAGTAGGAATAGGATACCTGGCTGCAGTTCAGGTAATCAGCCATCTCTTTCTGTGTCAAATCCCTGTCCTCCCGCAGCTCTCGTATGCGGGGATAGCGCATGGGCATCAACCTTTCAATAGCATAGGCTAAGTATAGCCAATGCAGGAGAGGAAACTTGACTTTTAAAACAAATTGTTTTAAAATTGAGATGATTTTATAAGGAGAATGGGGGCAGTGCGGTTGCACTGTTGTAGCAAAATGTACCCGAGAAGGTGAGATGTTATCACACGGGGGAGGGGCTCCATGAACCCAATTCGCGAATATCGCCTGAAGCGCAAGCTGACACAGGAGGAACTAGCCGAGATGGTGGGCGTAGACCGCTCCAACGTAGCCAAATGGGAGACAGGAGTACACAAGCCCCGGGCAGACATGCTGGTCCTATTGGCAAAAGTTTTGCAATGTTCTGTTGACGAGTTGCTGAGGGAGGGGGCGGGATGAGCTGGTTGGTGACAATGGTGATGAAGATTATTTTGATAATTATAAAATTTCTCATATTATTGCCATAAAGAGCAATGGAGAAAGGAGAATATATCATGATATTCGATAAAGCAAGGGAGATAATTGCAGGAAGTCGTGAGTACCGTCGTGATGCGGATTTGGAAATATTAGCAAATGCCGATAATGAGGATTTAAAAATTCTGGTGGAATATTTGACAAAGGATAAGGAAGGAAACAAACTAATTAATGAGGAATTGACATCTCTTGATAAATACAAATCCAATCCAGATAATCCCAAGAGTTATTGGCAGGAGATTGCCAGAGAATTGCAGTTATATGGCGGCAATACATTGGTTTCTGCTCTTAGGGGGAAGGGTGTGCCTTATCGTGAAATTCTATGTGATGTTTGTGACAAGATGAAAGTAAATTACAGTAAAAATTCTAATATTGGGCTTATAGAATTAAATTTTTTGGAAAAAATTATTACAGATGTTATTGAAAAAATGAATGATGAAGAAAGAAAAGAGTTCGTCGATATATTGGGAATCGATGTTGCCAGCAATTCTGCGATTCCTGTTATCGGTGCTGTTCGTGCAGAAATAATGTAATTTAGAAAACACGGCAATCTAAATGAGAATGGACGGCTGTTAGTATTGAGGTGATGGGAAATGTTTTTACACGAAGCTGAAATACCTTAGCTTGAAAGTGTATGAGAAAATTGGCGCAGAAAAACCAGCCTCTGAAAAATATAGTTTTTCAGGGTTCACGCATGCTTACGCCAGGCCTTTACGTGTATGACGGATATTATTGCGAATAACCTAATATACCACATCATGGAAGAGTGATGGCGTCCTTCTTCCAGTAGCCCGTCAATCTTTATGCGTTTGTTGGCCCGTTCAGCAGATGTGCGCTTGTTGTAGATTTGCTTCCATTGAGGTGAACCGCGTGGAGGATCGCAGAACAGCCGTGGATTATCCTTAAGGCTTATATGCACAACACGACCATAAGTGGATTTGGTACAGCGCTTGTCGCACAAGCATAGCCTTTCTGCGTATTTTGTCTTCGGACAAATATATTTGGCTCTGTGCCGTTTCTTATCAGTGCCATCAGGTTTCAGGGGAAGTCCAAGAGGACAGATTGGCACACCGTCATCACTTATTGTATATCCCTTCTCCTCAGCTGATTTGGTACCACGAGGATTCAAGTCTATGAAGGGGGTTATGCTGCTTTTGCTGCACATTTCGTACACAGCAGTTGCATCGTGTGCGGAATCAAGGATCAAAGCGGAAATATTCCAGTCCGCAAAGAACGCCTTGATGCAGGCAAGTCCGTGTAGCATGGCAGGAAGGTCGTGGCGGGATGCACGCTCCAGGATAGGGAAGACAGGCAATCCGGAGTTAGCATCCGTGAAGAGATAGAGGTTATAGCCAAAGTAAAAGAAATTTCTGGACGAATCCCAGCCCCAATTGGCATCGGGCTGGGAGAACCAGCGCTTGTGGTGGCAACTGTCGATGCCCTTTTTATAGCAATCGCACATCGAGTGGCTTCGCTCACGGTTAGAAACCTGCACTGGAGTGCCGTCACCGGCCAGAACCAGTTTCCTGACATCCAGAAGATCTTTGTGAATCGAACCGGCCAGGAATACCCTGTTGTAGATTTCACCGATGATGTGCAGCTTGGTCATGAGGATACCTCCGGCACTGTGTCCATCAAAAAACTTGATGACGGTGGCAGCATGATCTTTGTCGAAGGACGGAGACTTTTCGCCATTGCTCTTTCCTTTAGGCGGTTTCTTCCTGCGGTAGCGCAGGTGAGGCAAGAAATTGTTGCCTCCTGGCCATAGGCGATGGAAGAAGTCATAAAAAGCGCCGAAGGATGGGGTATGGTCGGGTGAAAAGCCTGATAGTATGGCCAGAGACTCATCAGAGCGCAGACGTTCAGCCCAGCCAACAAGAGAGTTAGACTTAAGCCAGACGGAAAGCAAGTAGGAACGCAGCATAGAGGAAGGTAGCCATGCAGGACGACCTTCCGCTGAGTAAAAAGGGACGCATAATCTCGTCAACCGGTGAAAGGTCAATAGCCAGGAGGTTGACTGCCAGCTTGTGCTTCTTCTTGTCGAAGCGTTTGAGGCGACTGTTGTGAATGCGTTGGGAGAGGAGCTGCCTATAGGCAGCGTGGGAGCCGATTTCAGGCAATCTCAGCATGATGTTCACCTTCTTTCAAGTACTATTGTACATGTGAAACATCAAACTGAGATGGGTGATACTCATTCGCAACAGCATTTTTTCCATAAATTGTGGGGGCACATTGAATAATGTGCCATGGCTCAAGGCAGACAAATAGAGGGCTTTGAGTTTTCTAATTTACATAAATAGTGAAAGGAGGGGATGTTGCTTTTGAAATTTCACTTATGCTTGCGTATCAGACGGCGCAGTCAACATTACCCAAATCAACACTTTCAACACTTGCTGCGGTAGGGGGGGGTGGTGGTGGATTTGCGGTTAGCAGGGGAATAGCCAGCATTTTGGCAGGACCAATTGGTGTGGTGCTGGCAACAGTATGGACAGCCGTAGATGCTGCCGGCCCTGCTTATCGTATTACTATTCCAGCGGTGATTCAAATAGCACATATTCGTATAAAATCGCAAAATAGATGAAAAGTGACGAAGGAGATCTTGCTGTGAAAAATATAAAATATTCTGTTAAATGTATAACTATGGGAAGCGGTTTAGAAGTATTATGCAGGAAATTGAAATCGCTGAATGGAATAGAAATTATCGATAAAAATGGATTAGATGAAGATGTATGGAAAAATGTAGATTTAGGTTTCATAATAGCAGATGATGTGGATGATGATGAATTGGAAGCGGTATTGAGGAATGCTGGAAAGTATGCAAAAAATGTTTTTACAATAGCAATATCAGATAAAGGTATAATGGGAAATTTTTTAAGTATAAATCCTTCTGAATTCAAAAATGATGATATGTATGATTATATTATTAATGCTGTAGAGTCAATAATAGGCGAAGTAGGCCTTCCTGGTGAGGTTTCTTTAGATATAGATGATTTTTCAAATTTGTTTAGTATAAATCATCAAATATCTTTTACATATGGTGAAGCTGCAGGAGATAAAGTATTGGTAGAAATAACCAGATGTGTCATTGATAAAAATAAATTGGATTTGTCAAAGGCTGATTATATCATATACAGTGCGGTAAGCGGTAAAAACAATATAGAGCTGCACGAAATAGATGAAGTTATAAAGATGTTAAAACGTGGGTCAAATAGTGATACAAATATCATTTATGGATTTAGAATGGATAAGAATTTAGGCGACAATGTTAAAGTCTTTATTTGGTCGGCATAGTAAATGAATTGCAAGTAAAAAGGATTTGCAAGAATATGAAAAACTATATAAAAATCATACATAATCCTCATAATGGTCAAGTTTCATTCCACTTTAGAGAAGAGGATGGTAAGTGGCGTGCTTTATCCAGCTATTCTCCACTAACAAGACCTGAATATACCAATATGAAAAACTTATCTTCCGAAGCATTGCATAAATTAATCGAAAAGATAGATGAGGTATACAATAGGAACAATAGAGGTTTAGAAATTGTATATGAAGGGTCTGAGACAATCTTTGATTCTATTAGAAGAATAATAAGAAATGGGTATCAAAACAGGTGTATTAAATGTAAATGGGAAACAACTAATATAGCAGTCCTTGGTAAAGAAGGAGTTGATAAATCAGATGTGATAGAATCCCTGGGAAAATTCATGGGATTTGAGTGCAAAAGAGAAATGGGAAGATACTTTATTCGTTATATTGATGAGTATAATCATGTATGCTGGTATGTTAATAGAACTGATGATATTAGAAAATTTTATGATAGTATTTTTGATAAAGATATAACAGTACTCTTGTATTGTATACAAGGAGGAAGAATAGAGCCCTACGAATTAAGTTTCTTAGCAGATGTCAAAGAGAAATTTTCGCATATGAATATGAATGTTGTGTTAACAAATTGTAGTATGGAAGAGAATGAACTTAAAAATATGATTAGTGAGATTGAAAAAGCAATGGATAATAAAATAAGAGTTATTCCTATTATGGGGTATAATGTGAAGTTAAGAGGAGTGGGAGAGTTAAAGCCGTTTGGATTGAAGTAATTAAGCGAAAGAGTATTTGAAGGAAAATAAAGGCATATAGAGTTGCGAAAATAGAACAATTGTTTACACCAAAGGGGTACGTGGTATTATGCACGATAAAGAAAATAATAAAATTTATAAAGGTTTGCGTAAAAAAGGTTTGACTGTAGCTGAGAAGAAAAAGGAATTAGAGAAAAAGGTTGATTCATGTAAGGAAAAAGGAGAATTACCTGTAGCAAATATCATTGTTGCAGGTATTACTGGATCTGGAAAAAGTACTTTAGTTAATGCAGTGTTTGGAGAAGAGATGGCAGCTACAGGTATGGGGAAGCCTGTTACTGAACATATTGCGGAATATAAGCCTAAAGACAAGCCGATATGTATTTGGGATACAGTCGGATTTGAACTTGATTCTAGTAAAACGGGAGCTTCTATTAAATCAATAAGAGAAACGATTAGAAAGAAAGCTAAATCTGAAGATGTTTTTGATAGGATACATGCTATTTGGTATTGCATAACTGCTGATTCAAACCGCGTTCAACCGAAGGAAATAGAGTTTATTAAAAGATTATATGAAGAGGGCGTACCTTTTATTATTGTTATAACTAAATGTCACCTTGCTGAAGAAGACACTGATCGTTTCGAAAATGAAATAAAAAATGCAACTGAAGAAAATGGTATGAATAATATTGATATCATTCAGATTTTAGCTAAGCCTTATAAGGCAAGGGGAGCGGATAAGCCTATCCCTTCTTTTGGTTTACCTAAATTGATAGACGTAACATTGGCTAAATTGCCTAAATTTATCGTCAGCGCATTTACGGCAGCTCAGAAAGTAAATAAAAATGTGAAAAGAGATGAATGTGGAAAAATTATTTTGAGAATAGCACGGGAATCTATAGGATTTCTAAATAAGCTGGTAATTATAGGGATAATACCACTTTCAATGAATATTAGAGAAATGCTTATTGGTATAAGCAAGCAATATAATGAAGTGGTTCCTGATGTAAAGATCGATGAATTTATTTTGCCACGATTGAAAGATCTTTTGCTGATGTGGGCAAAAGCACAGCTTCCAATAGATATGGTGAAAAGTCAAATCTTTGATTTCCTTGAAGAAAAAGAACGTGAAGGATTCAAACTAAAGAATTGTAAAATGTCCGATTTTGGTAAAACTCAATATCTCATAGTTTATGTTGGTGTTTCCTTCGTAGAAGCGTATGAGCAAGTTTGGGATGAGGTGAACGATGGACAGTTAAAAGAATTGAAAGAGAAAACTGATAGATTGGCTGAAGTGCTTAAGGTAAAATTTAGAAATTATAAGTAAAAAATTATTGGGGCAAATTTTGGTGTTGAAAATAGTGAAATGCTAAAATTGGAGGTGTGGATTATGGGAATCGTGACAAATACGAAGGAATATATACAGCAGAGAATGATTCCTGTAGGGAGAGCAATAGGTGATGGTATTGCACATGTCGCTGGTTTTAGTCCAAAGCAGATTAATGAGGCAGAGGAAAAAAGAAGCAGATACCTTCAATCCATGCCTGATATGGAATCAGATAAAATTAAAAATGTCATACAGAGCAATATGGGGGCTATAGCAGTAGAAGTATATCAAGCTTATTTTGAACAATTGAAAACTGTTTATGAACCCCTAGGATTTGTTTCGGAACGCTTTGATTCTGATAATAGGATTCGATATTTTGATATAACTAAATGGGTGGTAGATAGGGACGAAAAAAGTTTGGATAAACTCATTAATGTTTATCATGTGTTAAGTGAAGAAGAATGCAACATTGCGTTGATTTACAATAGGAATAGGGAGTCATGTCGTTTAACATTGGGGATTGTGAATAACAATTTAAGTGCTGATCCAGCTATTGCCGATAATTATCAGGAGCGCATAGCAGGGGCCTTGAAAGGTAATTTCCCGGGTACTTGTTTTGAAGAAGCCCAATGCGGTATACCTAATGTATTCACTGAGATTGCCAATGAACTTGGACAAACAAAATCTGTGGCAGTGGTTTCAAATATTGCCTCAGATAAATCTGAAAGCTTTATAAGTCAAAGTATAGAAAAACTTCTAGATGGATTCGTTCCTGAGAATGAGGGACAAGAGTATGCAGTTGTTCTATTGGCAAAGCCGGTCAGAGATCAATTGGAAAGAAAAAACAGATTGTATGATATGTATTCCAGATTGGCTCCTTATGCAGAGTGGGAGAACCAATATTCATATATGGAATCAGAAAGTCTATCCTCTTCTGCAACATTAGGTGCCAATATAAATGTAAGCACAGGAGCTCATGCAAGTGGTAATGTAACAGCAGGAACGGGTCATTCACATTCTGTTTCCAGTGGCAATAATTCTGGTGCAGGTCTCTCATTTACACCATTTGGAATTGGAGGAAGTATAAGCGGGGGAAGCTCAAGTAGTACCACGGACACATATAGTGCATTTGAATCCTCTGGAATAAGCAGTGGCGTGAGTGCAGCTTTGAATTTTGGTGCATCATTTTCTCGTTCGGCAGGTGTGGCGGTTCAGTCAGGGAAAAATGAAGGAATAATCCTGAAACAAATAAATTTTGCTATAAAGCATACCTTGGAAATTATTGAATCTCAAATAAAGAGGATAGAGGAAAGTTCTGCCCTTGGAATGTGGGAATTTGCAGCTTATGTTGTTTCTGATAGTTCCATTGTCGCTAATAATGTGGCTCATATGTATTTGGCTCTTACCCAAGGAGAATCTTCATATGTAACAAAGACAAATGTGAATCTTTGGGATGGTTCCAGAGAAAGGCAGTATTCATATGCTATTCTATCTAATATATATAGGTTGCAACATCCAGTGTTTGCGAGGAGATTATCTTATGAAAAAGAATGGCTCATGTATCCTACCCTGATAACGCCAACAACTGCATTATCAGGGAAGGAATTGTCCAAGGCATTAAATTTCCCGCGTAAATCGGTTGGGGGCCTGCCTGTTTTAGAAATGGCTTCCTTCGGCAGAGAAATAATAAAGTTAAGGGATACACCTAATGATAAAGAAAAGAGAATGAATATTGGGCGTATTTATCATATGGGAATTGAAGAAAACAATCCCGTATATTTTAATATGAATTCTTTGAACACGCATACTTTTGTAACAGGTTCGACAGGTAGTGGCAAATCAAATATGGTTTATCGATTGCTGGATGAATTGAAGCGCCATAAAATTCCTTGGCTGGTTATTGAACCTGCCAAAGGTGAATATAAAGATGTTTTTGGGGGAATGTCAGATGTTACTACCTATGGGACAAATCCATTTAAGGTTCCCAATCTGTTGAAAGTAAATCCCTTTAGTTTCCCAGATGATGTGCATGTGTTGGAGCATATTGATAGGCTGGTAGAAATTTTCAATGCTTGTTGGCCTATGTATGCAGCGATGCCTGCAATCTTGCGGGAAGCCATAGAACGAGCGTATGAGGAATGTGGCTGGAATCTTAACCTGTCTAAGGGAATCGGTGTATATCCTGATTTCAGCACTATTTTGGAGATACTCCCCGTGGTTATTGATTCTTCGGCATATTCTGCTGATACTACCAGTGATTACAAGGGGGCGTTAATTACGCGCATACGTTCTCTCACGCGGGGGATTCATGGCTTGGTTTTCAGTGGGGATATTTCTGCTGCTGAACTATTCAGTCGTAATGCAATTGTTGATTTGAGCAGGATTGGTTCTCAGGAGACAAAATCATTGATTATGGGGATATTGGTTCTGAAATTACAGGAATATCGGATGTCGGAAGGGAATCAACCCAATATGATGCTACGGCACGTCACGGTGCTGGAAGAAGCCCATAATCTACTGAGAAAAACTTCATCAGAGCAGTCCCAAGAGAGTTCGAACCTTGCTGGACAGGCGGTAGTTATGCTGTCCAATGCTATTGCAGAGATGCGTACATATGGGGAAGGATTTGTTATTGTTGATCAGTCGCCAGGATTGATGGATATGTCGGTTGTTCGAAATACGAACACGAAAATCATCATGCGTCTGCCTGACGAAGGCGATAGGGAACTGGTTGGTCGTGCGGCAGGACTTAATGATGCACAGATTGAGGAACTGGCCAGGCTGGAAATGGGAGTTGCGGCTGCGTTCCAAAGTGATTGGGTAGAGCCTGTACTGGTTAAAGTGACAAAATTTGAGAATATGCAGCCTTTGAAGAAAAGGTATGGCACCGAGAATTTTGAATGGTATGATAAGGAGCCAGAGGCTGTCCGTAAGTTTCTGCGAAACGCGATGGATTTAGAGCAAGAGCAGCTTTCGACAGAAGATAAAGATATTCTTCGTAAATGGTACAAGCGTTTGGGGTTAAGTTTAAAAGCGCAGTATGTATTTGATGAAATCTTGAATGGGAAAATGCTCAATGAGGAAGCTCAGCTGCTTGTTATTTTAGGAATAGCAGGACAAAGAGCGTCGGCAATGCTGTCAAAGGAAGCGATGATACATGAAATAGATAGTATTTTTAGGGGACGTTATGGCATTGACTCTGAAAGTGACGTTATCCGTGAAACGAATTATCTTATAAGGAACTTCTTGCCAGATATTTTGGGGCAAGACAGGAAAGCAGGTGTTGTGTTATGATAGAGAAAGGTGGATGTGAATCTCTTGAGAAGGTGACACCGCGAAATGATATTGCTACCTCCAGAAGGCAACATCTGGAAAAGAATGCAACGGTATCTGATTCGGAAAGGGAGAAGCTGGAGCATATAACGACAATTCGTGAAGATCTGGCAGGTAAAAAACATCCTGATACAGGTGTGTTGTATAGGAAGAGAATAGTAGAGACTTCTGATGGTAAGCAAGTTGAGGGAGTATTTCCTAAATTTCCTAGTGTTTATGATACTAAGCTTTCGCCAGAGCAATACAAAGCATCAGATGCAGTTCAGTTCAATACTTGCAAACAAAAGTTAAAAGAATCTGTGAATAATAATCCTGATATGAGAAGCAAATTCAACGCAAAACAACTTGGCCAAATTGAAAATGGAGACAGGCCAAGTGGTTATACATGGCACCATAATGAAAAGCAGGGTAGGATGCAGTTGGTTCCTACAGAAGTACATAGCAAAACGCCACATACTGGAGGAAGAAGCATATGGGGCGGTGGAAGTGATTATAGATAAGGGGATGGTCTTGTGGAGTGGAAATATGTCGAACCTTTGGAAAAGGTCAATGCGGTAGAAGTCTTTCTGAAGAATCAGGGAATATCTGTGTCAAAAGAGGTTGTGACGTTTATAGTTAAACACAATGCTGGTCGTCCTGCTGTGAATCGCTTTGATACGAACAAGAGAAAAGAATGTGTTTTTGATGGAGTGTTTTCTTATAATGAGAAAGATCCTGAGAACATATATGGAATTTATAAAGGCGAATTAAAAGAATCACTGAAGAAAGCTGGTTTGTTTCCTTTTGGCATGGAGCCAGGTGGCGATTTGATTTGTGTTGACATGAAAAACAAGGGAAGGATATGTATATTTGGATTGGAAAGCGGTGAGGTTGAATTTATAGCTGGGAATATAAATGATATGATGAATAAACTATATTAAAAGTGGGTTTATCATGATTGGAGCTGTTTATGAAATCCATCCGAGCGAAAACCTGCCGTCGCTGTGCTTTCTGCCAATATTGGTATGACCCTGGCAACGCCGCCATACGCCCCAAGAACCCTGCGCTGGGTTTATGGGAATATGATGAGAATGCTAAGAGCCATTGCAATAAGTTCGACTATAAACCGCCCAGAAGAAGCTCTCAGTCCTGCAATTCCTGGGTGTGCAAGGTGTGAATATATGGCGCTGTTTTTGATAATGCTGGTTCTGGTAAGCATATAAAAACAGGGTTAGGTGGGGGAAATGAGCCACAACCTGCCCTGTTTTCATGCTATTTGGTTGACGTATAGCGTGGGTGCTTACATCCCTGCCATGCAAACCTTCTTCCCCTGGAAGGCGATGCCGTAACTCCAGATTTCCTTTACGCCCTGTCGGGATAGTTCGTGTGTGTACTCTTTTTCCGCAATCTGCCCCAAAGCCTCTTGGGCTTTTTCTTCCAGTTCCTCCTCGGATTTGGCAGCCTTAAGTTCCAGGATAACCCCGGGGGTGACCGGTTTTAGAGGGAAAAAGGCCAGGTCGAAGCGGCCGTAGCCGGATTCGCGATTGGACTCCACCCGGTATTTTCCGTCAAGGAGTACGGAGAAGCCAAGCATCATACCGTGATATAAACAGCGAACCGATGCTTCAGCATCATGTGAGTCGTTTACGCCCTGGTGAAAACTCTCGGGCTGGGCAGTATCGTGATAGCTCACGAAATCCTGCAGGATATCGGCAAGGTGTTCCGAGAATTCTTTTGTGTCCCCGGCCATCATGGCACGAAGCATATCCCGCAGCAGGGTTTCACCTTGGCTGGGGACGATGTGACTAAGGATTTCCTTTCGATAGGCCATGCGGACTTCCACATTGGGAATTTTCAGCAATGCCCAGTCTGCATAGTCTTCGTCTTTCTAAGGGCAGAGCCGAGGAAACTGCGCATGAAGTCGATGCACTCCTGATTATTCCAATTCGTCATGGAAGGGAAGATTCCTTTGGGAACAGCTTAATTTGAAGGTTCGAAGCCATAAGGAAAGCCCGTTATGGCTGGCGGTCTATGAATCTGCCTGTCGACAAACAGTCATAATAGCTGTACAATATGAAAAGAATGAAAAATTCACACTAGCGAAAAGAGGTTGAGTATATGGAAACTATTGCTTTGATTGCTCATGACAAGAAGAAGGAAGAAATGCTGGACTTTGCTTCTAATCACAAGGAGCTGCTCTCCAAGTTCCATCTGGTTGCTACCCGTACCACCGGCACGCTGCTGAAGGAGAAACTGGGGCTGGAGGTGGAAACCATGATGTCCGGTCCTCTGGGAGGCGACCAGCAGATCGGCGCTTTGGTGGCTACGGAGAAGGTGCATTATGTGATTTTCATGAGGGATCCCCTGACCTCTCAGCCTCATGAACCGGATATCAATGCGCTGCTCAGGCTCTGCGATGTGCACAATATCCCTCTGGCGACCAACAGGAAGAGTGGCCATATCCTCTTGCAGTATGCGGATAAAAAGCTCAACGAGCAGGACTGAAAAGCCCCTTTGAAATTTTTTCAAAAAAAGTTTCAAAAAGGTGTTGACGAATGGGGAAGACCTGTGTATAATAATCTATGTTGTTAAGGCACAGCGCAAAAACAAAAGCGCGACGCCATGACATTCCTCGATAGCTCAGTCGGTAGAGCACCTGACTGTTAATCAGGCTGTCGCAGGTTCGAATCCTGCTCGAGGAGCCAATGGCGCCATCGTCAAGCGGTTAAGACACCGCCCTTTCACGGCGGGTTCATGGGTTCGAATCCCATTGGCGTCACCATATCGACTCACTAGCTCAACTGGCAGAGCAACTGACTCTTAATCAGTAGGTTCACGGTTCGATTCCGTGGTGGGTCACCATTGAATGCACAAGCCACCTTCGGGTGGCTTTTTTCTCGTATGCAGAAGTGATTTGCCATTCGCACCTCAAATGGGGTTGTTGGCTCCCTGCCTATTGAATCTTCTCTTCCTTTGTGCCTAAAATGTAAATTGGCATAATAGGCAAGGGAGACTTGAATGTGAACATAAAGATAGCCGTTTGCGACAGCAGCAGGGAGTCAGTAGACTGCCTGAAAGACTTGATTGTCAGGCAAAAGCCCGGAACAAGGGTACAGGCCTTTGCCTCGGCAGAGGAACTATTGGCTTTGGGCGAGGAGTTTGATATATATTTCCTGGATATAAAGGGAGCCGGAGGCATGGAACTGGCCCGTCATCTGCGGGCACGGGAGCAGGGGCGGCGCCATATCATCATCTTTGTCACGGGTTACAGGGAGTATATGGAGGCGGCCTTTGATGTGCAGGCGTTCCATTATCTCGTGAAGCCTATCGACAGAGAAAAATTTGCGCAAGTGCTGGAAAAAGCCTGCCGGGAAGCAGAATTCCTGCATCAGCAGGGAGAAGACCACGTGATTCTGAAGGTGCGGGGCCGGGAGGGGGAGATGGAAAGTCGCAAGGTGCTCTTGCGGGATATCCACTTTGTGGAGAGCAATAACAAGAATGTGATTTTCCATACTGAGGGCGATGTTTTCTCAGCTCAGGGCACCATGGAGGAGTTTGAGGAAAGGCTGGGGGCTGGTTTTTACCGCTGCCATCGCTGTTTCATCGTGAACATGGCCAAAATCACTGCTTACAACCAGAGGGAAATCCAGGTGGCAGGGGGAGAGACGGTCATGCTGGCCCACAAGCGCTACGGGGCCTTTGTGAAGGAATATCTCCGCTATGCCAGGGGAGGAGGTATGGTGAGTGTTTGAGGATTATCTGCTGGAGGTCATGGTCAGCCTGGTCTCCGGCTTTTTGGCGTTCCGCTATACGGAAAAATTCCTGCCTTTGCAGGCCGACAGGCGGGGGCGGGCCATGGGCCTTTGGCTGGCGGTTTTCGTCCTGGGACAGCAGCTTGCATCCAGGGGCATGGAATTTGCCTTGCCGGAACTGCAGCAGGGCATTTACGGCAGCATGCTGGGGCTTTTGGCAGGGACCTTGCTTATGGTCCTTCTGCAGAGGTGTTTCTTTGAGAAGGACATGACCAGGCAGATTTTTGTCTTGGCCAGCTTCTGGGCGGGCTGGGGTATACTGCGCTTTACCGTCAGTCCTTTGGCTCATGTGCTTTTCGACTGGTGGAATCCCCTGTGGCTGTATCTGGTGGAAGAAAGCATGAACCGGGGGATTGTGCCTGCTGATTGGCTAGTGGCAAATCTGGCCATGCTGAACCGGGTGTCGGTCTTTGTGCTACTCACGTTCTGCCGTCTGGTGCAGCTGGGGCTGCTGGCCCTGTACCTGCGGCTTATCGTGGTGAATTTCCCTGGGGATTACAAGCTGAAAGGTCAGGAGAGCTTCTTCCTGCTGATTCCCTGCGCTACGGCTTTGGTGATAGACCTGACCCTGCGGGTCATGGCCTTTTCCGTGGACAACAGTGCGCTCATGCTGATTTACGACAGGACGCCGGAAATCCTCGTGCTGTTGCCAGTGGTGAGCCTGTTGCTTCTGGGGCTGGTGGTATCGGCGGTGATTCTCTTCCGGGGACTGGTGCAGTCCAAGGAAGAGGAGCAGAAACGGCTGCTGTTGGAAAAAGGCGTGGCAGATGTACACAGGCAGGTGCATGAACTGGAGGATATCTACGGAGATATCCGTGGCCTGCGTCATGACCTGCGTGGGCATATTGCAAACCTGGCTGACTATGTGGAGCGCCATCTGCCAGAGGGCGGCAGGGAACTGGAGCCATACCTTTCAGGCATGGCCAGCACCGTGGCGAGGCTGGATTTTGCGGACAAGACAGGCCATGCCCTGACAGATATCATTCTCCATCAGGCCAGGCAACAGGCGGAGAAAAGGGGCATAGGCTTCTCTGCTGATTTCCATTATCCCAGGGAAGGCAGCTTTGACGTTTACGATATAAGCGTCATGCTGAACAATGCCTTGCAAAACGCCATTGAGGCCTGTGAAAAAGTTTCTGGCGGCGCGATAGATGTGCGCTCATACCTGCGGGGCAATTTGTATTTCCTTGAGGTTATTAACGATTACGCAGGCAGCCTGCAATGGCAGGAGGGAGGCGAACTTCCTTCCACCAGCAAGGAGGACAGGCAAAATCATGGGCTGGGCCTTGCCAATATCGCCCGTTGTGCGGGGAAGTACCAGGGCACCGTGGATATTGAGACAAGCGAAAAAGACGGCAGACCAAAATTTTGCCTTACCGTCATGCTTTATCAGCGCATCAGCTGAGATTGTAGATGATTTTTCTGTTGGGTTTCGGGGGAGCCTGCCGACAAGATTCGGCGGGCTTCTTTTTTTATAAGCCTTATTTCCCAACCTGCAACAGGCTGGCCTGTGATTTGTCCTTGATTGTTTACAAAGACAAAGGTTGGGGTGCTTTTGATAGTTGAGAGGAAGGGGAACAGGCTGTCATTGGTTAAAAGTTGGGGAAAGCTTGAGGGCAAGTTGCGGGTCATGCTCTTGGCTTTCGCAATCTTATCGGCGGGAGCATCGTCCTTAAGATCACCAACCAACCCTACAAGCTGAATAGAGTTTTCCTCTGTTTGTTGCCATGCTGCCAAGGCTTCAAGAATTTCAGCAGAGGAATCGTCTTTAGTTACCCAAAGGCAGACAAGGGTGAGATGGCCGTGGAAAAGGCTTTCGTCATACTCCTGCCCGTTTAAGTCTCTTGTACGGAAAGAGGGAAAGGTTGCAGGGGATTGTGGGAGTGTAGGGCTGAGATAGAATATGTCAATGGCAAAGAGCAGGATAATAAGGGTAAGTGGCGGCAGAAAGTACCGCAGATTTTGTTTCGTCATGGCTAAGACCTCGCTTTGCTATAGCATAGCACATAGCTTCCTTGCTTCCAATGCTGTTCGCACCGCAAATATAACCGTTCGCGCCAATCCTATTAAGAACAGCGTTTGCAGGTCGATATATAGGTAAAGAGGAGTTCGTCAGCACAAGGAGGTAAGGAAAATGCCGGTGAAAGTAGGAGCAAGCTATGTGTCCGAGGCGGCGTACGAATTTGCCAAGGCGCGCAGGGCGGAGAAAGCGGAAGGCAAGGAGGAGAAGGGCGTACTGAAAGAGCTGAAGGAAAAATATCCTGGCCTCAATATCACTGTGGGTACGGGGCCTTTCTCCGGCACAGGCACGAATAATCTTTCCATTTCGCCCAGGATTCTCAAGCAGATGGAGCAGGACCCGGAGAAGCGCATGGAGTATGAGGCGCTGATTTATGATGTGGCCCATACTGATGTCAATGGCGGGATTATGCCAGGCAGGAAGATGAAATCTCACGGCTTCATCATTGATGACAACGGCGGTCTGCGCGGTTGGGGGATTTCCGAAAGCAACGATGGCAGCCAGCGCCATCAGTCGCATCTTAAGCGCTCAGAGAAGAAGAACTGGTGGGAGGAGATGCTGGGGAAGCCCAAGCAGAAGAAAAAATCCTCGGCTAAGGTTAGGCAGGAACTATTGGAGAAGAGCAAGGAGCAAGCTGCCAAGGCGGATGAGGAGCCGACGGGCCTGCTGGCGGCTTTGCAAGGACAGGGGAGCGCTGTCAGGGACAAGGTGGTGCAGAGTGCAAAAGCTGATAACAATTCCGGCTTTGCCACCAAGAACGAATTGTATAAGTATTTGCAGGGAAACTATGACATCGTCAAGGGCGGCATGGCCAGCATTTCCGGCAAGTTCCTGCAAAAGTGCGTGACGGACGAGGAGAGCAGGAACAGGCTTTTTGACATCTTGAAAGCGGCAGACGAAAGCTATGCCAAGCGTAAGGATGAGGTGGGCTTCCAGGGGATGCAGATTACAATTGACGAAAATGGGGAAGTGACGTCAGAGTCCACCAAGAGCACTGTTTCCATCAACGAGGACAAACGCCGCCGTCAGATTGCTGCTGCCTCTACCAAAGGTGATATGCAATCCGTAATTGCCCTGCTGGAGGAAGATCTGCAGCAGGTGGAAGACGGACTGAAGCAGAATATATGTGACGAGGCTGAGGTGGCGAAGGCGAAGAAGCTTTTGGAGCTGGCCAAAGAGCGTATGGCTAAGCTGCCGGACAGGGCACCCACGCCTGCGGAACAGAGCAATATGACAGTGAATATGCTCATTTGAAAATATTTTTCATTTAGGTATTGAAAATGATTATCATCTATGCTATATTATCTATAGGCTTTCGTTTAAGCTCTCCTAAATACAATACACAGCCAAAAGGCGGCCGTACTGCTCATGCGGCCGTTTTTTGGTGTTTCGGGACGTAGGTGGAAGGGGACTTTTGAGGGGAAGTCAGTCACAAAGTCAGTCAAAGGACAGGGGCGGTAAATAACGAGGTCGAGCAAACGGCCTTTTTGGTGAGGTAATATTGCCTTTTAGGTGTCGAAGTCATAAAATATAGACAAGGAACAGGAGGAATGACCATGGCAGCTTTTCGCATCAATCGCACAAATGATGCAGTATTCAAGGCAATTTTCGCCAAGTACCCCAATATCACCCTGGCCCTTATCAACGCTTTCCTTGAGTTCCAGGGTACGGAGCAGCTGGTGGACATTGAGTTCATCGACCGGGAAATTGATTCTGACGAGTACGACGGCAAGGAATCCCGGCTGGACATTCTGGGGATTACCGCCAGTGGCGTGAAGGTCAATATCGAGATGCAGGTCAACTCCCTTGCTGCTATGGGCGAGCGCTCCCTGTTCTACTGGGCAAGGAATTATGCCGATCTGGAGCGTGGCGAGGAATATGACCAGCTGAAGCGCACCATTGCCATCAACATTCTGGGTTTCAATCTTTTCAATGAAAAGCAGTACCCGGATATACACAGTTGTTTCGGCATTTACGACATCAAGACAAAATGCCAGCTGACGGACAAGCTGGAGATACACTTTCTTGAACTGCCGAAGTTCAGGAGCAAGAGCGTAAAAGACATGAACCGCATGGAAAAATGGGCGGCCTATTTCTCCCCAAGCACCACCGATGAGGAACTGGAAGAAATCGCCGCCGGTGAAGAAGCCATTCGGGAAGCGATGGAGGTGGAGGACGTGTTCACCAAAGATGAAGTGGCAAAGAGGTCTTATGAGAAGGCCGAGAAATTCCGCCGCGACCAAGCTGCTCAGTTGGAATATGCCGAAAAGAAGGGCAGAGATAAGGAAAGGGCCGAAGGATTAGCCAAGGCTGTTGCCATGCTCAAACGGCTGAAACTCACCAAAGACGCTGCAATACAGGAGCTTATGGAAAGTTATTCCCTGCCAGATAAGGAAGCAACAGCTCTGGTAAACAGTAATTGGTGACTTCAACATTGCGGAGGAACTGGCATGTTTACTCAAGAAGAAATAGACAGGTGGAGGCGCTTGAAGCAGGAAAAGTTTGAGCATGATCAAAATGCTATGATGAGCTATGCCATAAAGAAAAGCTATCGTGAAGGACAGATGCTGGAGCGCCTCTCTAACATAAAAAGTGTAATGAACAACCTGCACTTTTCAGCAGAAAAGGCCATGGAGGCATTGGGGATACCAGCTGTGGACTTTCAAAAGTATCGTGGGCAGCTCTAAAATCCCCCTTGCAATCATAATGTTAACCTGCTAGGACAAACTCAACAATAAAACGTTGCTGCTTGGAATGACAGCAATCACTTACCATGACGTTCAAGCTGGAAGCAGGCGGCACCAAAACCTACGCCCTGCAGGACCCCGTAGATGGCCTGACTGAGGACGCGGTCAGGACCGTCATGCAGAAGATTATCAACAAGAAGGCCGTGGCCTCCGGCGAGGAACACGCCACGGAAATCCTTGGCCAGACGGCGGCCGTACTGCTCATGCGGCCGTTTTTTGGTGTGTGGGGCTGTAGGTGGCAGGGGGCTTTTGGGGGAAGTAAGTCACAAAGTAAGTCACAGCCAAAAGAGCTGCCGCGCATCATGTGCGTAGCAGCTCCACTTGCTCTGTTTACCGTCTGAACTCTATATCTGTGTAGTTGGGTTCCTCTGGTGACTGCCAGAACAGCACGCCCTCACGCATGGTAAAGGTGCTGCTTCCGTTCTGATAGATGATCTTATTCTTGCATGTGCCAGTCTCATCGCACACATAGTCAATGCGCTTGCCCCTGCCGTTGCAGAAAAGCTGGGCGCTGTAACTGTCATAGGTGCAGGGGAAGATCCAGCGCGAGCCCTCGGCAGCGCTGCTGGCCCACTGTATTTCTGCCAGGTAGCCGTTTCCCTCAGGCGTGATGGTCATACTGCACCTGCCGCAAGCCCATATTCCTGAATAGTCCTCCGGGTGCACTCCTGTGCCTGTATCGTGGCAGCTATTTTCCTGCCGGACAAAGTGCATGGCACCATCATGCCCGGAATACAAGTCAGTTTGCACCGGATATTCGCCATCTCTTTCGGCCCCCATCCACAGGGTGCCATCTTCTTCATAAAAATTGTACCAGCAGGATTTCGAGCCATCGGGGTGTTCATCCATGGACACCTTCACTGTCCCATGGCTTACGCCGCCGCCCCGATAGGCCAGCTCATAGGTGCCATCGGCATTTATGATAAGGGTGCGGGCATCAAGCACTCCTTCTTCCTGCCATTTGCCATAAATGCCCTGCAGGAAAGCCGAGTCGAGGCTTTGGGAATTGACCTCCTGCACAGAAGCGGGGACAGAAGGCGCATTCGCACCAGCTTCAGCCAGATTCCCGCCTAGCAGGCAGGTTGTGCTCAAGGCCAGGGCCAGGAGGAATTTTTTGCCTGAAAATGTCTTTTTCATCTTCTGCATTCCTTTCCCTCAGCCGGCAGCTTTTTCCCAATGGGTGTTAGTGCGGAAGCGAGAGTGACATTTTCCGTGATATTCAGGGATATCCGGATGCTGCACGTAGCAGGTGTATGCTATGTATTCGCCAGCAGGAACGTAAATATCGTTCACATAATGGCGAATGCCATAATCCGACCACATCTCCTGTCCGTTGTCGGCAATGAGCGTGAGGTCAATTTCTGTCCATTTGACGTAAGCTCCCTGGTCCCCGGAGTTCTCAAAGTAACCGACAATCTACGCCTCTCCCGCGGTGTGCAGATAGACATGTTCGATGGTGAATTTGATCTGTGGTTTTGCTTCTGCTCCTTGGGGAAGTGCGATGGCCCAGATCAGTGCCAGCGCCATCACAGCCAGGAGCCTTAAAGTGAGTGACTTCATAGAAAATACCTCCTTCTAAAATGTCACAATACTCACACAATATCTTTTCTATATATCTGCCTGAAATCCTGCTAAAGCTAAAAAAATATTTGGGGGAAATCTGGAATCATGCAGTGAGATGAGCGACAGGCTGACCTATCCAATACGGGCAGGTGAGCTTAGGGCTTGCCTGCCTGTTTGTATGTGTATATAATTTATGTAAATAACAGATTAGGCAGGGGATGGAATGTGACTACAGAGGAACGCAGGGCGGCGGTTTTGGCGCGGTTGAAGAAGGCCAAGTCTCCTCTTTCCGGCACGAAGCTGGCGCGGGAATTTGGGGTTAGCCGCCAGATTATCGTGGGGGATATCAGCATCCTCCGGGCAGAGGGGGCGAAAATCTACGCCACGCCCAGAGGGTATTTTGTACCCGAAAGTGAAGGGACAGAGGGGCTTCTGGTCAGCTTTATCTGCCGCCACAGCAGGGACGAGATGGAGCAGGAACTGCTGGCCTTCGTGGATAACGGGGGCGAGGTGCTGGATGTGATTGTGGAGCATCCTGTCTATGGTCCCTTGAAGGCAGACTTGCTCCTTACCAGCAGGCGCGATGTGAAGAACTTCCTCACGAAGATGCAGAAGTGTGAGGCGGCTCCTATTTCCATAGTCACCGGAGGAATCCATGTGCACACGGTGAGAGTGCCGGACGAAGAGGCGCTGGAGGCCATCAAGGAAGAGCTGGAAAAGCTGGGAGTTTTGGAGGAGACAGGCGTTTAAGGTCCTAAAAATCATTGTCAAGGCGGGGATTTTGTGATAGAATCAATGCCATGTCAAATGAATAGCAAGGCGATGACGGAGAGGAGTAGGGCTCTCTTCGCACTATAGAGAGGAAACGGCTGGTGGAAGTTTCTGTGCGGCGGGCTTGAAGGTCGCTTCCGAGCTTCCGGGCTGAACTTTGAGTAAGTGCGGACGTATGGCTGCGTTAAGGCTTTGAGCCGGGGATTCCCCGGGAACATTGGTGGTACCACGAAAGTGCGCGCTTTCGTCCTTTGGGGCGGGGGCGCTTTTTTAGTTTGTGGCGGATAGTTCCGCGAGTAGGAGGATAAAGATGAGCGAAGTTTTGGAGCAGGAAAACAACATTCCCAAGGTTTATGACCCCCAGTCCTTTGAGAAGAAATGGTATCAGTTCTGGGAGGAGAATAAGTTCTTCCACGCTGAGGTGGACAAGAGCAAGAAGCCTTACAGCATGGTGATCCCGCCCCCGAATGTCACGGGCCAGCTGCACATGGGCCATGCCCTGGACAACACCCTGCAGGATATCCTTATCCGCTACCACCGCATGCAGGGCTTCAACACCGTTTGGATGCCCGGCTGCGACCATGCAGGCATTGCCACCCAGGCCAAGGTGGAGGGGGCTCTCCGGGAGGAGGGCCTGAGCCGTTATGACCTGGGCCGCGAGAAGTTTCTGGAGCGGGTCTGGGACTGGAAGGAAAAGTTTGGCAGCCGCATCATGTCCCAGCTGCGCTCCCTGGGTTCCTCCCTTGACTGGGACCGTGAGCGCTTCACCATGGACGAGGGCTGCTCCAGGGCTGTGCGTGAGGTCTTTGTAAGCCTTTACGAGAAGGGCCTTATCTATCAGGGTACCCGCATCACCAACTGGTGCCCCTCCTGCAACACCGCCATTTCCGATATCGAGGTGGAGCATGAGACGGAGAATGGCCACCTCTGGCACCTGCGCTATCAGGTAGAGGGCACGGAGGAATATGTGGAGATTGCCACCACCCGTCCCGAGACCATGTTCGGCGATACCGGCGTGGCTGTGCATCCCGAGGATGAGCGTTACAAGCACCTGATTGGCAAGACCTTGATCCTGCCCATCGTGAACCGCCGCATCCCCCTCTTTGCCGATGAATACGTGGACAAGGAGTTCGGCACCGGCGCCGTGAAGGTGACCCCTGCCCATGACCCCAACGACTTTGAGATGGGCCTGCGCCACAACCTGGAGCAGGTGAAGGTCATCGGCAATGACGGCCACATGCTGGAAGGTGCCGGCAAGTACAACGGTATGGACCGCTATGAGTGCCGCAAGGCTCTGGTGAAGGAGCTGGAGGAAAAGGGCGTGCTGGTTTCCGTGGAGGAGCATGAGCATGCAGTAGGCCATTGCTCCCGCTGCCATTCCACCATAGAGCCCCTGGTTTCCAAGCAGTGGTTCGTGAAGATGGAGTCTCTGGCCAAGCCGGCAATCGAGGCTGTACGTGACGGCCGCATCGAGTTCGTGCCTGCCCGCTTCACGAAAATCTATGAGAACTGGCTGGAGAATATCCGTGATTGGTGCATTTCCCGCCAGCTTTGGTGGGGCCACCGCATTCCCGCCTGGTACTGTGCAGACTGCGGCAAGACCCATGTTTCCCGCACTGACCTTACGGAGTGTCCCCACTGCCACAGCAAGAATATCACCCAGGATGAGGATGTGCTGGACACCTGGTTCAGCTCCGGCCTCTGGCCCTTTGAGACCTTTGGCTGGCCGGAAGAAACCGAGGACTTGAAGCATTTCTATCCCACGGCAACCCTTGTCACGGGCTATGACATCATCTTCTTCTGGGTGGCACGCATGATCATGATGGGTCTGGAGTTCGGCAAGGACATTCCCTTCCGCCATGTGTTCATCCACGGTCTGGTGCGTGACAGCCAGGGCCGCAAGATGAGCAAGTCCCTGGGCAATGGCATCGACCCCATGGAAGTCATCAGCGAGTACGGTGCAGATTCCCTGCGCTTCATGCTGATCACCGGCAACACGCCGGGCAATGATATGCGCTTCTACGATGAGCGTGTGGAATCTGCCCGCAACTTTGCCAACAAGCTTTGGAACGCTTCCCGCTATATGCTCATGAACCTGGAGGGCTTTGACAAGAGCTTCGAGCCTGCTGCAGAGGACTATACCCTGGCTGACCGATGGATTCTCTCCCGCTATGCCCGTACGGTCCGCGATGTGACGGAGAACCTGGACAAGTTTGAGCTGGGCGAGGCTGGCCGCATGATTTACGAGTTCATCTGGAACGAGTTCTGCGACTGGTATATCGAGCTCACCAAGGCCCGCCTCTACGACAAGGAAAATGTCCGTGCCCGCAATACTGCCCTCTATGTGCTGAGCCATGTGCTGGAAGGCACCCTGCGCCTGCTGCATCCCTTTATGCCCTTCATCACCGAGGAAATCTGGCAGAAGGTGCCCCATAGCGATGAAATCAGGAGCATCATGGTGGCCCAGTGGCCTGTGGGTGATGAAGCCCAGATCAATGGCGACATTGAAGCTCAGATGACGGCCATCATGGAGACCATCAAGACCGTCCGCAATATGCGTGCCGAAGTTGGCGCAGCTCCCAGCAAGAAGAGCGAGCTGATTCTTTTCGTGGGTGATGATTCCCTGCGTTCCGTCTTCATGGATAACCAGGCTTATCTTGAGAAGCTGGCCTCCTCCGAGCCTGTCACCATCCTGTCTGCCGGAGCTGAAAAGCCCGAGAACGCCATGGCAGGTGTGGTAAGCGGCGTGGAAATCTACCTTCCCCTCAAGGGCCTCATCGATGTGGAGAAGGAAACTGCCCGCCTGAAGAAAGAAGAGGAGAAGCTCCAGAAGGAAATCAAGCGCCTTACAGGGAAACTCTCCAACGAAGGGTTCCTGGCCAAGGCACCCGAGCAGGTGGTGGCTGCCGAGCGTGAGAAGCTGGCTGGCTACGAGGAGAAGCTGAAAGCGGTGGAGAGCCGCATCGCTGACCTGGCCAAGCTGTAATAGGTAAATAAATGCTTTAGAATCACCCAGCAAGTCTGGGTGATTTGGGCATTTGGAGATTTTTCATGAGAAAAGAGAGAATTGAGATAGGAGCAGAAAGATGAACTATCAGGAAGCTCTGGATTATCTGGAGGGGCTGAATGTCTTCGGCGTGAGGCTGGGACTTTCCCGCATCAAGCGCCTGCTGGAACTGTTGGACCTGCCCCAGGAGCGCTATCGCACCATCCATGTGACGGGGACCAATGGCAAGGGCTCCGTTTCTGCCATGCTGGAGAGCATCATCAGGCGCTCGGGGCTTCATGTGGGTCTTTATACTTCGCCGCATCTTGCCTCCTATACGGAGCGCATGCAGGTGAATGGTCAGCCCATCAGCCAGCAAGAATTTGCTGACTGTCTTTCTACCATCAGGGCCTATGTGGAGCAGATGATGGCAGAGGGGGAGGAGTGCCCCACCCAGTTTGAGGTGCTGACAGCGCTGGCTTTCTTCTATTTTGCCATGAAGCAGGTGGACTATGCCGTCATCGAAGTGGGCTTGGGAGGACTTCTGGATTCTACCAATGTGATCGTGCCTGAGGTATCCGTCATCACCAATGTAGCCCTGGAGCATGCTGATCGCTGCGGCGGCACCCTGGAAGGGGTGGCGGAGCACAAGGCGGGCATCATCAAGGCCGGCGTGCCTGTGGTGACCGCAGCAACGGGCATCCCGCTTGAAATCATCCGCCAGACAGCTGAGGAGAAGAATGCGGATATCTTCGTGGCTGGGGAGGATTTCAAAGCTGTAGCTGTGGAAGCTGACCTGGAACGCCATACCCAGGGCTTCAGCTTCACTTCAGCTCTTCTGGGCATTGCCGAGGAACCCTTTGACGTAAGGCTCCTGGGCCCCCATCAGGTGCAGAACGCATCTTTGGCCGTGATGACGGCGGAACTCCTGCACAATGTGGAGCCCAAGGTGGATATTGATGCCATCCGTGAGGGCTTGAAGCTGGTTTCCTGGGGGGCAAGATTCGAGCAGGTGAACTGCGAGGGCAGGGAAGTCATAGTCGATGGCGCCCATAATCCTGCAGGCATAAAGGCTCTGAGGGAAAGCCTGGATATGTACTATCCCGAAAAAGAGCGGGTGTTCCTGCTGGGCATACTCCATGACAAAGATATAGAGCACATGCTGGAAACACTGCTGCGGCCCAACGATACAGTGGTAGTGACCCCGCCTCAGTCGGACAGGGCTGAGGCTGCAGCAGAACTTGCCAGACAGGTGTCTGGCAGAGTGAGCCATGTGGAGGCTTACGAGGATAACGAAGAGGCATTGGCAAGGTCCCTGGAACTTGCAGGGGATGAACGTCTGATGGTGCTCTGTGGTTCCCTTTACCTGGTGGGGAGCCTCAGGCAAAGCCTGCTGGCCCGCAAGGGCAGAGAGCGGGGTGAGGCGCATGGATGAGCATAAGGATATGAAGGAACTGAGGAAAGAGGCAGCCAGAGCCCGCTATGCCGCTTACCTCAAGAGCTGGACGGAAAATGCCCTATATGCCGAGGCATTCCTGTTGGCCCTGTGGCCTCTGGGGGCTACTATCGCCCTGTTGGCGGGAGTGGTGCTGGTGCTGGTGCGGTTTCGCATGGAGAAGGATTTCTGTTTCCGTCATCTGCCCCTGGATGTGCCGGTGGTGCTCTTTGCCCTGCTGGGGGCAGCTTCCGTCATCATGTCCCCGGATAAGGGCTTCAGTTTCTATAACTATTACAATCTGGTAGGTGTGTACCTGCTGACCTACTTCCTGGCGGGGCAGGTGGTGAGGGACGCCCGGCAGGTGCGCCTGCTGCTGGCGGTCATAGGCACTGCTGCCTGTGCGGTTATCCTCTATGGCTTCTACCAGTTCCTTTTCGGCATCGACACCGCCGCCATGAAATGGGTGGACGGGGAGGCCTTCCCGGAGCTGAAGAAGAGGGTTTTCTCCACCTGGGAGAACCCCAATATCCTGGCCGGGTATCTTGATATCATGGCCTGCCTGGCTATGGGGCAGCTTGTCACCTGCGGCAATCGCGACAGGCGCATAGTCATCGGCGTCTTCATGCTGGCGGCAGTGGCCTGCCTGGCCATGACTTATGCCCGTGGCGCCTGCCTGGTGCTGGCGGTGATACTGGCCGGCTACGGCGTGCTGAAGGACTGGCGGGTGCTGCTGGCCTGCGTGGGGGTGGCGGGGGCATTGCTGCTCCTTGACCCGGTGCTTTACGAGCGCATGCTGTCCGTCTTTACCAAGGTGGACACTTCCACGGAAATGCGCCTGGCCTTCTGGGAGAGCACCTGGGCTATGATACAGGACCATCCCTTCCTGGGCATTGGCTGGGGAGCTTTCTATCTGGTATACCCTGAGTATGATTTCTACATGCAGGGGGCTCCCATCCTGATTGTCCATGCCCACAATATGTATCTGAACTATGCGGCGGAAATTGGCCTGCCGGGAGCTCTGGCGTTCTTCTGGTTCTTCTTCGGCAGCATCTATCTTGCCTTCAGGGCGAGATTCCCCATGCCCAAGCCCCATCTGGTCATAACCCCCTTCACCTTGAAGGACGAGGGCCCTGACAAGGAACTGGCTGATATCACCGCTACGATTGAGGCTTCCATGCCCCAGCCTGCCCGGCACTTCTGGCATGAGATCTTTGATGTGGAGGAATGGAGGCTGCTGTCCGGCCTTTCTTTGGGCTTGGGGCTGGCCTTCATTTCCATCGCCTTGAACGGCCTCACTGACCATCTGCTTTTCAATATCCCGTCCTCTATGTTTTTCTGGCTGCTGGCAGCTTTGGCTGCGGCTGTGAGCCTTATGCAGGAGGAGCCTGAAAAGGTGGAAGAGGCAAAAGAAGAGGCCGGGGAAGAAAAACCTCAAGTGATTTATGAGGTCAGGTTAGACGACGCAGAGGAGAAAGCACAGGAAGCGGAGGCTCCTGCCGAAGAGCCTGAAACAGAAGAGATTAAACAAGAAGAAATTAAAAAAGAAGAATCTGAAAAGGAAGATACTGAAGAGAAAGAGACTGAAGGGGAAAAGTCCGAAGAGGAAGAACTTGAAGCAAAGCTGGAGGAAAAACTGGCTCTCTTTGAGAAGATGAAGAAGCCTGAGGACAGAAAGGAAGGCGAGGACAGTCATGAAGAAGGAAAAGACTAAGGTGCCGGGCATCTCCCGGGCCACCATCGACAGGCTGCCCCTGTACTTCCGCACCCTGCGGCTGGTGCAGGACGAGGGTCTGGACATCATCTCCTCAGATGAGCTGGGCAAACGCCTGGGCATCACTCCGGAGCAGATCAGGAAGGACCTTGCTTCCTTCGGCCAGTTCGGCAAGAAGGGCGTAGGCTACTATGTCAATGAGCTCAAGCGCAATGTGGGCCACATCCTGGGCCTTGACCATCATCTGAACATCGCGGTGGTAGGCATAGGGCATCTGGGGGTGGCTCTGGCCAACTATCAGAACTTCGTGGCCCTGGGCTTCAATCTGGTGGCCCTCTTCGACCAGGATCCCCATGTCATCGGTACAGTGGTGAACCATGTGAAGGTGGAAGACAGCAAGAATCTCAGGCAGATCGTCCGGGAAAGGAATATCCAGATTGGCATCATCGCCGTGCCTGCGGCCTTCGCCCAGGGAGTGGCGGATGAGCTGGTGGAGGCGGGGATCCAGGGCATCTGGAACTTTGCTCCCATCAAGATGCATGTGCCTGAAAGCGTGCCTCTGGTCAATGAGGATCTGTCCATTGGTCTCAGCAGTTTGTCCTACTATCTTACACGCTCAAAGTTATCAACGTGAAGAATGTCACAAAATCCATAAACGCCGTCAAGTCAAGGCTTGACGGCGTTTTTTTTTCGTGCTATCCTAAGTCATGGAGCATAATTTGTATTGGGTGGTATGATAATCTATAATTATGATTCATCATATTTATAACTTGATGTTATAGCCACCGATAAGGGGAGGATTTTCAATGATTGATATTCTCGATCGTGTACGCAACAAGGCCCTGCAGGAGAAGATCGTCACGGCTGAAGAGGCCGCCGCTTTCTTCAAGCCGGGCATGAATGTGGCATGCAGCGGCTTCACTGCTTCGGCTTATCCCAAGGCAGTGCCCATGGCCCTGGCAGAGCGCATGAAGAAAGAACCGTTCACTGTGAACATCTGGACTGGCGCTTCTACCGGCCCGGAACTGGACGATGTGCTGGCTCAGGTACACGGCATCAAAAAGCGTCTGCCCTATCAGACGGACACTATGCTGAGGAAGGAAATCAATGATGGCTCGGTGGATTACCTCGACCTTCATCTTTCTGAAAGCGCCCAGCTGAGCCGTTGCGGCTACTTGGGCAAAGTAGATGTGGCTTTGGTGGAGGCCTGCGCCATCACCGAAGAGGGCAATCTCATCCCCACCACCTCCCTGGGCAACGCTGCTTCCTATGTGCAGAGCGCTGACAAGGTCATCGTGGAAATCAACACCACCCAGCCTCTGGAGCTGGAGGGCATGCACGATGTGTATGTGCCCCTTGACCCGCCCAATCGTCTGCCAATTCCCATTGTTAAGGCAGATGACAGGGTAGGCACCAACTACATCCCCTGCACCCCGGACAAGATTCTCTACATTGTCCCCTGCGACATTGCTGACCACACTCGTCCGCTTTCTCCCATTGACGAGAATTCCAAGAAGATGAGTGCTTTCACCCTGGACTTCCTCAAGAAGGAGATTGCTGCAGGCCGCATGCCTGAGAACCTGCTGCCCCTCCAGAGCGGCGTGGGCAACGTGGCTAATGCCGTTATCGCAGGTTTCGTGGATTCTGACCTGAAGGATCTGACGGTTTACACCGAGGTCATCCAGGACGGCATGCTGGACCTCATCGATGCAGGCAAACTGAACTTTGCTTCCGGCACGGCCTTCTCTCCGTCTCCGGAGGGCATGGCCCGTTTCTATAAGGATGTGGCCAAGTACAAGAAGTATCTGCTGCTGCGTCCTGAGGAGATTTCCAACTCTCCCGAGGTTGTGCATCGCCTGGGAGTCATTGCCATGAACACCGCCATCGAGGTGGATATCTACGGCAATGTGAACTCCACCCACATCACCGGTACCAAGATGATGAACGGCATCGGCGGCAGCGGCGACTTCGCCCGCAACGCTTACCTCACCATCTTCTACACCCCGTCTGTGGCAAAGGATGGCAAGATTTCTTCTGTGGTGCCCATGTGCTCCCATATCGACCATACGGAGCATGATGTGGACATCATCATCACCGAGCAGGGCATTGCAGACCTGCGCGGCAAGGCTCCCCGCGAGAGGGCTTTGGAAATCATCAACAATTGTGCACATCCGGATTATCGCCCGATTCTCCTTGACTACTACAACAGGGCCACGGAGAAGTGCCACCATGCACATACGCCCCATATCCTTGAGGAAGCTCTTTCTTTCCATGAGAAGTTCCTTGAGACGGGCTGCATGAAATAACGAGGATACCCCGTAACTTAAAATAGAGGCTGGCATTCAAAGCAGCCAAATCCACTGAATGAAACTTAATAGGGAGGATTCACTATGAGCAACGAAAAGATCCAGGAAGAGCTCGCCAAGTACAAAGCGAGTGTCGAGAAGGCCATTGCCCGTTTCCCTGAGCGTGACCACCTGCCGGAGCAGCGCCTCTACACTCCCCTTGACATCAAGGGGGATGACTATGCAGAGGAAATCAGCTTCCCCGGCGTCTATCCCTACACCCGCGGCGTGCAGCCCACTATGTATCGCGGCCGTTTCTGGACCATGCGCATGTATGCAGGCTTCTCCACTGCTGAGGAGTCCAACAAGCGCTATCGCTATCTGATCGAGTCCGGTGCTACGGGCCTGTCCTGCGCCTTTGACCTGCCCACCCAGATCGGTTATGACTCCGATGATCCGATTTCCGAGGGTGAGGTCGGCAAGGTCGGCGTGGCTATCGACTCCCTGGCAGATATGGAAGTGCTCTTTGACCAGATTGACCTGGGCAAGGTTTCCACCTCCATGACCATCAATGCTCCTGCCTCCGTGCTGCTGGCTATGTATATCGCCGTGGCTGAGAAGCAGGGTGTTGCTCCGGATCAGCTCAAGGGTACCATCCAGAATGATATCCTGAAGGAGTATGCAGCCCGCGGCACTTACATCTTCCCGCCGCGTCCTTCCATGCGCCTGATTACCAACATCTTTGAGTATTGCTCTCAGAATGTGCCGAAGTGGAACACCATCTCCATCTCCGGTTACCATATCCGCGAGGCAGGCTCAACTGCTTCCCAGGAAATCGCCTTCACCATTGCTGACGGTATCGCTTACGTCGAGGCTGCCATCAAGGCTGGCCTGGACGTAGATGCCTTCGCAGGCCGTCTCTCCTTCTTCTGGAACGCCCACAACAATGTGCTGGAGGAAGTCGCCAAGTTCCGCGCTTCCCGCCGCATCTGGGCCAAGATCATGAAGGAGCGTTTCCACGCTAAGAGCCCCAAGTCCATGATGCTCCGTTTCCATACCCAGACTGCAGGCTCCATGCTGACGGCTCAGCAGCCTAACAACAACATCATCCGCGTGGCCCTCCAGACGGCAGCAGCTGTTATGGGCGGCACCCAGTCCCTCCACACCAACTCCCGTGATGAGGCTCTGGCCCTGCCCACTGAGGAGTCCGTAATGATCGCCCTGCGCACCCAGCAGATTGTGGCTTATGAGAGCGGCCTGGCAGATGTCATCGACCCGCTGGCCGGTTCCTACTATGTAGAGGCCATGACTGACCGCATCGAGAAGGAAGCCATGGAGTACATCCAGAAGATTGACGACATGGGCGGTGCTGTGGCAGCTATCGAGAAGGGCTATATCCAGAAGGAAATCCAGGACAGCGCTTACAAGTGGCAGATGGACGTTGAGTCCGGTGCCCGCACCATCGTAGGCGTGAACAAGTTCCAGATTGAGGAAGAGCCTCCCAAGAACCTCCTGCGGGTAGATGCTTCCGTAGGCGAGAAGCAGGTCAAGAAGCTGCATGACATGAAGGCTAAGCGTGATAACGAGGCCGTCAAGAATGCTCTAGCTGACTTGAAGAAGGCTTGCCAGGACGAGAATGAGAACCTTATGCCTCATATCCTGGCCGCCGTCAAGACTTATGCAACTCTCGGCGAGATCTGCAACGTGATGCGCGAAGTCTTTGGCGAGTACGAAGCACATATCAGCCTGTAATGGTTCTGTAGGATACGGAGGTAACGAAGATGGAAAAGAAGATCAGAGTATTAGTTGCTAAACCGGGCCTTGATGGCCATGACCGCGGTGCAAAGGTCATTGCCCGCGCCCTGCGTGATGCTGGTTTCGAGGTCATCTATACGGGCCTCAGGCAGACCCCGGAGCAGATTGCTGAAGCAGCTCTGCAGGAGGACGTAAACGTGGTGGCCATGAGCATCCTTTCCGGTGCTCATCCGCACCTCTTCCCGAAGGTGGTGGAGCTGGTCCGTGAGAAGGGCCTCACTGATGCCCTCATCATCGGCGGCGGCGTTATCCCTGAGGGCGACATTCCCGCTCTCAAGGAAGCTGGCGTAGCAGAGGTCTTCACCCCGGGCACCAACACTGCCGATGTGGTGGAGTTCATCAAGAACAATGTGAAGCTGTAAGAAGCTAAGATAACATGCGAGGGATGACAGCAGCGGTTCTGCTGCCGTCATCCCTTTTGCAATGCTGGGGCGCTTGCGACTGGCATTATGCCAACGCTTCACTTGCGTTAGCATGCTTATTACTGATACAGCGAAGGAGGTGCATGATTTGGATATAGCCAAAGAACTTTTGGCGGGGAACCGCCTGGCACTTTCCAGAGCCATTACGGCTATAGAGAATGAATACGACGAAGCTACCGAAATCATGCGTGAGCTTTATCCCCATACGGGACATGCCTACGTTCTGGGCATCACCGGCCCTCCGGGAGCCGGCAAGAGCACCATGACGGAAAAGATTGCCAAGGCTTACCGTGACCAGGGCAAGACCGTGGGCATCATAGCTGTTGACCCCACCAGCCCCTTTACGGGGGGCGCCATCCTGGGGGACCGCATCCGCATGAATTCCCTGACCCTGGACGAAGGGGTCTTCATCCGCAGCATGGGCACCCGTGGCAGCCTGGGCGGCCTTTCCCATAAGACCGCTGATGCGGTGAAGGCCCTGGATGCCTTTGGCAAGGACATCATCATCGTGGAGACCGTGGGGGTGGGCCAGTCTGAGGTGGACATCGTGAAAGCGGCGGACACCACTGTGGTAGTCCTCATTCCCGGCATGGGTGATGACATCCAGGCCATCAAGGCAGGCATTTTGGAAATCGGCGACCTCTTCACCGTCAACAAATCCGATTTGGACGGGGCGGACAAATTGGTCAAGGAAATCAACATGATGCTTGACCTGGACAGCCTCATGACTGACTGGCGGCCTCCCATTTCCAAGGTGGTGGCAAGCCGCAATGAGGGCATTGACCTCTTGCTGGCAGATGTGGCAAAGCATCGGGCTTACATCGAAGGCAATGGCGAACTGAATCGCCGCCGGACCAAGCGGGCCAAAGACGAGCTGCTGGATATTTTGAGCGCTGGCATTGAGAAGCGCATCAAGGAGCACACGGAAGGCCGAATGGATGGCTTTGTGGAAAGCCTGAAGAAGAGGGAGACAGATCCCTACAGCCTTGTTTCAGATATCATGAGCGAGATGCTCAAGTGATATAGATGTATTTTAGTTAGGAGGATTACTATGTTTAAGATTCTTGGCGTAGATCATATTGGTGTTGCTGTTCCGAACCTGGCTGAGGCCGGCACTTTCTGGAGCGATATCCTGGGCCTGCCCCATACCAAGGACGAGACGGTGGAGGAACAGAAGGTCACCACTGGTTTCTTCCCCACTCCCAACGGTGCTGAGTTCGAGCTGCTGGAGGCTACCTCCGAGGACAGCCCCATTGCCAAGTACCTTGAGAAGAACGGCGGCCGCTGCGGCATCCAGCATGTGGCTATCCGCGTGGACAACCTTGAGCAGGCTCTGGCTGACCTCAAGGAGAAGGGCGTGCGCCTCATCGATGAGAAACCCCGCAAGGGCGCAGGCGGCGCTATGATCGCCTTCATCCATCCGAAATCCTCCGGCATTCTCTTGGAACTCTGCCAGCACGATTGATGCAGCCTATGGCTTCCTAAGCCACAGTTATTTGATACCTAGTCATAAATAAGCTTGCAATTTTGTGCCGGATAGTGCAAAATAAGAGAAGCGTGATATTCTCTAGGAGGGATATAATGGCTACAGTTCAAGAGAAAATTGATTTGATGAAAGCTAAGAAAGAGCACATCATGCAGGGCGGCGGCGCTGCCCGCATCGAGAAGCAGCATGCCAAGGGCAAGTACACTGCCCGGGAGCGCATTGAGAAGCTTTTCGACCCTGACTCTTTCGTAGAGCTTGATATGTTTATGAAGCATCGCTGCACCAACTTCGGCCAGGACAAGAAGGACCTGCCGGGTGAGGGCGTTGTTACCGGTTACGGCACGGTGGATGGGCGTCTGGTCTATGCCTTCGCTCAGGACTTCACCGTAGAGGGCGGCTCTCTTGGTGAGAAGCACGCCCATAAGATCTGGAAGGTCATGGACCTGGCCATGAAGATGGGGGCTCCCTGCATCGGCATCAACGATTCCGGCGGCGCCCGCATTCAGGAGGCTGTTGACGCTCTGTCCGGTTACGGCGGCATCTTCTTCCGCAACACCGCAGCTTCCGGCGTGATCCCCCAGATTTCCGTCATCATGGGACCCTGCGCAGGCGGTGCTGTATACAGCCCGGCTATCACGGACTTCATCTACATGGTGAAGAACACCAGCCAGATGTTCATCACCGGCCCGGCGGTCATCAAGTCCGTCACCGCAGAGGAAGTCACGGCAGAAGCCCTGGGCGGCGCCATGACCCACAACAGCCGCAGCGGTGTGGCTCACTTCGCCGCTGAGAACGAGGACGACTGCATCGAGCAGATCCGTTACCTCCTTTCCTTCCTCCCCAGCAACAACATGGAGGATGCTCCTATTGTTGATACTGGCGATGATCCGGACCGTCAGGACGAAGCTCTGAACAGCGTAGTGCCTGACAATCCGAATGCTCCTTACGATATGAAGGACGTCATCCGCGGCATTGTGGATAACGGCGAGTTCTACGAAGTGCATCAGCATTTCGCCACCAACATCATCACCTGCTTCGCCCGCTTTGATGGCCGCAGCGTAGGCATCATTGCCAACCAGCCCAATGTCATGGCTGGCTGCCTGGATGTGGATGCTTCCGACAAGGCAGCACGCTTCATCCGCTTCTGCGATGCCTTCAATCTCCCGCTGGTGAACCTGGTTGACGTGCCGGGCTTCCTGCCGGGCGTAGACCAGGAGTACAACGGCATCATCCGCCACGGCGCCAAGATGCTCTACGCTTACAGCGAGGCTACTGTGCCCAAGGTCACGGTCATCACCCGCAAGGCTTATGGCGGCTCCTACATCGCCATGTGCTGCCGCGAGCTGGGAGCTGACCAGGTCATGGCATGGCCTACTTCCGAGATTGCGGTCATGGGCCCTGCAGGCGCAGCCAACATCATCTTCCGCAAGGATCCGGACAAAGAAGCCAAGACCGCAGAGTATGTGGAGAACTTCGCTACTCCGTACGTGGCAGCAGAGCGCGGCTATGTAGACCAGGTCATCGAGCCTTCCGAGACTCGTCCCTATGTCATCACGGCCCTCAACGCTCTCGCCAGCAAGCGCGAGTCCGGCCCTGCCAAGAAGCACGGCAATATTCCTCTCTAAGATAACTGAGGAGAGGTCCTGTCCCGTTCATTCAGGGAGGTAAATACCATGAGTTCCAAAGAAATCAGCCCGGAAGTGGTGGCAGCTATTTCAGCCGCCGTGCAGATGATGGGCGGCGGCAAAGTCCGCGCTGTCCGCATCAAGCCCAGTAATGCCTGGATTATGTCTGCCCGCACTAACCGCAAGTAAAGAGATAAGTTTGGAGGAATAAGCATGAAAAAGTTCAATATTACCGTCAATGGCACCGCTTATGAGGTTGAGGTTGAGGAAGTAAAGAGCCAGGCTGCCGCTGCTCCCAAGGCTGCTGCACCGGCTCCTAAGGCAGCTCCTGCACCGGCTCCGGCTGCTCCCGCAGCTCCTGCTAAGGCTGCTGTGGCTGCAGGCGCTGGCGAGCACTCCATCGATGCTCCCATGCCCGGCAAGATCGTGAAGCTGGTTGCTTCCGAGGGTCAGGCTGTGAAGGCTGGCGACGTGCTCCTCATCCTTGAGGCCATGAAGATGCAGAACGAGATTGCAGCTGATGCTGACGGCGTGGTCAAGACCTTCAACGTCACCGCTGGCCAGAGCGTCAAGGTGCATGATTCCCTGGTTATCCTGGGCTAATTGTCATACAGACAAAAATTTATCCCTCACCTGCGGGTGAGGGATTTTTGCGTATATAAGGAAATAGTAATATTTATGCTGCATGGCGCAGGAGGGGCTGGAGTTTTCTCCAGGCATCCATATCCTCTGCCAGCTCGTCTTCGTCATAGAGCTGCAGCAGCATGGGGAGGCTGGCGCCGGTGTAGACGACAGCACGGTCTTTGAGGCCAAGCTGTTCAAGAAGAAGTACTGTCTCGATGCAGGCAGTAGAGTCGAAGGTGTCGGCGAGGACAAGATATGTTTCATTGGGATTCTGTTCCTCACAGGTCTTCAGATAAGCTGCCAATTTCTCTGCTGTTTCCATGTGGGCAGGATGCTTGAAGCAGAAGGCTTCGCAGGTGGGACGGCAGGTGTATTCTGCCAGGGCTTCTTTCAGGACAGCTGCAAGAGAACTGTTGGAAACAAGGATGGTTTTCATGGTAATCTTCCTTTCGGTATAACGATTGATTGTTTTCAGTTTCTGCATCCGGATGATGTCGTTTTCTTGACTGTATTGTAGCAAGGTCTATGTGCTGTTACAAGCTGAAAATACCAGTTTTTGTTACTTTTAAAGATAAAATGAGCAGTTTTGTTAATTTTTATAGGTTAAATATGTTAAAATAACAATAAAAAATAACAAAATCTGGCGTATATGTCAGAAGGGAGGCTGCCTTTCATGAAGGCGTCTGCAAGGCGGGAAGAAATACTCAAATATCTGGAAGCTAATCATACAGGCTACACGGCAGATCTGTGCCGGGAACTGAATGTATCTGCCATGACTATCCGGCGGGATTTTGAATTCATGGCCAGCCAGGGACTGGTGACCTTAATCCGCGGGGGAGCTGCCCTGAATCACGGCACGGCTGTCATCTACAGCCTGAAGTTCCGTCAGACACAGCTGCCCTTGGAAAAACAGCGCATAGCTGAAAGGTGTGCTGCCATGGTCAGTGAAGGCAATGCGGTTTTTATCGACTGCGGTTCCACGGCTGAGCGCATTGCCGAGGCATTGCGGGGCAAGAAGAACATCACCGTGCTGACCAATTCCCTGGATACAGCCCAGGTCCTGAGTACTGCCAAGGGAATCAGGCTCATCATGGTGCCCGGGGAGTTCAACGAGGATATTCGCGGCTTCAATGGCCTGTTGACCACGGATTTTATCCAGCGCTTCCGCATAGATTACCTTTTTCTGGGAGCCAACGGCATTGACGCCCAGCATGGCCTCACTGTGCCGGACTATGCAGATGCGGAGACCAAGCGGGTGCTTATCCGCCAGTCCCGCCATGTGATTGTGGCAGCAGACCATGCCAAGCTTGGCGGCGACTTCTTTGAGATTGTGGCCAGGCTCCCGGAGATTGAAGCCGTGGTCACCGACAGCGGCGCCGAGCCCAGCCTGGTGCAGGAGCTGAAAGAGGGAGGCACAGAGGTTATTCTGGTTTGAAATTATATAGAAAATTTCATTTTTTTGTGCTAAACTTTAGGCAAAGAGATATTTTTGTTCTTGCTCATAGGGAGATGGATAGATAATGCCTGCTTTGTCAATGTTTTTTGGAATAATTGTTAGAATGCAATGTGAACTTGGAGGGAAACATCACAAAGCGCATATACATGCTCTTTATGGTGATTTTGAGATTGTCATTGCTTTAGATGGAGAAATATTAGAGGGAGAGTTTCCTAAAAAACAATTGAAGATGTTGGAGGGATGGATGGCAATCCATGAAGACGAACTTGCAGCGAATTGGAGAATGCTTTCTGCCGGTGAGGGATACTTTAAAATTGATCCTTTAAGATAAAAAGGAGAGATAGATATGCTTCGACCAACAGCGATTTCTGTTACGCCAAGTGATGATTATATTATTTATGTTAAGTTTGATAATGGTGAAGAAAAAAAGTTTGATGTCAAGCCATACATCAAGGGTGATTGGTATGGTCAATTGAGAAATATTGCATATTTTAAAGCGGTAAAGACGGACGGTTATACTGTTATCTGGCCAGATGGGCAAGATATATGCCCGGATGAACTGTATTTGTATAGCTATGAGTAATATTATGTGAATTAGAAAACCTCGGCAATCTAAATGAGAATTGGCAATCATCGGTATTGAGGTGATGTGAAATGCCCTTATACAAGGTTGGAATACCGTAGCTTGAAAGTGTATGGAAAAATTGGCGCAGGATACCCAGCCCTGAAAAATTGAATTTTTTTCAGGGTTCATGCACTCTCACATTTGCGCTCATGCCAATCATCTATGTGAATGACGGACAGTATGGCGAATAATCAAATATACCACATCATGGATGAGCGATGGCGCCCTTCTTCCAGCAGTCCGTCAATCTTTATGCGTTTGTTGGCCCGTTCAGCAGATGTGCGCTTGTTGTAGGCTTGCTTCCATTGAGGCGAACCTTGTGGAGGGTCGCAGAAAAGCCGTGGGTCATCCTTGAGGTTTATATTTACAACATGTCCATAAGTGGATTTTGTGCAGCGATTGTCGCACAGGCAAAGCCTTTCTGCGTATTTTGTCTTCGGGCAAATATATTTGGCTCTGTGCCGCTTCTTGTCAGTGCCATTGGACTTCATGGGAAGTCCCAGAAGGCAGATTGGCACACCGTCATCTCCAACGGTATATCCCTTGTCCTCAGCAGATTTCGTACCGCGAGGGTTCAAGTCTATGAAGGGCGTTATGCCGCTTTTGCTGCACATCTTGTACACGGCGGCTGCATCGTGTGCAGAATCAAGGATCAAAGCGGAAATATTCCAGTCAGAGAAAAACGCCTTGATGCAGGCCAGTCCGTGCAGCATGGCAGGAAGGTCATGGCGGGAAGCACGCTCCAGGACAGGGAAGACAGGCAGTCCGGAGTTGGCATCTGTGAAGAGATAGAGGTTATAGCCGTAGTAGAAGAAATTTCTGGACGAATCCCAGCCCCAATTGGCATCGGGCTGGGAGAACCAGCGCTTGCGGCAGCACTTGTCGATGCCCTGCTTATGGCAGTCACAGGTCGAGTGGCTGCGCTCACGGTTTGAGACCACAACGGGAGTGCTGTCACCAGCCAGAACCAACTTCTTGGTATTCAGAAGACCTTTGTGCACTGAGCCGGCCAAGAAGATACGGCTGAAGATTTTACCGATGATGGAAAGATTGCTCTTGAGGATGCCTCCGGCACCATGCCCATCGAAATATTTGATGATGGTGGCAGCATGATCTTTGTCGAAGGACGGAGACTTTTCACCATTGCCTTTACCTTTAGGCGATTTCTTCCTGCGATAGCGCAGGTGAGGCAAGAAATTGTTGCAGCCTGGCCATAAGCGGTGGAAGAAGTCATAAAAAGAGGCGAAGGACGGTGTATGGTCGGGGGAAAAGCCTGAAAGTATGGCCAGAGACTCATCGGACCGCAGACGCTCGGCCCAGTCAACAAGGGAAGTAGACTTAAGGCAGATGGAAAGCAAGTAGGAACGCAGCATCGAGGAAGGGATTCATGCAGGACGACCTTCCTCTGAGTAGAAAGGGGCGCATGATTTCGTCAATCGGTGAAAGATCAAGAGCCAGGAGCCTGGCTGCCAGCTTGCGCTTCTTCTTGTCGAAGCGCTTGAGGTGGCTGTTGTGAATGCGTTGGGAGAGGAGCTGCTTATAAGCAGCGTGGGAGCCGTCTTTAGGCAATCTCAGCATGATGTTCACCTTCTTTCCAAGTACTATTGTACATTTGAAACATCAAACTGAGATGGGGGGCTACTCATTCGCAACAGCTTTTGCTACAAATGGTGGGGGCACATTGAATAATGTGCCAAGTCTCGAGGCAGGCAAATAGTCGGCTTTGAGTTTTCTAATTTACATAATTATACTTGGGAGGATGGACTGATGCGTGAAAGCATAAAGGTAATAAAGTATTGCAGTAGGGCATCTTTAGTTTTCTTGGTGCTTACCTATGTTGTTTCAGTAAATCTTGAAGGGCATTTTATATCAATCGATTCTATGTGGATACCCAATAATTTTCTTATTACACTGTTTGGTGGCGTATTTGCGAGTATGCTTGTAGTTGTCTTTTGCGAAGTCCAAAAATACCTGAGCGTAAAGACAAATACAGAGGAATATCTTTTTTATCAAAGTGTTTATTTATATCAGGCACTTATGCAAATGAGAATAAACATAGAAGATTACCTAAAACATTGTGAATGGCAAGTTCCTGCTAACTTGTTTGATGAGAGTATAAGGATGATTCAGTGTGAAATGAACGCATTGCAACTGACAGACTATGCAACATTCGAGCATGGCAATGATTCTTTGATGATTGAACATGGAAGGTTCCGTATAGAGTCATTGTCGAAGATGCAGCCAATCTTACTGGCTGGAATCAGATTAAGGCTTGCTATCAATGAAACTGAATATTATAATTTACAAAAGCAGTTAGAAACTCATACCTATTTAAGTTCAAACAAACAGATTACGTCCGAGAGTCCAAGGATAGCTCGTATACTTAACGATGAATTGAAGAGAGTTTGTTTATCTGTTTCGTTAATGGATAGTTATATTACTGCGATAGATAATTATTGCAACCAAAGGTTCAAGTGGGATGAAATGAAAGTGAAGTTTGTGTTTATTCATCTTGGAGATACATGCTTACAAATTTAGTTATATACAGACTAACCATCAATAAACTCTATAATACAGGACTTCCACCAGACTATTCTAATTGCCACGAACTGGTGCAGCTAAACAGTTAGCAGAGGGCATTTTTCGCCTTCGTCGCTCTAGATCATTTTTTGAAAAGGAAATTACGATTATGTGGAATGATGTTGAAACTCAAACTGATTACTTGCATTTTTCCGTAATATCGCAGATAGTAGCGGATATGATTATCGAATCTGGGAACAATCCCATATCCATTGGTGTTTCCGGCAGCTGGGGATCGGGAAAATCCTCTATGGTAAAGATGATAGGACAAAGCCTAAAGGAGCAGGATAAGGAGAAGAAATATATATTTCTTGACGTTTTTGAAACACGCCTTAAAAGTTTGTTTAATCTATATGTTTTGTAGTATAATAAAAGGATAAAAATGTTACTATATCATTAGTAGAATTTACTTTGCAGTACAAATATGATTTTTGATGAAGATGTATTGTTTATCATGATGAATCTTTGGAGTTATGTAAAATGAGCTTGATAATATATTTAGAACAAAAAGCACTAAATAACAATATATCTATAACTGATTTATTGCGTACAGCTTTGGCTGTAGCTATAAAATTAGATGTTCAAGAGTTTGAAGAATGGATCAATAATGAATTGAACGGATATAAAGATGTTGATTCAAGCATGATTCCTAAATATAGATTTATAGCAGGAGAAGCGAAATATTATAATCCCTATCATGGTTGGTGTGATGTCTTGTGGGAAAATCAAAAACAATATGATTCATTTAATAATGTTGCAATACGTGAAAAGATTTCAGAAATAGAGGGTTTTGCGTCAAGTGACGGTGTGTTATCGCGAGATTTTTCAGTGGATGTGCAAAGATACTTTTCGAAAAATAATTATGGTATGGTGCCTAAGTTGATTTTTGGTAAACATAGTTTTACAGGAATAATAGATAGTGTGAGAAACAATATATTAAAATGGGTGTTGGATTTAGAGAGAAAAGGTGTCCTGGGTGATGATATGGTATTTAATGAAAAAGAGCGACAGACAGCTGGAAATATAACCATAAACAACTATATCGGGCATGTTGAGCATTCATACCTTCAGCAGGGCCAGGATGCCTGTATGAACATCAATTCTGGTTATGATAGAACAAAAATGGTAAAAGATTTAATTTCAGAAATAAAAAAAGTGCTACCGCAGGTAGAGAATAAATCTGATAGAGCAGAGATAAATGCGGATATAACGACAATAGAACAACAGTTAAAATATCCTAGACCTAAATTTGGTATTGTTTATGAACTACTAGGCTCAATAAGAAACGTTATGGAAGGTGCAGGAGGGAATTTGCTTGCTTCTTGTCCTGCTATAGTAGAGGGATTTAAAAGTATATTTGGATAGAATTTCGTATTTATTAAGTGGTGTTCATGATTACAGTATTAGTTGCCTTTTATGAGAATATGAATTATAGATAATTTATGATTGGTGTATGGATAGTACCTTATTATGGTATTAGGAGGTTTAGCATAGATGCCGGAACTAATATGGAATGGAAAGGAAGAGGCGGTAAAGGCGGCGGGACGTTTGCCGTATCGGCTGCTTACTGAAGACCGTAGCCTAAGTTATGGTGCTGATGGGGATAATATGCTTATTCAAGGGGATAACTTATCTGCCTTAAAGTCATTGTTGCCTTATTATAAAGGTTTAGTTAGGTGTGTTTTCATAGATCCACCATATAATACCAAGTCGGCGTTTGAACATTATGATGATAATATGGAACATTCTATATGGTTGTCAACGATATATCCTCGTCTGGAATTGCTTAGAGAATTTTTAACTGAGGATGGAAGTATATGGATTACCGTAGATGATAATGAGGGGCAGTATCTCAAAGTCATTTGTGATGAGATATTTGGCAGGAATAATTTCATTACGACCATAACTTTGCCCCATACCCGCTTTGCTGGACACCCGAAATGAATGGTACAATACATTCATGAGGTGATACGATTGAACAGATACAGTAATGAATTTAAGGAAGAAGCCGTAAAAAGAGTCTTGAGCGGTGTTCCGGCCAGCCAGGTAGCCCGAGAGATAGGAGTCAACGTAAGTTCCCTATACACTTGGAAGGCAAGATACATAAAACATCCGGAGCAGCCCTTTGTCGGCAGTGGCAAGCTCCGTGATGAGGATGCCGAGCTAAGAAGGCTACAGCGGCGTATTAAAGACCTTGAACAGGAGAATGAATTCCTAAAAAAAGCGAGCGCCTTCTTTGCCAAGAACCTGAAGTGATCCGATATTACTACATCGAAGCTAACCGCGGCAAATATCCGATTGCAAAGATGGTGCGATGGGCTAATGTATCCAGAAGCGGTTTTTACGCTTGGCTTTCCCGCAAGCCAAGCCCACGTGACAAAAGCAATGATGAGCTTTTACGTATCATTAAGCAAATTCACGAAAAATCCAATAAGACCTATGGTTCCGTGCGCATTTTCAGAAAGCTACGTAAAAAGGGGATTAAGGTCAACCACAAGCGTGTAGAACGTATCATGAAGGCAAACGGCATACATGGCAAGGCACGTCGTAAATATAAGGCTACAACATATTCAGACCATGATATGCCTGTTGCCGAAAATGTTCTCAACCGCAATTTTTCTGCGGAACATCCTGGGGAAAAGATGGTCAGTGATATAACCTATATCCCTACAGACGAAGGCTGGCTTTATCTAGCTGGGGTGATGGATTTATGCGGCCGTAAAATGGTAGGAGTGGCCATGGACAGCCGTATGACCAAACAGCTAGTTATGTCAGCTTTACAGGATGCCATAAATCATACCAGCGATGTAAACGGCTGCATCCTCCATTCTGACCGTGGAAGCCAGTATTGTTCCAAAGACTACTGCCAAATGGCAAAGCAGAATGGTTTTACGATGAGCATGAGCCGGAAAGGCAACTGTTGGGATAACGCTCCCATGGAAAGCTTCTGGGGTACATTAAAACAGGAATGGCTGAACGAGAAGCATTTCCGCACTCGCGCTGAAGCTAAGGCGGCTGTATTTGAGTATATTTGGATTTTCTACAACCGCCAGCGAATACATTCCAGCAACGATTACCAGACTCCGGAAGAATACTACATGGAGCGAATGCCCGTTGAAAAAATTGCTGCCTAAATTGGTGAAGATGGCCAAAACTGCGGAAAATAAAGCAATTTTGAGGATGCGTTAGGAATCTTTCATTTTAGGTGTCTAAGCGCATGGGGGAAGGCCACTTGGCAAAGCAGATACTCACGTTCAAATGATGCGGTTGTATCCTTGTCGCACAATTATATTTATGTTTATGCGGTAAATCCAGATGTATGGAAGAAAGCTAGGAATAGGTTGCCAAGGACAGAAGCACAGTCCAAGCAATATAAAAATCCAGATAAAGATCCTAATGGACCGTGGAGGGCAATTCCCTGGGATGCTCCCAATATAAGGCCGAATTTGACTTACCCCATTATAAACTTAAAGGGAAATGTAAAAATGCCACCTACTGGGCGTTGCTGGAGTAGGACTGAAGATCAATGGCTTGATATTGTCAGAGAAGGACGAGCGTACTTTGGCAAGAATGGTGATGGAATGCCTTCTGTAAAGTCATATTTGAAGGATGCTCCTCCGATAGTGCCTAACACTTGGTGGCCTCATGATGAGGCTGGTCATACAGATGAAGCCCAAAAAGAGATTATCGCCCTGTTCGGTAAAGATAATACTTTCGAAACCCCTAAGCCGGAAAGACTACTTCAGCGTATATTGCAAATAGCTACTAACGAAGGTGATTTAGTTCTTGATTCCTTTCTTGGCTCTGGCACCACTGCTGCCGTAGCTCATAAGATGAACCGCCGTTACATTGGCATTGAAATGGGGGACCATGCCATTACCCATTGTGTGCCACGCTTGCAGAAGGTAGTGGACGGTGAGCTGGGCGGTATTTCTAAGGCTGTGAATTGGCAGGGAGGCGGTGGATTCCGTTTTTATCGGTTGGGGGAGACTTTATTTGACGAGTACGAGATTATTCGCCCTGATATAAACTTCCTTGAATTGGCGGCGCATATCTGGTTTACAGAAACAAAGCGACCTTACAGTGGTGATGGCAAGAGCCCTCTTTTGGGCGTTCATAATGGTACTGCATACTATTTGCTTTATAACGGTATTTTGGGAGATAAAAAGCCCCAGAGTGGCAATGTGCTGTCAAGGAAAGTGATGTCTATACTGCCTCCTTATGATGGGCCCAAGGTCATTTATGGTGAGCGAACTCTCTTTGGGGCAGCAAAGATGCAGCAGCTTCAGATTACATTCAAGCATATCCCCACAGAAATCAAGGTCTATTAAGGAGGCGGCGCCATGTTGCAGTTAAAGAACTATCAGGAAGCGGCCTTAAAAAAGTTGGCGGCCTTTCTCGGCTCGGCAAGGCTGGATGGAAAAATTGCACGGGCCTTTGCAAAAGAGCAGGATGCCCAAGGTTATGGGGCAAAGTACAAGAGTATCAAAGGGCTGGAAGATGTCCCCTATATTTGCCTGCGCTTGCCCACTGGGGGAGGCAAGACTCTCTTGGGGTCCTATGCCATTGGCGTAGCGGCAGAGGAATACTTGGAACAGGATTATCCTCTGGTAATATGGCTGGTGCCTACAGATATTATCCGCAAGCAAACTTTGGAGGTATTGCAAAGTACCCATAAAGAGAACCGTCGAGTGCTGGATGAAAGGTTTGGCGGCAATGTGCGGGTTTATGACATTACTGATTTTACTCACTTGCGGCCTCAGGACTTGCGGGATAAGACAAATGTTTTCATAGCTACTTTTGCAGCTTTTCGGGTAAAGTCCAAGGATGGACGTAAAGTTTACCAGACTAACGAGGCATTAGATGCCTGCTTCCGCGATATTCCTTCACAGGACTATTTTGACAAGGACGAGGCAGGGGAGATGTTTCATTCCTTTGCTAACCTGCTTAGCTTTATGCGGCCTCTTATCATCATTGATGAGGCACACAATCATGCCAGCAAGCTATCAGAAGAAGTGCTGAGGAGGCTTCGCCCTTCGGCCATTGTAGAATTGACAGCTACTCCGGCAGATAACAGTAATGTGCTCTATAAGGTTACTGCTTCGGAACTAAAGGCTGAGGATATGATAAAGTTGCCAGTGATGCTTGAGGAAGCTCAAAGCTGGCAGGGCGCTATTGACAGTGGTATTGAACGGCGTAATGGTTTGGAAAAACTTGCGGAAAATGAGCCCCAGTATCTGCGGCCTATTATGCTAATACAGGCGGAAAACAAAGATAAAGAGGTAACGGTTGAAGTCGTTAGGAATTATCTTATTAAGGAGCATGGTATTCCGGCAGAACAGGTAGCAGTGGCTACGGGGGAGCAGAGGGAGCTCGACAAGGTAAATTTGTTTATAATGGGCCCCTTGTCAAGACCACATCCTGAAATTTTAAGAGTGTCAGTGAACAGAGTATCCTACGCAGCGAAGCAGCCAAAATAGAATTCGTTAGGAACCTTGTAGCCTAAAGCCTCGTGGGGACGTATATTGTTGTAATCATCCACGTATTGGTTGATCAGGCGGCGAAGCTCTCTTGGCGTACGGTATTCGTTAGGATAGAGCTGCTCCGTTTTGAGGCTGCGAAACCAGCGTTCAATCATGATGTTGTCAGCCCAGCGGCTCCTGCCATCCATGCTTTGACGGATGTTAAGGCTACGAAGCAGGTCTTTGTAGTCATCACTGGTAAACTGGCTGCCCTGGTCTGAATTGATGATGGCTGGAACGCCACATGCCTTAACGGTTTCCTTTACGGCATAAATGACAGATTCTGCTTCCAGACTATCTGAAAGATAATGGCCGACCAGCCGCCGGCTATACCAATCAATTATTGCAGTCAGATACATGTGTCCATGTGGCATCGGAATATAGGTGATGTCAATGGACCACACCTGGTTGGGGAAAGACACATTATAATTGCGTAACAGATAAGGCACGATAGACTCCTTGAAATTGCGCTTGGACAGATTAGGTTTAGGGTAAACGGCATAGATGCCCATCTTCAGCATAAGTCGCCGTACTGTCTTGCGACAGGCTGAAAAACCTTCTTCCTGCAGTTTGGCAACAATCTTACGAGAGCCGAGATAAGGACACCTGGTATGCCAGTAGTCGATACGTGCCATTAAGGCTTCATCAAGCTTGACAGCAGCTTTATCTGGTTCAGTGGGCGTGTAATATAGGCTTGAGCGGTTTAGTCCCAGCAGCTCGCACTGACGGCGTATGGAAAGACCATTACCCTTTCGGATCATATTCCGGGATTCGTGGGATGGTCTCCCCAGCCTGGCGAAAGCAGTCCTGAAGAAAGTCGCGTTCAAGCGTAAGCTGACCAATGGTCTTTAGCATTTGGTCATTCTTTTTCTTCAGGTCGTCCTCCTTCCTCTGAACGGCCTTACGCTCAGAGTCTGCGCCAAAGGCGAGATAGGCATTCTGCAAGAATTCTTGCTTCCATTTTCTGACCATGTTTGGATTCAGGCCGTTTTCAGAGCAGATGACATTGAATTCCTTGTCGCCTTGAAGAATTGACAAAACAATCTTGGTCTTGAATTCAGCAGTGTACTTTTTTCTTGGCATAATGGCAACCTCCAATTTTCGTTACCTATACTATATCATGCACTCTTAAAATTTTCAGTACTGGTCTGAATTCATGGGCCCATTATAGTTCGATCCTTCCTGCCCTGTGCGTTACGTCATTACTGTGCAAGCCTTGAAAGAAGGCTGGGATTGCTCCTTTGCCTATGTATTCTGCAGTGTGGCGAAGGTCCACTCCAGCAAAGATGCTGAGCAGCTTCTTGGACGCGTGCTTAGGATGCCCTATGCCAAACGGCGCCAGCATGACGCCTTGAATCGGGCTTATGCCCATGTGGCGGTGGACAGTTGGATGAGTGCCGTGGGCAGCTTTAAAGACAATCTTATAGACATGGGGTTCGAGCGTGAAGAAACAGAGGAGGCGGTACAGCCAAACTCGCAGATTTCTTTGCTGGAGGATGAAAAAAAGGAATATGTGCAGAATGCCACGTTGGAATTCTATACAACAGAAGCCCCGGATTTCTCTGGCAATATGGCACTTAATCTTTTAACCGAAGTTGTGAAGGAGGAGCAGACAGGCAAGTACAAAGTCACCATCAAGGAAGCAGATAAGGATAATCTGCGTGATTTGCAGGAACAGGTGACGGAGTGTTTCAAAAATCCTCATGACCAACAGGAAGCCTTGTATGCTGTATCAAGGACAAATGTTTACATCCCGCCTAAAGGGATGGTAGACAAGGGTGTAACCTTTGCCATCCCCCAGCTTTGTCTTGATTTTGGGGATGGGGCAGAACTGGCGGATCGGGAGGCCTGCCTGGCAGATGGCTGGTCACTATCAAGTTTTTCCGCGGAGTTGCCCGCCTTTGTGGTGGATGAAAGTCGCCATGTTTATGAATTTGATATTTTGGACGGCAAGATTACAGAACAGTTTTCCAGCTCAGAGGAAGGACCCTTGGGACTGGAGCGCATTACAGATTGGGATGAAAAGAAGTTGGTTATCTGGCTGTCCAGACGGATAACAGCTTTAGACTTAGACTTTGGCGACTTGGTAAACTATCTGCGTAAGGCTGTTGACTATCAGGTGCAGGTCAAGAAAGTGCCCATGGCAGACTTGGTGCGCTTTCGTTTTGTTCTGGCAAAAATACTCAAGGAGCAGATAGAAATCAATCGCAAGGAGGCTTACAAGCAGGGAGTACAGGAAACTCTGTTTGAAGGTGAGGCAGCTAGAGTGACGCCGGAGGTGCAAATGGCTTTTAGGCCGGGACATTATCCTGCTAAGAGTTTTTACCGTGGCAAGGTGAAATTCCAAAAGCATTTCTATGCTTCCATAGGGGATATGGATTCAAAGGATGAAGTGATATGTGCCCAATATATTGACGCACATCCAATGGTGGAAACATGGGTCAGGAACATTCCACGTGATACTCTTAACTCTTTTTGGCTGCCAACCCACCAAGATAACTTTTATCCGGATTTTGTGGTCAAGCTGACAGATGGCCGGGTAGCGGCTATCGAGGTCAAAGGCGGTCATTTGGTGACAGCGGATGATTCCAAGGAAAAAGATATGGTTGGCCATGTATGGGCAGAAGCCAGCCAGGGAAAGTGCCTGTTCCTGATGGCCACCCTCAAGGATGCACAGGGACGGGATATTGGCAGACAGGTCAATGAGCTTTTGGGTATGTGAGTTTGATAAAAGCTAGTGGTGCAACATCTTAGGTTAATGAAGAGAATTAAAAAAACACCGTATAACCCGTAGTAGGCAAGGTGTTCTGGGGAGGCTGGCCAATTATAGGCTGGCCTCTTATTTTGGTATGAGGAACATTAGTTAGAAACAATGTGCTGCTCAGGCAGGAATCAAATGGAGCAGTCGAGAATAAAGCCTTAGCGATTGTTTGGAGGGATTTTTACGTATAAATATTTCTACCATACTCCTGAAGGCTTTTCCAATCTGCTACTTGGCAGTGATGGGACATATCTTACGGATTTGAACTTTGTGAGCCAAGATGATGAGTGGCAGGGGAGTAAAGGCAAGGAACAGCGTCTGCCTGTTTTTGCAGAGACCTGCCGCTGGCTGGATATATATTTTGGAGGCAGGGAGCCTGGTTTTGTGCCTCCTTATCAGGAAAAAAATGCTACACCTTTCAGGCAGGTGGTGCTGAACATCGTGGCGAATATTCCCTATGGAAGGGTGACAACCTATGGGGAAATAGCTCAGGAGGCGGCCCGCCGGCTGGACAAGCCCAGGATGTCAGCCCAGGCTGTAGGCGGTGCCGTGGGCTGGAACCCCATCTGCCTGATCATTCCCTGTCACAGAGTAATCGGCGCCAAGGGCACGCTGACAGGATATGGCGGCGGCATGATGAATAAGATTGCTTTGCTGAGGCTGGAGGGGCATAGGGTGACGGAGAAGGGGATTTCCTCTGGTGTCACAGATTGGGTGAAATGGTGAATATTATGGCAAATGAAAGAATCCAAAGACCCTTAAAGAGAAGTGTCAAAATCGGGTGTATTTCTTTTGTATTGGTATTGTGCCTATGCCTTGGTGTCAGTATATATTTCAGCTACAGAGAGTTCTTTTTTGAACAGAGCGAAGTCCATATAAGAAATATAATTACTTATGTAATTGGCCATATTGATAATGATGACTTGAAACATTGCGCCGACACGAAAGCAGAAAGCGAGAAATACAAGGAATTGCTGGCTTTCATGGATGATGTCAAGGAGGATTTCAATCCGCAGTACCTTTACATCATCAAGCCCTTGAAGGAAGATGGCGGGAATCATGTGCTGATCATCATGAGTGCAGAAAATAATTATGACCGCTATGAAAATACAGAGGGAAACCTGTATCTCGGCGATATAACAGAGGATGAATATACCAAGGAAGAAGTAGACGAATATCATAAGGCTATGAGCGCCAAAGACATAGTATTCATGGAGAGCAGAAGCTATTGGGGGCATTCCTATTGCGGTTTATATGCTCTGCGTGATTCCCTGGGAGCTCCCTATGCGATTTTAGGAGTCGATATAGACCTGACACAGATGTACCGCGATATCCTGTATAAGACCCTTAATGTCCTTTTGATAATCATTGTTATCGGCGCTGTATTCATTTATGTATTTCTTGTCTGGACTTCGAGGAATATCACAGATCCTATCGAATTGCTGGAAAAAAGCGCCATCAGATACATTGAGCAGAGCAGGTGCGTAAGTTCCCCCGATCAGCTTGATTTTGAGAAACCAAATCTTGATATAAAGAATGAGGTGGAGTCTTTAAGCAATACCATCGGTCAGATGACAGTAAATATCAAGAACTACATGCTCCAGCTCATTTCTGCTGAAAAAGAGACAGCTCATATGAAATACCTGGCAAATACAGATTCTCTTACTGGTGTGAAAAATAAATTTGCATATAATGAGAGAGTGGAAGACATCAATGAAAAGATAGCCAGCGGCAGCATGGATGATTTTGGCATCATCATGATGGACCTTAATCTATTGAAGAAGATAAATGATACCTATGGTCATGAGTATGGAGATATGCTTATCAAGAATTTCTGCGGTGTTGTATGCGATGTATTTGTCCATTCTCCTGTCTACAGGATAGGCGGCGATGAATTTGTAGTTATCCTTCAGAAAACGGACCTGGCAAATGCAGATAAGCTGCTTTCAAATTTTGAGGAAAACTTAAGCAGGCGTTCTGCCAGGGAAGACGTCAAGCCTTGGGAAGCACCTTCTGCTGCCGTAGGAGTTGCTTATTTTAATAAAAATACGGATTCCAATGTAGAAGATGTATTCCGCCGTGCAGATGGCGCCATGTATAAAAGGAAAGTAGAGATGAGGGCTGAACGTACTGATTAGGCACATAAGCTATTTGAGAGGAGTGCGTTAGTATGAGTGAACTGCTTTTTGTCTGCTATCCCCGCTGCACCACCTGTAAGAAGGCGGAGCAGTGGCTGAAGGATAAGGGGATAGAGGTGAAGGTGAGGGATATCAAGGAGGATAACCCTACGGAGAAGGAACTGCGCCAGTGGCATAAGAAAAGCGGCCTGCCCCTGAAGCGTTTCTTCAACACCAGTGGTGTCAAGTACAAAGAACTGGGGCTGAAGGACAAGCTGCCAGAGATGAGCGAGGATGAGCAGTTTGCCTTGCTCTCTACGGACGGCATGCTGGTGAAGCGGCCTATCCTGGTGGGAAAGGGGCGGAATGCCAAAGTCCTGGTGGGCTTCAAGGAAAAAGAGTGGCTGGAAGTGTTTGAGTGAAAACCGTTATATGATTGTCCCTCACCTGCGGGTGAGGGCTTTTCTGTTGGAAGCAAGTGCTTGACATATACCCCTCATGGGTATAATCTATATACCTATAAGGGGTATATTTTGGACACTATCAGGGAGGCTGTTATGGAGCAAGCGCATGAAGGATGCTGTGGCTGTGCCGAGGTAAGGCACAAGTATCGTGACAAGGAGGGCGGGGAATACAAAGGGCTGATCTCCCGTCTCAACCGCATTGAAGGACAGGTGCGGGGCATCCGCCGCATGGTGGAAGAGGATCGCTATTGCGTGGATATCATGACCCAGGTCAGCGCCATACAAGCGGCCCTGGGGGCTTTCAACAAGGAACTGCTGTCCCAGCATATCAAGAGCTGCGTGGTCCACGATATCCGTGATGGCGACGAGGCGGTGGTGGATGAACTGGTGATGCTGCTGGGCAAGATGATGAGGTGAGGGGCTGATGAAAAAAGAACGATTCACCATAACCGGCATGACCTGTTCAGCCTGTTCGGCACGGGTGGAAAAGGCTGTGGCGAAACTGGAGGGCACAGAGGGGGTGAGCGTGAACCTGCTGACCAACTCCATGCAGCTGTCTTATGATGAAGGGAAATTGGACGCAGGGACAATCATTGCCGCAGTGGAAAAGGCCGGTTACGGCGCCAGCCTGAAGGGGCAGGAGTCTGTTTCCCAAAAGGAAGAGGCGGCGCCGCTGGAAAAAGAAGCGGCAGACATGAAAAAGCGTCTGCTTTGGTCGGTGCTGTTTCTCTTTCCCATCATGTATATTGCCATGCATCAGATGCTGTTGGCCTGGCTGGGACTGCCGGTGCCGGCGCTGGTGCGGGAGCTGTTTGACGGCGCAGAGAATGCCCTGACCTTTTCCTTGGCCCAATTCCTGCTGCTGCTGCCCATCATGTACCTAAATCGCAAATACTATATCAATGGTTTCAGGAACCTACTTCAGGGGGCTCCCAATATGGACAGCCTGGTGGCTATGGGTTCCATGGCGGCAGCCGTTTTTGGTGCCTTCGCTCTGTTCCGCATAGGATGGGGGCTGGGGCATGGGGACTGGGCCCTGGTGACGGAATACAGCCGCAATCTCTACTTTGAGTCGGCGGGCATGATTGTCACGCTGATTACCGTGGGCAAGTATCTTGAGGCCAGGGCCAAGGGCAAAACAGGTGCTGCCCTGGCCAGGCTAATGGAACTGGCTCCGAAGCAGGCTGCTGTGTTGCGAGGGGGCAGGGAAGTCCTGCTGCCCGTTGAGGAGCTGGTGGCAGGGGACGAGATTATCGTGCGGCCAGGGGAGAGGATACCCGCCGATGGCGTGGTGCTTGAGGGTCAGACCAGCGTGGACGAGTCGGCCCTGACCGGTGAAAGCCTGCCAGTCTTCAAGCAGGCCGGGGATATGGTGACCTCTGCCACGCTGAACAAGGCGGGGGCGATACATTTCCGTGCCCAGAAGGTGGGCAGCGATACCACCATCAGCCAGATCATCCGGCTGGTGGATGAAGCCAGCGCCAGCAAGGCTCCCATGGCCAGGCTGGCTGACCGCATTGCCGGGGTGTTCGTGCCAGTGGTGATTCTCATTGCCCTGGCGGCAGGGGGCGCGTGGCTGGCACTGGGAGAGAGCGTGGAATTTGCCTTTTCCATCGCTATATCCATTCTGGTCATCTCTTGTCCCTGTGCGCTGGGACTGGCAACGCCTGTGGCCATCATGGTGGGCACGGGCAAGGGGGCGGAAAACGGCATACTGATCAAGTCCGGGGAAGCTTTGGAAATTGCCCGGGCCGTGGATACGGTGGTCATGGATAAGACCGGCACCATCACTGAGGGCAAGCCTGCTGTGACAGATGTGGCAGTCTTCGCCATGGAGGAGACGGAATTTTTGGCTCTGGCGGCAGGCCTGGAACAGAAAAGCGAGCACCCGCTGGCTGAAGCCGTGCTGGCCTATGCCGGGAGCAAGAAGATTTCCCCGGCAGCAGTGCAGGACTTCCAGGCCGTCATTGGACGGGGTCTGAAAGGGCAGGTGCAGGGCAAGCCCTGCCTGGCTGGCAACGAAGACTTCATGGCTGAGCAGGGCATAGATATTTCGCCTCATAGCCGACTGGTGACAAAGTTGGCAGATGAGGGCAAGTCCCTGCTGTTCTTTGCCTGTGGGGGAGAACTGGTGGGCCTCATGGCGGTGGCGGACAGGGAAAAGGCTTCCAGCATCGAGGCTATCCGCAAATTCACGGCTATGGGGCTGGAGGTCATCATGCTCACCGGCGATAATGAACGCACAGCGAAAGCTGTCAGCCAGCGGCTGGGCCTCAGGAAATTCATTGCCGGGGTACTGCCGGCCCACAAGGAGCAGCATATTGCAAAGCTGCAGGCAGAGGGTCATAAGGTGGCCATGATTGGCGATGGCATCAATGATGCGCCGGCCCTGGCCCGGGCTGACTTGGGTATTGCCATTGGCGCCGGCACGGATGTGGCCATGGAGAGTGCCGATGCGGTACTGATGCGCAGCAATCTGCTGGATGCAGTGAGTGCCATCAGGCTGTCCCAGGCAGTGATTCGCAATATCAAGGAAAACTTGTTTTGGGCTTTCATCTACAATATCATCGGCATTCCACTGGCTGCAGGGCTTCTGTATCCTGCCTTTGGCATCAAGCTTTCCCCCATGATTGGGGCGGCAGCCATGAGCATGTCCAGTGTCTGCGTGGTCATGAACGCGCTGAGGCTGCGGTATTTCAAGCCGGAGCAGGGGGCAGCAGTGACGGCAGTTCATCAGGATAAAATTGAAGAAACAGCAAATGACAGAAAGGAAGAGGAAAAGACTATGGAAAAGGAACTTAAGATTGAAGGCATGATGTGCGCCCATTGTCAGAAGCATGTAAATGATGCGCTGGCCGGGATGGCGGGAGTTACCGCTGTGGAGGTGAACCTGGAAGCCGGTACGGCCAAGGTGACAGCTGAACGGGAGATTGCCCGGGAGGAGTTCGCCCAGGTCATCACCGAGGCAGGCTACGAATTGGTGGACTAAGTGAAATGGTCCGTCTGGTTTATTTTTATTCCAGACGGGCTATTTTTTTGCTGGTTATTGTTCTCAGGGTCAGGAAGTGGTATAATACATTCAACGAATGAATAATTGTTCATATATAATAATGTTTAGCCTGGGGAGGAATGTCTATGAATCAGAAGCAGAAGAAAAATCTTGTGCGGATTATCGTGGCTGCTGTCCTGATGATTGCCCTGGCCTATGCGCCGCTGGCGGGGCTTCCCCGCTTCCTGGCCTACTTGGTGCCTTATTTCATCATTGGTTATGATATCCTGTACAAGGCTGGCAAGGGCCTCAGGAACCGGCGGGCTTTTGATGAAAGCCTGCTCATGGCCATTGCCACCCTGGGCGCCATGGCTCTGGCTGTTTATGAGGACGGGGATTATACTGAAGCCATTGCCGTCATGCTGTTCTATCAGGTGGGTGAGTGGTTCCAGGCCTATGCCGTGGGCCGCAGCCGCCGGGATATCAGCGAGCTGATGGATATCCGTCCGGACTATGCGAATCTGCAGCAGGCAGATGGCTCCCTTGAGCAGGTGGATCCCTATGAGGTGGAGATTGGCAGCATCATTGTGGTCAAGCCCGGCGAAAAGATTCCCCTGGACGGTGTGGTGGTGGAGGGCACTTCCAGCCTGAATACGGTAGCCCTGACCGGTGAAGCCCTGCCCCGGGAAGCCGGGGCAGGAGATGAGGTCCTCAGCGGCTGCGTCAATATCAATGGCTTGCTGAAAATCAGGACCACCAAGGAATTTGACGAGTCAACGGCCTCCAGGATTTTGGAGATGGTGGAAGACGCCAGTTCCAGGAAGTCCAAATCGGAGGACTTCATCAGCAAGTTTGCCCGGGTTTATACCCCCATCGTGGTATATGCTGCTCTGGCGCTGGCCTTTTTGCCGCCCCTGGTACGTCTTTGGGGCATGGGGCTGGCTCCCGAGTGGGGTACCTGGATTTACCGCGCCCTTACCTTCCTGGTTATCAGTTGTCCCTGTGCCCTGGTGGTCAGCATTCCCCTCAGCTTCTTTGCCGGCCTTGGCGGCGCCAGCCGTCAGGGAGTGCTGGTAAAGGGCTCCAATTATCTGGAAACCCTGGCAGAGGTGGATACGGTGGTCTTTGACAAGACTGGTACCCTGACCAAAGGAGTTTTCCAGGTCAATGCCATTCATACGGACAAATTGAACCGGGAGGAGCTGCTGCACCTGGCTGCTCATGTGGAGCGCTATTCTACTCACCCCATTGCCGAATCTCTGCGCAATGCCTTTGGCCATGAGGCTGATGGCTGCCAGGTGGAAGAGGTGGAGGAAATCGCCGGTCAGGGCATCCGTGCCCGGGTCAACGGCAAGACCGTCTGCGTGGGCAATGCCAGGATGATGGAATCCCTTGGTGCCAGGTGGCATGAATGCGATGAAGCTGGCACCATGATCCATGTGGCGGTAGAGGGCGAATACGCCGGCCATATCATCATTGCCGATGTGGTGAAGGAACATGCCCATGAGGCTATCCGCGCTCTCAAGCGCAATGGCATCAAAAAGACGGTCATGCTCACTGGTGATAATTGCAAGTCAGCTGACAAGGTGGCGGCGGATCTGCAGCTGGATGAGGTATACAGCCAGCTGCTGCCCCAGGACAAGGTAGCCAGGGTGGAAGAGCTGTTGCAGCAGAAAAAGACCGGCAAGCTGGCCTTTGTAGGGGATGGCATCAACGATGCCCCGGTGCTTGCCCGTGCCGATGTGGGCATAGCCATGGGGGCTCTGGGCTCCGATGCGGCCATTGAAGCCGCCGATGTGGTGCTGATGGATGACGATCCTCTCAAGATTTCCGTTGCCCAGCGCATTGCCCGCAAGACCCTGCGGATTGTCAGGCAGAATATCTGGTTCTCCATCGGGGTCAAGGTGCTGGTGCTGATGCTGGGGGCTATAGGCTTTGCCAATATGTGGGCGGCTATCTTCGCCGATGTGGGGGTCATGGTCCTGGCTGTTCTGAACGCTGTGCGGGCCATGTTTGTCCCCAAGTCTGTCCTGCAGGCAAATGAAAACAGCCGCAGCCTTTCAGATGTGGCTGCAGCCTGAAGGATTTCATAAGCAGGGAAAATTGTTTGCCCTGCAAGAGGAGCAATACTTAGATTATCTAATGAATAAACATTCATATATAGAAAGGATGTGCCTGTATGAAGAAGGTTTACAAAATCGAGGTTGACTGTGCCGCCTGCGCGAATCTGATGGAGGAGGCTGCTAAGAAGACGCCAGGTGTCAAAGATGCAACGGTCAATTTCATGGGACTGAAGATGAAGGTGGAATTTGAAGAGGGCCAGGACGTTCAGGCTGTCATGGAAAATGTCCGCAGCAACTGCAAGCGCGTGGAAGACGACTGCGAAGTGTATATCTGAAGCTGGCAAGGGCATACTTGCGAAAATGGGCTGCTGCATGAGTGAGAGTTTCACTTATGCAGCAGCCCTGCTTGTTTGTGCTTATTTTATGTATATGGGGAGCGCCGAGGAGTTACCAGGGCTGGGGCGTCATGGGCGTCACTACGCCGAAGGTGTAGCCCCTTTCACGCAGGATGCGGATGATCTCAGGCACAGCCTTGACGGTTTCCTCATGGCCGCCGGAGCTGTGCATGAGGATGATGACGCAGTCCGTGACAGCCTGACCGGAAATGTTGTCGATGAAATCCTGGGCAGTGGGGTTCCCGGGGGCGGTGTCGGCGGAGCTGACATTCCAGTCGTGTTCCACATAGCCATTGGCAGCGATAGCATCTTCATAGGCCTTGGTGAAATTGCCCATGCGGCCGCTGGGAGCGCGGGTGATCAGGGGGCGTACCCCCAGGAGTTCATAGATGGCCTCATCTGCCTGTTCCATTTCTTCGATATAGTTGCCTACAGAAGCGTAGAGGCGGTTGTAGTCGTGGTCATAGCTGTGGTTGCCCAGGGCATGCCCTTCCTCGAAGATGCGCCTGGCGGTGTCGGGAAAGTTCCTGACATTCCTGCCAGTCACATAGAAGGTAGCCTTGACCCCTTCCTGCTTCAGGATGTCCAGTACCGCTGCCGTGTTTTTCTCATCGGGGCCGTCATCGAAGGTCAGGTAGGCAACTTTGCCCTGCTTGTAAGGCGTGATGGCAGGCAGGGCTGTAGTCAGGCCCTTCTCCCTGCGCTGGGCCAGTGTATAGCGGTCATAGACCGGCGTTTCGGCATTGTCCAGCGACAGGTTGCTGAGGTCATCGGCAACCACCACATAAGCCTTCTTTTCCTCTGCAGGTGCTGCTGCCGGAGTTTCCGTCTGGGCTGCTGCGCTGGAGGCAGGATCAGCTGCCTGGCTGCTGGTGTTTGTGTCCTGGGCGCCACAGCCGGAAAGAAGCAGGCAGGCAAGGCACAGAGCCGCGCCGTTGGTCCGAAGATGTTTGAGTTCCATGAAATAATCCCTTCCTCTTGTATGTATAGTCAATCCTGTCTTATTGTACCTTGTCTCAGAGCTGTTGGAAAGGGCTTATTGTGGCAGGAGGGAGGATTTTCAAGCAGCAGGGTGAAATACTTACTTGGAAAATGATTATACGAGGGGGAAACAGCATGAAAAAATGGTGCAGCAGTGTGCTGCTGGCGGTATTTGTCACGCTTATGCTGGCGCTGGCTTCCGGTTGCGGAGGGCAGGAGGAGGCCGGCAGCACGGTGAGCAGTTCTGCTGAGGTGCAGTCACAGCAGGCAGAGGCAGGGCGCAAGCTTCTTGAGGAAAAGTCAGCGGCCAGGGAGCAGGAGGCTGCTGCCAGAGAAGCGGCGAGAATGCGGGAAATCGCCAGGGAAGAGGCGAGAAAACAGGAGACTGGCAAGGATAGCAGTGCAGCAAGTTATACCATGCAGGATATCAAGAGGCTCAGGAACACGGAAGTCTTTGCCAGGGGCGCACTGGAGCATATCTTTGACGGCACCATCAACAAGAAGGGCAAGGCCACTGGGTATCACTATGACAAGGTGGAGGGCAGCCGGGGCAGGATTCTGCCGGGGACACGCTCCAAGGAGGACAGGCACGGTGTCTTCACCGCCAAGGTGGAGGTGGATGGCGTGCAGAAGAACGGCTTTAGTTCCTTCTATCCTGATGGCTGGACACCCCAGGAAGTGGTGGATGCTATCAATACAGCCTATGCGGATGCTTTGGGGAATTCGGACAATCCCCATGGTGAGCTTTGGATTGGCTACAGCGGGGATCTGGAGATAGATATGTACCTGAACGACCAAAAGAAAATCCTCACTGCCTATCCCATCTACAGGAAGGAGTAGCCCATGCTGAAATACAAAGTGAAAAGGGAAGGCAGGCAGGCTGTGCCGGTCTTTGCCTTTGAGGATAGGGAGTATGCCCTGCTGGGGGAATTCCTGCTGGCAGAGGCCAGGAATTTCGGGGCAGAGCTGCTTTCTTTCCTGTCAGACTGTGAAAAAGCATCTGTTCCGGCTGAGTTTGCCGGCAATGTATTCAGGGTGGAAGCCTCAGGTGGCGGGGCGAAAGTGATCAATGACATTACCGACAGGGAATGCTCGCTTCCGTTGGCGGAGCTCAAGGTCCTGGTGGAAAAATATGTGGGGTTGCTGGAGGAGTAGTTTCCCTGCCACGAAAACAAAGGCTTCTGCTGCCATAGTCGGCAACAGAAGCCTTTTAAATTTCTGAATGGTTCAGTCAAAGGCAATCTTGCTCCAGTCGATGCCCAGGATCTTTTCCCAGAATTCATCTTCGGAGTCAGCTTCGATTCGCGTGTGCTGGAGGGAAAGAGGCGGCTGTTCTTCTTCTGCTTCTTTTTCCTTTTCCTTGTCAGCCTTGGCGGCTTCCTCTTCCTTCTTTTCTTGGGCCTTTTCCAGGCGTTCCTGCTGTTCCTGGGAGGCACGCTCCAGTTCGGCGAAGAGCTTCATGTTGCCTTCGGCATCGATGGTGATGGCAATCTTGCTGAAGGAGACACCCTCGCCCAGCTTGCCATCTTTTTCCAGCTTGTCTGCTACGCCAATGGCCTTTTCCACTTGGCCCATGACTTTGTTCGCGTACTCTTCGTCATCTGCCATCTTTTCAAGCTCCTCATTGGAGAGGATGACGTAGTATCTCTTATTGCTGTTGCCGGCGCCGTCGAAGTCCAGGGGATTTTCTACATTATCGGCTACGAAGAAATCATAGTCCCCGTATTTCTCCCGCAGCTTGGCCAGGAAATCCTGAGCCTTGGGGGAGAGGGCTTCCTCGCCGGACTTCACGCCCCCGGAACCTTCGCCGCTGTCATCTTTGGCATTTTTCTGCTGGACGGCTAAGGCCAGTCCTTCCTGGGAAAGCTCCACGGAGGCGCTGCCGCCGAACTGGGCCAGAGGATCTTTGGCCTCAGAGGCCTTTTCCTTGCTGCCTTTGAACATGTTCTTGCCCAGCTGCTCTGTACTCTTATAGCGAAGCAGGAAATTATTGTTGATTGAGTTTGCCATGGCCCATTCCTCCTTTGGATGCCATAGAAGTCCGTTTCTCCATATCATTATATCGTTATTTGGGTGGCAAAGGTTAAGGGGGAGGGAGGATTTTTCTCCTGCGGGGAGGAAATAGTAATGAGGAAATTATCTCTGACATCTGATTTTGGAGGCATTTATGTTATCTTTGGAAGTATTGCAGGGGTTGCTGCTGCCTTTTATGGGCACTGCCTTGGGGGCGGCAGGGGTGTATGTGCTGAAGGATGAGCTCAATCCTCTGGTGCAAAAGGGGCTTATGGGCTTTGCCGCGGGGGTCATGGTGGCGGCTTCTGTCTGGAGTCTTTTGATTCCCTCCATGGAGGCTTCGGGGCAGCTGGGGCAGCTGGCTTTCCTTCCTGCGGTGATTGGCTTTTGGGCAGGGACGCTTTTCTTGCTGGCCCTTGACCATTTCATTCCCCATCTGCATCTGGACTCGGAGGAGGCAGAGGGCCCCAGCTGCTCGCTGCCAAAATCTGCCATGCTGGTGCTGGCGGTGACTCTGCACAATATCCCTGAAGGCATGGCGGTAGGCGTGGTGCTGGCAGGGTGGATCTCAGGGACTGCCGATGTTACCCTGGGAGGAGCTTTGGCGCTGTCTGTGGGTATTGCCATACAGAACTTTCCCGAGGGGGCCATCATCTCCCTGCCTTTGAGGGCAGCGGGCATGAGCCGCCATAAGGCTTTCCTGGGGGGCATGCTCTCAGGTGTGGTGGAGCCTATAGGAGGGCTGCTGACTATCCTGGCGGCCAGCTTTGTAATCCCGGTGCTTCCGTATCTGCTGGCCTTTGCGGCAGGGGCCATGCTCTATGTGGTGGTGGAAGAACTTATTCCTGAGATGTCCTCAGGCCACCATTCCAATGTAGGGGTGCTGGCCTTTGCCCTTGGATTTACGCTGATGATGGCGCTGGATGTGGCGCTGGGGTAAGTTTTGGCAGATATGGCAGCATGCAAAAAGAGGGGCGTCAGCGTCCCTCTTTTCTTTTGAAGCCGGGGTGGTCGCCCCGGCCTTTTACGATATGGAAGCCTGTGGAGGCAACTCGTCCTGAAAGGCATCTGATGCACTCGGCGGCTTCTTCGCCTGTGCAGATCTTGTTGTCGTACAGGGCATATTTTTTCCGCACTGAGACAGGGGACAGGTTGGGCATGAGGACATTGGCTCCGGCCAGCAGACCTTTTTCCCGTCCCCGGGGGTCGATGGTGCCTAAAGCGGTGGTGGCAGGCAGCAGCACCTGGGGCAGAAGCAGGCGGATTATGGAGAGCAGCCGCAGGGTGAGTTCTGCTGTGCCTGCTGGTTGGTCAGCAAAGGGCGTGTCCTGCTGGGGGATGAAGGGACCGATGCCCACCATTTCCGGCTGCAGTTCCTGCAACAGCCGGAAGTCCTTGATGAGGTGAGCCGTAGTCTGCCCAGGAGAACCCACCATCATGCCGCAGCCCACCTGATAGCCGATGGCTTTCAGGTCGCGCAAGCACTTCAGGCGGTGCTCCCAGGACATTCCTGCCGGGTGCAGGCTTTCGTAGTGGGCCTTGTCAGCTGTTTCGTGCCGCAGCAGGTAGCGGTCTGCCCCCGCCTCAAAGAGTTTCTCATAGCTGTCCCGCTCCCGTTCACCCACAGACAGGGTGACGGCGCAGTCGGGATGGCTTTTTTTGATGGCGCGGATAAGCCCGGCCAGCCTCTCGTCGGTGAAATAGCTGTCCTCGCCGCCCTGCAGCACGAAGGTGCGGAAGCCCAGCTGATAGCCTGCTTTGCAGCAGGCCAGGATTTCTTCGCAGGTCAGGCGGTAGCGCTGGGCTCTTTCATTGCCGCGCCTGATGCCGCAGTAATAGCAATTGTTCCGGCAGTAGTTGGTGAACTCTATGAGCCCGCGGATATATACGTCCTTGCCATAGTATCTTTCCCGGGTGTTTCTGGCCCGCAGGGCAAGTTCCGCGCAAAAAGCAGAGGAATCTGCCTCCAGGAGAGAGGCAAATTCCTCATCGCTAAGGTCTTGTGTCCGTTCAAGTTTGGTCAGCAGGGAAATAAGGTTCTTTTCGGTCATCAGTTTACCTTCTCAAAGTCCGAAGCGGGGTGCTTGCAGAGGGGGCAGATGAAATCTGCGGGAAGTTCGTCGCCTTCATACTCATAGCCGCAGATGGTGCAGCGCCAGATGGTCTTGCCATCTTTCTTGGGGGCTGCCTGGGGTTTCGGCTTGATGTTCTGGTGGTAGTAGGTGTAGGTGGCAGAGGGGGTATCATTCAGCACGTCCATATCCGTGACGCTGGCGATGAAAAGGCTGTGTGTGCCCAGGTCGATTTCCTGGGTGACGTAGCCGGAGATATAGGCATTGGTGCCTTCGTCTATGAGCAGGGCGCCGCTGGGCAGGCGTTTGGTGGCAGTGAAGCCCGCGAATTTGTCCACATTCTTCCCGGACTGGAAGCCGAAGCGTTTGAACAGCTCGAAGTCCGCCTGCTGGCTGATGATGGAGGCAGTGAATTTCTTGCTGGCCGCAATCATGTCCCGGGTGTAGTTGCTCTTGTTCACGGCAATGGTGATCTGGTTGGGGTCTGAGGTGACCTGGGTGACGGTGTTGATGATGCACCCGTTGTCCTTGCCGTCAAGATTGGCGGTGAGGACGTATAGGCCATAGGAAATGTTGAACATGGCTTTCGGATTCATAAGTGGCCCTCCTATCAGAAGAGAAAATTCAGATATATCTGTATTATAACTTACTGGGAAGTATTTGGCTATAGGACTTTAGAAGCAAAACGGCTTCTCCGCAAATTTGGCAGAGAAGCCGTTAGCTCAAATGTCATTTCAGATTGAACTTGATGCCGGTGCACTCTCCGGCAGGCTGTCCTTCAGGTCGTTGTTGGTCATGGCGCAGACGCAGGAGTCGGACCAGACGTTTTCTGCTGTCTCAATCATGTCGATGACGGCGTAGATGGGCAGGATGATGCCCATGAGCCCCAGGGGAGCGCCCAGAGAGGACATGAGGGAGAGAGTCAGGAAGTAGCAGCCCATGGGGACGCCGGCGTTGCCTACGGCGGCCAGCACAGCTACGAAGAGCCAGGAAATCATGGTGGGCAGGGTCAGCTCAAAACCGGCATTCTGCATGACGAAAAGTGACGTTACAAGAATAAAGGCGGCACAGCCGTTCATGTTGATGGTGGTGCAGATGGGCAGCACGAAGCGGGAAACCCTGGGACTCACCTTGAGGTTTTCCTCGGCCGTAGCCAGGGTCACCGGCAGGGTGGCGGCGGAACTCTTGGTGAAGAGAGCCACGGCAATGGCCGGGGACATCTTCTTCAGGACTTGGAGGGGGTTGAGTCCCCGGAGAGCCAGGAACAGGGGCAGCACGATGAAGAACTGGATGAGGTTGCCGCCCATGACAACTGCCACGTATTTGCCCAGGGCGCCTACGATGACGCCTGCCTCAATCTGGGCAGAGAGCTGGGCGGAGAAAGCCAGGATGCCGAAGGGCAGGATGTAGAGCAGGCCGCGGATCAGGGTGAAGAGAAGCTCCTGCAGGCCTGCAATGCCTTTCAGCAGCACTTCCCGGTTCTCGGTCCTGGGCATGAAGGCCAGCCCCAGGCCTGCGGCAGCAGCGATGAAGAGCACGGAGAGCACATTGCCAGCCAGGAAGGGCTGGAGCACATTGTTGGGGATGACCTTCAGGAAGTGGTCATAGTAGGAGAGAGAACCCACCTTGTCCATGGGAATGGCGCTGGCTCCTGCGCCGATGGCCTCGGCGGGCAGGTTGCCAGGCTCAATCCAGAGGTAGAGTAGCAGGCCCACTGCTGCCGCCGCGAACGTAGTCAGCAGGGTGTAGGAGAGGGCCCGGGCAAAGATCTTGCGGGTCTCCTTCTGTGCTCCCAGGCTGGAGAGGGTAGTGATGACAGCCAGGGCGATGGTGGGCACGGCGATGAACTGGAAGAGCCGGGTGAACACCGTGGCGATGAAGTCGAAGAAGGAAATCAGGGGGGCGGGGCCTACCCAGCCCAGGATGGCGCCCAGGATCAAAGCTCCCAGCCACAGCAGGAAGGTTTTGCCATTGCCTTGCTTTCGGCTGGTCTGAATGATGTTTTGGGCCTGCTCACGCAGGTTGTTCTTTTCAGACATAAGAATGCTCCTTTCTTGTGTACGGATGATTGCATAATTGAGTTGAAAATGAAAAATAAATGACTTGCTTGCTATTATATATATAAACGGGATAAATGTCTACTCTTTTATCTACTATTTTGATAGGCAAATAAACTCTGAGAAGTAAATATTATCTTTGGAAAAATGAGAACATTTGCGTTATAATATGACTAAGCGTGTAGTGTTTGTGTATATGTAAAAGGAGAGTCCCAAATGTCAAAGGCAAAGGTTTATTTCACGGATTTCCGCACTGACCTGCAGACCAACCTGATGCAGAAGCTGCAACGTCTCTGCAAGGTGGCTGGCATGACCAAGGAGATTGACTTCCAGGGCAAGTTCACCGCCATCAAGATGCATTTCGGTGAGCTGGGGAATATGGCTTACCTGCGTCCCCAATATGCAAGGGCTGTGGCAGAGATGGTGAAGGAAGCAGGGGGGATTCCCTTCCTGACGGACTGCAACACCCTATATCCCGGCAGTCGCAAGCATGCTCTGGAGCATTTGGATTGTGCCAATATCAATGGCTTCAATCCTCTCACGGCGGGCTGCCAGATCATCATCGCCGATGGTCTCAGGGGTACGGATGAGGCTGAGGTGCCTGTCAAGAATGGTGAGTATGTCAAGGAGGCCAAGATTGGCCGGGCCATCATGGATGCGGATGTTTTCATCAGCCTGGCCCATTTCAAGGGCCATGAGATGACTGGTTTCGGTGGTGCCATCAAGAACATCGGTATGGGCTCTGGCAGCAGAGCAGGAAAGATGGAGCAGCATTCTTCCGGCAAACCAGAGGTGAACGCAGAACTCTGCAAGGGCTGCCGCCGCTGTGCCAGGGAGTGCGGCTCCGATGCCATCACCTATGAGAATAACAAGGCTTATATCAATCCAGACCTTTGCAAGGGCTGCGGCCGCTGCATCGGCGCTTGCGCCTTCGATGCCATCGAGACTGTGCAGTGGGATGCGGGCAATCTGCTGGACAGGAAGATGGCAGAATACGCCCAGGCTGTCTGCCAGGACCGCCCCTGCTTCCATATCAATATCGTGAGAGACATTTCGCCCAACTGCGACTGCCACGGGGAGAACGATGCCCCCATCCTGCCGGATATCGGCATGTTTGCTTCCTTTGACCCGGTGGCCCTGGACCAGGCCTGCGTTGATGCCTGCCAGCAGGCAGAGCCCATGCCCAACAGCCAGCTGTCAGACAATCTGAAAAAGCCCGACTGGCAGTGCCACCACGACCACTTCATGGACAGCAATCCCAACGTGCATTGGAAGGAAACTCTGGAGCACGCGGAGAAGATTGGGCTTGGTTCCCGGGAGTATGAGTTGGTGAAGATAAAGTAAATCTTCATAACAGCATATACTGAGAAAGCCGCCTTGCTGGCTTTATTCAGCGAGGCGGCTTTTGCTGACTGTCATATTACGTTCAAGCAGCTTTGTTGCTTGCAGCTTTATAGGTGCTCAGGATACAGGTTATCCAAGGTATATTTGACCACATCAGAGCGGGAAATTTCTTCATACCCTGACTTAGAAAAGAATCCATAGCGATAGCAGTACAAGCCGCTCGAGTTCACTTGCTGGATTTCTTTTTCTATCATGGCATTTGAAACAGGGGCATCACGGAACTTTGCCTCATAGAAAGCATAGCCACGGTCATCCTTGGTCACTACGTCAAATTCGCCATTTTTATGCTCCTTGGGCAGATCGTAATAGTATTTGCCTATGGCCTCGAAAGGTTCATCCATTTCGCCCTGTTGATTTTTCAGGATAAGGAACTGCTTGCAAATGTCTTCGAACCTTTTGGGTACATAGAATTGCTCAAAATCACTCTCAATGTAACGCTGGTAGAAGATTTCGGGATTCATAATGCGCCGTTGGGAGGCATAGCGAAAAATATACCGATAAAAGAACATGGACATATTGTCGCTGATGAAATAGCCAGCCTTTTTTTTATTGTTAGCGTCATTTATGGGGGCTTCTTTGTCAACCATATCCATCAGCATAAGTTTTTTCAAGACATCAGATAATAATGCGCTGCTGGATAAGTGGGACTGGGACAGGATATCGCTAAACTTGGAAAAGCCTCTGGTCAAGGCCTCAAACACTTCATTGGCACTGTTTATCTTGGCAAGCTCAGTGCTTAAGTACATGGAAACCTCGTCTTCCAGGCGGGCACCTGGCAGGGCAATCAGCTCCATGATGTTTTCTTTGACTGACAGGCGCTCATCTATGAGGCTGTTGTAGTAAGGGATTCCACCAAACACGCTATAGAGCCGCACCTTGTCGTCGCGGGAAAAAGATGGATAGAAGTTTGCTGACTCCAGGTAGTTCATTGGCTTCAGATTGAGCACTGTAGAAATACGCCCGTACAAAGGATTATGCCGCAGGAGCAGTTTTTTCATGGTGTCCACAAAGGAACCGCATAATATCAGCTTAATCTGTGAATGGTTCTTATACTTGTCAATCAGTGCCTGCAAGATGCTGTCCAAGCCGGTTACTATCTTTTGCAGATAAGGATACTCATCCAAGACCAGGATAATCTTTCTCGCACAGGCCTGCTTGAACACGAAATCTAGCAATTGCTCTATATTAGCGAATCCTAGAGGGGGAAGTTGCATTTTATCGGAAACTAATTCTCCAAGAGTTGCTACATTATTTGATTCAGTAGTCTGCTTGCACTCAAAATATATGGCATCATCAACGTGTTGCTGGACAAATTGCTTTATCAGTTCGCTTTTGCCTACACGTCGCCGCCCATAAATCAATGTGGCTTCCTGTGTCTGGCTGTCGTACATTTTATCTAATCTGGCCAGTTCCTTTTCTCTTCCAATGAAATCATACTGCTGCATATTTCTCATCTCCTTTTTAGTAAATAGTGAGTTACTAAATCGCTATTTACTATATTTTACAACAGAATAAACGAAAAGAAAATAGCCGCTCCATTTGGCGGCTGACTTTTTAAAGGGCAACATCTTCTTCGGTGTTACACCATTGGCAGACAGGTTAAGGTATCTGATACAGTTCTGGATACGCCAGCAGATTAACCTCAAAGGTCCGGGGCCAGGGGAAGGATACGTCTATTTTCAGATGATGGAGGGCGAGCGTGAGCTCGCCCTTTTGCCATGCCACTTGGTAGGGGGCGCGGGCGGCACGGGTGTTTTGGTAGGCTGACAGATGTTCGTTGAGGGACTTCTGCAGCATGGCGGTGGCCCAGCGGTAGTTGTGCTCCAGGTCAAGGTCGGCTGTGTTGGTGTAGCCGGCTTTTTTCAGGCTGTTGTTCACTTCGTCGATGTCCTGCTTGAGATAAAAGTAGTCTTCCATGATCCGCCCTTGCAGGAAAGCGCTCTGGGCGTAGGCCGTCTGCATGACTTCGTCTTTGTCCTCACAGGCTGAGAGGGCGGCGAGGTACAGGGAGGCCTGGCTGCTGGCGGTGCCGATGGAGTTGCTGGCGGTGTTCCAGCCGGAGTAGGCGGCAAGGCTGCTGACGGGAAAATCTTCCTCAAGGAGCTGGGGGAAAAGGCATTCGCTGCCAGTGAAGTGCTGGCTTAGGTCAACGATGGCCAGCTGCTTTCCTGCCAGCTGATATTTATTCAGCCGGGCGGTGCTTTTTGCCCGGCTTTTCAAGGTATCCTCCTTGTTGTCTATGGCTGACATAAAGAGAATGAAATCTGCTTCTTCGGGGTTGTTGGTTTCTTCGCCCCCCAGCAGGGCAATCTTCTCCCGGGCGGTGGTCTCCATGTCCACAGCCATATAGGGCATGATCTTCTGCAGTGTTTCCGGGGTGTTGCAGTCAAGGAAGACTTTGGGAGCAAAGCCTGTGCGCTGATTTTCGATGCCTGCCAGCAGGGTAAGGGCAATCTCGTCTGCCCCGTGGGTGAGGAATACACGGGAGCTGTCCAGGCCGCTGGCAGCTATGTAGCCCAGCAGGGCGCTTTTCTCTATATTGGGAATGCTGTAGGCTTCGCCGTCGTCCTGTCCCAGGACCAGCTTGGTGAGTATGCCCTCCCTGGTCAGGTCGATAAGTTTCTGATTGAGGTATTCATTTTCCTTGAAGTGGGCCAGATAGGCTGAAAGGCTTTGGGGCGGGATGGCTTCTTCAAGCCGCCTGAGTTCGTTTTCATCAACTGCCAGCCCGGCGGCTTTTCTGCCGGCCAGGCGGGAGTAGGCTGTCAGGTCTTTCCGTTCCTGGTAGCCGTCAATGCTGTCCTGGGGGGTGAGGCGCGGCAGGATGGAAAAGGCGTAGAGAGGGACAGCGGGATATTTTTCGTGCAGGTTCCTCAGATATGCTGTCAGGCTGTCCACTTCTGCATGGCTGGCATTTTTTTCTCTGGCAGCCAGCAGCCCGCCGTGGAGCAATTGGTCAATGGAGATAAGGGCGGCGGAGGAATCGCTGAGGTCGTTCATCAGCCATTCTTTCATGCTCTGAGTGTTGCCTGGCAGTGAGTAGTAGTCTTGCAGTTCGCCTGGAGGCACGGAAACTTCAAGCCCTGCAATCCTGCCGCCATTGATGACAAACTGGCGGCAGGGAGGGCGGCCATCCAGGGGCAGCAGGGTGATTTTTGCCTTTGGCGGGATTTGGGGCAGGGGCAGGGGGGTGCCAGCGGGAGCAGGGGTGTGCAAGTGCCAGACGCCTAAGGCGAAAGCTGTTATAAGCAGGATAAGAGTGAGAGAGGCAAGGTTTTTATTTTTAAGCAAGGCAAGGCTCCTTTGCTGAATTTGTGGATGAATAACCATACATATATGATATTATACGTCATAGAACTGTTCACGAAAACGAAAAAATATGATAGAATGTTTTCTGTGTAAGAAGATTGGCGGGTGCAACCATTGCAGGCACCGCCGGAATGGAGCAGGAAATGCGGATTATCACGGGCAGCGCCCGGGGCGCAAAACTGAAGACCCCCAAGGGGCAGGACACCCGGCCCACAGCCGACAGGGTGAAGGAATCCCTGTTCAATATCCTGGGCAGGATGATTGAGGGCCGGACGGTGCTGGATATCTTTGCCGGTACCGGCAGCCTGGGGTTGGAAGCCCTGTCCCGGGGGGCGGAAGGGGCCGTGCTGGTGGATAAGGCCACCGCAGGCCTGATCAGCGAGAATGCCCGCCACACTCGTCTGGCAGACAGGGCCGAGGTCATGGGCTGTGATGTGTACAGCGCCCTCAGCCGCCTCTCTGCCGCCGGCCGCAGCTTCAGCCTGATCTTTTGTGACCCTCCTTATCATAGGGGGCTATGGGAAAGGGCGCTGGAGGTCCTGGATGAAAATGATGTGCTTGCCTATGAGGGCATACTGGTGGTGGAGCACGGGGCTGATGAAAATAAGTACCCGCAGTTGGAGAAGCTCCAGCTGGTGCTGAATAAGCGCTATGGGCACACCACCCAGCTGAGTTTCTTCCAGCGAAAAGATTATCTGGCAGCTTGTGAGGAGGCAGGAGAATGAAGAGAGCCATCTGCTCCGGGAGCTTTGACCCGGTGACCAACGGCCACATTGATATATTTGAGCGGGCCAGTGTCATGTTTGATGAGCTTATTGTCTGCGTCTTCAACAATATGCTTAAAAACCCTTTCCTGCCAGTGGAACAGCGCGTTGCGCTGATTGAGGAAGCTGTCAGACACCTGCCCAATGTGAAGGTGGATTCCTTCTCGGGGCTGGTGACCAAATACATGGAGGAGCACGACGCCCATATCATCGTCCGGGGAGTACGCTCCGTGAAGGATTTGGAATATGAGCAGAATGAAGCCTATATGCTGAGGCATCTGGACAAGAAGCTTGATACGGTGTTCCTGCTTACCCGCCCGGAATACTCTTTTGTCAGTTCTTCAGGGATAAGGGAACTGGTGCATTTCGGCGGAGAGATACACGGCCTGGTGCCAGATTGTGTGGAGCGGGCTATTCTGGAGCATCACGAAAAGATGTGATTTCTGAAATACAGTTTCTGACTGGTTGTACAGAGTGACAGATGGATATAATTAGGGAAAAGAAAGGGAGCAATATTTATGTCAGTTTTTGAATCATTGGATAGGATAGAGAATCTGGTGGTTGGGGCCCGTCGCGTGCCTTTCACGGAAAAGACCATGGTCAGTGATGGCGACCTGATCCATTATGTGGACGAGCTGCGCCATGACGTTTCCAGCGAGCTGGAAGAATCAAATGCCATCAAGGCCAATAAGAATGCCATACTTGAGGAAGCTCAGAAGGAAGCTGAACGCATTGTGGAAGAGGCCAAGAAATACGCCCAGCGCATCACGGATGAGCAGGAAATCATCAGGAACTCCCGTGGCGAGGCAGAAAGAATCATGGCCGAAGCCCGCAGCCAGGCCGAAGCCACGGTGACGGAGAGCCAGGAAAAGGCCCGCACCCTTATGGAGCAGGCTCAGTCCCAGGCCAGGGAGATCATGGAGCGCACCCAGGCCAATGCCACCCAGCTGCAGAGTGATGCCGACAGCTATGCCAATCAGGTTTTTGACCAGCTCATAGCCCATGTCAGCAGCACCTTCCAGGGTGTGCGTCAGGCTGAGGCTGGCCTGCAGCAGGCTTTGACGGTGCTGCAGCAGGCCAAGAGCCAGATGAACCAGCCCCATCCGGTGAACAATCATCCGGCTGCGGCTCCCCAGCCTATCGAAGAATAAGGGCACAGGCTCATGCCGGGAGGCGATATTCATGCAGGAAGAGGTCAGGGCAGCAGATAATCTTCTGCTATTGGAAACCAATATTGATGACATGAATCCCCAAATTTATGGCTATCTCTATGACAGGCTTTTTGAGGCCGGGGCCAGGGATGTGTGGACGACTCCTATCTATATGAAGAAAAACCGCCCGGGGCAGATGCTCTCTGTGCTGGCAAGCGAGGATAAGAAGGACGCTTGTGCCAGTATTATCTTCAGGGAAACCACCAGCATCGGCATCAGGGTGCGGCGTATTGAAGAAAGGCTGGAAGCTGACCGCCATCTGGCCAAAGTGGATACCAAATATGGGGATATTACCTGCAAGGTCAGTGCTTATGGCGGCCATCTCATCAATGTGGCTCCTGAGTATGAGGACTGTTGCCGGGCGGCCAGAGAGAAGAAAGTGCCGCTGAAACTTGTGCAGCAGGAAGCTATGCGCGCCTTTGAAGCAAGGCTGGGAGACTAGCTTGCCATGGGCTGAAGTTACAGTTATCTTTTTGTTGCAAAAACTGGTCTAAAGTATTATAATATCTGAGGTTGATGCTGAAATGATGAAAATGAGTATTGCTGAGGCGGCAGGGAGCCTGGGACAGGAGATTCCCTTCGCCTATCAGACGACCGCAGAAGATCTGGGGGCAACGGGGGAGGATTTTTCCTTTGTGGGAGAAATCAGTGTCCGGGGCAGCCTGGTCTATACGGGCGTCTGTTATCGTGTTTTTGGGGAAATCAAGGCGGTCAAGGCTTTTGCCTGTGACCGCTGCCTGAAGGACTGTGAGGAAGAGCAGGTTCTCAGCTTTGAGGAGGAATTCCAGAAAGCTGGGGAAGAGAACCCTGAAGGCCTGATGGTGGATGGGGACTATGTTGATATCACGGATATGATTCGGGATACCGTCCTGGCAGCCCAGTCCCTCAGCAATCTTTGCCGGCCCGACTGCAAGGGCCTTTGCCCGGTGTGCGGGGCTGACCTCAATGAAGGCGACTGCGGCTGCGACCGCTTCGTCCCGGATCCCCGCCTGGCAGCATTACAGCAACTGATAAATAAGGAAGACTGATAGAAGTACCTTGAAGGAGGTGTATCCGACATGGCAGTTCCAAAGCGTAAAATGTCCAAGGCTCGTCGTGACAGCCGCCGTGCCAACTGGAAGCTGGAGGCCCCTGGTTTCGTTTCCTGCCCCCAGTGCCACGAGCCCAAGATGCCGCATCATGTGTGCACTGAGTGTGGCTACTATGATGGCAAAGAGGTCATCGCAGCCGCTGAGTAAGGCTATATAGAGCAGAACCGCGAGGTTCTGCTCTTTTTTCATGTGCGCGAGAATAGCTGATTTTAGAATTGTTTCGTAAATCGTAGGTCTTACCTGCCCCGTGAAACGGGGAAGGGGGACCGCCGTTAGGCGGTGGAAGGGGTGTGAGGGTAACGTTACGACTTCGATTCCCCCTTCCACCGGCTTCGCCGGTCCCCCTCCCCCGCAAGCGGTGGAGGTAAGATCTGCTAGAAACGCAATTCTCCTATATGAAAAAACTGATCGTAAGTATAACAATATTAAGTCTGTCCACCAAGAATGTACAGTCGAACAACTTTATTTTCATGACACATGACCCTTGCATTTTTAAGACATACCCTTTATAATAGTCCATTATATGAGATAGTAGCAGCAGGTACTAAAAGGAGGTGAGAACATGGCACGGGTGAAGAAGAAGGAGAGGCAGCAGCTTTTGCTGGCTCAGGTGAAGGACAAGCCTTTCCTCACTGATGAGGAGCTGGCCAAGAATCTGGACGTCAGTGTCCAGACCATCAGGCTGGACAGGCTGGAGCTGGGCATCCCGGAACTCAGGGGGCGTATCCGCAAGATGGCGGAAACGGCTCAGAACAAGGTGAAGGCGCTCAGAAGCGGTGAAGTGGTAGGCGAGCTTATCGACCTGGAACTGGGTCATTCGGGGATTTCTCTCCTGCGCATCACTGAGGATATGGTTTTCGCCAAGACGCAGATTGCCAAGGGGCAATACATGTTCTCACAGGCCAATTCCCTGGCCATAGCGGTGATTGATGCGCCTATGGCAGTGACGGGAGTGGCCAACGTCAAGTACAAGGTGCCTGTGCATGTGGGCGAAAAACTTATTGCCAAGGCAGAGATCGTAAGGGTGCGGGGCAATAAGTATTTTGTCTGGGTGAAGACCCGCAATGAGACGCAAGAGGTTTTTCGAGCCAAGTTTATTATGGTATCTTGGGGAGAATAAGATTGCCCTCTTTGTTTTGTTTCGGTTGTTCATTTTCTTTGACGCAAAGAAAACGAACCAAAAGAAACAGCGGCCGCGATTTCGTCCGTAAAATCGGACGGCCGCAGAACGCCCATCCATGGGCTGAAGATTGAATAGTCTTGGGTTGGATTTATTAATTTACTAGGAGGCGGCAGCGTGAAGATTGCAGTCGATGCCATGGGCGGAGACTATGCGCCGGAACAGATTGTATTTGGTGCAGTCAGGGCAGCAAAAAAATATGGCTGTGAGATCGTACTGGTGGGAGATGAGCCTCAGATTCGTGAGGTATTGAAAAGAGAAGATGGCTGGGAGAAACTGGGCATCACTATTCATCACACCACACAGGTCATCGGGATGGATGAACATCCTGCTGACGCTGTGCGCACAAAGAAAGATTCCTCAGTAGTGGTGGCTACCAGGTTGGTGAAGGACGGCGTCTGTGATGCGGTACTTTCCGCAGGCAGCACCGGGGCAGCTGTGACGGCAGCCCAGCTGATCCTTCGCCGCATCAAGGGCATAGGCCGTCCTACCATTGCCACTCCCATGCCAACCCCCAAGGGGGTGACTCTCCTGCTGGACTCCGGCGCTAATGTTGATTCCAAGCCGGAGCATCTGGTGCAGAGCGGCATCATGGGTTCCATCTATGCCGAATATGTTTTCGGCAGGAAGAGCCCCCGGGTGGGCCTCCTGAATATCGGCGAGGAGGAAACCAAGGGCAACGAGCAGGCCAAGGCTACTTACCAGATACTGAAGACCATGCACACCATCAACTTCCAGGGCAACGCAGAAGGCAGGGATATTCCCAAGGGGAATTTCGACGTCGTAATTTGTGATGGATTTGTTGGCAATGTTGTGCTAAAATTTGGTGAGGGTCTGGCAAAGACCATTATGAAGCTGATTAAGGATGCCGTGAAAGAAGGAGGCATACTGCCGAAGCTGGGAGCACTCCTGCTGATGCCCACTCTGAAGAAGCTGGGCAAGAAACTGGATGCCAGCGAGTACGGCGGCGCGCCCCTCCTTGGCGTTAACGGCTGCTGCCTTATCAGCCACGGCTCATCCAATGCGAAGGCCATCTGCAGCGCCATCGGCGTGGCGAAAGACTATGTGGAAGGGAGCGTCCTCACCCATATCCAGGAGGCACTCCAGGAAGAGGAGCAGCTGGTCACTGACGGCTCTAAGGAGGATAATGATTGATGTTTGAAAACAATGCGATTTGTAAGCTACTCAACATAAAGTACCCGATTTTCCAGGGTGGTATGGCCTGGATCGGCACGGCTGAGCTGGCTTCGGCAGTATCCAATGCCGGCGGCCTGGGCATTATTGGTGCAGGCCATATGCCGCCTGACATCCTCCGGGCTGAGATCCAGAAGTGCAAGGGTTGGACGGACAAGCCCTTCGGCGTGAACATCATGCTCATGAGCCCCTTTGTCAAGGAGGTCATGCAGGTGGTCATCGACGAGCGCGTGGCCGTGGTCACCACTGGCGCTGGCAATCCCGGCGAGTATCTGCCCGCCCTGAAGGAAATCGGCACCAAGGTCATCCCCGTGGTGGCTTCTGTGGCTCTGGCCAAGCGCCTGACCCGCATCGGTGCTGATGCTGTCATCGCTGAGGGCACTGAGTCCGGCGGCCATATCGGTGAAATCACCACCATGGCGCTCCTGCCCCAGGTGGTGGATGCCGTGGACGTGCCTGTCATCGGTGCAGGCGGCATCGGCGACTCCCGCGGCATGGCAGCAGCCTTTGCCCTGGGGGCACAGGCTGTGCAGATGGGCTCCCGCTTTGTCCTCTCTGAGGAGTGCATTGCCCATGAGAATTACAAGAAGATGGTGCTGAAGGCCAAGGACCGCTCCACTGTGGTCACCGGCCGCTCTTTGGGCCATCCTGCCCGGGTGCTGGCCAACAAGCTTTCCCGCAAGTACGAGGAGATGGAGGCCGCCCAGGCACCTGCTGAAGAACTTGAGAAGCTGGGTGCAGGCAGCCTGCGCCGCGCTACCCATGAAGGTGACGTGGAGAACGGTTCTGTCATGATTGGCGAGATTTCCGGCATGCTGAATGACATCAAGCCTGTCAAGACCATCATTGAAGATATCGTGAACGGCCTGCCCAAGGTCATCACTGGCATTGAGGAAACCTGCAAGTAATAGGTTATTGCAATAAGAAGTTTCCTGCTTATCTTTCTAGGAGGCATTGCTTTGAATAAACTGGCATTTGTATTCCCCGGTCAGGGTGCCCAGGCTGTCGGCATGGGCAAGGATTTCTATGATAATTATGATGTAGCCAAGAAGATTTTTAAGGAAGCAGACGAAGCTCTTGGTTATTCCATTATGAATATGTGCTTTGAGGGTCCTGCAGAGGACCTGAAGCTCACGGCCAATACCCAGCCTGCTATCCTCACCATGAGCGTCATTGCCAATGAAGTATTGAAGGAAAATGGCATTCAGCCCGAGGTGGCTGGCGGCCACAGCCTGGGCGAGTATTCCGCCCTGGTGGCAGCAGGCGTGCTGTCCTTCCAGGATGCAGTGGTACTGGTGCACAAGCGCGGCCAGTTCATGCAGGAGGCTGTACCTGTAGGCGAGGGCGGCATGGCTGCCATCATCGGCCTTTCTGATGAGGTCATCGTGGACGCCTGCGAGAAGGCAACGGCAGCCAAGGGTGCAGTGCAGGCCGTGAATTTCAACTGCCCGGGCCAGACGGTCATTGCCGGCACCACTGCAGGTGTTGAGGCAGCCGTGGAGGCCCTGAAGGAAGCTGGTGCCAAGAAGGCCGTAATCCTGCCTGTCTCTGCACCTTTCCACAGCACGCTCATGAAGCCTGCTGCTGAGAAGCTCTCCGCAGAGCTTGACAAGGTAGCTCTCCATGATGCGGCTTTCCCGGTAGTGGCAAACTATACGGGCAAGCTCCAGACCAAGGCTGAGGAGATCAAGGAGAACCTGGTGAAGCAGGCAGATAATCCTGTGAAGTGGATTGACTGCGTCAAGACCATGCAGGAATTCGGCGCCGACACCTTTGTGGAGGCAGGCCCCGGCAAGACTCTCTGCGGCTTCAACCGCCGTATTGACAAGGCTATCCAGAGCCTCAACGTAGAAAATATGGAGTCCCTGCAAAAAACGCTTGACTATTTCAAGGAGGTCCGCTAATATGCTTTTAGACGGAAAGGTTGCGCTTGTTACAGGTGCTTCCCGGGGCATCGGCAGGGCTGTGGCCCTGAAGCTGGCCGCCGAGGGCGCCAAGGTTGCTGTGAATTACTCCGGCAGCCAGGCCAAGGCCGAAGAAGTCAAGGCTGAGATTGAGAAGATGGGTGGCGAGGCCATCCTGGTGCAGGCTAACGTGGCTGACAAGGACGCTGTGGAAGCCATGGTCGGGAAGGTCGTTGAGGCTTTCGGCACCATCGATATCCTGGTGAACAACGCCGGCATTACCCGTGACGGCCTGCTGGCCCGTATGAAGGACGAGGACTTCGAGGCTGTGGTGGACATCAATCTGAAGGGTGTTTTCTACTGCACCAAGGCTGTGGCCAAGCTCATGATGAAGAAGCGCAGCGGACGCATCGTGAATATGGCTTCCGTGGTAGGCCTTACCGGCAACGCCGGTCAGACCAACTATGCAGCTTCCAAGGCTGGCGTTATCGGCTTCTCCAAGTCTGCCGCCAAGGAGCTTGCTTCCCGCGGCATCACCGTGAACATGGTGGCTCCGGGCTTCATAGCCACGGACATGACTGACGCTATGAATGAGAAGGCCAAGGAAGCTGTCCTGGGCACTATCCCCATGAAGAAGGAAGGCCAGCCTGAGGATGTGGCAAATGCTGTCCTCTTCCTGGTGAGCGAAAATGCAGCTTATATCACAGGCCAGATCGTCAATGTAGACGGTGGCATGGTAATGTGATATTATCTATATTAGGTACTTTTGCAAGTACACCAATTTAAGGAGGTGAAACTTCATGTCTACTTTCGATAAAGTAAGAGATATCGTGGTTGAGCAGCTGGGTGTTGAGGCTGATGAGGTAGCAATCGAGTCTACGTTCATCGATGATCTTGGTGCTGATTCCCTGGATATCGTGGAGCTGATCATGGCTTTCGAGGAGGAATTCAACATCGAGATTCCTGACGAGGCTGCTGAGAAGATCAAGACTGTTCAGGATGTAGTTACCTACATCGACCAGAACAAAGACTGACAATAGTTTTGGGCGTCTTACCTTTTGAAAAATCCCGTGAACTTCAGTTTCGCGGGATTTTGTCAAGAGGGGAGATTGATTGGAGGAGTAACATTGAAGCTTCCAGAGCTGAAAATTGGCACGAAAATCGCAAAAATGCCTATTATCCAAGGAGGAATGGCGATTCGTCTGTCAACGGCTCGTCTGGCTGCTGCGGTAGCTAACGAGGGTGGCATTGGGCTCATTGCTGCATCCGGAATGTCCCATGACGAACTGCGCTACGAGATAAGACTGGCTCGTTCCCTTACCAAAGGCATTATCGGCATCAATATCATGGTGGCTGCCCGCGACTTTGCAGAGGTAGTGAAGACTGCCATCGATGAGGGCATTGACCTTGTGGTAGCTGGTGCGGGGTTCTCCCGTGATATGTTCGGCCTGGGCAAGGAATCCGGCACGCCTATCGTACCGATTGTATCGTCAGTTAAATTGGCAAAGATTTCCGAGCGTCTTGGCGCTACTGCTATTGTGGTAGAGGGCAAGGAGGCTGGCGGCCACCTGGGAACGGACACCTCTGTGAGGGACCTTATCCCGGATATACGTGCAGCTGTGAAGCTGCCGGTGATTGCAGCCGGCGGTGTCCTTTCCGGTCAGGATGTCGTTGATTTGATAAACATGGGTGCCAATGGCGTCCAGATGGGGTCCCGCTTTGCGGCTTCTGAGGAGGCCAATGGCGCACCGGCCCTGAAGGAATATTATCTGAAATCCAAGCCCGAGGACGTAGTGGTCATCCACAGTCCTGTGGGACTTCCTGGGCGCGCCGTGCGCACTCCCTTCACCGCCAAGGTGCTGGAAGGGCCCGTGCCGCCGACGGTTTGTGATGCCTGCCTGAAGGCCTGCAAGCACAATTTCTGCATCATCCGCTCCCTGATCAGGGCTCAGCAGGGCGATGTGGAGACGGGGCTGGTCTTTACGGGAGAGCGTCTGCCCACTATCAAGAGCATCATGAGCGTGCATGATATCTTTGAGCAGCTCAAGGCTGAGGTAGCGGCAATCTAAGAGGAAATGGGGGGCGTGCTCTGCGCGCCCTATTCTGTTGATTAGGAACCTTGTTTGAAGTTTTTTGAGAACGGTTTCAATTGCGAGAGGAGATTTGTTGTGAAGAATCGCGTAGTTATCACCGGCCTTGGTGCCGTCACCCCTATCGGCATCGGCAAGGACGAATTCTGGAAGGGACTCCTGGAGGGCAAGAACGGCATTGAGAAGATCACCCGTTTCGATGCTTCCGAGTACGGCGCCCAGATCGCCGGCGAGGTGAAGGATTTCGATCCCGCTGATTACATCGACAAGAAGGAGTCCAAGCGCATGGACCGCTATGCCCAGTTCGCTGTGGCTGCAGCCAAGCTGGCCATTGAGGATTCCGGGATTGATCTTGAGAAAGCAGATCGTGACCGCATCGGCACTTACATCGGCGCTGGCATCGGCGGCATCGAGACCATGCACAGCCAGTACGAGAAGCTCTTTGCCAAGGGTCCTTCCCGCATCAGCCCCTTCTTCATCCCCATGATGATTGCCAACCTGGCCACCGGCCATGTGGCTATCCAGTTCGGCCTCCACGGCCCCTCTGAGTGCGTGGTGACGGCTTGCGCTACGGGCACCAACTGCATCGGTGATGCCTTCCGCGTGATTCAGCGCGGCGATGCTGATGCCATGCTGGCTGGCGGCACCGAGGCCTGCATTTCTCCCGCTGCTGTGGCAGGTTTCGCTGCCATGAAGGCCCTCTGCATGAATCACAACGATGATCCTGCTCATGCTTCCCGTCCCTTCGACAAGAACCGCAGCGGTTTCGTCATGGGCGAGGGCGCAGGCATTGTGATGCTGGAGAGCCTGGAGCACGCCAAGGCCCGCGGCGCTCATATCTACGCCGAGGTGATTGGCTATGGCGCCAACTCCGACGCTTATCACATGACCAGCCCTGCTCCCCATGGCACCTATCAGGCCAAGTGCATGCAGCTGGCTCTGGATGATGCAGGCATGAAGGCCAGCGAGGTTGACTATGTGAACGCCCATGGCACCTCCACCCACCTGAATGACGAGGGTGAGAGCGAGGCTATCAAGGCTGTTTGGGGCGAGGCTGCCAAGGAGGTTTCCGTGTCCTCCATCAAGTCCATGACCGGCCATCTGCTGGGTGCTGCCGGCGGCGTGGAGGCTATTGCCACTGCCCTGACTGTGGAAAATGATATGATGCCTCCCACCATGAACTATGAGACTCAGGACGAGGGACTGGATCTTGACTATGTGCCGAACAAGGCCAGGGCCAAGACCGTGCGCGCAGCTATGTCCAACTCCTTCGGCTTCGGCGGCCACAATGCCTGCCTGCTGCTGAAGAAGTACGCTGAGTAAGCAAGAGGAACAGATATGTCTGAATTCCTTTCTGAGGAAAGGCGTGAGGAACTGGAAAAGCTGGCGGGGAGCCTGGGCGTGAAGTTCAGGAACCTTGCCCTGCTGGACCGGGCACTCACCCATACCTCCTACGCCAATGAGGCGAAAAGGAAGACTGACCATAATGAACGTCTCGAATTCTTAGGGGACGCAGTGCTGGAGCTTGCCTCCAGCACTTATCTGTATGGTCATTTCAAAAACCTTCCCGAGGGCGAGCTTACCAAGATCCGGGCCAGCATTGTGCGCTCGGAGACTCTGGCCCGCCTGGCCAAAGACCTGAAGCTGGGTGAGCATCTGCTCTTGGGCCGGGGGGAGGAAATGGGCGGCGGCCGCAACCGCCAGACCAATCTGGAGGATGCCTTCGAGGCCGTTATCGGCGCCATCTATGAGGACCAGGGCTGGGAGACTGCCCAAGACTACGTGGTGAGGCAGCTTTCCCATGAATTCCAGCAGGCCAGCCGGGTAGGGGAGATCCTGACGGACTACAAGACCACTTTCCAGGAACTGGTACACAAGGACCCGGAAAAGGTCATAACCTACGAAGAAGCAGGCGAGTCCGGCCCCCCTCACGAAAGGATCTTCACCAGCCGGGTGCTGGTGGACGGCGTGCCCTACGGCGAAGGCTCCGGCCGCAGCAAGAAAGCGGCAGAGCAGCAGGCCGCCAGGGCAGCCTTGGCTAAATGGAAGGGCTGAAATTGCATATTTAGAGGTGGAAGATAATCACAGCTTCCACCTCTTTTTGTTGTCTGTAATTTGTGCTAAAATGTGACTAGATTATGAAGGGGAGGAAGATATATGCTTTATCCTGTTAAGCTGCAGGCACCGCTTAAAGACTATCTTTGGGGGGGCAACCGCCTGCGGGAGGAGTACGGCAAGGCCTCGGAGATGGAGAAGGTGGCGGAGAGCTGGGAGCTTTCCTGCCACAAGGACGGAGAGAGCATCATTGCCGAGGGGGAGGACAAGGGCCTGACTCTGAGGGAATACATTGAGCGACAGGGGCAGCAGATCCTGGGGCCGAAATGTCAGGGGCTGGCGGAATTCCCCCTGCTGATCAAGTTCATCGATGCCAGGGACAGCCTTTCTGTGCAGGTGCATCCGGACAATGAATACGCCCAGCGGGTGGAAGGTGAGCAGGGCAAGACGGAGATGTGGTATGTGCTGGATGCCGAGCCTGGAGCGAAGCTCATCTACGGCTTTGAGAAGGAGATTTCCAAGGAGGAGTTCAGGAACCGCATTGAGGAGGACACCCTGCTGGAGGTCTGCCGCCAGGTGCCGGTGCACAAGGGGGATGTGTTCTTCATCGAGGCGGGGACACTGCATGCTATCGGGGCAGGCATTCTCATCTGCGAGGTGCAGCAGAGCTCCAATTCCACTTATCGCGTCTACGATTACGGCAGAGTGGGGGCAGACGGCAAGTCTAGGCCCCTGCATATCGGCAAGGCCTTGGCAGTGACCAGGAGGAAACCGCTGCCGCTAAATACGAGGCCCTTGGCAGAAATTGACCTGCTGAAAGGGTGCAGGGTGTCGCTGCTGGCTAAGTGCGATTATTTCACGACTTATCATCTGGAGGTTGATGGTGAGGCGGATTTCAAGGCTCCCGGGGAGTCTTTCCAGTCTTTGACGGTGCTGTCCGGCAGTTTGAAGCTGGTCTGCGGCGGCAAGGATACTGAGCTTGCCAAGGGGGAGACGGTTTTCCTGCCGGTGGGCATGGAGGATTACAGACTCTCTGGTGAGGGTGAGTGCCTTTTAGTTGAGAAGTAAGGGGGCGGCTTGTACTTTTCTTTGATGCAAAGAAAAGTACCAAAAGAAAACCTTTGGGCCTGAATTCATCCTGAATTCAAAGGCCCTTTGGCCCCCATCCTTGGGGGCCGGTTGCATGAGTCTTTGGTGCGATTAGAGGGGGCGTTTTTGTGCGGAAGATGTATGTTTTGGGGACTGGCTTTGCCATGGCTACCAAGTGCTTCAATACCTGCTTTTATCTGGAGACGGAGCAGGGGCTGTTCCTGACTGATGCGGGGGGCGGCAATGGCATCCTGCGCCAGCTGGAGGAGACTCCCTTCAAATTCGGTGACTGCCACCACATGTTTGTGACCCACGGCCATACTGATCATGTGCTGGGGGTCATCTGGGTCATGCGCAAGGTGGCTGACCTGATGAACAAGGGCAAGTACGAGGGGCAGTTTCACATTTATTGCCATGATGTGGTGAAGGACATGCTCATCACCATGACGAAGATGACCTTGAAGAAGAAGGATTTTGCCAGGGTGGGGACGGATATCCTGGTGCATGAGGTGCAGGACGGGGAAAGCGTGGAGCTGCCCTTTGCCAATCTCACCGCCTTTGATATCTGCTCTACCAAGGCCAAGCAGTTTGGCTACCGGCTGGTTTTCCCCGATGGCATGAAGTTCGTCTGCCTGGGGGATGAGCCTTACAATGAGCATGACAGGGAGTATGCGGCAGGGGCTGATTGGCTGCTGGCGGAGGCTTTCTGCCGCTATGAGGATAGGGAAGTCTTCAAGCCCTATGAAAAGAACCACAGCACCGTGAAGGAGGCCAGCGAACTGGCTGAAGAATTAAAAGTCAGGAATCTGGTGCTCTATCATACGGAAGATAAACATATAGCCACACGCAAGCAGGATTACAGCACAGAGGCGGCGAAGTACTACGGCGGTAAGATTTTCGTGCCGGATGACCTTGAGGTGATTGACCTTTGAGCCTGCTTGGAGGATGAAAAAAGAACCGGAGTACCAGGTTTCCCAGGTAGTCCGGTTCTTTTTTTAGGAAAACATGCGGTCGATGGAGTTTTTCAGGCAGTTGATAGCTTCTGAGAGCTGCTGCTGTTCTTCTCCGGAGAGCTTTTGCAGTCTGTCTTCAAATTTTTTCCGCACGTATTCGTTCTGCTGCCTGATGATCTCCCTGCCCTTTTCCGTCAGCTCCAGCAGGCAGCGCCTGCGGTCGCGGCAGTCGGTGTTCTTGCTGATATAGCCTTGCTCAAGGAGCCGCTCGGCCACGGTGCTCATCTGCTGCTTGGAAATCTTCAGCATCTCGCTGGCGCTGCTGTTGGTGATGGCTCCTTCTGTATTTATGAACATGAGCAGCACATATTGATTGAGGGGCAGGGGCAGCTGTTTGTTGCGGAATACATTCACATGGATGAGCATGAGGGTTTCCAAAAAGTCTTTGGAAAGGGCATGCCCGGGATTTTTTAAGGTCATTTCCGTCCCTCCTTGTCAAGAAGGTGATTTTTGTCATGTGCTTCTTGACTTTTCCTTAGCAGTATAATACTATATAATCCATTGATAGTAAACACTTATTTACTAATCTCCAGAAACGTTGTAGTTGTTGAGTTATAGTATGAAGGAGGTTTTTTGCTTTGTTTTTGACGAAAAACAAGAAGGCTTTGGCCCTGGTGATGGCCCTTTGCCTCTCCGTGGTGCTCTCTGGCTGCGGCAAGGAGCAGCAGCAGGCCCAGAAGGGCGGTGCCCAGGTGAAGGCCATGAACGTCATCCAGCAGGATACGCCCCTCACCAGTGAGTATGCAGGCTCCCTGGTAGGCAAGGATGAGGTGAAGGTCCAGGCCAAGGTCTCTGGCAAGATTATCGAAAAATATGTCCAGGGCGGCCAGTATGTGGTGGAGGGACAGCCCCTGTACCGCATTGACTCCCGCCAGTATGAGTCGGCGGTGCTGAACGCCCATGCCAATCTGGCTCAGGCCGAGGCCAATCTGAGTAATGCCCAGACAGACCTCTACCGCTATGAGGAACTCCTGAAGTCTGATGCCATAGCGGAGCAGACTGTGGCCAACCAGCAGTCTCAGGTGAATGCCTATGAAGCTGCTGCTGCTGCCAATGCGGCCCTGCTGAAGAAGGCTCAGGAAGATCTTGACGATACGGTGGTTTATGCTCCCATGACGGGCCAGCTCTCCGTGGATGACGTGGCAGTAGGCACTTATGCCACTGCCGGCAACACCACTCTGGTGACCATCGGTTCCTCTGACCCCATCTATGCCCAGTTCTCCATTTCCGAGACTGAGTTCCTGAAATTCATGAACATCAAGGCCATGCAGCAGGGTGATCCCAACAGCAATGTGAATGTGAGCCTTACCCTGTCTGATGGTACGGAATATCCACTCACTGGCGTCATTTCTGAGTCTGACCGCGCTTTATCCGATAATACGGGTACCTTGACCCTGAAGGCTCTCTTTGACAACCCCAACGGCATCCTGCTCCCCGGCATGTACGCACGGGTGAAGCTCACGGGTGAGGTTGTGCCGGGAGCCATCCTGGTGCCCCAGCGTGCCGTGCAGCAGCTCTTGGGCAAGTCCTTTGTCATGGTAGTGAACGGGGATGCCAAGTCCGAGGCCCGCACCGTGAAACTTGGGGAAAAGGTGGGCAGCTACTACATCATCAAGGAAGGCATCGATGCCAGCGATATTGTGGTGGTGGAAGGCCTTACCAACCTGCAGGAGGGCAGGGACCTTACGGTGACTATGGTGACGCCTGAGGAAATGGGCTTCTCCCTGAATACCGATACTTCCCTTTTCGATCCCGACGCTTCTACTGTCAAGAAATAAGGGGGCGGCGTTTTGTCAAAGTTTTTTATCCACCGCCCAATCTTTGCGATAGTCATTTCCATCATTATCGTAATCGTGGGCCTTATATCGGCTGTGCAGCTGCCTATAGCGCAGTACCCGCAGATTGCCCCGCCGACTATTTCTGTCGGTACGTCCTATACTGGCGCTAACGCCAGCGTAGTAAATGACACGGTGGCCCAGATCATTGAGCAGCAGGTCAACGGCACCCAGGGCATGGACTACATGAGCTCCACCTCCAACGATACTGGCCGGTACAGCCTCAGCGTGGTGTTTGATACGGGCTCTGACGGCGATATGGATTCCGTCAAGGTGCAAAACAACGTGGCCATCGCCAATGCCAGCCTGCCCTCGTCGGTGCAGTCCGTGGGCGTAACCACCCGCAAGTCTTCTAACGATATGGCTTACATGGTGTCCCTGACTTCTCCTGATGGTACGTATGACCGTGCTTTCATGAAGAATTATGCGGATATCTATCTTTTGGATCAGATCAAGCGTGTAGCCGGCGTAGGTGATGTGCAGGTCTTCGGCGCCGACTATGCCATGCGTGTCTGGCTGAATCCTGACCGCCTGGCAGAGTACAATCTGACGGTGAAGGACGTAACCGATGCCATCAATGAGCAGAATGTGCAGGCTCCGGCAGGTACCGTAGGCGGCATGCCTGTGGACAATGGCCAGGAAAAGCAGTACACGGGCAAAATTCAGGGCCGTCTCTCCACCCCTGAGGAATTCGGTAACATCGTGCTGAAGACCCATGGCACAGATGGCTCCTTCGTGCGCCTGAAGGACGTGGCCCGGGTGGAGGAAGGACAGAAGGACAATGGCTTTGTGACCAAGAGCAACGGCGCTCCCGCCGTGGGCTTCGGCATCCAGCTTACCAATGACGCCAATGCCATGCAGACGGTGGCAGGGGTCAAGGAAATCATTGAAAAAGCAAAGTCTGATCTGCCTCCCAACTTGGAAGTCAGCGAGATCATGGACAGCACCAACTATATCAACGCTTCTATCAAAGAGGTGCTGGAGACCTTCTTCGAGGCTCTGCTCCTGGTGGTGTTCGTTATCTTCCTCTTCCTGCAGAGTTGGCGGGCTACCATCATTCCTTTGCTGGCAGTGCCGGTATCTCTGATTGGTACCCTGGCAGCCTTCATTCTCCTGGATTTCTCCATCAATACCCTGACCCTCTTTGCCCTGGTGCTGGCCATCGGCCTGGTGGTGGATGACGCCATCGTGGTCATCGAGAACGTGGAGAAGCACATGGAAGAGGGACTTGAGCCTGTGGACGCCACCGAGCGCGCCATGGATGAAGTGCAGGGCCCGGTAGTGGCCATTGCCTTCGTGCTGGCGGCGGTGTTCGTGCCCGTGGCTTTCCTGGGGGGCATGACCGGCGTGCTCTATCGCCAGTTTGCTCTCACCATCGCGGTTTCCATGGCCCTGTCTGCCTTCGTGGCACTGACCCTGACTCCGGCTCTTTGTGCCATGATTCTCAAGCGCCATGAGGAGAGCGAAGGGCAGGACGGCGCTTTGGACCGTTTCTTCACCGCTTTCAACAACTGGTTTGAGAGAACCAAGAAAGGCTATGTGGGGATAGTGGCCCGGGGCATTGCCAATGCCAAGCTGGCTGTGATCTTCCTGCTCATCGTGTCGGGCTTGATGGCCCTGCTCTATATGAAGCTGCCCTCTACCTTCGTGCCTTCGGAGGATCAGGGCTACGCTTTCGCCATGGTCAACCTGCCTGAGGGAACTTCCCTGAACCAGACCCAGAAGACCATGGACAAGCTGCAGGCTGCGGCTCTCCAGAGCATCAAGGGCATAGACCAATCCATGGCGGTCACGGGCTTTGATATGCTGGCCTTCACCAGCAAGCCAAGCGCAGGCCTCCTGATCATCGGCATGAAGGACTGGAGCCAGCGCCCCGGCGGGGATCAGTCCGTGGATGCTGCCGTGGGCACTCTCTTCGGCCTGGGAGCGCAGCTGGCTCCCGAGGCTACGGTCATTGCTGCCAATCCTCCTGCCCTGCCCGGTCTGGGCAATGTGGGCGGCTGGAATCTGCAGCTCATGGATATGTCTGGCCATACGGATGAGGAACTCTATGAGATTACGAATCGCATCGTGGCCAAGGCTAATCAGAACCCTGCCCTGCAGGGTGTGCGCACCACCTATTCCATCACTTCTCCTACCATCGAGTATGATGTGGATCGCGAGAAGATCAAGAAGATGGATGTGAAGCTGTCTGATGTGTTCACAGCCATGCAGGTGAACTTCGGCGGCGCTCAGGTGAACGACTTCAACCGTTTTGGCCGCAGCTACAAGGTGGTGCTCCAGTCTGATACCGCCTTCCGCAGCGAGACGGATGCCATGAAATTCATGTTTGTGCGGAGTTCCTCCGGCACCATGATTCCTCTTAGCACCCTGCTGACTCCCAGGAACAGCACGGGCCCCACGGTTATTTCCCGCTTCAACGGCACCAAGGCCGTCAGCATCCAGGGCAATGCCGGCGACGGCTACAGCTCCGGACAGGCCATGGATACCATCGAGCAGATTGTCCGGGAGGAAGCCGGTACTGGCTTTGAGATTGAGTGGTCCGGCCAGAGCCGCGAGGAAAAGAAAGCTGCAAGCTCCACCTTCCAGGTGCTGGCCCTGGCGCTGGTCTTCGTGTTCCTGTGCCTGGCAGCCCTCTATGAGAGCTGGAGCGTGCCCTTTGCCGTGCTCTTTACGGTGCCTACAGGCATCTTCGGTGCTCTGTTCTCCGAGTGGGCTTTGTCCAATCTGGGCATGATGCTCACGGGGCACATGAACTCAGGCTTGCAGAACTCCGTCTACATGCAGATAGGCATCATCATGATCATCGGCCTGGCGGCCAAGAACGCCATCCTGATCGTGGAGTTTGCCAAGGTGCGTGTGGACAGGGGCATGGAGCCTGTGAAGGCTGCCCTTGAGGCAGCAGGCCTGCGTCTCCGTCCTATCCTCATGACCTCCTTTGCCTTCATCATCGGCTGTCTGCCCCTGGCTATGGCCAGCGGCGCCGGCGCAGCCGCCCGCAACGGCATGGGCGTGGCGGTAGTGGGCGGCATGCTCTTTGCCACCTTCATGGGTGTCTTCCTGATTCCTGTTTTCTTCGTCATCACGGAGTGGATAGCCAAGCAGCTTGGCTATATGAAGCAGGAGAAGAAGAAGTCTTCCATCGATTACATGTAAGGATTTTTAGATCCAATCGCTGGCGGTACAGGAAACTGTCCCGCCAGCTTTTATTTTGCGTGGCTTTTATGGTATACTGTTACAGTGTAATTTTGTATGAACAGTTCCTTAAGTCCCGGCAGGGGGGAAATATATGCGCGGCAAGATACTTGACCTATTGCGGCAATCCGGAGACCGTTACGTTTCCGGGGAAGAGATGGCAGAAAAACTGGGGGTCACCAGGACGGCTGTGTGGAAGCACATCCAGGAGCTCCGCAGCTCTGGCTATGAGATTGTCAGCCATTCCCGCAATGGCTATTCTTTGAGGGAAAGTCCGGACAGCCTGCTGGCCAGTGAGATAAGCCATGGTTTGAATACGGAATTGGTGGGCCGCCTGATCAAGAATTTCCAGCAGGTGGATTCTACTAATAATGTGGCCAAGCAGATGATCATAAAGAATGGCCCTGGCGGCTGGAAGAAGCTTGATGGCCTGGTGGTGGTGGCAGAGAGCCAGACCGGAGGGCGGGGCCGCCTGGAGCGGAGCTTCTTTTCCCCGGCGGGGACAGGCATCTGGTTTTCGTTGGTATTGTGCCCGCCCTTCGCTCCCCAGGAGGCGCCCAAATGCACTTTGCTGGCGGCGGTGGCTGTGACGGAGGCCATGCGGGAGTTTGGCCTGACGCCAGGCATCAAATGGCCCAATGATATTGTCTATGAGGGAAAGAAGCTGGTGGGCATCCTCACGGAGGCCAGTTGCGACATAGACCGCATCAAGCACATCGTCCTGGGCATCGGCATCAATGCCAATATCAAGGAGGAGGACTTCCCGGAGGAATTGCGGGGCAAGGCCACTTCCATGGAAATCATGAAAGGCGAGCCGGTGCCCAGAGTGAAGTTCCTGCAGGCGGTGCTGCGTTCTCTTGAGAAGTGGTACAAGACGGCTTTGGAGAAGGGCTTCACCCCCGTTCTTGAGGCCTGGCGAAAGTATTCGGTGACCTTGGGACAGGAAGTCAGGGTCATCGGCATCCACGGCGGTGATGAGTTCACGGGCAGGGCTGTGGATATTGATTCCTACGGCGCCCTGCTGGTGGAAAAAGACGGCGAGATCCGCACGGTGATGGCAGGGGATGTATCCATCAGGCCGAAGAAATGAGTTCTAGTTCCCAATGGGAGGAAAATACTTTGCTGTTAGTTTTTGATATAGGCAATACAAATACGGTCATGGGCACCTACGAGGGCAAGAAGCTGGTGAAGCACTGGCGCATCTCTACGGACAGGCAGAAGACTGGTGATGAGTACGGCATGCTTTTAAACGACCTCTTCCGCTTTCAGGGCATCAGCATGACGGATATTGAGGCCATCATCATTTCTTCAGTGGTGCCGCCTCTGGTGGTGCCCATGATGAAGATGTGCGAGCGCTATTTCCACATCAAGCCCCTGGTGGTGGGCCCCGGCATCAAGACGGGCATCAAGCTCCATTATGAGAATCCCAGGGCCATCGGCGCAGACCGCATCGTCAATGTGGTGGGTGCCTATGAGCAGTACGGCGGCCCCCTGATTGTCATTGATATCGGCACGGCCACCACCTTTGATGTGGTGGCGGAGAACGGGGATTTCCTGGGGGGCGTCATCGCTCCCGGCATCGGCACCAGTGCCGATGCCCTGTTCCAGCAGGCGGCCCAGCTGCCACGCATCGAGCTGGTGCCTCCCAAACAGGTCATCTGCCGCAACACCATTCAGGGCATGCAGGCGGGCATCATCTTCGGCTATGTGGGCCAGATCGATGAAATCGTGCGCCGCATCAAGGAAGAAATGGGCTGTGAGATGAAGGTCATCGCCACAGGCGGCCTGGCCAAGATGATTGCCAAGGAATCGGCTACCATCGACAAGATAGACCACTTCCTGACCCTCACGGGCCTTCGTGCCCTTTATGAGCGCAATCAGGTTAAGAGCGGCGAAAGGAAAGTGCAGGAATGAAGGGCATAGATATCGGCGCTTTCCACTTCGACTATCCGGTGTTCCTGGCTCCCATGGCGGGGGTGACGGATACGGCCTACCGCATCATCGCCCACGATATGGGCTGCCCTCTCTGCTATGCGGAGATGGTCAGCAGCCAGGGCATCCACTTTCGCAATGAGAAGACATTGAAGATGCTGAACTCCGAGCCGGGAGAGCGCCCCCTGGCCATGCAGATTTTCGCTGCTACCCCGGAGATGGCGGCAGAGGCGGCGGCCTTTGTGGAGGCTCAGGGCACCTGTGATATCCTGGACTTCAATATGGGTTGTCCTGCCCCGAAAGTGGTGAAGAATGGCGAGGGCTCTGCCCTGATGAAGGACCCGGAGCGGGCCTGCGCCATCATGAAGGCTGTGCGGGCGGCTGTGAAGATGCCCTTCACGGTGAAAATGCGCCTGGGCTGGGACGAGGAAAATGTCAATGTGCTGGAAATCGCCAGGATGGCGGAAGAGGCAGGCGTTGACGCCATCGCTGTCCACGGCCGCACCCGTGCTCAGTTCTACGCCGGTCAGGCAGACTGGGAGAAGATTGCTGAGGTGAAGCAGGCTGTTTCCATTCCCGTCATTGCCAATGGAGATGTGAGGACCTGTGCCGATTTGAAGAAGATAATGGAAGTCACCGGGGCAGACGGGGTCATGATTGGACGCGGCGCCCAGGGCAATCCCTGGATTTTCAAGCGCCTGACCCATTATCTGGCCACCGGGGAGGAGCTGCCGCCCCCCACCATGCAGGAACGGGCCCAAGTGATCATGCGCCACCTTGACCTGTTGCTGAAGTACAAGGGCGATTACATCGGTCCCCGGGAAATGCGCAAGCACGCCACCTGGTATACCAGAGGCCTGCAGCATGGGGCGTTGCTCCGTGACAGGTTCAACAAGGCAACTACCCGTGGGGACTTTGAGAAAATCTTAGAAGACCACCTCTGAAGCCTTCCCCTTGAGGGGAAGGGGGACCGCGAAGCGGTGGATGAGGTGTCTCGCTATGTTGATTGACTGCAGCAGGCCACCTCATCCGTCAGCCTGTCGGCTGACACCTTCCCCTCAAGGGGAAGGCTATTTGATACAGAAAGGAACGTTTTTCATGGCTGAAGATAAAGCAAAAGACTCCATCTGGAGCCAGTATACGGACAGCGACAGGGAAGTTCTGGAGAAGCTCTCTGCAGGCTACATAGATTTCCTTTCCCGCTGCAAGACTGAGCGGGAGAGCGCCGCTGAGGCGGTCACACTTGCGGAGAAGGCCGGTTACCGCGACCTCTATGCCATGCTGGAGGCAGGGGAGCAGGTGCGCCCCGGTGACAAGGTCTACGCGGTGAACATGAAGAAGTCCGTGGTGCTCTTCAATATCGGCGAGGAGCCGCTGGAGAAGGGCATGAACATTCTGGGGGCACATATCGACACCTGCCGCCTGGATGTGAAACAGAACCCCTTTTATGAGGAGGGGGGACTTGCTTACCTTGATACACATTACTACGGCGGCATCAAGAAGTATCAGTGGGTGGCCCTGCCCCTGGCCCTGCACGGCGTAGTGGTGAAGCCCTCCGGCGAAGTGGTGGAGATCTGCATCGGCGAGGATGAAAAGGACCCGGTGTTCTGCGTCACTGACCTCTTGGTCCATCTTTCCCAGGAACAGCTGAAGAAGGCTGGCGCCAAGGTGGTGGAAGGAGAGAGCCTTGATATCCTGGTGGGCAACTATCCCCTGAAGGAAGGGGAGAAGGAATCCGTCAAGGCAGGCGTGCTGAAGCTTATCAAAGATAAGTATGGCATTGAGGAAGAGGATTTCCAGTCCGCTGAGCTTGCCCTGGTGCCTGCTGGCAAGGCCAGGGAGCTTGGGTTTGACCGCAGCATGGTGCTGGCCTATGGGCAGGATGACAGGGTCTGCTCCTATACGTCCCTCATGGCTATGCTGGAGACGGGGCGCATGCGCCGCACTGCCTGCTGCCTGCTGGTGGACAAGGAGGAAATCGGCAGCGTGGGCGCTACGGGCATGCAGTCACGTTTCTTCGAGAACGTGGTGGCAGAGCTGCTGAACGCCATGGGGCAGGGCAGCGACCTCTCTGTGCGCCGCACCCTGGCCAATTCCAAGATGCTTTCCTCTGATGTGTCCAGCGCCTATGACGCCCTCTACGCTTCTTCCTTTGACAAGAAGAACGTGGCTTATCTGGGCAAGGGCATGGTGTTCAACAAGTTCACCGGGGCCAGGGGCAAGTCTGGCTCCAACGATGCCAATGCGGAGTATTTGGGAGAGATCCGCGGCATCATGAAGAAGCATAATGTCCACTTCCAGCTGGCAGAGCTGGGCAAGGTTGACCTGGGTGGGGGCGGCACTATCGCCTACATCATGAGCCTTTACGGCATGCAGGTTATCGACAGCGGCGTAGGAGTGCTCTCCATGCACGCTCCCTGGGAAGCTACCAGCAAGGTGGATATATATGAAGTTTGGAAGGGGTATCAGGCCTTCCTGGTGGAAGCCTGAGCAGAAGAGGATGAAAGGTGAGGGGATAGCTTATGGATGTATCAAGACTTTTGGCAGACATCAATGATTTTGTCTGGGGGCCGGTCATGCTGGCCTTCCTGGTGGGCACCGGCATCTTCCTGACGATAAGGCTGCGCTTCCTGCCCTGGATAAATCTTGTCTATGCCATCAAGATGATTTTCCGCCAGAAAAAGAGCCATGAGGGGGATATTTCTCCCTTCCAGTCGCTGATGACGGCCCTGTCCGCTACGGTGGGCACAGGCAATATCGTAGGCGTGGCCACGGCTATGGTGCTGGGCGGCCCGGGAGCCCTTGTCTGGATGTGGATCAGCGCCGCCTTCGGCCTTTCTACCAAATACGCTGAGTCCGTGCTGGCGGTGAAGTACCGTGAGACCAACAGCGTGGGTGAGATGTCCGGCGGTCCCATGTACGCCATGAAGCATGGCTTCTCCAATAAGTTCATCGGGCGTACTCTGGCGGCTCTCTTTGCCTCCTTCGTGGTGCTGGCCTCCTTCGGCATCGGCAACATGACCCAGGCAAATTCGATTTCTGCAGCACTTTTTACCAGTTATGATATACCTACCTGGATTACCGGTACCGTCATCATGGTGGCAGCCACCTGCACGCTGGTGAACGGCATCCGCAGCATCGGCAAGGTGTCCAGCATCGTGGTGCCTGCCATGGCGGCTTTCTACTTTGTTACAGCTCTTATTGTCATTATCGTGAATTTCGAAGCTGTGCCTGCAGGGGTCATGGAAATGTTCCGCATGGCCTTCTCCTTTGACTCCGTGGCAGGCGGTGTGGGTGGCTCCATCGTGGCTTCAATGCTCACTTCCATGCGCTGGGGCGTGGCCCGGGGCGTGTTCTCTAACGAGGCAGGTCTTGGCTCTGCGCCTATTGCAGCAGCTGCTGCCCGCACTGACCATGCTTCCCGCCAGGGCTATGTGAACATGACGGGCACCTTCTTCGACACCATGATCGTCTGCATGCTGACGGGCCTGGTAATTGCCTCCTCTGGTCTTTTGGGCACCATAGACCCTGCTACCGGGGCTCCCGTGTCCGGGGCACAGCTCACTATCCTGGCCTTCTCTACGGTTTTTGGTGAGTATGGCAAGCTGGTTATTTCCATCTCTTTGTCCCTCTTCGCCTTCTCTACCATTCTGGGCTGGGAGTATTACGGCGAAAAGGCCCTGGAGTACATTATCAAGAACCGCAAGGTCATCATGAGCTACCGGGTGATTTTCGGCATGATCACCTTCGTGGGTGCCACCACTTCCCTGGAAGTGGTCTGGAACTTTTCCGATACCATGAACGGCCTCATGGCCATCCCGAACCTTATCTGCCTGCTCTGGCTTTCCAATGATGTAGCCAGCGAGTGCTTCGAATTCCAGAAGCAGGTGGTGGAAAAGGAAAAGAACGGGGAACGCATCGATTGCCAGGCTGATATTTAATTTTCGTTTGCTTATAGAGGGGGAGGCGTGAACATGGAAGAGGAAAAGGAATCTGTGCGGGTGCTCACCCGTGATGAGAAGAACTCCTATGAGGGTGTGACCATAGATGCCGATGGCAATGAAGCTGACAGCCGTCATGACTATCAGCAGGACAGGGAGCAGCCCCAATACTACCGCGTCTATTCCAGCCACGCTCCCTTCTCCCAAGGCCTGGGCTGGAGCCGCATCATTCTGGGAAATGACTGGCGCACCAGGATTGTGCGCATAGTTGCCCTGATTGGCGTGGCGACTGTGGTGGTGCTCTTTGTAAGTTTTGTCCTGCCGGTACTGCTGGGGGCAGTGGGGCTGGCCATAGCTTACTATTTCATCAAAAGGCTTCTTTTCCGCTGATTTGGCAAAAGAAAGACAGGTATTGAGGATGATGCATTCTCAATACCTGTCTTTTTAATTTACTTCCTATGGTTTTTCAGGAAGTTCTCAATGCGGTTGAGAGCTTCTGAAATCTTGTCTATGGAGGTGGCGTAGGAGCAACGGACGTGGCCTTCGCCGCAGGCACCGAAGGCGCTGCCGGGGACCAGGGCTACGTGCTCAGCCTGCAACAGGGCTTCGGCGAACTCGTCAGAGGTGTAGCCGGTGCTCTTGATGCTGGGGAAGATGTAGAAGGCGCCTTTGGGCTCGAAGCATTCCAGGCCCATCTTGATGAAGCCGTCGTAGATGAGGCGGCGGCGGCGGTCATATTCCGCTACCATCTTCTTCATGTATTTCTCCCCGTGCCGCAGGGCCTCCACAGCTGCCACTTGTGCAGTGATGGGGGCGCAGAGCATGGTGTACTGGTGAATCTTGGTCATGGCGGCGATGATGGCCTTGTTGCCCATGGCGTAGCCGATGCGCCAGCCGGTCATGGCGTAGGCCTTGGAGAAGCCGTTCAGCAGGATGGTGCGTTCCTGCATGCCCGGCAGGGAGGAGAAGCAGATGTGATCTTCCTCGCCGTAGGTGAGATCGCCGTAAATCTCATCGGAAATGACGATGAGGTCGTGTTTTTCGGCAAAGTCAGCCACAGCCAGCAGGTCCTTCCTGGTCATGATGGCGCCCGTGGGGTTGTTGGGATAGCCAATCAGCAGCACCTTGGTCTTTGGGGTGACGTGCTCCTCAAGTTCTGCCGCCGTGATGCGGAAGTCGTTCTCAGCTTTGGCGGGCACAGCCACGGGCACGCCGCCGGCCAGGATGGTGCAGGCCTGATATGACACGTAGCAGGGCTCGGGAATCAGCACTTCGTCCCCGGGGGCCAGGATGGCCCGCATGGCGATGTCAAGGGCCTCGCTGACACCTACGGTCACGAGAATATCCGTATCCCAGTCGTAGCTTGTGTCATAGCGGCGCAGGTAGAGGGCGGCTATTTCCTGCCTCAGTTCCGGCATGCCCCGGTTGGCAGTGTAGGAGGTGTAGCCCTGCTCCAGGCCATAGACGCAGGATTCGCGGATAGACCAGGGGGTGACGAAATCCGGCTCGCCCACGCCCAGGGAGATGACGTCCTCCATCTGGGCGGCGATGTCGAAGAACTTGCGGATGCCCGAGGGGGCAATGGCGTTCACTCCCGGGGAGAGACGCTCCTGCCAGTCGCTTCTTTTCTCAATCATGGGGACACCACCAATCTGCGGTCACGTTCCTCATCGTTGATGATGACGCCGTCCTTCTTGTAAGGCTTCAGCATGAAATGACTGCGGGTGGCGGTGACGCCTTCGATGGTGGCCAGGCGGGTGGCTACGAAGTTGGCCACGTCCTTCAGGGACTTGCCCTCGATGATGACCAGCAGGTCAAAGCTGCCACTCATAAGATAAACGGTGCGCACTTCGTCGAAGCGGTAGATGCGCTCGGCAATGGCATCAAAGCCCACTTCCCTCTGGGGGGTAAGGTTGATCTCGATGACGGCGGTCACTGTATCGTCGCCGAATTTCTCCCAGTTGATGAGGGTGTTATAGGAAAGGATGATCTTGTTCTTTTCCAGGTCCTTGATATTCTTTTCTACTTCGTATTCGCTGCGCTGCAGCATGGAAGCCAGTTCGCTGACGGGGCGGCGGGCATCGTGCTCCAGAAGCTCTAGCAGTTCTCGCATAAGGGATCCTCCTTATATGTAAAGTGTACAATTGCTAGTGCTTATCTTAGCATAAAGCCCGTGAAGCTGGCAAGATATTTAAGTAGGGAGCAGCTGGAAAACAAGTCAGATGTCCTTTTGCGAAAATATTAAGAGGTCTCCTTGCCAACTCACCATCTTTCGGCTAAAATAGGCATAGAGAAAGTTATCTCTTAATTTCGTGGGGGAGATTCCCGCTATTTGGAGGCAGTCGGATATGGTTATTGGCAGCATTGACACTTTTGACAAGGGACATGTAGTCTATCCCGAGGCTATTACCAAGGCCTTGGAGTATCTGCGCAACCATGATTTCACCAAGATGGAGGATGGCAAGTACCTCATCCAGGGGGAAGATTGTTTTGTGAACCTGCAGAGGTACGTGACCAAACTGCCGGAGGATTGCCATCCTGAGACTCATAAGAAATACGTTGATATCCAGTACCTGGCTGCAGGGGAGGAGTATGTGGGCTGGTGCCCCTTCAGTCCCGACCTGGAGGTTCTGGAGCCTTATGACGAGGAAAAAGACATTGCCTTCTATAAATGCCTGATACCGGAGAGCGACATCCTGCTGAAGCCGGGCTGTTTTGCTGTGCTCTATCCTGACGATGTCCATGCGCCCCAGTGTGCAGTGGACAAGCCCATGGAGGTTGTCAAGGCAGTGGTGAAGGTATCTGTAGATCTTTTGTGATGGAATATGGGCATGGCGGAGCTTATCTGCCATGCCTATTTCTATATATTAAATTTCAATTTTATTGCCGTGTCACTTGTGTATGATGGTTTGGAGGAAACAGACACTCATGACGGTAAGAAGACTTTTCGTGGAAAAAAGACAGGGTTATTTCGATATTCCTGCCCAGCAGCTCTGCAGCGACCTCAAGGAAACTTTTGGCCTCAGGGATCAGCTCAAGGCTGTCCGCATTATCCAGAGGTATGATATCGAAGGCCTTGATGATGAGGAATATGCCAGGGTGCGGCCGGTGGTGTTCGCCGAGCCCCCGGTGGATGTGATCTATGAAGAAAAACTGCCCAATTTCCCCAATTCACGGATGTTTGCCGTCGAATACCTGCCGGGCCAGTATGACCAGGCCGCCGACTCTGCCGCCCAGTGCGTGCAGCTGGTGACCCAGAAGGAGCGCCCCGAGATCCGCACTGCCCGCTGCATCGTGCTGGTGGGTGATGTGAGCCGCGAGGTCTTCGAGAAGATCAAGGCCTACTGCATCAATGAGGTGGAGTGCCGGGAGGCAGCGCTTGAAAAGCCGGAATCCCTGGTGCAGCACTATGAGGAGCCCGAGGACGTGGAAGTGCTGGAGGGCTTCGGTAGCCTCAATATGCAGGAACTGGCAGCCTTCCACAAGGAGCGCGGTTTTGCCATGAGCCTGGAGGATCTGGCCTTCTGCCAGAAGTATTTCTTCGAGCAGGAGATCCGCAATCCTACCCTTACGGAACTGCGGGTCATCGATACTTACTGGTCTGACCACTGCCGTCATACCACCTTTACCACGGCTATTGACGAAATCAAGATTGACGAGGGCTATTTCAGCCCTGCCCTGGAAAAGGCTTATGGCCTCTATCAGCAGGACAGGACGGATATCTACCGGGACGAGGAGCGCCCCGTGACCCTTATGGACCTGGCCGTCATCGGCATGAAGGCCCTGCGCCGGGCAGGCAAGCTGGACGACCTGGACCAGTCTGAGGAAATCAACGCCTGCAGCATTGTGGTGAAGGCTGATGTGGGGGGACAGGATGAAGACTGGCTGGTGATGTTCAAGAACGAGACCCACAATCACCCCACGGAAATCGAGCCCTTCGGCGGTGCCGCCACCTGTCTGGGTGGCGCTATTCGCGACCCGCTGTCCGGCCGTTCCTATGTCTATCAGGCCATGCGCGTGACTGGTGCGGCTGACCCGCGGGCTGCCTTCAAGGACACCATGCCCGGCAAGCTCCCCCAGAAGAAGATCACCCTGGGGGCGGCTGCAGGCTACAGTGCTTACGGCAACCAGGTGGGCCTGGCCACGGGGCAGGTGCGTGAGGTATATCACCCAGGCTATATGGCCAAGCGCATGGAAATCGGCGCTGTCATTGCGGCAGCTCCCAAGGTGAACGTCATTCGTGAGCGCCCGGCTGCCGGCGATGTGATCGTGCTGGTGGGCGGCCGCACCGGCCGTGACGGCTGCGGCGGTGCTACGGGCTCTTCCAAGGAGCATACGGCAGCATCGCTTACTACCTGCGGGGCAGAGGTGCAGAAGGGCAATCCTCCTACGGAGCGCAAGATCCAGCGCCTCTTCCGCAATCCTCAGGTGAGCCGCCTCATCAAGCGCTGCAATGATTTCGGCGCCGGCGGCGTGGCGGTGGCCATTGGCGAGCTGGCTGACGGCCTGGTCATCGACCTGGACGCTGTGAAGAAGAAGTATGCAGGCCTTGACGGCACGGAGCTGGCCATTTCCGAGTCCCAGGAGCGCATGGCTGTGGTGTTGGCCGCTGAGAATGTGGCAGCTTTCAAGCAGTTTGCCGATGAGGAGAATCTGGAAGCTGTGCCGGTGGCTGTGGTTACGGAGAAGCCCCGTCTCATCATGAAGTGGCGCGGCAAGGCCATCGTGCAGATGAACCGCGAGTTCCTGGATACCAACGGCGTGCGCCAGCATGTGACTGCCAAAGTGACCCAGCCGGACAGCGAGCACCGCTATCTCCGGGAGGTGCCGGAGGAAGTGAAGGCTGCAGGGAATGACCTGGAGCAGGCCTGGCTGGCTAATCTTGGCTCCCTCAATGTCTGCAGCCAGAAGGGACTGGCGGAGCGCTTTGACTCCACCATCGGCGGCAATACCGTGCTCATGCCCTTCGGCGGCAAGAAGCAGCTGACTCCTGCCGAGGGCATGGTGGCCAAGCTTCCTGTACTGGGAGCGGAGACCAAGACCGCTACGGCCATGACCTTCGGCCTTAACCCGGATCTCATGAGCTGGAGCCCCTTCCACGGTTCCCTCTATGCCGTGGTGGAGTCTGCTGCCAAGATGGTGGCCTTGGGCGGCCGTGCTGACCGCATCCGCCTGACCTTCCAGGAGTATTTCGAGAGCCTGGGCAAGGATCCGGAGAAGTGGGGCAAGCCCCTCTCTGCCCTCCTGGGCGCCCTCTATGCCCAGCATGAGCTGGCTATCCCCGCCATCGGCGGCAAGGATTCCATGTCCGGCACCTTCACCAGCAAGGACGGTGAGGAAATCTGCGTGCCGCCCACCCTGGCTGCCTTTGCGGTGGATGTGTTCCCCGCTGACCAGGCCATTTCTCCTGAGTTCAAATACGTGGACAACAAGGTCTATCTGGTGCCCTGCCCCCTGGATGAGCAGGATTTGCCTGACTTTGACCGTTTGAAGGATAACTTTGCCAAGATCAGCCGCCTGACTGAGGACCACAAAGTGTTCTCTGCCCAGAGCGTGGGAGTGGGCGGCATTGCCGCCGCCGTCACCAAGATGTGCCTGGGCAATGGCATTGGCTTTGCTTTCAATATGGAAACCTGGCCCTACAGCCGTGAAGACCTCTTCAAGCCCATGTACGGCTCCATCATCCTGGAAGTGCCGGAAATGGTGCAGGTGGAGGAACTGCTCGCTGGCACCGGCTTCTTCGAGCTGGGCCGGACCACCGGCGGTCCCAGCATGGTCTTCGGGGAGACGGTGGTCATGCTCGCTGATGCAGAGACTGCCTATACGGAGCCTCTGGAGAAGATTTTCCCCACCGAGGCCCGGGCCAAGTCCCTCTTCAAGGAAAAGGCTACCTATGTACCCTATACCAAGGGTACGCCCCTCACTGGCGGTGATACCAAGGTGGCCAAGCCCAAGATCTTCATTCCCGTGTTCCCCGGCACCAACTGCGAGTATGATACCGCCCGTGCCTGGGAGAGGGCAGGGGGCGATCCCCAGACTTTGGTGGTGCGCAATCTCACGCCCCAGGCCACGGCAGAGACCGTGGAGGCCATAGTGAGGGGCATCAAGGAAGCCCAGATTGTCATGCTGCCCGGCGGCTTCAGCGGCGGCGACGAGCCGGACGGCTCCGGCAAGTTCATTGCTGCCATGTTCCGGAATCCCCGCATCCAGGAAGAGATCATGAAGCTCCTGAGGCAGAGGGACGGTCTCATGCTGGGCATCTGCAACGGCTTCCAGGCCCTCATCAAGCTGGGCCTGGTGCCCTACGGTGAGATCCGCGACCTGTCCGACAGCTCGCCTACCCTTACCCACAACAGCATTGGCCGCCATGTGTCCTGCATGGTGCAGACCAGGGTTTCTTCCAACCTTTCTCCCTGGTTCAACAACGTGCAGGTGGGAGATGTGCATACCATTGCCGTATCCCACGGCGAAGGACGTTTCGTAGCTGACCAGGAAGTGGTGGCCAAGATGCGCATACGGGGGCAGATTGCCACCCAGTATGTGGATCAGTTCGGCAATCCCACTCTGGATATGCCTTACAACCCCAACGGCTCTGTCAACGCCATCGAAGGCATCACCAGCCCCGATGGCCGCGTCCTGGGCAAGATGGGCCACTCCGAGCGCATCGGCGAGAGCGTAGCCCTGAACGTGCCGGGGGCCAAGGACCAGCAGCTCTTTGAAGCCGGGGTCAGGTACTACAAGTAAGATATTCTTTGCTGCAGACAGCCATGAGAGTCTTCTCTTGTGGCTGTTTTTAATTGTTTCGCACGGAGTTTTTTGCAGGGAGATTTAAGGAATTGTAGAACTTATATTATCAACGGAATCTACAAATGTCTTTGGTCGAAAAGGCAAAATATCTTGTAGGTGAGGGATTTCGATGATGCAGTTCAGATCGATGCAATCTCGTTTGACTATGATATTCATTGGCATATCCCTGCTGACTATGCTGATTTTGGGAGCTGTCAGCGTTTATGGCGCTGTGCAGGAGAATCAGCGCATGATGCGGGAGTTTCGCAAGGATATGGAGAAAAATGCCGAGCTGCAGCTGGAATGGCAGACCCATTCGGCCTGGAGTGTAGTGGAAACCTGCTATCAGGCCCAGATGCGTGGCGAGGTTACCCAGGAACAGGCTATGCAGCGGGCAGCTGACCTGGTGCGGAATATGCGCTATGACAATGGACAGGGGTACTTTACCATCGACACGGATGAGGGAGTGAATGTGGTGCTGCTGGGGACGGAAGCTGAGGGCAAGCCCCGCCTGGAGTTCCAGGACCCGGAGGGTCGTTATTTCATCCGTGAGATGATCAATCAGGCCAAAGAGGGGGGAGGCTTCTCGGAGTTCATGTTCCCCAAGCCAGGTACCGAAAAGCCTCTGCCCAAGCTCTATTACACGATGGAATTTTTCCCCTATCATTGGGTGATTGGCACAGGCATCTGGATTGACCAGATCGACCGCCGGGTGGTCATGCGGGAAAAGGCTTTTATGGAGAACATGAAGGAGCACGTTGCCCGCATGCTTACGGGACTTGTGCTGCTGGAAGCGCTTTTCGTGCTGTTGGCGGTTTACACAGGGGGGAAGCTGGCTTATCCCATCCAGGTGGCAACGAAGCGCATGAAGGAACTGGGAGAGGGCGTGCTCAAGATGGATGAGCAGACCGAGGCCCAGATGCAGGAGCTGTCCAAGCGGGATGATGAACTGGGGGCCATGAGCCGCGCTATGAGCGAGATGAACAAGAATCTCTACAAGAATCAGATGCTTATCCTGAGCATGGCCCAGCATGATGTGCTTACAGGATTGGCCAATCGGCGTCATTTTGGGGAGTTCATCAAGCAGTGTTCTGCCGATACCATGTTTACCCTGATATCCCTGGATTTGGATCACTTCAAGGAGGTCAATGACAATTTCGGCCATCAGACAGGGGATGCAGCCTTGCTGATCCTGGCTGAGGTCTTGAAATTGCAGTTTCCTGATGCCCTGAATGTGCGCATGGGGGGAGATGAGTTCCTGGTGGTGCTCACGGGGAAGGTGCAGAGAGAGTCGGTGGAGGAGCGGCTGGAGTCATTCATGCGGCAGCTGATATCTGTCTATCATCAGGATCCGGGGCTTAATTGCCTGACTGTCAGTGCCGGCATTGCCTATGCTGATGACCAGCCGGTTCCCATTGATGTGCTGATGAACCGCAGTGACCGGGCTTTGTATGCAGCCAAGTCCGACGGCCGCAGCTGCTACCGCGTCTACAGTGAAGAGCTTGAGAACAGGAAAAAAGAGAAGAATAAGCCATGAAGGCGTTTTTGGGTGCAAAGCCCGCATTCTGTTATTGACAGACCCACAAGTCAAAGGCTAATATCATTAGAGAATAACTGACAGATAGGAAGGATTGCTTTGCTGAAAATCGAAGGAAAAGCCAAAATCAACCTGACCCTGGACATACTGGGCAAGCGGCCTGACGGGTACCACGAGGTGGCCATGATCATGCAGTCTCTTGCCCTGCATGATACCCTCAGCCTGGAGAAGGCGCGGGAGGGCATCGGGCTGAAGATCAATGTGCCCTGGATGAAGGCCGATGAGAGCAATCTGGTCTGGAAGGCAGCGGCTCTTGTGCAGGAGCGCTGTGGACTCAAGGGGGGCGTGAATATCCACCTCACCAAGCGCATCCCTGTGGCAGCCGGACTGGCCGGGGGCAGTGCTGATGCGGCGGCGGTGCTCAGAGGCATGGACAGGCTTTTCGGTCTGGGGCTTTCTGATGAGGAGCTTTGCGCCCTGGGGGCGGAGCTGGGCTCTGATATCCCCTTCTGCCTGATGGGGGGGACCATGTTGTCCACGGGCAGGGGAGAAGTGCTGCGTCGGCTCAAGGGCATGCCTACCGCCTGGGTGGTGCTGGCCAAGCCCCGGGTTTCCGTGTCCACGGCCTGGGCTTACCAGAACTATGACGAGCAGGGGGCGGAGCGCCACCCTGACAACGATCTGGTGGAGAAAAAAATCATTGCCCAGGACCTCAAAGCCATGGTGCCCTTGTTGTGCAATGTGCTTGAAAGTGTTACTATTAAGAAGTATGAGGTCATAGAGCGCTACAAGAAGCTCATGATGGAAAAAGGGGCGCTGGTGAGCATGATGTCCGGCAGCGGCCCCACTGTCTTCGGCCTGACCGCCAAGAAAAGCGAAGCCCTGCGCATCGCCGGCTTCCTGCGCCATGTGACCCGGGCGGATGTGTTTGTCACCCGCACCAGCGGCTGCGGCACCCGCTTTGTATAAACACTTTCAGTAAAATCCAGAATCAGAATAGGGGAATCGTTATGGACAGGAGATTATCTCCCATCAAGCTTGACAGCTACCAGCCCTTGAGGGAAGTTGTCTGCGAATCATTGCGTGAAGCAATCCGCAACGGCGTCTTGAAGCCCGGGGAGCGGATCATGGAGATACAGCTGGCAGAAGAACTGGGCGTATCCCGCACTCCCGTGCGTGAGGCCATCCGCAAGCTGGAGTTGGAAGGCTATGTGATCATGATGCCCCGCCGGGGTACCTATGTGGCCACCATGTCCATAAGGGATATCAACGAGATTTTTGAAATCCGCACGGCGCTGGAATCTCTTTCCAATGGCCTGGCAGCTGAGCGCATTACAGATGAGGAGCTGGAGCATCTTCAGCGCCTGCTGGTGATCATCGGGGGCTATATAGCGGATAATGACATTGAGAAAATCGTGGAAACGGATATTGAGTTCCACGACCTCCTGTACCATGCAGCCCGGAATACCAGGCTGGTGGGGGTCATTTCCAATCTGCGCGATCAGCTTACGCGCTTCCGCACTTTGTCCATGTCTTATCCTGGCCGTCTGGAAGCTACGTTGGAGGAGCACAGGGCCATTGTGGAAGCCATCGCCCAGGGTGATGTGAATACAGCCCGCAAGGCGGCAGAAATGCACATGGAAAACTCAGAAAAGACCCTCCTGCAGGCCATGGAAGTGGTGAACAAGAAGCAGGCCAAGGGCAAGAAAACCAGCAAGGCCGCGAAGGAAAAGTAGGATAAAGCACAGCAGATGTGCTGAAGATAGGAGATAGGATAATATGTCAGATTTGGTAACCATAATCCTTGCCGCCGGCAAGGGCACCCGCATGAAGTCCAAGCTGCCGAAGGTGCTGCACAAGGCAGCCGGCAAGGCCATGCTGCAGCATGTGATAGATGCAGCCAAAGAGGCCGGGGCTGTCCGCAACGTGGTAGTCACTGGTTTTGGCGGCGATGTAGTCCGTGAGACCATGGGAGAGCAGCAGGGTGTGGAATATGTGACCCAGGCTGAGCAGCTTGGTACGGGCCATGCCGTGCTCCAGACCAGGGAATTGCTCTCCGGCACCCAGGGCACGGTCATGGTGCTCTGCGGTGATACGCCTCTGCTCACCGGTGACCTGCTGAAGAAGCTCTATGAGTCCCATCAGGAAGCCGGCGCCAAGGCTACGGTGCTCACGGCCATCATGCCTGACGCTACGGGCTACGGCCGCATTATCCGCAGCGAGGACGGCTCCGTGCTGAAGATTGTGGAGCACAAGGATGCTACGGAAGAGGAGCGCCAGGTGAAGGAAGTCAATTCCGGCATCTACTGCTTCGATATCCAGGCCATGTTCGAGGCTCTGGGTAAGGTTACCAACGACAATGCCCAGGGCGAGTATTACCTGCCGGATGTGCTGGAAATCCTGCGCAGCCAGGGGGATAAGATCTGGGCTGTGGCTGCAGATGACTATGAGTCTACTCTGGGCATCAACTCCCGTCAGCAGCTGGCTGGCGCCGAGAAGATCCTGCGCCGCCGCAAGAATGAGCAGCTGATGGCAGAGGGTGTCACCCTCATGGACCCGGATACCACCTATGTGGATTTCGATGTGCAGGTGGGACGCGATACCATCATCTATCCCATGACCTGGCTGGAAGCCGGCACGGTCATTGGCGAGGAGTGCGAAATCGGCCCCAGCGTCCGCTTCCAGAACGTGAAGTGCGGCAACAACGTAGTGGGACAGTTCTGCTATGCCCATGACTGCCAGATTGACGATGGCGTGGCTCTGGGCCAGTTCAACCATATCCGTCCTGCTTCCCACCTGGCTGAGGGCGTGAAGATGGGCAACTTCGTGGAAGTGAAGAACTCTACTGTGGGCAAGGGTTCCAAACTGCCGCATCTTTCCTATATCGGTGACTGCGATATGGGTTCCGGGGTGAACATGGGCTGCGGCACCATCACGGTGAACTACGATGGCAAGAAGAAGTTCCGCACCGTTATCGGCAACGATGCCTTTGTGGGCTGCAACTCCAACTTGGTGGCTCCCGTCACTGTGGAGGACGGTGCCTACATCGGCGCTGGCTCTACCATCACCAAGACCGTACCCCAGGGGACGCTGGCCATTGCCCGCGCCCGCCAGAAGAACATCGAGGGCTGGCTGGACAAGCGCAATCAGTAATTGCTTTCAAGCCTTGGAATTCCATTTTTCTTTCAGCAAATTTAAATCTAAATCTAATCCGTCCCTAAAGTTGATTTTACCCTGCCTAATATTTGGTTGGGGTGGAAAAATCCTTTAGGGACAAGCCCTGCATGGGATTCTCGCAGGGCTTTTTTTATGGCTTTTTGGCTGATGTGTAGCCAGTGTATAGCCAGAGGTCAGGAGGATTTTTGGGAGGCGTTGTTTTTGCTGGTGTCCTCCATCAGTTCGGTCAGGTCTTCTTCCAGCCAGGTGCTGACTTTGGTTTGCTGGGCTTCGTTGTCGATATGGGTGTAGATATCCATGGTGATGTTGATGGAGCTGTGGCCCAGCTGGGTCTGGATGTCCTTCAGGTCGAACTGGCTGGAGTTTTTCATGCGGCTGGCCATGTCGTGCCGTAGCATGTGGAAAGTGCTCTTGATGCCAAGTTTCCTGCGGAGGCTGCCAAAGTAGTTGCTGAGGCGGTTGGGACGGATAGGAGCTCCTTTTTTGGTGGTGAAGACAAAGTTTGTGTCCTGCCAGTCGGGCACTGTCAGGCGCTTTTCCAGCTGCACTTTGCGGTAGTGCTGGATTTCCTGGCAATAGTAGAGGGGCAGCGCCAGCACCCGGTCGCCCTGGGCTGTTTTTGGCGGGCCAAGGAACAGGGGGCTTTTTTGTCCTCTTTTCCTTTGTGGCCAGTGGAGAGTGTGTGGGCAATGTGGAGGGTGCCGGATACTACGCGCCCATTGCTGTCTTTTTCCAGGTGGATATCTTCCCAGCGGAGGGCCAGGATTTCGCCCATGCGGGCGCCTGTGACGTATTCTGTGAGTATGATCCACTACTCTTCAGGATCCCGCGCCGGGGCTGACTGACGCAGCGGTCAGGACCGTCATGCAGAAGATGATTGACAAGAAGGCCGTTTCCGTAGGCGGGGAGCAGGCCACGGAAATCAAGGAAGCCTATATCCGCATCAGCGATCGCGAGGAACTGGCGTGAGCTAGGCGGAGGATAAGGGAGGCCCCGAGAAATCGGGGCTTTTCTTGTAGGGGGTGAGGTAATGGAGCAGACGGCACTCACGGCGATTTCCACGGTGGGGTTCCCCATTGTGGTTACCTTCTATTTGCTTACCAGCTTCCAGAAGTCCATGGACAGGCTGAGCGGGGAGATTGCAAAATTGACGGAGTTTCTGCAGGCTATGGAGCGGGAGCGTAAAGCAAAATAATGGGGCCGGCGTTATGCCGGTCTTTTATTATGAGGAAATATTGCCTTTTGAATGCCAAAGTCATAAAATATAGACAAGGATGAAAAGAAACGGGGGCTGAGATTTTGGGCGTTAAAGATTCCATTACGCATGAATACATGAAACAGCCGGAGCAATTCGCCGATGTCTTCAACGGGGCACTATTCAGGGGCGAGGAAGTCATTGACCCGAAGAATCTGCGGGAAATGTCCACCACCAGCATTGCCCTGCCCTTCGGCAAGGATGGGGCCACTATCCCAAAGCAGAAAGAGCGTGACCTGCTGAAAATGGTCTTGAAGACTGATGGGCAGGCGGCTTATTGTATATTGGGCGTGGAAAATCAGGGGAAAGTTCATGGGGCTATGGCCGTAAGGAATATGCTATACGATGCCATGACCCTAATGGAACAAGTTAAGGCCACCGCCAAATCCCACCGTCAGGCGGGAGACATGGGCAAAGATGAAGGCGAGTTCCTGAGCGGCTTTCACAGCGAGGACAGGCTGTTGCCGGTGATTACCATGGTAATACATTGGGGGACTGAAAGCTGGGAGGCACCTCTGAGATTGCGGGAAATGTATCAGGAGGACGTAAATCCCCGCCTGATGGAGTACGCCGCAGACTACAAAGTAAATCTGGTGTCCCCCGCTCGTATGAGCGATATGGAGCTGGACACCTTTAAGTCAGACCTGAAGGAAGTGCTGAAATTCATCAAGCACTCCACAGATAAGGACGAATTGAAGAAACTGCTGGATGAAAACGAGAACTATAAGAAGCTAGATAGGCTGGCGGCCCAGACCATCAGCATTTGTTCCGGAGTAGATTTCAATATTCCCGTGGGAGAGGGGGAGGTCAACGTGTGCAAGGCCATTGAAGATATGAAGACAGACGCTCGCAATGAGGGGCTTAACGCTGGTCGCGAGGAAGGCCGGAGTGAAGGCTTCAATGAAGGAATTTTGATGACTGTGTCAATGCTGAAAAAAATGAATTTAAGCAAGGACGCTGTTATTAAGCAGCTGACAGAAAATTATCCTCTGACTGGAGATAAAGCGGCGGCGCTGGTCAACAGCAGGTGGTGAAGTATTGATTAGTATGGCAAGCTGATAATATTCATTATAAAGCGGGTACATAAGAATGACAGAAACTCAAAGGGTAACAGAAGCGGCTAATTTGCTACATGAGTATTGCAAGAATCATATTGGGCTGGACGAATGCAAGGATTGTGTTTTCGGTGACTTTGAAATTTGCGCACTCTCACATAAGTCAAGTTCTCCAGCTGATTGGTTTGACTTGCCTTCATACAGTTGCCAAGCGTATGATATTGAGTGGGATATCGACATTGAGGAAGGAGAAGAGTACGAGGAGATTCTGTACGAATATGGTTTGTCCAATGCTGTTGGTATTCCTGACGGCATTGAAGAAAAAGACATACCTGCATGGATATTTGAAGAGTATGGCTACCATGTGAAGGGATTCAAGATTCGTTGATAGAGTAAAACAAGGGAAAAATAGGAGGAGCAAGATGCAGGAAATGAACCAAGTCCCCCTGGCAATATCTTCTCCGGCAAATATAAAAGAATATTTCAGTCGTTATATACTAGAGGTCAAGAAGTTATCATCTGGTTCAGAGTACAACTATAAACGAGGGCTGAAAAAAGTTTCCCAGTGCATGAAAGAAATGGGGCTGGTGGAAGAATCAATCTACGAAATCGGCACCATAGAAGAGCTTGATGCTGTCTGGCAAAAACTGAAATCAGACCCAAAATTTTCCGCAATGGACAGAACCGGGCACAGAATGTATAGTTCAGGTTTCAACTGTTACCGTAAATTTGCCACAGGAGATATGTTCCATGAATACAGCGCTATTGATGTGAAGACATTGGATACTCCCATGAAACTGGAAAAGCCTGTTAAAGTGGAGTACAAAATTTGGAAGCGCTCTGGCATAATGAGAACCCAGACTGTTGCTTTGGCAAACTACGCTTGTGACATAGACCACGGCCATGCCACCTTCACTGCCGCCAGCACTGGGCACCAGTACATGGAGGCACACCATATAATCCCTTTGAAGTTACAGGAAAGATTTTCCAGCAGCCTTGATGTTTACGCCAATCTCATTTCCCTTTGCCCCATCTGCCACAGGAAAATTCACCTGGGGATAAAGGAAGAACGCCGTCTGATGATTGATGGCATTTATGAAGAGCGTAAGGACAGGCTGGCAAAATGTGGTTTTATTTTAGGCAAAGAAGAATTTGAAGATTTATTTATGGGGGTATAGAATCCCCCTTTTTTCATAAGGAAATGCAGGAAAAGGAGTGGGGCAGAAACTATGCGATATCTTGATACATACGTTGAAAAGATAAGGACTAGAGGGGATGATTACCTTGCTGATTATGTGAAGAGGAATGCTCATAGAATTGGTGAAAGGTATTTGGAGCAGTTCGATTTTATAAGTCATGAGAGAGGTATAATGCTGGATAGTGAACATGACAATGGTATGGAGCAGTTATGCGGTATAATATGCTACGCCGCTGACCTAGGATTTCCTTTATTTGTTTTCCTGACGGAAAACAGAGTGGTTCTATATGAGAAGACATTGCAGAGAATAAAATCCGAAATGGAAGACTTTTGTGTTTGCGGCGAAAATGATTGTCGATTTTTTGAAAAGAACAATCTTGAAGAGCCTGCCGTTGTCGTGCTGAAGAAAAATTATCGAGTATTGAAATTATGGGATATGGTGCTTAATTCTACAGAGTATCTGAAAGAAATACCTATTATTGTAGTTGAGCATGAAAATTATAAGAAGATGTCCTTGATTGGAAAATACATTAGTTCCATAAAGAATAGCGCGTACAGCAGTTTTCTTTTGAAATTGGCAGTATAAAGGATTGATGAAAAAGTTAATCAAAAACGGCCTGTTTAAATACACTGTTGACGAAATCTAGGTTATTGCAAAACGCCTCGGCATCTTGCTTTCCAGCGAAGACTACGCTCCGACAGGTACAAAAAGTCTCAAGTTCAGCCCCGTCAGCAATAAAAAGGAGTTGTTTATAGTCCTTATATGGGAGCATTTGGCAAACAGCCTTGTGGAAGGGCAGGACTTAAACGAAACTTGCTGAAAGCGAAGCTGATGGGGTTCGGTGGTTGCCCTCGTCCGTGAGGGCATATCATAAATAGTGCCCGTTCCTGGGCACGGCCTTCCATGGCGGCCTGTGGTGCCCCCGTCCTTGGGGGCACGCTGCCGCACACCGACACGCTTCTCACCGCAAAGCCCGGCCCGCCTCCGTCCTCCGATAATGTCCTTACGGCTATCATTGCCGGAACACAGAAGCGGAGGGGAGAGGGGGCGGCACCCGTCACCGATAGCCAACATTATCGTAGGACTAGAGGCGCTTCACGCTCAAGTTCGCCCTGCGAAGCCACCGGCCCGCCATCACGGCGGGCCTTTTCTGCTGGCTGTTTTTCTTGCCGGACAGCACCCCAGCCATGTCAGTGCTCGGCGGCAGCATCGCTGCCAACTACGCCCCGCCAGTGCTGGCGTGCTTGCCGTATTTCACCCGGTCGCCCTCCTTCCGGCTTCGGTGGCCTGCCTGCCCGGGGGCTCCTTCGTCACCCTCTTTCCGGGCAGGTAGGCCGCCTCCCCCTCCAGTCGGGGCTCCCTCATTACCCCTGCTCACTTTGCCAGGGCACCGGTTCAGGGTGGGGTTCTGTCTCCGCTTCGCTACGCCATTCAGCCCACCCTTCACCCGTGCCAGTACGCACCATCTTTCTATTGGTCGCGCATCGGCAAAGCGGGGAACGCTGGCCCTGCTGATCCAGAACGCCATAAAACTGATAAGCCCGGCGGAGGTGTCCGCCGGGGGCAGACCAGCTTATAGGTTACGGAGGCGAGAGGGGCGGGACCGTCAAGGGCTGCGCCGCCATTGGCGGTGGCTTTCAGCCACCCTTGACCGCCCCCGCAGCCTCCTATTGCCAGGTTGCGGCAGGGGAATGAAAACACCAGCAAACCCTTGATAATAAAGGGGTTCGACATATTGACAGAACAAATGTACTGTTATATAATATAGGAAAGGAAGTGCAAAGGAGGCAACCAAAATGACTGAGAACCTGAGCACAAAAGCTCTTTCCTATATGGCGAAAGCCAAAGCTGAGAATACACTGAGGGCGTACACTGCCGACTGGGCAGACTTCGAGGCATACTGCCAGCGCTTTGGCCTTGACTGCCTCCCAGCCGCCCCCGCCACGGTGGCAAACTACCTGGCAGACAAAGCGGAGGATCTAAAGCCCGTCACCCTCACCAGGCGGCTCACCGCTATCGGCGCAGTCCACGAAGAAGCAAACCTGCAAAATCCCGTCCATGCTTCCATCGTCCGCCTGACGCTGGCGGGCATAAAGCGGGAGAAAGGAACGAGGCAGACCGTAAAGGCCCCCATCAGAGTTGAAGACCTGCGCCGCCTCATGGCCATGAATGTTTTCCACGGCTTAACCGGCCTGCGGGACAGGGCGCTCCTGCTCCTGGGCTTCGCGGCAGCCCTCCGCCGTTCCGAGCTTGCCAATGTGCGAGCAGAGGATTTGACCTTCACCGGCGCTGGGGCAGTGCTGCTCCTGCCACGCTCCAAAGCTGACCAGCAGGGGAAGGGCACTGAAATCGCCCTGCCCTACGCTGAAGAACCACAGCTTTGTCCTGTCCGCGCCCTCATGGCATGGCTGAGCGCCGCCCACCTCCAGCGGGGTCCCATCTTCCAGTCCATCGACCTGCGGGCAAATCTAAGCGGTAAGGCCATCAGCCCCCGCACCGTGGCAGAGATAGTTAAGCGATACGCAGCCCGCCTGGGCTACGATGAAAGCCAGTTCAGCGGCCACTCCCTGAGGCGCGGTTTCGCCACCGAAGCCTCACGGAGTGGTGCCAGCCTTCCCGCCATCATGCACCACACCCGCCACAAGTCCGAAAGGCAGGCGCTGAAATACGTGGAGGCGGGCAGGAATTTCATAGATAGTCCCCTCAAAAGGATTATATAACCCCATACCCCTTAGATTTGCCACCCTTTTCCTGTGGGTGGCTTTTTCATTGGGCTGGTGCCCCGCCCCCCAGCCGAAGCCTTACAACGAGCCGAGCGGGGCGGTCAAGGGTGGCGTAGCCACCGCCAGAGGCGGCTTGCCCTTGACGGCACCGCCCTCCCCGATAGTAACGAACCCAAAAGCTATTTTGAACCCGGCGGATACCTCCGCCGGGCTTATCAGTTTTATGGCGACCTTCTGAGCTGTGCTCACAGATCAGCACAAGTGCCCCCTCTCCCGTCCCCCGATGGTGCGTATTGGCACGGGTGAAGGGCGGGCTGAATGGCGTAGCGAAGCGGAGACAGAACCCCGCCCTGAACCTGTGCCCGGCAACCTGTGAGTGCAGCTGAGTGAGACCCTCCTGCAGTGGGAGGCGGCCTACCTGACTGGAAAAAGGGCGACAAAGGAGCCCCCAGCCAGGCAGGCCACCGAGCACGGAAGGAGGGCGAACGGAGCGAAAACGGCAGCACTCCAGCCGTGGCGGGGCGTAGTTGGCAGCCATAGCTGCCGCCGGAGAACCGTCATGGCTGGTGTGCTGTCCTGCAAGAAAGCCATGAGGGAAGCCAGCAGGGAGAAACTGCAATGAGCACGGCAGAGGCCCGTCGTGATGGCGGGCCGTATAACTATGCGGGGCAACCTCAAGCGTGAAGCGCCAGCCGTCCGCCGATAATGCTGCCTATCGGGGGCGAATCGTAACTGGCCAGCGAAAGCCCCTGCACTCCCGCCTCTGATAGGCGTAAAGGCATTATCGGCGGACGCACCACAAAGAATCGGCGCGGAGGAAACTGCAATGCACCGCCGAAGCCCCGTACCCCGGAGGGCATGAGGGCAAGCGACTGGACAGCAAAGCTGTCCTCAAAGTACGCCGTCATGCCCTGAGGCGAACTCCCGCCCTCCGAAGCGTAGATATCGGCAGGGCTGTGACGGAGCGACGTGGGCGACGTGCCCACCAAAGCCCCGTGACAGCCCTGCCGCGTGCAAACTGCGGGCTGTGCCCCCAGGGACGGGGGCACCAAAAGCCGTCAAGGATGACCGTGCCCATGGATGGGCACTATCAATAATAATCCCTCAAGGACGAGGGTAACCATCGAACCCCATAGCGGACTGCCGTTCCGTGTAAAGGACGCACTGCATGAGAGCATTTGCAGCTTTCCCAGGTGGTGGGCCGTGACTGATCTGAGCAGGGAATGTATCGAGTTATGGCGGTAGCCTTTCTCAAAAAAATAGACCTGCCGAATAGACAGGTAGTATATACAAAACACCGTTCCTGAAGCAAAAAATCTGTGTAGCCACTGTGTAGCCACCATCACATAGAATTATGAAAAATATAGAGAAACTATAAAGTTTAGATTTGTGTGTATCTCCTTAAAATATAGGAGTATAATAGTTTATGTAGAATTATGGTACTGAAAAAATTAATGGAATTATAATCCGTCCCTAAAGACTTTTTAATCATTAGGTTTTATACTATTGTCATAGTCAAGGAAAACCAAGATTGTTATCGTTTTAGGAAAGGCGTGAATGAAATGAATGCTATGAAGAAAAAAATGCTGACTGGGATTTTGGCTGGTGCTGTGCTTTTGGGCGGCGGTCTGGGGACCATGTCTGCCCAGGCTGAGACGCCTGAGGGGCACCGCATGCCGTCTCCTCCGATGGCAGGGCAGAAGATGCCGGGCCAGCATCCCAAGGTAGAGATGAATGCTGACGAGGCTGCCAAGCACGTGGCTGAGACCTTTGGCGTGAAGCAGTCAGAGGTGAAGAAGGCCATCGAGGACAAGGAAGATTTCCGCGATATTGGCCAGGCGGCCATGTATGCGAAAATCACCGGCAAATCCTTCAAGGATGTGCTGGCCCTGCACAAGGACCAGAAGGACTGGCGGGAGATCGGCAAATCCCTGGGCGTGACTCATGCCCAGATCAGGGAGGCCATGCTGGAGATGCGGGCCATGCACATAGGTCAGAAGGGCTTGCTGGCCCAGGATAAGGCCCTGGCCCTGCTCAAGAATGGCTACCAGAGCAAGGATATCATGATGGCTGCCGTCCTCGCCAAGGAAAGCGGCAAGGATGTCCAGGCTGTGCTGGACATGAAGAAGATCAACAACCGCTGGAGCGATGTGGCTGACCAGCTGGGGGTTGACAAGAGCAAGCTCCGTCCCGAGGGTGCTCCTCACCACATGGGCGGCAGCTTCCAGCCCGGCCCCATGGGCGGCCCCCAGGGCGGCCCGCCCCCGGAAATGATGGAGGAAGGGGACGCCCAGGAGTAAGGGCCTCTGGTCCAAATAAGTTTTTTGCATACAAGGCTCAGTTATCTACAACTGGGCCTTCTTTTGTGATATAATCAAAAATTGAACAGGTGTCTCACCTGCTCAGGAAAAATTGATAGGTGGTTACCATGCAAGAAATGTATGCACGAGAGGATGGGATATTGGCATGCCGCCTTATATGATGAGAATCCCCTTTGCCCAGAAAATCTTTCACAAGACTGTCTGCTTTGACAGCCCGGTGGAAGAGTTGATGGATATAGCGGATATGAATCACCTGCTGGACGGAAGCGGGGAATCGGCAGATAAATCTCTTTACAGTTTATCTCCCGATGGGGAAATGTCCCTGCCTTGCCAGGACAGGGTGGAGGAAATATATTTTTCCTTCAGGAAGAAAGGTCTGTTCGGTCTTTGTGTCAACTACCGGGCAGACGGCATTACCTATGGTGAGGTCTGCGATCTCATTGTGGGAGTTGACGACCAGGCCAAGGAACATGGGCTGAAGATAACCAGCGTAGAGCTGGCGCAGCGGGCATTCAAGAAAATCTTGAGTCCTTATAGCGTGGAGGCTGTTGGCGACATAAGTGAATGCCTGCCTTCCCTGACATGGACAGATGGTGATGTGGAGATCTGCATTTCGGGACTGAAATGCTCCAAGCACATTACGGTTGAGAGTTATTTTGCCAAAATGGGCAGCATGATCGACCAGATCGATTATGCCGACTGCATTCAGGCCAGAGCCGAGGCAGAGAAAAAAGCCCAGCAGCTGGAAAAAAGGGAAGCCAGCTATGAAGAAGTGGAAGAAGAAAGCCCGGTAGAGGAAGCCCCGGTGCAGACTGAGGAAGAAAAGACCGAGGCTGTCAATGAAGCCGTGGCCAAGGCCAAGGCTAAAGAGCCGGAGCCCAGCTACGAGGAGCTTATGGAGGAGCTCAATTCCCTGGTGGGCTTGGGGCAGGTCAAGAAGGATGTGCAGAGCATCATCAATTCACTGCGCCTCAACAAGCTCCGTGAGAAGCGTGGCTTGCAGCAGGTACCGGTTTCACGGCATCTGGTCTTTGCAGGCAACCCTGGCACAGGCAAGACTACTGTGGCGCGGCTCCTGGCGAAAATCTACAAGGAGCTTGGCATCCTGTCCAAGGGGCAGCTTATCGAGACTGACCGTGCGGGGCTGGTGGGCGAGTACATCGGCTGGACGGCTCCCAAGGTCAAGAAGGTAGTGGAAAGCGCTCTGGGAGGCGTGCTCTTCATCGATGAGGCGTATTCCCTGAACGGGGGAGACGGCAAGGACTTTGGCCGTGAAGCCATTGACACCCTGCTTAAACTCATGGAGGATCACCGTGACAATCTCATTGTCATCGTGGCAGGTTATACGAACCTCATGGGCAAGTTCCTGAGCACCAACCCTGGCCTCAAATCCCGCTTCAACAAGTACATCGAGTTCCCGGACTATAAGCCGGAAGAACTGCTGTCAATCTTTGAGGGCATGTGCGAGAAAGCCCAGTTCGTGCTTTCTGATGAAGCCAAGGATTACCTGGGGGAGTCCTTCAAGGAACTCTACGCCCGCCGCAAGCCGGACTTTGCCAATGGCCGCACCGTGCGCAACTACTTCGAAAAGGCCCTCACCAATCTGGGTGACCGCCTGGCGGAGAGCACAGAGGAGCTCACGGACGAGGATCTCATGACCATCGTGGCAGAGGATGTATGGAGCATTTCCTTTGCCCAGGATACGTGAAAAAGCATAAAGAAGCCTTCCCACAGCTGTCATGAAGCTGTGGGAAGGCTTCTTTTCGTTGCAAGTCTTACTTTTCGGGATGGCGGTTTCGGGCGAGGAACTGGCTGGTTTCCCAGTCTACTTCCCTGATGCCTATGCCTACGGCATGTACCCCCAGCCCGCTGCGGCTGTCGGGATTCTTGATGGCGGCGATGCGCACCAGCTCGTAGAATTCAAGTTCATCGCGGTGCACCATGAAAAGATGGGTGATCAGCCTCTTTTCTCCCATGGCCTGGTGGATTGCCTCGGGGTGCATGAACTTCAGAAATGCTTCCCGATCAGCTTCCACCACGAAGGATTTCGCATATTCTTCCATGGTATCCAGGAAGGTGAATTTCTGGCCTGGGGTCAGGCTGCAGTCAAGACCGATGGCTTTGTGGCAGGTACCTTCGCCAGTGTCCAGATCAAGATAGTAGACATTGCGGTAGTCTGAGCCAAGGGCAGTGATGATGTTATTGGCCTTGGAGCTGGAATCCTCCCAATAGCGGCGCAGCCCGTCTCTGACTTCCTGCACCCGTTCGTGCAGATTGCCCAGGTTGGTTTCATCTTTCCTGGGGGGCTGATGTTCATCTCCCTGGGCTTCAATATCGGCCACTGCCCAGGTAAGTTCACTGAGGTCATGGGACAGGTCGCTGAGATTCTTCGTCATGTCCCGCAATCTGCTCCGCAGGCTGCGTGTAGCCACCAGTACCAGCAAGATGCAGAGGCCTGTGGAAATCGCCAGGCAGAAAGCGATGGTGCGCGTCTGTTTGGCAAGTTCGTTGTCATACCATTCGGCATCGAAATCCACGGCCACGATGCCTGCCACTTTGCCATCGGAGCCCAATACCGGGCTGTAGGCGCTGTAGAAGCTGCCCCATTCATCGGTATATGGTTCCTCGTCCACGGCTGACTGGCCCAGGCTGGCCTGATAAAGGGCGTCCGTGTAGACCACCGGCGAGCCGAATTCTCCCGGGTCTTCTATGGTGGGGTCTACGGAAAAGACAAACTGCTTGTTGCCGATGTACTGCACGCAGTAGATGTATTTCAGGTCTATATTGTTCTGGAAATACGCCAGGGTATCATTTACCTGCTGATAGTCAGGCTTGCCCTTGTCCTCGGCTTTGAGGGCTTTTAGCTTGTCGCCGTCCAGCATGTCTGCAGCTGTTTTAGATATGTCCAGCATGCGGTTCTGGATCAGCACTTTCATGGCTGAGCGGGACTGGCCTGTCAGCATGAAGCCCAGCAGGGCATTGGCTGCCAGCAGGACGGCCAGGGCCAGGCCCACGAGCAGGAGGGTATTGTCTGATTGTGCCTTTTTCATGATAGATATCACTCCGAAATCTTTTCCGAGCCAATAGTTATCCTCTTGAATCCTGCTATTTCGACATCGTCGCGGCAAAGTCCTGCCCTGTTTTTGCATGATAAGAAAATCCTTGACACCTGGCCTGCAAAATGGTAAACTACCCATTGTTGAGCAAGTAGAGCCACCGCTCTCACCTGTCGGCTGAAGGCCGTTTGGGTTCATAATGTGAGATTATGGAGAGGTGGCGTATGCCATCTCTCTTTTTGCTAAAGACGATTACTTTAATTAGGAGGTGTTTTTACTATTAGCAGGGAATCATTACGCATCAATGAGCAGATTCACATCCGTGAGGTCCGCGTCACCAGCGCTACCGGCGAGCAGCTGGGCATCATGCCCACCCGCGAGGCTCTCCGCATGGCTGAGGAACAGCATCTGGACTTGGTGGAGGTTGCTCCCAAGGCTAAGCCCCCTGTCTGCCGCATCATGGATTTCGGCAAGTACCGCTATGAGCAGCAGAAGCGCGAGAAGGAAGCCAAGAAGAAGCAGAAGACCATCAGCATCAAGGAGGTCAAGCTTCGCCCCAACATCGAGCAGCATGACTTCGATGTGAAGGTCAAGAATGCTGTCCGTTTTGTCCAGGAGGGCAACAAGGTCAAGGTCACCATCATGTTCCGTGGCCGTGAGCTTAGCCATCCTGAGCTGGGCAGGGAAATCCTTGACCGGGTGGCAGCAACCCTGGGAGACACGGTTTCTGTGGAGCGCAATGCAAAGCTTGAGGGCAAGAACATGACCATGATTCTGGCTCCCAAGGCACAGAAGGCCAAGAAGCCTCAGGTGCAGGCACCCGCTGAGGATGCTGAATAAGAAAGAATTTTGAGGAGGAAAACATAATGCCGAAGATCAAGACCCGTCGTGCAGCTGCTAAGCGTTTCACTATGACCGGCAGCGGCGAAATCAAGCGTAACAAGGCTTTCAAGAGCCACATCCTGGAGAAGAAGAGCCCGAAGCGTAAGCGTAACCTGCGCAAGGCTGCCCTTGCTTCCGAGGCTGATTACAGCCGCATCAAGAGCATGCTGCCCTACGCATAATCATTGATAGCTACGTAAGTTCTGATAGATATTAGGAGGAAATACAATGCCAAGAGTTAAAGTCGGCGTGACTGCACATCGTCGTCATAAGAAGATTCTGAAGCTCGCCAAGGGCTACAAGGGTTCCAAGAGCAAGCAGTTCAAGAAGGCCAATGAGACCGTCATGAAGGCCCTCTACTATGCACGTCGTGACCGTCGTGCCAAGAAGGGCGAGTTCCGTCGTCTCTGGATTGCCCGCATCAACGCTGCTGCCCGCCTGAACGGCATGTCCTACAGCCGTCTCGTGTGCGGCCTGACCAAGGCTGGCGTTGAGGTCAACCGCAAGATGCTGGCTGACCTGGCTGTGTCCGACAGCGCTGCTTTCGCCAAGCTCGTTGCTGTGGCTAAGGAGAACCTGTAATTTATTACAGTAGATCAAAATGGGTTGACAGGATTGATTCCTGTCAGCCCATTTTTTAGCAACTGAAAGGAGTCTCCTATGGACTTCATGCACATTGAAAGCGATGCCAACAAAAAAATAAAATTAGCAGCATCACTTCACCAAAGAAAGAACCGGGAGAAGGAGGGGCTTTTCCTGGCCGAGGGCGTGCGCCTTTGCGAAATGGCAGCGGAATCTTCATGGAAAATAAGGTTCGCTCTTGTGACTGATCAGTTATTGTCAACGGAACGGGGCAGGACACTGGCTGATAGATTATCCTCAATCACAGAAGTCTGCCTTGCAACAGAGAAAATCTTCCTCAAGGCCGCCGCCACCGAACAGCCCCAGGGCATTCTCCTGGCCGTGGAGCAGCAGAAAAAAAGCCTGCAGGATTTGCAGGCTGCGGAAAATCCTCTCTATGTGGTCCTGGACGGAGTGCAGGACCCGGGCAATGTGGGCACCATCATCCGCACGGCAGATGCCGCCGGAGCTTCTGCTGTGCTTTGCACCAAGGGGACGGCAGATGTGTTTTCTGACAAAGTGGTGCGCTCTACCATGGGCTCCCTGTTTCACCTGCCCATCATCAGCGGGGTGAAGCCAGATGAAGTCATCGGATTTGCCAAAAAGTGTGGCTGCCAGCTGTTGGTCACTGCTCTTGATGAAAGTGCCAAGCCTCTTTATGAGCGCAGCCTTGCCCAGCCCGTCATGATGGTCTTCGGCAATGAGGGCAACGGTGTCTCCCCCGAGTTGCTGAAGGCAGGGGAGAAGACCTACATACCCATGGTGGGCGGTGCCGAGTCATTGAATGTGGGCGTGTCAGCGGCAGTAGCCCTGTTCGAGGCCCTGAGGCAGAGAAAGTACAGCTGAATCATTCCCAGCAGAGATAAACCCCCAAGGTGCCGCGCCCCAGGCTGACGGAGAAGGTGCTTTCACCGTCAGCCAGCCTGTTGCTGGTGGCGTTGGGCACCCCCTGCAAGAGCAGGGCCTCCGTGAGTTCCCAGTGCAGTCCCCGGCAGGTGACTCCCTGGCAGCGGGAGCTGAAGGGAATCAGGGACACTGCCGTGGGCCGTTCATGGCAGGTCAGGGCAATTTCCTCCTGTCCGTGGAGGTAGAAAAGGGCTTCGCTTTCATCTGCTACTATGCACTGCAAGGGGGAAAAGGCGCAGGTGAAGAGGGTGTTGTAGGCGTGGTCGAAGCGTCCTCCCATGGCACCTGCCAGCAGCACGCTTTTCACGCCCTGTTCCTGTGCCTTGAGCAGGGCCAGCTGGGTATCTGTGTAGTCCTTGTCCTGGGGGAAGCGGTCTGCCTTTATGGCGCTGCTTTCCGCCCAGGCCAGCGCTTCTGTTGATACGCTGTCACCGTCACCAAGAAAATATGAGGGCTTCAGGCCGCTTCTGAACAAGCTGTCCAGCCCGTGGTCCGCCGCCCAGAGGGTACGTCCCTGGGCGGCTTTTTGCAGCCAGGAGCTTTCCGGCGGGCGTCCGCCTGCCACCAGCAGGTGGCTTGGCTCCGGGCCTTTGGGAAGCAGGGCGGTGAGTTGTGGCAAGTGCAGGGAAGCGGGAGAAATATTTTTTTCCATGGCAATGACCTCTATTTGTGTGTTGGTTTTTTGTTTAGGTTTTATTTTATATATGGTATAACGGGTCTTTGACCCGTTGAAACGCTAATTTGTATATTTTGTCTGTCGACAAAATCTGAACTATGGCGTTATAATAATTATGCTATATGTTATGATAGCATAGGCTGAGGGGGATAATAAAGGAGGACTTACACAATGGTTAAGTTTTCGTACTACGGACATTCGGCATTCCTTCTTGATGATGGCAAACATAAAGTTTTGGTAGACCCGTTCCTCACCGGTAATCCTAAAGCTACGGTGAAACCTGAAAATGTGAAATGCGACTTCGTGCTGGTCAGCCATGCCCATGGCGACCATCTGGGCAATGCTCCGGAGATTGCCTACAACACCGGGGCAGGTCTAATCACCACGCCGGAGGTCATTTCGGAAGCTGAGAGCGTTGGTCACCTGACCTGCTATCCCATGAATCTGGGAGGCTCCCTTGACCTGCCCTTTGGCTGTGTGCGCATGACCATGGCTTTGCACAGTGCAGGGGTTCCGGGAGGCACGCCCTGCGGCTTTGTCATAAATATCGGCGGCCTCAACATCTATTATGCCGGAGATACCGCCCTGTTCAGCGATATGCAGTTGATAGGCAAGCGTGACAGGATTGATTATGCAGTGCTGCCCATTGGGGACAACTACACCATGGGCATCGAGGATGCAGTCCAGGCGGTCAAGTTCCTGGGGGCAAGGCATGTCATTCCTGTCCATTACAACACCTGGCCGGTCATCGCCCAGGATGCGCAGGAGTTCAAGGCCCTGGCGGAGAAGGAAACACAGGCCAAAGTCCTGATTGTGGAACCCGGCGGGGAATTGGAATTAGCATAAAGGATAAATGAACATAGATACCAAGGAAAAGAAAGACAGGCTCATAGTCATATTGGGACCTACTGCTGTGGGGAAGACTGCTCTCTCCATTGCCCTGGCCAAAGAACTGGGGACGGAAATCATCTCCGGGGATTCCATGCTGGTGTATAAGGGCTTTGACATCGGCTCTGCCAAGCCCAGCCAGGAGGAGCAGGAGGGGGTGCCCCATCACCTGATAGATATCCGGGAGCCCTGGGAAAACTACGGGGTGACGGATTTCGTCAGCGAGGCTGCCCACTGCATCAGGGAAATAAATGCCAGGGGGAAAATCCCCATCCTGGCAGGCGGCACGGGCCTTTATGTGAAGGCCCTGCTTGAAGGCTATGAGTTCAATGACACCGACGGGCACGAGGATTATCGTGCCTATCTTGAAGACCTGGGACGCAAAAAAGGCAAGGAGTATGTCCACAACCTGCTTTCTGAGGTTGACCCGCAGTCGGCAGAGCGCCTTCATGTCAATGATTTCCGCCGGGTCATCCGCGCCTTGGAGGTGCAGCACTTCGGCGGAGAGCAGATTTCCCAAAGGCGGCAGGCAGGGAACGGCGAGCTAAGCCGTGAGGAACTTTGCTATGAGACAATAGTGATAGGCCTTGAGCGTGACAGGCAGGAGCTTTACGAGCGCATAAACAGGCGCGTGGAGCTGATGTTTGAAGCAGGGCTGGAAGACGAGGTACGGAGGCTGCTGGAGGGCGGCCTTGCCCGTGATACTCAGGCTATGAAGGGCATCGGCTACAAGGAGACTGCCAGCTATCTCTCAGGGGAAATGAGCCGGGAGGATGCCATAGAACTTATCCAGAAATCCACCCGGCACTTTGCCAAGCGGCAGCTCACCTGGTACAGGAAGATGCCCTATATAGAATGGTTGGCAGCAGACCAGCCTGTGGGAGAATTATTGAAGAATTGCCATGAGAAGATGAAGGAAATATGGGAGGGGTAAATATGGTAAAGAAGAACAACACCGATTTGCAGGATACTTTTCTCAACAACGTGCGCAAGAACAATATCCAGGTGACCATCCATCTGGTAAACGGCTTCCAGATCAAGGGCATGGTGAAAGGCTTTGACAACTTCGTCATCATGATGGACGTCATGGGCCGCCAGCAGATGGTCTACAAGCACGCCGTCTCCACCGTCAGCCCGGCCAGGCCGGTGAATACCTTCAGGCCTGAAGAGGATGGTGAAGGAGAAACTGCGAGAGAGGCAGAGTAATAGCATAGATTCAGTTAGCAGCCCGTCTGCGTGGTGGTGTAATACCTGCCATGCAGGCGGGATTGCCTTATGCTTGTGAAGTGGGAAGAGAGGCTGTTTGAAAATGAAATCTAAGAGACTAGGTGCGCTTTTTCTTGCTGCTTGTTTTGCTTGTGCTCCTTTGGCTAGTGCTGAGGTGAAGACCTATGAGGGTACTGGCGAATATGTTATGAGTGACTTTGAGACACCGGATATTGCTAAGCAACGTGCTAAGGCAAGGGCAGAGCAGAGCTGCGTGGAACAGGCTGGGGTGTATGTGAAAAGCTATACACATACAGTTAATTCTGTTGTGGAAAAGGATGAAGTGGAGGCTATTGCTAATACTATCATCAATATAACTGATGTAAAGTATATTGTTACTCCTATTAGTGAAACAGGCGGGAGTTTTCGCATAGTAGCAACTATCAAGGCCACTATAGATAGTGGCAGGATTGATATGTGGGTGGCACGGGATCATGCTAAAAATATAGAACTTGTAGAACAAAATAAGCGTCTCCAGGAAGAAAAGTCAAAGCAGGATTTGGAGATTATCGAACTGAGAAAGAAATTGACTACGGTTAATAATGAACAAGAAAAAAAGCAGCTTGAATTAGGTGTGGTTAATACTGATAGGAAATTTTTGGCTACACAAAAGATTGAAGAAGGGCAACGCTTTATTTATGCGGGCAGATATGTAGATGCATTAGAATCATTTTCACAGGCTATTTCACTAGATGAAATAAATGTTTTAGCTTATAGAAATCGTGCTGATGCATACTATAAGTTAGGCGATTACAAATTAGCACTTGCGGATTATGATAAGGCTATAGCACTTGACCCAAAAGATGCAGGAACATATTGTCTTCGCGGATATTTTTATGGTATGCAAAAAAAGATACATTATGCTATATCGGATTTTGAAAAGTCTATTGAGTTAAATCCTAAATTGGTAATTGCATACTGTGGCCGTGGGATAGCATATGGTGAGAATGGTGATTATGATAAAGCTTTAAGTGATTTTAATAAGGCAATAGAATTGGACGGTACATATGAACTGGCATATAATAATCGTGCCAAAACCTATACTAAGTTGGGTAAATATAAGCAGGCAATAGCTGACTTTACTAAAGCAATAGAACTTAGTCATAAAGAAAATATGATGATATTTTATAGTCGTGGGGATGCTTATTTTAAGCAAGGCGATTATGAAAGAGCTATTGGTGATTTTAATAAAGTGCTTGCAATTAACCCTAAGTATATGAGAGGGTATGCAAGCCGAGGTTATGCACATACATTAAAAGGCAATTACCAGCAAGCTGTAAATGATTTTAGTAAGTATCTTGAGTACAATTCGAGAGATGCAATCATATACAATACACGTGGCTTTTGTTACCAAATGCTAGGTAATATAAAACAAGCTAACAATGATTTTGCAAAAGCAAAGTCGTTGGGGATTAAAGGGTGAATTTAAATTGTCTAATGTTGGCGATATGGGAATAATAGTAAAAGAGATAAAAAAGAAATTTTCGGATAATATTGCAACTTCTATATTAGCATTAATGGGAGTTGCTACTGCACAATCCAAAGTTGGAATATTACTAGCAAAAAGTGCATTGAGTATACCTGATTGGTTATTTTATAACAAGTTGAATCAATTTCTTCAAGGTCTAGAGTTATCAAATGGTGATAGAGCGAAGATGAGAGCTTTTTTAGCTTCTGAAGGATGTGCAACGGATAACTGTATTCACATTATGAATTGTATAAATGCGGCAGAATCGTCAAATAAGATAGAGTTAATGTGCAATGCTATGCGTTGTGCATTGAATGGAGAGATAGATTTACAATTATACTTTCGTGTGGTTCATGCTGTGAACATGTTGATGGAAGATGATATGGAATTTTTAGCAGAACACATATCATTGCTGGATGAGCCCAAAGAAAATCATTTACCATCCAATAATCATACGCAGGCATTATTTACTGTCGGTGCTATGAGTATAATTAATACTGTATGGAACGGTGGTGAGTATGCCTTCACTTCTTTTGGTAAAATTTTAGATGTTAGTGCGGTGAGTTTTGCAGATGTTGCTAAATATCCTAGGAGGAAGGACGTTATAGATTTCTGCCTAAAAGATGGTTAGAAGTGATTGGATTAACCATATAAAGAAGGAGGATAGTTAATGCATCTAAAAAGATTTGAGGTAAGAAATTACAAAAATTTTAAGAATGATTTCACGCTGGATTTTTCAAAAGAAGGTGGGTATGATTTTAATGAAAATTGTATTATTGATGGCCTTATAAAAAATGCTATTATATATGGTAAAAATGGTGTTGGTAAATCGAATTTTGGTCGTGCAATTATGGATATTACTTCACATTTAGTGGATAAATATAAAGATATTAAAGCACAAATGGCCTACTGCAATGCCGATGCTGATGATGAACGGGCATGGTTTCGCTATACATTGGCAGATGATAAAGATGAAATTGTCTATGAGTATGAAAAAGCTTCTCCATTGCAGCTGCTAAGTGAGAAATTTAGTATTAACCAAGAATTGGTTTTTTCATTTGATTACGAAAAACGAATAGATGAGTTCTCAAATTTACCCAAATATGGTTTAGAAACATTGAACTGGCGTTTTATGGACAATGGTGTTTCTATTTTGCGGTATATGGCAAACAATTTGTCATTGGACAAAGATCACCCCATAATGAAACTCATGGCTTTTGTGAGTAATATGCTATGGTTCTGCAGCTATGCTACCCAGAATGAGTATATAGGCTTCAAGGCTATCAGCGAGAGTATGAGTGACTATATCATTCGCAATGGTCATGTTGGTGGCTTTGGGGACTTTTTGAAAAAACATGATGTCAACGAAACGGTGGTAGCTGAAACCAATCTGACGGGGCAGAAAGATTTGTACTTTGTACATAAGAAGAATCTTCTCCCCTTTGGCACAGCAGCTTCTAGTGGCACCAATGCGTTGCTGACTTTTTACTATTGGTATGTCCAAATGAAAAATGCTTCCTTCGTGTATGTGGATGAATTTGATGCCTTTTACCATTTTGAACTGGCGGAAGACATAGTAAATCTCGTCAAGGAAGAACTGGACATGCAGGTTATCTTCACTTCGCATAATACCAATCTCCTGTCCAATCGCCTCTTGCGCCCTGACTGTTGCTTTATTCTCACCAAAGACCGTCTGGCCTCCTTTGCCGAAGCTACGGATCGTGAACTCAAGGAAGGGCATAATCTTGAGAAGCTATACATGAGTGGTGAGTTCGATGGCTAATAAGATTTTGCTTCTGGTTGAGGGCGAGAGAAAAGATGTGGCGCTCATGGAGCGGATGTTTGAGGTCTATTTGCCGGACAAAAAGAAGGAGATAGTCCCCTATAAGACGAATATCTATGAGTTGTATGGGGAACTGACTAGGGAATATGGGTCTGATGGTGAGTTTGCTGACCTGCTGATGGTGCTTCGTGAGAGGGAGAAGGATAAGGCGAAGAAAAAGATATTTGATGAGTATTACAGTGACGTCATACTGGTGTTCGACTTTGACCCTCATGATAGTGGTTACTCTGCCGACAAGCTGCAAAAGATGATAGCCTTCTTCGATAACTCTACCGAGAATGGGCGGCTCTACGTCAACTATCCCATGGTGGAATCATTTTGCCATATAAAGAGTTGGGAGGAAACGCCTGACGAGTATAACCTTCGCCAGACCACGAGAGAGGTGCTGAAGGCAAAGCAGTACAAGACTCTTGTCAATACTGAGAGTTGCTGCACGGATATACGCAAGTATGGGAAGAAGGAATTTGACAGGATTGTCTTGCTGAATCTGGCAAAAGTCTTGTTCCTGCTGGGGAGAGAAGGCGAGGCTTATGATTGTAGTGCGCCTATTTTAGAGGAAGTCCTTCTTCGCGCTTGTCAGCGATGGGAGCAGGAAGGACTGGTGGACGTGTTGAACACCTGTATTCTGTATGTGTATGAGTTTTATCCTAGGAAAGTTGCTGTATAGAGGGAGGCTGAGAGATGACAGGAAGAGGTTTTGAGGTTGTTAGCAGTTATCAGGGGAAGGGGATTGAGCTTCCCTGCCGGGGCACGGCTTCCAGTGCGGGCTATGACCTTTCTGCTGCTGAGAGCACGGTGATTGCTCCCGGTGAGATGGCTATGGTGCCTACGGGGGTCAAGGCTTATATGCAGGCTGACGAGGTGCTGTATATCCATATCCGTTCCAGCCTGGCTGTGAAGCGGCAGCTGGTGCTCATGAACAGCGTGGGGGTTGTGGACGCGGACTACTATAATAATCCCGACAATGAGGGGCACATCTTCATCGCTCTCTGGAACAGGGGCAAGGAGCCTGTGGAGCTGGCTGCCGGGGAGCGGCTGGCTCAGGGGGTGTTCATGAAGTACCTCACAGTTGATGGAGATACCGCGGGAGCAGGGAAAGACAGGCAGGGAGGTTTTGGCTCCACGGGCAAATGATTCTTTTATAGAGTACATTTGTCTCTTATTTTCTTCTTGAAGAATACTTGGTTTACAAAATTATACAAAATACTTGCTATAATCCGGCCTGTGTGTTATCGTAGTATACGATATATGGAGGGATGCTTTGATGATGAACTATCAGAAATACAGCAAGGGTTATTTCATGCCGCCGGAAATAGATTTGGAATGGGCAAAGAAGGACGCGCCGGATCATGCACCTGTTTGGTGCAGCGTGGACCTGCGTGACGGAAATCAGTCCCTGATCATTCCCATGAGCCTGGAGGAGAAGCTGGAATTCTACAAGATGCTCCTCAAGGTGGGCTTCAAGGAAATCGAAATCGGTTTCCCTGCGGCTTCGGAGACGGAGTACGAATTCCTGCGCCGCCTGGTGGAGGAGGACCTGATTCCTGATGACGTGACCATCCAGGTGCTGACCCAGGCCCGTGAGCACATCATCAAGAAGACCTTCGAGGCCTTGAAGGGCGTGAAGAACGCCATTGTCCACGTTTATAACTCCACTTCCGTGGCCCAGCGGGAGCAGGTTTTCAAGATGTCCAAAGAGGAAATAAAGGAAATCGCCGTGGAAGGGGCCAAGCTGCTGAAGCAGCTGACGGAAGAGGCCGGGGCCAATTATCGCTTTGAGTATTCTCCTGAGAGCTTCACCGGCACGGAGCCGGAATATGCTCTGGAGGTCTGCAATGCGGTGCTGGACGTCTGGCAGCCTACTGCTGACCGCAAGGCTATCATCAACCTGCCTGTGACGGTGGAAATGTCCATGCCTCATGTCTATGGCATGCAGGTGGCATACATCAACAAGCACCTCAAGTACCGTGACAATGTGGTGCTGTCCCTGCATCCCCACAATGACCGGGGCTGCGGCGTGGCAGATACGGAAATGGGCCTCTTGGCCGGCGCTGACCGGGTGGAGGGCACTCTCTTCGGCAATGGTGAGCGTACGGGCAATGTGGATATCATCACCGTGGGCATGAATATGTTTGCTCTGGGGATTGACCCGGGACTGGATTTCTCCAATATGCCTGAGCTGGTTGACCTCTATGAGAATGTCACCCGCATGCAGGTCAGCCCCCGCCAGCCCTATGCTGGCAAGCTGGTTTTCGCCGCTTTCTCCGGCTCTCATCAGGATGCCATTGCCAAGGGCATGAAGTGGAAGGAAGAGAAGAACCCGGACAAGTGGACCCTGCCCTACCTCTACATCGACCCCAAGGATGTGGGTCGGGAGTACGATGGGGATGTCATCCGCATCAACAGCCAGTCCGGCAAGGGCGGCGTGGGCTTCATCATGGAGCAGAAGTACGGCATCGATATGCCCAAGAAGATGCGGGAGGACTTTGGCTACTGTGTCAAGAGCGTTTCCGACCACAAGCACAAGGAGCTTATGCCAGAGGAAATCTACAAGATTTTCATGGAGGAATATGTCAATGTCACCAGCCCTTATCAGCTGGTTGACTTCCTGCTGAAAAAGGAACCGGACGGCACCCGCAAGGGCACCGTGGACCTTATCGTAGATGGCCAGCCGGAAACCTTCGTGGCCAAGGGCAATGGCCGTCTGGATGCGGTGTCCAACGCCCTGCAGAAGAACCTGGGCATCAGCTACAAGGACGTGACCTACAGCGAGCACGCCCTGGAACTGGGCCAGAACTCCCGGGCTATGGCCTACATCGGCATAGTCACGGAAGAAGGCCGTACCGTCTGGGGAGCGGGTCTCGACACGGATATCATCACCGCTTCCATCCAGGCCCTCTTCAGCGCCATCAACCGCATGAAGACTGGCAAGTAAATAAAGATAATGAAAAATCTCCTGTCATCTGGCAGGAGATTTTTTAGTGGCATAGAAGCCTATGGGAAAAGCCTGACTGAATTTTGGGGAGGGATGCTCGTGCCCATGTTCAAACGCTCCATGATGATATTGCTGCTGCTGGGGATGATGGCAGCAGGGGGGCTCATGTATGGCTATTCGGAGCAGGACTCTGCGGTGAAGCTTTCTCCGGGTGAGAGCCGGAGCGCGGAAGTGCCTGCTCATGAAATCACCGTCTACGTCACCGGAGCCGTGAACCGCCCCGGGGTGGTGACCCTCAAGGAAGGAGCCCGCATAGGTGACGCGGTGAACAGCTGCGGGGGTGTGCTCCCCACCGGGGATGCAGAGCGCATAAATATGGCGCAGGTCCTGAAGGATGGGCAGAAGGTGCAGGTGCCGGAAAAAGCCCAGGTCACCAGAGCGGCAGGTGCAGACAAATCTAAATCCGCTAATAACGGCAAGTCCGACGCAGGGGAACTTATCAATATCAACACCGCCGATGCCCAGGCCTTGGACAGCCTGCCAGGGGTAGGCCCCTCCACCGCGCAGAAAATCATAGAATACCGTGAGACAGAGGGCGGCTTTCAGGATATCTCAGATCTGAAGAAAATCAAGGGTATAGGGGAGGCAAAGTTCGCCAAGCTCAAGGACAAGATATGTATATAAAAGAAGGTGTCCCGGGGAGGGGGCACCTTCTTTTAGGCAGCGTGTATTAATCAACACGCCCCAAATAGTGCCGTACAAACTGTTCTGCTGTCCTGCCGCTTCTGCCGCTGTGGGCCATTTCCCAGCGGAGGCCCTCGATGCGCAGGTCTTCGCCGGTTAGTTCGATTCCCTGCTTTTTCAGCATATGGGCAATGATAGCCAGGTACTCCTCCTGATTGGGGGCATAGTACTGGATGATAAGGCCGAAGCGGTCGGACAGGGAGATGGTTTCGTTCATGCTGTCGTTCTTGTAGAGCTCGTCCTGTTCGCTCAGGCGGTCGCGCCAGCTTTCCCGGATCAGGTGGCGGCGGTTGGAGGTGGCGTAGATGAGAACATTTTCCGGTCTGGCCTCTACGCCGCCCTCGATGGCGGATTTCAGGGACTTGTATTCGGTGTCTGATTCCTCGAAGGACAGGTCGTCCAGGAAGATGATGAAGCGCTTGCTGGCAAAGCCCCGCAGGGTCTCCATCAGCTCTGGCAGGGAGGGCAGCTGGCTCTTGGTGAGCTGTACTAGCCGCAGGCCCTGGCTGTAGTATTCGTTGGCCAGGGCTTTGACAGCAGAGGATTTGCCTGTGCCCCGGGCCCCCACTAGAAGACAGTTGTTGGCAGGGCGGCCTGCCACGAAGGCTTCCGTGTTGCCGGTGAGCAGTTCTTTCTGGTGGGCGTAGCCAATCAGGTCTGAGAGGCGCTGGGCCTCGAAATGGCGGATGCCGGCCAGCCGGTGCTCCTTTTTGTCCCAGCGGAAGGCCCGGTAGGTGGCAATCTCCCCGTAGCCGTAGCAGCGGTAGTAGGTGAGCAGGGCGATGGCATAGTCCTTGGCCTCGTGGGCGTCCTTGGTCAGTTCCTGCAGGGCGGCAGAGGCTTCGCTGGCCACAGCCCTGGTTGGCGTGTACTCGTCCAGCAGGGGCAGGGCCAGGAAGGTGCTGGCAGGCAGTTCCAGCAGAGGCAGGAGGATCTCCAGGTCATGGATAAAGGCCTTCAGCAGGCTGCCGCCTATCTGTCCTTCCTTGGCGAATTCTTCCACCGCCTGGGCTGCCAGATTCTTCTCATGCACCAGCAGGTAGAGCAGGTAGGTGCGCAGCAGGCTGCCCCCCATCCCCTGTGTTTCTGCCAGCTGGATGAGCCTGGCAGTACAGCTGGCAGCTTCCCGGCGGAATTCCTCCGGGGTGTCGGCAGGCTGGGCTATATGGCTGATCACTTCATCGTTCAGGAGATTGCGGCAGATAATGAGTTCGTTCAGGTCGAGGTCATGTGCATCAAAGGACATGGTAAGTCTCCTTTCAGTTGAGGAAAAGGGGTGAACGATTGAAATCATTCACTTGACGGGGACGGGGCAAGGTCAGTTCCCTGAGCTCCGTGGCCCAGGTGTCGAAGGCCAGCATCTGCTGCAGGGGAGAAAGCTCCTGCAGATTTTTTTTGCGGGTGGCGCTGTTCAGGAATTGGGAGGTCTTGGCAATAAGGGGCAGGGAACTTTGCTGCTTGATCTCTTTCAACAATTCCTTCCCGCGAGGTCCTGCTGCCAACAAGCGGGCGTAAAGGGGGCCTGTTTTATCAAATGCTGCAGCAGTTTCCCTGGCAAGGCTCAGCAGCAGGTGTATTGCCAGCCGTTGCAGCCTGGTGGCGGGATAGCGGCGGCTGACTGCTTTTTTTATGAATTCTTCATAGCAGTGGGCAGTGGCCGCTTCCCGCAGGCGGTTTTCCAGTCCCTCGTCCATGCCGCAGATGTTTTTCAGCTCCCCGTCACTTTGCCGCAAAAGGGCAAGCTGCAGGGCGGGATAGAGCTTTGCCATGTTGGGCAGCTCTTCTTTGACAATTTCCACCAGTTTCTGAGCAGTGGCAGTTGGGGCGGAGGACTCTGCTATGGCTCTCTCCAGCCTCCCTTCGTAAAGAGCTCTGCGCAGGGCGGAGGCGCTGGGCAGGGGGCTTTGCAGATCTTCACTGTGATAAGCTGCTCCCCGACGCTGGATCAGCAGGGGGGAGAGGGTGGGATAGTCCTTCAAGGCCCGCAGGTATTCAAGCGCCAGGATGTTATTGGGCTCCCTGATGAAATCTCCTGTGCCTTCCTGCCCCAGCAAGACTTCCAGCGCAGCTGCGTAGGCCAGTCCTTCTTTGATTTTGGCATGAAGCTGTTGTTGGAAGGAGGGCGTGTCTATGCTCCCGGCGGCTTTCACCAGCAGTTCAAGCCTGCCGGTTTCTGCGCCGAAGGCAAGGGTGTCAACTATGCCCAGCCCTGCCAAAAGCTGCACGCCGCCTCTGGCAAAGTCCTGGGCGCTGCGGCAGGCGAAGGCAAAAGGCAGTTCCAGCACCAGGTCGCAGCCTCCCTTCACTGCCAGCTCTGCCCGCTCCCATTTGTCCAGCAGGGCAGGTTCTCCCCGCTGGGTGAAGCTGCCGCTGATGACGGCGATGATTCCTGCATCGGGGCAGCGCTTTCTTATTTCATTTAATTGATAGGCATGGCCCAGGTGGAAGGGGTTATATTCAGCGATAATGCCCACATTTTGCAAGGAAAAGCCACCTTTCTTGTTTTTCCTTAGTTTAGCAGATAAAACCTTGCTAACACAACCTTGAGATTTATCAGTATTATGCTATACTAGAACATACGTGGACTTATGTTCTCTATTTGGGAGGGATACCGCCGTGGGACGTTCATTGCGGATGAAATTATATTTGCTGCTTGCGGTGCTGGTGCTGCTGGCAATGGGCAGTGGTTATTGGTATTTTCAGGTCTATACCAAGACGCCTGATTATGCTCTGCAGAAGATAGAGCGGGCTTTGGAGGAACATGACCAGAAGACTTTTGAGCGCTATGTGGATATGGATGCTCTGCTGGACAAGTCTTATGATGATCTGATGGAAGGCTTGATGGATGCGGAGCAGCCTTTGTCCACTGAGGCCAAGTTTACCGTGGGCAACTTCACCCAAATGCTCAAGGCTCCTCTTATCACCAGCTTCAAGCAGGCGGTGGAGCAGTATGTGAATACTGGTTCCTGGACCCAGGAGTCCGAGGAAAGCAGCCAGGGCTTTGAGGCGGCTCAGGTACTGGAAAAGTCAGGCATTTGCGAGTCCAGCTTCCGCAAGGTGGACAGCATGGCCAAGGACAAAGAGGCCGGTACTGCCATTGCCAAGGTGCGGATTTTCCAGCAGGAGGCCAATGAGGAATTCGTGCTGGATGTGCAGTTCACTGAACAGCCGGACGGCACCTGGCGGGTAACGGAAATAAACAATTTCCATGAATTCGTGCTGTTCCTTACCAAGGCCCGCCGCGCCCAGCTTATCCAGTATGCGGACACCACGGCAGAGATTATCTCACGCCATGATGCTGCCATGATGCAGGCCCAGGAGCAGTTCAACAATCTGCTCTCCCGCGGTACCTTGGGCAGTGATGAGACCCGCAAGGCCTTGAAGAATTTCATGGAAGGAACTATCAAGGCAGACTGGCAGCAGCGCAAGACCGAGCTGGAAGCCGTGACTGTACCTGCAGCAGCCCAGACTTTGCATCACCTGCGGCTGAGAATCTGCGATCTGCACATTGCCTATGCTGCAGGCTATGCCGCCTGGATGACGGACAAGAAGGCCACTACCATCAGGGAGGCTGACCGCCAGCTGAAGCAGGCCAAGACCCTGGAGCAGGAGGAGAAATTCCTGGCACGCCGGGTAGGTGCTCCTGCAGAAGGGGAATAAGGGAAAATACTTTGGGATAAAGGAATAACGACATGACATTGGAGTCCAGCAACGATACAGTTGCCATATTATATGATATAGAAAATTCACCCTTTGAGATGCTGAATTTCACTCTGGAAAAAGCGGAGCGTTACCAGCCCTGCCGCATCATTGTGGTGTCCGACTGGGATGCCCGCCCGGAGCAGAAGCGCTGGGAGAAGCTGATGCGCCGCCCGGGCTTCACCTTCAGGCAGATCAGCAGGACTTTCTTCGGTAAGAATTCACTGGATTCTGCCCTGCATGATTCTGCCCAGATTCTCTACCGGGAAGGAGTGCGGAAGTTCTTCATCGTCACTACGGACACGGACTTCGTGCACATAGCTGAGGCTTTGAATGCAGATACCCCTTCCTATATCATCGGCGTAGGCACCAAGCAGGCCAGCGAGAGTCTTAGGAGTGCTTACAATGAGTTTTTTGTCTATCCTCCGGAGGAAGATGTGAAGAACAAGAAGAATCAGGGGACAGCAGAGCCTGTCCAGGAAAAGGCCAAGGGCAAGAAAGTACAGGAAAAGCCTGACAAGGGCAAAGCTGCCAAGGAGCAGCCCAAGGCTGCAAAGGAGAAGCCCGGCAAGGAAAAGGCACCGAAGGACAAGAGCGTGAAAGAGAAGGCAGCCAAGGAAAAGACCACCAATGACAAGCCTGCCAAGGAAAAAACTGCCAAGGCAGCAGTGACCAAGACGCAGGAAAGCAAGGCTAAGGCAGACACGGCAGCCAAAACTGCTGGCAAGGCAGAGCCGGGCCAGCCTGCCCTTTCCGTGCGCATTCCCAAGAGCCTCAGAAAGGCCTTGGAGGAGCGCTGCCAGGTGGAGGAAGTTACCCTGGATGAGCTGGTGACTTACCTTATCATGCGTGGTTTGCGTTGAGGTGCCGTCATGACGAACAAGAATGAGCAAGTCTTGCTTTACGGTTTCCTGGATATGGGAAAACTGGAGCAGATACAGAAAATCCTCCACCGCATGAATATCAGGACCAAAGTCCTGCCAGAGGAAGCCTGGCGCGAGAAGGTGGGCTACCTTTTGGGAAACAAGGGATTCAAGGCTGCCGTGGCCAGGGACGATGACGGCTTTGTCTTTCCCCATGAGGTCATGGTCATGCAGAATATCCGCAACAAGCGCCTTGACCAGGTCTTGCTTGCCCTCAAGGAGGGCGGCGTGCCCCCGGTGAAGTTCAAGTCCGTGGTGACACCCTTCAACACCCTCTGGACCCTGCGCCGCCTTTGCGAGACCATGCAGAAGGAGCACGCTGCCATGCTGGAGCAGGAGGAGAAAGAAGCTCAAAAGCAGATAAAGGAATAAGCGTTTATGGTAAGAAGCGATAAGAATGATTTGGACAAGACCCAGTACATGAGCCCCCAGGGGAAAAAGAGCCTGGAAGATACTCAGACTCTGCCACCCATTACCGGGGATACTGAGGAAATACAGCCTCCTTTTCCCAAGTCTGGAAGCCAGCCGGGGGGACGCTATGGAGGAGTGCGGGAGCTTGAGAGCGAGCCGGTCCAGTTTTCGCGCAGGGAAAAACATGAAAAATCGAAGGGCTTCATATCTTCCAGCGGCAAGAAATTCATCCTCCTGTTAGCAGGCTTTCTCGTGGCACTGACCTTGGGCTTTGCCTTGGCGGGCTGGACGCAGGACCGCTCAGCAGAGAAGGAACAGGAACGACAGCAGCAGGAGGCGCAGCTCCTGAGCCGTGAACAGAAACTGCAGGCGCAGGAAGCTGATCTCAAAGAGGAGCGCGAGCGCCTCACCCGCCAGAAGCAGGCCCTGGAAGCACACCGTCAGGAGGTGGCGGAGAAATCCGCTCACCTGCAGGGCCGGAATGACCAGCTGACCGAGGAGGCGCAGAAGCCCGGATTGGGCAGGCTCCTTGACCGCATGACCGGCAAGGAGCAGGAGCGCAAGGCAGCCATGGAGGAGAACAACCGCCAGAGTGCTCAGCTGGATGATGAAGCGGCCGCCGTGAAGCAGTCCATTGCCCAGGCTCAGTCCATGCTGGAGGAGCTGGACCAGAGGATTGACGATGTGCAGGCCATGAAGCGTGAGGCCGAGGGACTGCGCAGCAAGGTGGAAAGCGCCTACGAGGAGAACCGGGGCACCGTTGACCAGGTGATTTATTACGTGCAGCAGGGGGCGGATATGCTTCAGAAGCTGCTCGGTGATAGATAAATAAAAATTTGAAGGTGAAGATGTTGAAGAAAAATTGGTTCAAGTTAGCAGCAATTGTTATGTCTATGGCATTGTTCCTTGCTGGTTGCGGCCAGCAGGGAAGCGAGAAGAAGGAAGCGAAGGAATTGAAGCCGCTGGCTGTCGGCCTGATGCCGGATACGGATTCCCTGCCCTTCATCATTGCCCGTGAGAAAGGCTATTTTGACGAGGAAGGCCTCAAGGTGGATATCCAGCAGTACAAGAGCGCCATGGACCGTGATTCTGCTCTCCAGAGCGGCAACCTGGACGGTGCCGTTTCCGATATGCTGGCGGTGGCCTTTGCCAAGTCTGGCGGCTTTGATGTGAAGGTCACCTCCTTCACCGATGGCAGCTACAAGCTCATTGCAAGCTCCAGCGAGCCTGCCCAGAGCGTGAAGGAACTGGCTGGCAAGGATGTGTCCGTTTCCCGCAATACCATCATCGAATATGTCACTGACCAGATCCTGGCCAAAGAGGGCATGGACGGGGAAAGCATCAACAAGGTCATCATTCCCCAGATTCCCACTCGTCTGGAAATGCTCCAGAACGGCAAGCTCTCTGCAGCTACCCTGCCTGAGCCCATGGCCAGCATTGCCGTGCACAACGGCTGCCGCCTGATCACCGGCTCTGATGATCTGGGCATCAACCCCGGTGTCATCATGTTCACCAGCGAGGCTGTGAAGGACAAGAGCGACGAAATCAAGGCCCTGTATCGCGCCTACAACAAGGCTGTGGCTTATCTCAACAACACTCCCCGCGAGGAGTACATGGACCTGGTGATTGAAAAGGGCGGTTTCCCGCCGGTGGCCAAGGAAGCTCTCAAGCTGCCCAAGTATCACGAAGCATCCCTGCCCAAGGAGAGCGATGTGGTGGATTGCATCAAGTGGCTCAACGCCAAGAATCTGGTGAAGGACACCTACACTTACAGCGATATTGTGGTGGATTTTTTCAAGAACTGATGTGAAATTATGTCAGCTATAAATATTGACCATTTGACAGTCAGATATAAAAAGAATAGGGAGAACCTGCCGGTTCTGTCAGATGTCAGCCTTACCGTCCCAACTGGGACGGTTTGTGCTGTTATAGGGCCCTCCGGCTGCGGCAAGTCCACCTTGCTGAAGGTGGCGGCAGGGCTTATCAAGGATTATGAAGGCCAGGTGACCGTGGGGGGCAGGCCACTGGACACCCGGAAGATGACCATCGGCTTCATGCCCCAGAGCTACGGCCTTCTGCCCTGGCGCACGGTGGCGGAGAATATCCGTCTGGGGCGGAAGGTCAAGGGGCTCTGGCAGCAGGAGGACGAGAAGAAGCTTGAGGAGCTTGCTTCCAGACTGGGACTTTCTGGTTTGCTTGACCGCTATCCCCGGGAGCTTTCCGGGGGACAGCAGCAGAGGGTGAGCCTGGCCCGCGTGTTCCTCCTGCAGCCGGATATCCTGCTGATGGATGAGCCTTTCTCTGCCCTTGATGCCATCACCCGGGAGGAAATGCAGGATGTGTTCCGGGAACTGTGGCAGCAGGAATCCATTACCACCATCCTGGTGACTCACTATGTGGAGGAAGCCCTCTATCTGGGGGGGCAGATTGCAGTCATGGGAGAGGATGGGCAGATTGCCGAGCTTTTGGACAATCCCACCGGGGAGACTCCCCTGCGCCGCAGCGATGAGCGCTTCTTCCAGCTGGGGCGGCAGCTCAGGCAAAAGCTGAAGCCCAAGCTTCCTGGCAGGGGAGGTGAGGGCGCATGAACTTCAGAAGAACCCGAGGAGTGCTGCTGGCCTATTGCCTGGGGGCTGTCTTCCTGATTATCCTCTGGCAGGTGCTTGCCCTGCTCATGCACAAGCCCATTGTGCCCCTGCCGGAAAAGGTCTTTGTGCGGCTAGTAAGTGTTTTCGCCGGAGATATTGCCATCCATGCTCTCTACAGCCTTTGGCGCATTGCAGCAGGGCTTTTCATAGCAGTGCTCATCGGCTATCCCTTGGGCTGCCTCATGGGGTATTTCCACAAGGCGGACAAGTATCTGGCTCCGCTGGTGTACCTAACTTATCCGATTCCCAAGATTGCCCTGCTGCCCATCCTGATGCTGCTGGCAGGAGTGGGGGAGATGTCAAAGATCATCATGATCTTCCTCATCATCGTCTTTCAGGTCATCGTGGCGGTGCGTGATGCCATCAAGGCCATCCCGGAGGAGACTTACTATCCCCTGTACTCCCTGGGAGCCAGGTTCCGGCAGATTCTCAGAGAAGTCATTTTCCCTGCTTCCCTGCCGAAGTTCATCACTGCTGTCCGCGTGGCCATGGCCACCGCCATTTCCGTGCTTTTCTTCACGGAAACCTTCGGCACCCAGTATGGCATGGGCTACTACATCATGGATGCCTGGCTGCGAGTGAATTACCTTGATATGTACGCAGGCATCGTGGTGCTGAGCCTCATAGGGCTGTGCCTGTTCGGCATCATCGACATGGTAGAAGCCAGAGCCTGCAGGTGGCAGAAGTAAGCAGGCTCAATTATTCATCAACAGGAAAATCTCCCTGGACAGGCATGACTGCCTTGCCAGGGAGATTTTTTGACTTATTGACTTTTAGCCGCCATCGTAGTATATTATTATCTGTACGCTGGCACTCATGGTATGAGAGTGCTAACAAACTAGTTAATGATATTCCAAAATAAAGGAAGGTAATTGCAACATGGCTAAAGAAACCCATGAATTCCAAGCGGAAACCAAGAAACTCCTGGATTTGATGATCAACTCCATCTATACCAACCATGAGATTTTCCTGCGGGAGCTGATTTCCAATGCTTCCGATGCCATTGACAAGCTCCATTTCGAGAGCCTCACCAACCGCGACCTGCTGGAAGGGGATGAGGATTACGAGATCTTCCTCATTCCTGATAAAGACAGCCACACCCTGACCATTGCTGACAATGGCCTGGGCATGAACAAGGAAGAGGTCATCACCAATATCGGCACCATTGCCCAGTCCGGCACCAAGGCTTTCCTGGAGCAGATCCAGAAGGCCAAGGAAGCCCAGGGCGAGGGCTCCGAGCTGACCGACAAGGAGCTTATCGGCCAGTTCGGCGTGGGCTTCTACTCTGCTTTCATGGTGGCAGAGAAAGTCACCATCATCACCCGCAAGGCTGGCGAGACTCAGGGCTGGCGTTGGGAGTCCACTGCTGATGGCAATTACACCATCGAGGAGTGCGACAAGGAGAAGCGCGGCACCACCATCACCATCACCTTGAAGAAGGAGTTCTACGGTGATGAGGCTGAGGAGAACTTCACTGAGAACTACAAGCTCCAGAATCTGGTGAAGAAGTATTCCGACTATGTGCGCTACCCCATCAAGATGAGCTTCGAGGTGACTGAGCAGCCCAAGGACGACAAGGGCGAGCCCATCAAGGATGCAGAGCCCATCAAAAAGACGGAAATCCGCACCCTGAACTCCATGAAGCCCCTCTGGACCAAGAGCAAGAGCGAGCTCAAGGACGAGGACTACAACGAGTTCTTCAAGAATCAGTTCCATGAGTGGGAGAACCCCATGGAGGTGTTCCACACCAAGGCTGAGGGTACTGTGGAATACACGGCCCTTCTCTGCATCCCCGCCAAGGCTCCCTTCAACCTCTATCACACGGACTATGAGCCGGGCCTGCAGCTCTACTCCCGCCACGTGTTCATCATGGACAAGTGCAAGGACCTGCTGCCTGACTACCTGCGCTTTATGAAGGGCCTGGTGGATTCCCCCGACCTTTCCCTGAACATCTCCCGCGAGCTCTTGCAGCAGAGCCGTGAGCTCAAGACCATCGGCAAGGCTCTGGAGAAGAATATCCTTAAGTCCCTCAGCAAGAAGCTGGAGAAGCATCGCGAGGACTATGAGAAGTTCTGGAACGAGTACGGCAAGTCCCTGAAGATTGGCGTCTACAACAGCATGTATGGCGGCAGCGACACCATCGACAAGCTGAAGGACCTGCTGCTCTTCATGAGCTCCAAGGAGGGCAAGCTGGTGACTCTCAAGGAGTATGTGGAGCGCATGCCTGAGAGCCAGAAGAAGATTTACTATGCTACTGCCCGCGATAAGGAGACCATCGAGCATCTGCCGCAGATGGAGCTCTTGCGTGACAAGGGCATTGAGGTGCTCTACCTCCTGGACCCCGTGGATGAGTTCGCCATCGAGTCCATCCATCAGTATGACAGCAAGGACTTCCACTCCATCAGCAAGGGTGATCTTGACCTGGATGATGCCGAGTCCCAGGAGGTCAAGAAGGAGACTGAGGAAATCGCCAAGTCCAATGATGACCTGATGAAGGATATCAAGGAGACCCTTGGTGACAAGGTAGCTGATGTGAAGGTTTCCAGCCGCCTGAAGTCCAGCGCCGTGTGCCTGGTGGCAGATGAAGCCGGCCCGTCTCTCTCCATGGAGCAGACCTTTGCGGACATGAACAACCCCATGTTCAAGGCCCGCCGCATCCTGGAGATCAACCCGAAACATGAGCTCTTCACCCGTCTCCAGAGCCTCCATGCTGCAGGCAAGGATACGGAGGACTTCAAGGACTACTGCGACCTGCTCTACACCCAGGCCCTGCTCATCGAGGGCATCCTGCCCGAGAACCCCGTGGAGTTCGCTGGCAAGCTAGCCAAGCTGATGGCTCAGTAAGTATAGAAAAAGTATTATAGCCTTCCCCTCAAAGGGGAAGGCTTTTTTGTGCCAGTCGACAAAACTTGAATAATGACGTTATCAAATGTCATTTGAAAATATTTCAGCCAGGCAGGGAAAGAGGGGGCGGGTAACGAAATGATAACGAGAAGTTTTGGGAAAATGTAAGGGACGATATTCTAAATAGCAACATGCAAACGTTGCCCGGGGGAATTTCGTCCCTCGGGTACGTTTTACTTGTGTTTCACCTGGGTTTTAGGTACAATGGAGGTATGAATTTTCTGTGTGTTGTGAATACGGAGGGAGAGTTATGGCAAGCAGATTTTTCCGTTGCAGCCGTTGCGGCAATCTGGTGGGACTGATCAATGAGGGCAAGGGGACCATGATGTGCTGCGGAGAGGCCATGGCGGAGCTCACCGCCAATACCACCGATGCGGCCCAGGAAAAGCATGTACCGGTGGCTGAATTCGATGCCGGGACAGGGACTCTGAAGGTGGCGGTAGGATCGGTGTCTCATCCCATGACGCCTGAGCACCTGATTGAGTGGATTCATGTGCAGACGGAAAAAGGCGGCCTGATGTGCAAGCTGACGTCTGAGGACAAGCCTGAGGCGGTGTTCAGACTGGCCGAGGGAGACAAGCCTGTGGCGGTGTTTGAATACTGCAACCTGCATGGCTTGTGGAAGGCTGAACTCTGAAAATAGGCAGACGGCATAAATAAAAGCTGTGAAGCGATGGATGCTCAGATCCAATTGCTTCACAGCTTTTTTCTTATGGTCTGTCTTCCTCTGTTGGCTTGGAGAGCCAGCGGGAGGTCTTCATTTTTTCCATGTCCTGCTGCCGGGCCAGGTAGATGTCTGCGATGACCAGCTTGCAGATGACGATGATGGGCACAGCCAGGAACATACCGGCAGCGCCCAGGAGCTCTCCTCCCAGCACTACGCCAAGGATGATGGCGATGGGGTGCAGGTTCAGGGTCTTGCCGATGATATTGGGCATCACCAGATTGTGGTTGACCTGGGTGAGCACCAGATAGAAGCCTGCCGTTTGCAGGGCTGTCAGGGGACTGGTGGTGGCGGTGAGCAGCACGCCGAAGGCGGAGGCCACGGTGGGCCCCAGCACGGGTATGAATTCCGCCACGCCGGAAACTACTGCAAAGACAGAGGCATAGGGCAGGTTCCTGATAGTGAAGTACAAAAACACCACGGTGGCTGTAATGCAGCAGATGGCCATCTGCCCGCAGATGTAGATGCGCAGGGCTCCCAGGATATTGTTGAAGAGCCTCATGACACGCTTGTTGTCCTGATGGGGAAAAAGTCCCGCCAGATAGCTTTTGATCTTTTCCCCGTCCTTCAGCAGGTAGAAGGTCACAAAGAAGATGATGACCATGTCGATGAACTTGCTGAAGGCGGAGAACATCAGGGTCATGGAGCCCTTCAGGGCGTCAAGGCTGGCATCCCGCAGGCTTTCCCAGAGGGTGTCCAGCTCATCCTTTAGGAAGGAAGGGCCGTATACGATCCAGGTATCCTGCAGTTTTGCTGCTATATGGGGAAACTCGCGTATGAAGCGGGTGAAGGTTGGCAGGAAATTGCTGGATACCAGGGTTAGGATTGCTGTCCCCGCCAGCAGGAAGAAGAACATTACCAGTCCTGCCGCCAGCCCCCGGGGGAGTTTCCTGCTTAGCTTGTCCACCAGGGGATTCAGCAGCAGGTTCAGCAGCAGGGAAAGGAAGATGATGAAGGCCAGCTGCTGGGTGTACCAGAAGGCGGAAATCAGCAGAGCAGACACAAATCCCAGGATGATGGAGGTTCGATAGGCGCGGATACGCATGGTAATGCTCCTTAGTTGTTATTTGATGGCATTGAGCCTGTCTGCCAGGGCCTGGGCGCTTTCGTCCCCATTCAGGCACTGCATGATGGGCTGTGCGCCCAGCATGACTACATCGCCGTTTACGGCAGCGGCAGATTTGTTGTGGCCGTTATGGAAGGCGGCAGCGAGGTTGCCTGCTACGAAGTAGGAACGTTCGGCGCCGCTCATGCCGGCACCAGCGGCGGGAACGACAAAGTCCTTGCCGTTGACCTGCACCTTGCCGTCCTGCACGGTGACGTGCTTGTGGCTGTATTCAGTGAGTTTCTTGGCGTAATTGTCCCGGCGGGAGGAATGGGAGGGGTGGTCGGAACCGCCAGCCATGAAGCGGGCGAAGCTTCTGTTCTTGTTGTCGCCTCCCTTGTCGATGACCCGCTGCCAGACGGCGGCGCAGGCACCAGGGTTGTAGGGGGAGTGGGTCATGTACTCAAAGGCCAGGTTGTCTGCTTCCCATTCCATGGGCTTGGTGATGCCCTGGTTGTTCCAGGTGTTGGCCAGGATGTCTCCCAGGATGTTATTGGTAGCGCTGGCCAGGATCTGGGGGAGAATGGAGCGCTTGATGCCTTTGGCGGGATGGTCTTTCTGGCCGTGGCCCATTTCGTGGCCCAGCACCACGGCGATTTCATCGTCATTGGTGATGACGTTGAAGAGGCCGCTGTTGACGCTCATGTTGTGGCCCATGGCACAGAAAGCGTTGAAGCTCTGGTCATTGTTGATGAAGTAATTATAGGGCTTATCGTAAACTGTGGAGTCAACTGAGCCGATGGCTTTGGTGAGGTTGGTCATAATACCTGACAGGCGTTCATTGAGGTAAGAATCGTTGTTCACACCGTACTGCTGCTTCATGCCCTGGAAGTATTCCTGGCGTCCCTGCTCGGTGTTGTTGTAATACTTGATGTAACTGTTGGCCTGGGAAGCAGCTGCTGCTCCTCCGATGACAGCTCCAATGACGGAGCCGGTGGACAAAGCTTCTGCTGAGGCCGGAAGCATAGCTCCCTGGAAGCCTGCGGCGAGGGTGCCTGCCAGGCAGGCTGCTGCGATTTTTGTTTTTAGTGTTTTCTTGTTCAAAGTAAATCCCTCCTTGTCTACCATGATACTCCTTGAAAGGAAAGCTGGCAATAGAAGCTGGATTATAGTACAATGAGAAATAAGAAAAAAACGGCTGGAATAAGTTGAATTGCGACCAAGGAGGCTGGAATATGAAAGAGAAACAGTGGCGCAGCTGCCGCTTCATGATCAACGGCCTGGCTCATAAAGTGCAGTATAATGAGGCTGCCATACAAGAGCTTTTCCTGCCTTTCCTGAGGCAGATGTCGAGAAAACAGAAAGCGGTGGGAAGAAGGCTGATAGTTCTTCTGGCAGCTCCGCCGGGCACAGGAAAGTCCACCCTCTGCCTGCTGTTGGAGAAGCTGTCCCAATCAGTGGAGGGGCTGGTGTCCCTGCAGGCGCTGGGACTGGACGGCTTTCACCACACCGCAGCTTACCTGCGCACCCACAAGACAGAGCGGGAGGGCAGGATGGTACCCATGACCGCCATCAAGGGGGCGCCGGAGACTTTCAATCTGGAGCATCTAAAAGAAAAACTGGCCCAGGTGCGGACGGAAAACATCCGCTGGCCAGTCTACGACCGCAGTATTCACGACGTCATAGAGGATGTCATCACCGTCCGTCAGGACATCGTGCTCCTGGAGGGCAACTGGCTGCTTTTGGGCAACGGCGGCTGGCAGGAGCTGCGTGAATATGCGGATTATACGGTTTTCATTGAGGCCAGGGCCGAGGACCTGAAGGAGCGCCTGGTCAGCCGCAAGGTGCAGGGAGGCAAGTCCCGGCAGGAAGCGGAGAGGTTCTATCAGCAGAGCGACAGGGTGAATGTGGAGCGGGTCCTGAATGACTCCTGGCCTGCCGATGAAACCTGGCAGATGCTGCCTGACGGGGACTACCGCCTGCTGAAGCGCACCCCCAAGGTGAAGATGGTGGACAGGGAAGCCCTCTGGAAGAAGCCCGATGTGACACTGGGAGATTCGCCTCTCCTGAATTCCCTGGCCCGCCGCATGTCCCAGCTTACCCCCCAGGAAAAGGCGGAAGGCAAGGGGGCTTACGAGAAGGGGTTCATAGAAGGCCTTCTCATGGCCCGGGATGACATCATACGCCGTCTTTACAAGGGGGGCATGGGAGAGGCGGAGCTCTGTGCCCGCTTTGACCTTAAGCCCGAAGCGGTGCGCCGGATACTTTCCCTGTGATTATTTTGCCTTGCTGGCGAAAATGTAGACTAAAATGGTAAGGATAATGCCCAGGCCTCCGTACAGGGGGCCTTTTTCCATAAAGGCGTAGATGGTGGCCGCCAGGCAGAAGAGCACTGCAAAGAAGGTCTGCTTGGCGTTTTCCTTGCGGAAGGCAAAGGTCTGGTAGTCAACGCCGGTTGCCTCCTTGAAGCAGTCGTGGCAGATGATGTGCTGGTTGCCCTCGGGGTCCTTGTGCACCAGAGCATCTTTATCCTCTAAGGTTTTGCCGCATTTGCTGCATTTGAGCATATTGTGTTCCTCCAAATTACATAAGTCAACCAAATCCAAACATGTTACATTGTACCGCAAAGCGGGAATTTTTGCCACCCATCAGCGAGCATTAAATGAAATTCACATAGTGTTTTCTAAGACTCGCAGACGGTATGTTTCCTTGACAGAGACAGGGAAAAACATTAGAATATATACGTATGGGTGTGCCATACACACAGATGAAAATTAAAGCATGAAAAAAAAGAAAAGGGGGGTGAGTATTATCGTTACAGTAATATTAGCGGTAATAGTTGCACTAGTTATCGGCGCAGCCGCAGGCTATACGGCTCGCAAACGCACCGCAGAAGCACAGATTGGCTCGGCAGAGACAGAAGCCCAGCGCATAGTGGCAGAAGCCAGGCAGCAGGGAGAGACCAAGAAGAAAGAAGCTTTGCTTGAGGCCAAAGAAGAGATACATCGCCAGCGTCAGGAACTTGACCGTGACACCAAGGAGCGCAGGAGTGAAATCCAGCGCCAGGAGCGGCGGATTGTCCAGAAGGAAGAGAATCTGGACAGGAAGCTGGAGTCCCTGGAGAAGAAGGAAAGCACTCTGTCCCGCAAGGAAGAGCGGCTGGACAAGACCCAGGCGGCGGTTGATGAACTCCATGCCCAGCAGAAAGCGGAGCTTGAGCGTATCTCAAGCCTGACAACTGAGGAAGCCCGCACCATGATCATGGCCGAGACGGAGGAAGAGCTCCAGCACGAGAAGGCCATGAAAATCAAGGAATACGAGCAGCAGACTCGGGATGAAGCAGACAAGAAGGCACGCGAAATCCTTTCCACTGCTATCCAGCGCTGCGCTGCAGACCACGTGGCTGAGACTACTGTTTCGGTAGTGGCTCTGCCTAACGATGAAATGAAAGGCCGCATCATTGGCCGCGAGGGTCGCAATATCCGCACCCTGGAGACCATGACGGGCATTGACCTCATCATTGATGATACGCCCGAGGCTGTGATTCTTTCCGGCTTTGACCCGGTGCGCAGGGAGATTGCACGCATTGCTTTGGAGAAGCTCATCCAGGACGGCCGCATCCACCCTGCCCGCATCGAGGAAATGGTGGAGAAGGCCAAGCGGGAGGTTGACCAGCGCATCAAGGAGGCCGGCGAGCAGGCCACCTTCGATACTGGTGTCCACGGCATCCATCCGGAGCTGGTGAAGCTCCTGGGCCGTCTGCGCTACCGCACCAGCTATGGCCAGAACGTGCTGAATCACTCCATCGAGGTTTCTCATCTGGCTGGTGTCATGGCGGCAGAGCTGGGCTGTGACGTAATGCTGGCCAAGCGGGGAGGTCTCCTCCACGACATCGGCAAGGCCATTGACCACGAGGTGGAGGGTTCCCATACCGCCATCGGTGCAGACCTTGCCCGCAAGTTCCGCGAGTCCAAGGATATCATCAACGCCGTGGCTTCCCATCACGGTGATTGTGAGCCTACCTGCGTGGAATCCGTGCTGGTGGCAGCAGCTGACGCCGTGTCCGCTGCCCGTCCCGGTGCCCGCCGTGAGAGCCTTGAGTCTTACCTTAAGCGCCTCAAGAGCCTGGAGGAAATCGCCGAGTCCTTCGAGGGCGTGGAGCGCTGCTTCGCCATCCAGGCAGGCCGCGAGATCCGCGTCATGGTGAAGCCGGACAAGGTGGATGATGCCGAGGCTGCAGCTCTGGCTCACAATATCGTCAAGCGCATTGAAGATGAGCTTGAGTATCCTGGCCAGATCAAGGCTACGGTCATCCGCGAGACCCGCGTGGTGGATTACGCCAAGTAAGAATTCAGTAAATCATAAAAGGAGGGTGCAAGAGATTTTTCTTCGGCGCCCTCCTTTTGCTTTTGGAGAAGGGAGTGAGGCTCATGTTTGGATTTAAGCAGTTTTTCAAGCAGGAGGACAAGGGCAGGAACCCCCGACAGAACCAGATGCAGATAGGAGTCCAGCTTTTAGGCTCGCTCCTGGTCTGCTATCCCGAGATTGCGGCGGTCACTTATGACCCCGGGAGGGACAGGCTGGAACTCACCTTCATGGTGAAACAGCCCCTTCCTCCGGGCAGGGAAGTGGATAAATTTGCAAGTTTCCTGCAGGAAAGCCTGGATGCCTATCATGATATTGAGGAAGGCGTGTATGTCTGGTCTTCGGTAGAGTCAGAGGAGCAGGGAGACACCCTGCTTATCCATGTGTCCAGGAATCTCATAGACCTGTCCCGGGGAGAACTGGAGGTCATGGCAGAGCTCATGCTGGACAGATTCGGTGAGAGCCTGCTGGTGGACAGCCATACGGAAGCTAATCTGGAGCCGGACTTTGCCGCTATGCACAGCGAGCTTTTGGACCAGCTGCTGGATCAGGCCCCGGATATCATCATCAAGGAGCGCATGGCTGCCGTCCGGGAAAATGACCGGGTGGTGGTGTATAACAGGTAGTTTAAGGAGAAAGAATTTGCGAGTCATGTTAGTGGGGGATGTCATCGGCCGGCCGGGCCGCCGGGCGTTCCGTGAATATGTGCAGAAGCTGCGCAAGGAAAAAAGTGTAGATGTGGTCATTGTAAATGGGGAAAATTCCGCCTCCGGCAAGGGCCTTACCCGCACTTCCCTGGACGAGCTTTACAGTGGCGGGGCGGATATTGTCACCACCGGCAATCATGTCTGGGACAAGAAGGATGTGCTGGAGTTTATCGACAGCGAGCCCTTCCTCATCCGCCCTGCCAACTATCCCGAGGGTGCTCCGGGCAAGGGCTATTGCCTTTACCCCTTCAAGGCCAAGACCATCGGGGTCATGAATCTTTCAGGGCGGTCCTTCATGCCTGCTCTTGACTGCCCTTTCCAGAAAGTGGATGAACTGCTGAAGGAAATGTCAGGCCAGTGCGACATCATCTTCCTGGATTTCCATGCTGAGACTACCTCGGAGAAGATGGCCATGGGCTGGTACCTGGACGGCAAGGTGAACGGAGTGGTGGGCACCCATACCCATATCCAGACCGCCGATGCCAGGATATTGCCCCAGGGCACTGCTTATATCACTGACCTTGGCATGGTTGGTCCCTGGAACTCCGTGCTGGGTGTCAAGACGGACAAGATCATCTACAAGTTCACCACAGGGCTCCCCGTGCGCTTTGAGGTGGAGGACCAGGGGCCCCAGGTTTTTTCTGCAGTGATAGTGGAGATTGACGATAAGACCAACAAGACCATGGGCATAGAGCCTATTCTCATCACGGAATAAATTTATTTTAGAAGGATTTTTTCAAAGCATGACGAATAGTAATGGCAGTAACAAGTGAACCAAGCTAGACAGGTAAACTGTACCAGCAATCGAAGCAGTTGCATTAACCAGAGAGGACGTGCTGAGAACATGGAAATCTTGAAAGTATCTGCTAAATCCAATCCTAATTCCGTGGCAGGAGCCCTGGCAGGTGTCCTGCGGGAGAACGGCAGTGCAGAGATGCAGGCCATCGGGGCAGGTGCCCTCAACCAGGCGGTCAAGGCAGTAGCAATTGCCCGCGGTTTTGTGGCTCCCCATGGGGTGGATCTTATCTGCATACCGGCTTTCACGGACATCAAGATTGAAGGCGAGGAGCGTACAGCCATCAAGTTGATAGTGGAACCCCGCTGAAGGAAACAGGAATAGGAGTTGATAGCAGGATGCCAAGCGATTTGCATGTCCACACGAGTTATTCCGATGGCAAACTGACCCCGGAGGAAGTCGTGGCGGCCGCAAAGGAAGCAGGACTGAATTATTTGGCCATCACCGACCACGATACGGTGGAGGGGGTGGGCCATCTGTATGAAAATGGCTTATTGCCTGTAAAGGGGCTGAAGATTATCCCGGGCATAGAATTCAGCGCCCATCATCCTGTGCATGAAATACATATCCTGGGATATAATGTGGATATCTACTACAGGGATCTCATAGACAAGCTCAACGATGTGACGGAGGCTCGCTGGACGCGGTTCAGCGAGATGGTGGAGAAGCTCTGCAGTCTGGGCTACCAGATCACAGAGACAGAGGTACTGACCATTGCGGGGGACAGCAGGTCCATCAGCCGCTCCCATATAGCCCGCATACTGGTGAAGAAGGGGTACTTCGGTTCCATAAGGGAGGCCTTTGAAGCCCTGCTGCAAAAGGGCATGCCTGCCTATGTGCCACATTATCATCTGGAAACAGAGGAAATCATCGAGCTTATCAAGGCTGCAGGGGGAACTCCTGTGCTGGCTCACCCCAAACTGGTAGGGGATGATGAACTGGTGGAAAAGCTCTGCCAGTCTGGCATTGAGGGGCTGGAGGTCTTCTACCCCCAGCATGAGCCGGAGGATGTGGAGCGTTACAGGCTCATGGCAGAGAAGTACGGCCTGCTTATATCCGGGGGCTCGGACTTCCATGGCTATGCCACCCGCTTCCCCCAGAACCTGGGAATGTTTACCATTGAAGATGTGTGGGCGGAGAAGTTCTACCGTCCTGAAAGCTGACAGGAGAGAGACTTATGGACGTAATCGCCCTGGTGGGCCCCAGCGGCACAGGCAAGAGCCATCGGGCCCTGGTCATCGCCCACAAGCACAAGGCGGATGCCATCATTGATGACGGCATACTCATCAGCGACGGCAAGATCATCGCAGGCCACTCTGCCAAGCAGGAGGTCAGCAAGATCATGGCTGTGCGCAGGGCGATTTTCATCCTGCCGGGCCATGCTGAAGAGGTGCGCAAGGCCATAGGGAAGGTCAATCCTCACCGCATCCTGGTGCTGGGCACCTCAGAAAACATGGTGCACAAGATTGCCCGCGCCCTGAAGCTGCCAGCCATTTCTCAGATCATCAATATCGAGGATATTGCCAGCAAGTCGGATATTGAGAAGGCGCAGTTCTACCGGCTCAAGCAGGGCAAGCATATCATTCCCGTGCCCACCATCGAGCTGAAGCCGCATTTTTCCGGTTTCCTGATCGATCCGGTGCAATCATTTTTCAAGCGTTCTTCCAACAAGCGCAGGCGTCTGGGAGAGAAATCCATCGTGCGGCCTGTGTTCAGCTACTACGGCAAGCTCAGTATCGATGACCATGCCGTGGCGGCTATCGTGCGCAAAGTGGTGCTGGAGGGTGACATCAGTGAAATAGGCCACATCAATGTGAGCCATCTCTACCAGGGGGATGAGGACATGGGGTTGAAGGTGTCCTGCTCTGTGGTGCTTACCTACGGGAACCACATTCCCACGCTGATCACCAAGACTCAGCGGGCAGTGCGGCAGGCAGTGGAGTACATGACTGGCATGATGGTCCACGAGGTGGATATTGTGGTGAAGGCATTGTATGTCCAGGCATGAGGCTTGAGATTGAAATATGAATCCCTGAGGGGCATTTTCTGCTTCTCAGGGATTTTTCGTAGTTATTTTTGGGTACACAAAGGAGTTTGTCATGGGCAGAGAGGGATGCAAGGGGATTTTGGAGCGTTGGCGGCATTTGGGCAAGGGGCGTTTTGTGTTGCTGGCAGCCCTGCTGGCAGCTCTTGCTGTCTACCTGTACGTTCAGCAGGAGGGCGGGGAAAAGCGAGGGGGCAGGGAACATAAGCCGGTGGTGAAGACGGTGGTCTTGCAGCGCTCTGACCTCAGCCGCCATATCCTGCTCTCCGGCCAGACCGTGGCGGAAGCCGATATTGCCCTGGCACCCAAATATACGGGCAGGGTCGCTGAGGTGCTGGTGCAGCTGGGGGACAAGGTGGAGGCGGGACAGGTGCTTCTGGTGCAGGATACCGCTGACCTTGATATCTCCATCCTGCAGCAGTCAGCAGCTGCAGGAGCAGCAGAGGCAGATGCCCGGGAGGCGGCGGCCTCCTACGAAGCCAACTATCTGAAGGCCCGCAATGATTATGAGCTGGAGGAGAGCAGATATGAGAGGAATGTCTATCTCTTCTCCATTGGCGCTATTTCCCAGGACAGGCTGGATGCAGTGAAGCAGGAGTATCTGGCCAGCCGGGCTGCTTTTGAGATTTTGGAAAATCAGGTGGAAGGCGGGGATGCAGCTTCTGTCCAGTCCAAGGCTTTTACGGCAGAAAAGGCCGGACATGGTGCAGAGGCCCTGCGGCAGCAGCGGGAGGATATGGTGCTTCGGGCCCCGCGCGCCGGTGTCATCGGCTACCGCAAGGCGGAGGCAGGGGAGATAATCTCTGCGGGGACCAAGGTCCTTAGCCTGGTGGACAACAGCCGCATGAAGGTGGACTGCACCCTGTCGGAAAATGATGCGGCGGTGCTGACTCCGGGCATGGAAGTTAGTGTTACCGTGGATGCCATGGGCAGGTCTTATCCGGGACGCATTGTCTACGTGAGCCCTGCCATGGACGAAGCGGCCAAGAGCTATCAGGTGCGCATCGAGCTTCTGGGGGAGGAGCTGGACATCAAGGCCGGGCTCTTTGCCCATACTGCCCTTGATGTGCTTCAGCGCAGGGACACCCTTTTCGTGCCCAAGGAGGCGGTGCTTTCCCGCAACGGCAGGCAGCTGGTCTATGTATTGGGGGCAGATGGCAAGGCGGAAACGAGAGAAGTGCGGCTGGGGCTGGAAAACGACCAGGAGGCGGAGATACTGGAGGGCCTTTCAGAAGGGGAGGAAGTCATCATTTCCAATCTTGACAGGCTGCAGCAGGGAACGGCGGTGGAAGTGCTATGAATATCACCCGTTTTTCCATCCAGCGGCCTGTGGGCATTTCCATGATCGTGGCCTTCTTCGTGGTGCTGGGGCTCTACAGCTATTACCGCATTGGGGTGGAGCTCCTGCCGGATATCAACACCCCCTATGTCACTGTGCGGGTGAAGTACCCAGGGGCCAGCGCCGAGTCTGTGGAACAGGAAATAGTGCGACCGGTGGAGGATGCCCTGTCCTCCGTGTCCGGTGTGAAGAAGATAACCTCTACTGCCAGCTACGAGCAGGCCCGCATCGGCCTGGAGCTGGAGTTTGATACAGATGCTGACCTGGCGGCTATCGAGGCCACCAAGAAAGTGGATTCCATCAAGAACAGGCTGCCGGATGAGGCGGATGCTCCCGTGGTCATCAAGCGGGATCTCAATGCCAAGCCCATTGTGGAGCTGGCGGTGCTGTCCCCCTATGGTCTGGCTGATACCTACACCCAGACGGAGAATGTCTTCCAGGAGGTGCTGCAGCAGGCGGGCGGTGTGTCTGAGGTGGAACTCCACGGCGGCCGGGACAGGGAAGTGGCGGTGGAGGTGGACAGGGACAAGATGGCCGTTTACGGCCTGACCCTTGACAAGATTGCCTCAGCCATCAGGAAGGAAAACCAGCTGCTGCCCTCAGGCTCCGTCTATACGGAGGCCACCCAGTCGGATGTGCGGCTCATCGCCCAGTATCGTGATGTGGCAGAAATCCAGCAGGTGCAGGTGGCAAATTTTGCAGGGAGCAAAGTGCCCCTGACTTCCGTGGCCGAGGTCAGGGAGCAGTCTGCCCGTGCTTCCCGCTACGGCAGGCTCAACGGGCAGGATGCCATCAATGTGCTGGTCTATAAGAACAGCGATGCCAATGTGGTAGAGACTGACAAGAATGTCCGGGAAAAACTGGAAAGGCTCAGGCGGGATTATCCGGAGTATGAGTTCGTGCTGGTGTCCAGCGACGCGGACTATGTGGAAACCTCCCTGCACAACACGGTGATGACCCTGGTGGAAGGACTTTGCACCACGGGGCTGGTGCTGTTCTTCTTCCTGAGGGGCTGGCGTTCCACGGCGGCGGTGATGATTGCCATTCCCACCTCCCTTATCGCCACCTTCTTTGTCATGTATGTCTTCGGCTTCACCTTCAACATGATGTCACTCATGGGCATGACCCTCTGCATCGGCATCCTGGTGGATGATGCCATCGTGGTGCTGGAAAACATCATCAGGCATCTGGGCCTGGGGGAGGGGCCGGAGGAGGCGGCGGAAAACGGCCGCATGGAAATCGGCATGGCTGCGGTGGCCATCACTCTCTGCGATGCGGCAGTCTTCATGCCCATTGCCTTTATGGAGGGCATGACCGGGCAGTACTTCCGCCAGTTCGGCCTGACCATCGTCTTTGCAGGGGCGTTCTCCCTCTTTGTGTCCTTCACCCTCACCCCCATGCTGGCTTCCAGATTCTACCGGCTGGGGTACAGGCCTGATGACAAGCCCCTCTGGCGTTTTATGGACAGGCTGGAGGAAAGGGCGCAGGCCCGCTATGAAAAGATGCTGCTATGGAGCCTGGCCAACAGGAAAAAGCTCTTGCTGGGCATACTGGGCATCTTCCTGGGAGTGCTGGCTTTGGTGCCCCTGGGGGCGGTGGGTTCGGAATTCATGCCCCGCACGGATGAATCCGCCTTTGTGGTGAGCATCCAGGCCCCTGTAGGTTCCTCGGCGGAGGAAACGGACAGAGTGGCCCGCAAGCTGGAAGAAAAACTCTCCCAGCTGCCTGAGGTGAAATACTATATGACCCAGGCGGGAGGCTCCACTGCCTATGAAGGCAGGATCAAGGTGCAGCTCTATGACCGGCGGGAGCGCGGCCGCTCTGTCTGGCAGGTGGCAGACGAGATAAGGGCCTTTGCCGCCGGCATCCATGAAGCAGATGTGCGGGTGGCAGAGTCCCAGACCAATGTGGCAGGCGTTTCCGGCAACGGCCCCAGGAACGGGGCAGGAGCCCTGCAGCTGGAGCTCAGGAGCAATCACAGCGATATCCTGGAGGAAGCTACGGAAAAGACCATAGCGATCCTGGAAGGGATTCCGGGGCTGACAGATGTGAACAGCACCTATCAGGAGGGGATGCCCGAGCTGCAGCTGAGAGTGGACAGGGAAAAGCTCAAGACTTACGGCACTTCCCTGGGAGAAGTGGAGACGGCCTTTGCCTCCGCCATTTCAGGCCTTTCCGCCGGTGAGCTGAAGAATGACCGCGCTAACGGCGGCAGGGACACGGATATCAAGGTGCGCTTTTTGGGGGCGGACGGCTACAAGGCTTCGGACGTAGCCCGCATACCCATCATTTCTTCCGGCAGGCTCATTTATCTGGGAGATGTGGCGGAGATAAAGAGCGGCAGGGGCCCCGTCAGCATAAGGCGCATTGACAAGCAGAGGGCATCTGCCATCGGCGCCAATCTCAGCGGCCGGCCCATAGGCGAGGTGACCAAGGATGTGAGGAAAGCTCTGGCCCAGGCAGACCTGGGGGAAGGCGTCACCTATAAGTTCAGGGGGCAGGCTGACAGGATGGACGAGGCCTTTGGCGAGCTGCTGTCGGCACTGTTCCTGGCGCTGGTGCTTATCTATATGCTGCTGGCAGTGCTCTATGAATCTACCATCACGCCTTTCATCAGGATGTTTTCCCTGCCCCTGGGGCTGATTGGATCCATCTTGCTGTTGCTGCTGACCCGCAATACCTTGAACCTCTACTCGCTGATAGGCATTCTGGTGATGGACGGCATTGTGGCCAAGAATGGCACTTTGCTCATAGACTACAGCCTGACCCTGATGGACAGGGGCAGGACTGCCATGGAAGCTATCATGGAAGCCGGCCGGGTGCGCCTGCGCCCCATCATGATGACCACCATCACCATGATGGCGGGCATGCTGCCCACGGCCCTGTCGCTTACGGCGGGCAGCGAGACACGCTCCTCTATGGCCTGGGTCATCATAGGCGGCCTTCTTACATCCACGGTCTTTACTTTGCTGGTGATTCCCATCATCTTTTTGTTTTTCTATGAAAGGAAAGAGGGGCAGAGGGAGACAGGTACTGCTCTTGATAAGAGCCTTTGAAGGAAACGCCTTCCGGTATAAGAATTAGTACCGGGAGGCGTTTTATGAGTTTAATATGGAAAGAAAAAATTTTTCGTGAGAAAATTATCCTGTTTGGGCGTGATTTGCGTGTATACAGTGGACAAAAAGGGGGTTTTTGATGAAACAAGAGAGAGTTTTTGTCCTGTTTTTTCATTATGATACGCTAGGGCACGTGGGCACAAAAAACTTTGTAAATAAAGTGTTGACAAGGATTTTAGGGGGTGCTAATATATAGAAGTGCTCCGGGAGGGGCGCAAGGAAAGTGTACAGGGGAGTGCAAACGATGAATCTGGAAACACTTAAGGATGCCAAGAAGGTGATCGGCCTCAAGCAGGTCACCAAGGCTGTGAAACGCCACAGCGCAGGGCAGGTCCTGCTGGCCGGCGATGCTGATGAACGCATCGCAGAGCCGCTGAAGGAGCTCTGCCGGGCAGAGGGCATAGAGGTTCTGGAAACAGAATCCATGAAGGCCCTGGGCGCGGCCTGCGGCATCGAAGTCGGCGCGGCAGCAATTGCCGTACTCAGGTAAGCTTATTTGTTAATAAGCGGCCTAACCGCTGCTTATAATAAATAATAAATTCTCAATATGAAGGAAGGAGGTGCATGTATGCCAACTATCAACCAGTTAGTTCGTAAGAGCAGAAAGAGCATGCAGGAGAAGTCCAAAGCACCAGCACTGAAGAATTGCCCGCAGAAGCGCGGCGTCTGCACTCGTGTTTATACCAGCACGCCGAAGAAGCCGAACTCTGCACTGCGTAAGGTGGCTCGTGTTCGTCTGACGAACAGCATCGAGGTCACTGCATACATTCCGGGCATTGGTCATAATCTTCAGGAGCACAGCGTTGTTCTGATTCGTGGCGGCCGTGTTAAGGATCTGCCGGGTGTTCGTTACCACATCATTCGTGGTTCCCTCGATACTGCAGGTGTGCAGGATCGTGGTCAGGCCCGCAGCAAGTACGGTGCTAAGAAAGCGAAGAAGAAATAAGCTGACGGCTTAAAAAAGATTATGATAAGGAGGTAAAACAATGCCAAGAAAAGGTTCCGTACCGAAGCGCGATGTACTGCCGGATCCGGTGTACCACAGCAAGACGGTTACGAAATTCATCAACAAGGTAATGCTCTCCGGCAAGAAGAGCGTTGCTGAGCGTGTCGTTTACGATGCATTCGAGACGATCCGTGCCAAGACCGGCAAGGATCCCCTGGAAGTCTTCGAGACTGCCCTGAAGAATGTCATGCCGGTTCTTGAGGTCCGTGCCCGCCGCGTGGGTGGTGCGAACTATCAGGTTCCTGTGGAGGTTCGTCCGGACCGCCGCATGACTCTCGGTATCCGCTGGCTCGTAAACTATGCTCGTCTCCGTGGTGAGAAGACCATGGATGCTCGTCTTTCCGGTGAGCTGATGGATGCGGCCAACAACACGGGCGCAGCGATCAAGAAGAAGGAAGATACGCACAAGATGGCAGAGGCCAACAAGGCGTTCGCACATTATCGCTGGTAATTCCCAGACCGTATCTATATATAAGGAGAGAAATAAAAAGTGGCAAGAGAGTTTTCCCTTGAAAAAACTCGTAATATCGGTATCATGGCTCACATCGACGCCGGTAAGACGACCACCACGGAACGTATCCTCTTCTACACGGGTGTAAACCACAAGATCGGTGAGGTTCATGATGGCGCTGCTACCATGGACTGGATGGTTCAGGAGCAGGAGCGCGGTATCACCATTACTTCCGCAGCTACCACCTGCCACTGGAAGAACCATCGTATCAACATCATTGATACGCCGGGCCACGTGGACTTCACGGTAGAGGTTGAGCGTTCCCTGCGCGTGCTTGACGGCGCTGTGGCAGTCCTGACTGCCCGCGGTGGTGTTGAGCCTCAGACTGAGACCGTTTGGCGCCAGGCTGAGAAATACCAGGTTCCCCGCATGGCTTATGTCAACAAGATGGACATTACCGGTGCGGACTTCTTCAACGTCATCAAGATGATGGAGGAGCGCCTCAATGCCAATGCGGTAGCTATCCAGCTGCCCATCGGCGCAGAGGACAGCTTCCAGGGTATCATCGACCTCGTGAAGATGGAAGCCATCGTTTATGAAGACGATCTTGGCAAAGTCGCGGATGAGGTTGCCATTCCCGATGACATGAAGGATATGGCTGAAGAATATCGCGAGAAGCTGCTCGAGGCTTGCTCCGAGCAGGATGACGAGTTCATGGAGAAGTACCTCGGCGGTGAGGATATCACCGAAGAGGATATCAAGAAGGTTATCCGCAAGGCTACCGTTACCTGCAACATGGTGCCTGTTGTCTGCGGCACTTCTTATCGCAACAAGGGCGTTCAGCCTCTGCTGGATGCTGTGGTTGACTACATGCCCGCTCCGACGGACATTCCTCCCATCAAGGGTGTGAATCCCGACAGCGGCGAGGAAGACCACCGTCCTTCCAGCGATGAGGAGCCCTTCTCCGCTCTGGCATTCAAGATCATGACTGATCCCTATGTCGGTAAGCTGGCATTCTTCCGTGTATACTCCGGTGTGCTTGAGTCTGGTTCTTATGTGTACAACTCCACTAAGGGCAAGAAAGAGCGTATCGGCCGTATCCTCCAGATGCACGCTAACAACCGTAAGGAAATCGACAGGGTTTACAGCGGCGATATTGCAGCAGCTGTTGGCCTGAAGGATACCACCACTGGTGATACCCTTTGCGACGAGGCAAATCAGATCATCCTTGAGTCCATGGTCTTCCCGGATCCGGTTATCTCCGTTGCGGTTGAGCCGGCTACCAAGAACGACCAGGAGAAGATGGGCGTTGCTCTCCAGAAGCTGGCAGAAGAGGATCCGACCTTCCGGGTCCACACCGACCAGGAGACTGGCCAGTGCATCATCTCCGGCATGGGTGAGCTTCACCTGCAGATCATCGTTGACCGTATGCTCCGCGAATTCAAAGTGGACTGCAAGGTCGGCGAGCCCCAGGTTGCTTATCGCGAGACCATCCGCAAGACCGTCGAGGCAGAAGGCAAGTTCGTTCGCCAGTCCGGTGGTCACGGTCAGTATGGTCACTGCTGGCTCAAGTTGGAGCCCCAGGAAGCTGGTGCAGGCTTCAGCTTCGAGAACAAGGTTGTGGGCGGTGCTATTCCCAAGGAATTCATCAAGCCCATCGAGGAAGGCGTCAAGCAGGCTATGGAGTCTGGTGTCGTAGCCGGTTATCCGGTGGTCGACGTGAAGGCTACTGTCTACGATGGTTCTTTCCACGAAGTCGACTCTTCCGAGGCTGCGTTCAAGATTGCCGGTTCCATGGCATTCAAGAACGGTGCCGAGAAGGCCAACCCGGTTCTCCTCGAGCCGTATGTTAAGGTTGAGGTCATCGTTCCTGAGGATTACATGGGCGATGTCATCGGCGACCTTAACTCCCGCCGCGGCCGCATCGACGGCATGGAGCCGCGCAATGGTGCACAGGTCATCAATGCGTTCGTTCCTCTGTCCGAGATGTTCGGTTACTCGACGGATCTGCGTTCCAAGACACAGGGTCGCGGGAACTACTCCATGGAGGTTTCCTACTATGATGAGGTTCCCAAGAATATAGCCGACGCTGTAACTGCCAAGAATAAGGGCGAATAAGGGAGGAAAAAATCAATGGCAAAAGAAAAGTTTGAGAGAACTAAGCCGCATGTCAACATCGGCACCATCGGTCACGTTGACCATGGCAAGACTACTCTGACTGCTGCAATCACGAAGTGCCTGTCCGAGAAGGGCATGGCTAAGTTCGAGGATTACGCTGATATCGATAAGGCTCCTGAGGAGCGCGAGCGCGGTATCACCATCAACACCGCTCACGTTGAGTATGAGACCGAGAAGCGTCACTATGCTCACGTTGACTGCCCGGGCCATGCTGACTATGTCAAGAACATGATCACCGGCGCTGCTCAGATGGACGGTGCAATCCTGGTTGTTTCCGCAGCTGATGGCCCCATGCCTCAGACCCGTGAGCACATCCTGCTCGCTCGTCAGGTGGGCGTGCCCGCTATCGTTGTCTTCCTGAACAAGGTTGACCAGGTTGACGATCCCGAGCTCCTCGAGCTCGTTGAGATGGAAGTTCGCGAGCTGCTCTCCAGCTACGAGTTCCCCGGCGATGACATCCCCGTTGTTTCCGGCTCCGCTCTGAAGGCTCTCGAGGGTGACGATGCCATGAAGGCTAAGATCTACGAGCTCATGGATGCTGTTGACGAGTACATCCCGACTCCGACCCGCGACACCGACAAGCCCTTCCTCATGCCTGTTGAGGACGTGTTCACCATCACCGGCCGCGGCACCGTTGCTACCGGCCGTGTGGAGCGTGGCGAGCTGAAGCTGAACGATACTGTTGAGATCGTCGGCCTGCAGGATGAGCCGAAGTCCACCGTTGTTACCGGCATCGAGATGTTCCGCAAGATGCTCGACAGCGCTGTGGCTGGCGATAACATCGGTGCTCTGCTCCGCGGTGTTGACCGCAAGGAGATCGAGCGCGGCCAGGTTCTGGCTAAGCCCGGCACCATCAACCCCCACACCAAGTTCAAGGCTCAGGTTTACGTCCTGACCAAGGAAGAGGGCGGCCGTCACACTCCGTTCTTCACCAACTACCGTCCTCAGTTCTACTTCCGTACGACTGACGTTACCGGTGTTGTCCGTCTGCCCGAGGGCACTGAGATGGTTATGCCTGGCGATAACGTCGAGATGGACGTTGAGCTCATCACCCCGATCGCTATCGAGAAGGGTCTCCGCTTCGCTATCCGCGAGGGTGGCCACACTGTTGGCGCCGGCCGCGTGACCGAGGTTGAAGCTTAAGTTTTAACGACATTCAAATCCCTTTGTAAGAGCGGCGCTCGCGTCGCTCTTATTTAGAGGGTTGAAACAAACAGGTACACCCCCATGCGATGACGTGGCAGATGGCTTGGCCTGGTTCCAAGGGAACTGCTACGGAGAAATGTTTGGGCCATGGGGATGTCCTGTCCATGCAAGACTGAAAGGCTTTCAGCCCTGCATGGACAGGACATCTTCATTGCAAGAGCCTGGACGATAAGGAGGAAAACACATTGTCTAAGCAACAGAAAATCAGAATCCGTTTGAAGGCTTATGATCATAAAGCCCTCGATCAGAGTGCAGTAAAGATTGTGGATACTGCAAAGAAGACCGGCGCTATGGTGTCCGGCCCGATTCCCCTCCCGACGGAGAAAAACATCTACACGATTCTGCGTTCCCCGCATGTCAACAAGGACTCCCGTGAGCAGTTCGAGATGCGCACCCATAAGCGCCTTATTGACATCCTGCAGCCGACCAACAAGACCGTTGATGCTCTCATGCGTCTCGACCTTCCGGCTGGCGTGGACATTGAAATCAAACTTTAATCCCAGGGGAGGTGGAATGAATGTCTAAAGCAATTTTAGGTAGAAAACTTGGCATGACCCAGATCTTCACGGAAGAAGGCAAGGTCGTTCCCGTAACTGTTGTGGAGGCCGGTGGCAACATCGTCATTCAGAACAAGACTGTTGAGACCGACGGCTACAACGCAGTGCAGCTCGGCTTTGGCGACATCAAGGAGAACAAGGTCAACAAGCCAATGAAAGGCCATTTCGACAAGGCTGGTGTGAAGCCGGTCAAGTTCATTCGCGAGATGCGCCTTCAGGATCCTTCTGAATATAAAGTCGGTGATTCCATCGGCGTTGATATATTCGCTGCAGGTGAGTTAGTTGATGTAACGGGTACCTCCAAGGGCAAGGGCTTTGCCGGCGGTATCAAGCGTCACAACTTCGCACGTGGCCCCATGGGACATGGTTCCAAGTCTCATCGTGAGCCCGGTTCCACTGGTGCTATGATTTCCGGCCCCGGCGGACGCGTGCTGAAGGGCAAGAAGCTCCCTGGCCGTATGGGTGGCGAGCGCGTTACGGTGCAGCGCCTCACGGTTGTCCGTGTGGATACTGACCGCAACCTCATCCTCATCAAGGGTGCTATCCCGGGCCCCAAGAAGAGCTTTGTTGTGATCAAAGACACTGTCAAGCCCGCAAAGCAGGCTAAAAACTAATTGGAAGGAGGATACCCCAAATTATGGCTAACGTAGCAGTTTATGACATCGCTAACAAGCAGGTTGGCGATATCGAGCTCAATGACAACATTTTCGGCGTAGAGATGAACGCAGGTCTTCTCCATCAGGCCGTTATCATGCAGCTTGCCGCTCAGCGCCTCGGCACTCATGCCACCAAGACTCGTGGCTTCGTTCGTGGCGGCGGCCGCAAGCCCTGGAAGCAGAAGGGCACGGGCCGCGCTCGCAGCGGTTCCACCCGCAGCCCCTTGTGGGTTGGCGGCGGCACGGTCTTCGGACCCCATCCCCGCAAGTACGCTTTCACCATGCCTCGCAAGCAGCGCCGTCTGGCACTCAAGTGCGCTCTTTCCGACAAGGTTAAGAGCGGCGACCTCATCGTTCTCGACAAGCTCGCTTTCGATGCTCCCAAGACCAAGCAGATGGTCGAGGTGCTGAAGAGCTTCAGCGTCGAGAAGAAGGCTCTCTTCATCACTGCTGATGAAGCTGAGGCTGTTGAGAAGTCCGCACGCAACATTCCGGGCGTGAAGGCCATCACGGCTCTGGGCCTCAATGTCCATGACATCCTGAACCATGGCAAGCTCTTTGTCACCAAGGATGCCGTCGCCCGTATCGAGGAGGTATTCGCATAATGGAAGCACGTGAAATCCTGATCCGTCCGCTCATCACCGAGCGTACGACCCAGCTGATGGCTGAGGGCAAATACGTCTTCGTTGTGGCGAAGGCCGCCAACAAGATCGAGATTGCCAAGGCTGTGGCCGAGGTATTCAATGTCAAGGTTGAGAAGGTCAACACCGTGAACGTTCTCGGCAAGACCAAGCGCATGGGCCGCACCATCGGCAAGCGCCCTGACTATAAAAAGGCTATTGTTAAGCTCGCTGCTGGCGAAAGCATCGAGTTCTTCCAGGCCTAATCTTAGAAGAAGGAGGTAAATACAAGTGGCAGTAAAATCCTTTAAACCCTATTCTGCAGGCCGTCGTTTCATGACCGTCGCTTCTTTCGACGAGATTACCACCGACAAGCCTGAGAAATCCCTGACTGAGCGCCTGAAGAAGAACGGCGGCCGCAATCAGCAGGGTCGCCTGACCGTTCGCCATCAGGGCGGCGGCCACAAGCGTCTCTATCGTATCATCGACTTCAAGCGCACGAAGGACGGCATCCCCGCTCGCGTGGCTACCATCGAGTACGATCCGAACCGCAGCGCCCGCATCGCTCTCCTCAACTATGTTGACGGCGAGAAGCGCTACATCCTGGCTCCCAATGGCCTCAAGGTAGGCGATATGGTTGAGTCCGGCCCCGAGGCCGACATCAAGGTGGGCAATGCCCTCCCCCTGAAGAACATCCCGGTAGGTACTACCGTTCACGCTGTCGAGCTGAAGATCGGCAAGGGTGCACAGCTCGTTCGTTCCGCTGGCACCAGCGCACAGCTCATGGCAAAAGAGGGCAACTATGCTCTGCTCCGTATGCCGTCTGGCGAGCTCCGCAAGGTTCACATCAACTGCCGTGCTACCATCGGTGAAGTTGGCAACCTGGAGCATGAGAACATCACTCTCGGTAAGGCAGGCCGCAGCCGTTGGCTCGGTATCCGTCCGGAGAACCGCGGCGTTGCCATGAACCCGAATGACCATCCGCACGGCGGTGGTGAGGGCCGTTCCCCTGTTGGCCGCAAGAACCCTGTTACCAAGTGGGGCAAGTGCGCTATGGGTACGAAGACCCGTCGCAAGAACAAGGCTTCCGAAAGCCTCATAGTGAAGCACCGCACGAAGTAAGAGAGGGGGATAAACTTTGTCAAGATCCATTAAGAAGGGCCCTTTCGTTGAAGAAAGCCTCATGAAGAAGATCACGGCTCTCAACGAAGCTAACGATAAAAAGGTTGTCAAGACTTGGTCCAGAAGCTCCACGATTTTCCCGGACTTCGTCGGTCATACCATTGCTGTCCATGATGGACGCAAGCATGTGCCTGTCTATGTCACTGAGGACATGGTCGGCCATAAGCTGGGTGAGTTCGCACCGACGCGCACTTTCAAAGGCCATGCCGGCGAAGAGCGCAAGACCTCACTGAAGTAAGCGAAAGGAGAATCGTTGTGGAATCAAAAGCAGTAGCTAAATACGTTCGCATCGCTCCGCGCAAGGTTCGTGTGGTCATGGATCTCATCCGTGGCAAGAACGTCGCTGAAGCATTTGCGATTTTGAAGTTCACGCCGAAGGTTGGCGCTGAAGTTGTCGAGAAGGTTCTGCGCAGCGCTGTTGCCAACGCTGAGAACAACTTCGACATGGACGTGGACAAGCTCTACGTTTCCTCCGCCTTCGTTGATCAGGGTCCCACCCTCAAGCGCATCCATCCGCGTTCCCGCGGTCAGGCTTTCAAGATCCTGAAGCGCACGAGCCATGTGACCATCGTCGTCAACGAGAAGAACTAAGAAGGAGGGAAACGGATTGGGTCAGAAAGTTAATCCGCATGGTATTCGCCTTGGCATTGTCAAGCAGTGGGATGCCAAGTGGTATGCAGATAAAGATTTTGCAGAGAACCTGCATGAAGATATCAAGATTCGTGATTACCTGAAGAAGAGCCTCCTGGCAGCAGGAATCTCCAGGATTGAGACGGAGCGCACCAAGAACCGCCTCAAGATCACCATCCACACCGCAAAGCCGGGCATGGTTATCGGCCGCGGTGGTTCCGGCATCGAGCAGATCAAGGAAGGCCTCAAGAGCTACACCGAGAAGCGCGTTGACATCAACATCGCTGAGATCAAGCAGCCGGATATGGATGCAACTCTGGTGGCTGAGAACATCGCTTCCCAGCTGGAGCGCCGCATCGCTTTCCGCCGTGCCATGAAGCAGTCCGTGGGCCGCACCATGCGCCTGGGCGCCAAGGGCATCAAGATCACCTGCGCAGGCCGTCTCGGCGGTGCAGAGATCGCTCGCAGCGAAAGCTATCGTGAGGGCAGCATTCCCCTTCACACACTCCGTGCAGACATCGATTACGGCACGGCTGAGGCTCATACCACGTATGGCCGCATCGGTATCAAGGTTTGGATCTTCAAGGGCGAAGTCCTTCCGGAGAGAAAGCAGCGTAAAGTTGCCAGCGAAGGGAGCGAAGCTTAATGTTACTTCCTAAGAGAGTTAAATATCGCAAGCAGTTCCGTGGCCGCATGAAGGGCAAGGCTCATCGCGGCAACACTGTGAGCCATGGTGAGTTCGGTCTGGTGGCTCTTGAGCCCGCCTGGATCACCAACCGTCAGATTGAGGCAGCCCGTATCGCAATGACCCGTTACATCAAGCGTGGCGGCCAGGTCTGGATCAAGATTTTCCCGGATAAGCCCGTAACCGCAAAGCCGGCTGAGACCCGCATGGGTTCCGGTAAGGGCTCCCCCGAGTACTGGGTAGCAGTTGTGAAGCCGGGCCGCGTCCTCTTCGAGATGGACGGCGTGTCCAAGGAAGTTGCCCGTGAGGCAATGCGCCTTGCAGGCCACAAGCTGCCCATCAAGACCAAGTTCGTGACTAAGGAAGACACTGTTGCAGAGGGTGGTGAAGCATAATGAAGGTTAATGAGATTCGCGAGATGAACGCAGACGAACTGAACCAGAAGCTTGCTTCGCTCAAAGAGGAGCTCTTCAACCTCCGTTTCCAGCTCGCCACCGGCCAGCTTGACAACCCGATGCGTATCAAAGATGTGAAGAAGACGATCGCCCGCATCAAGACGATCCAGCGCGAGCAGGCTGCCAAGGCCTAAGGCGCAAAACAAGTGATATGCAGAAGGAAGGAGGCTCCCTAATGAGCGAGAGAAACGTACGTAAGACTAAGGTCGGCAAGGTTATTTCCGACAAGATGGACAAGACCGTTGTGGTTGCTATCGAGGAGATCGAGCAGCACAAGCTTTACAAGAAGCCGGTCAAGAGGACTGTGAAATTCCATGCGCATGACGAGAAGAACGATGCGCATGTTGGCGATAAGGTGTCCCTGATGGAGACCCGTCCCCTTTCCAAGACCAAGCGTTGGAGAGTGGTCGAGGTTATCGAGCGCGCTAAGTAAGCCAAATACACGAAGAAGGAGGTTACATAATGATTCAGCAGCAAACTATCCTGAATGTTGGCGACAACACGGGCGCGAAAGAAATCATGTGCATCCGCGTGCTTGGCGGCTCTTACCGCAAGTACGCTAACATCGGCGACATCATCGTCGCAGCCGTGAAATCCGCAGCTCCTGGCGGTCAGGTGAAGAAGGGCGACGTGGTCAAGGCTGTGGTTGTCCGCAGCGTGAAGGGCCTGCGCCGTGCTGACGGTTCCTACATCCGTTTCGACGAGAATGCAGCCGTCATCATCAAGGAAGACAAGACTCCGAAGGGCACTCGTATTTTCGGACCGGTAGCTAGAGAGCTTCGCGACAAAGACTTCATGAAGATCGTCTCCCTGGCTCCTGAAGTACTTTAATTCGTGAGGAGGTGCTATTTTGTCACTCGTTAAACTGAACGTGAAGAAGGGCGACACGGTTGTCGTGCTGTCCGGCAAAGATAAGGGCAAGCAGGGCAAGGTTGTGGCTGCTATGCCGAAGAAGGGCAAGGTTGTCGTTGAGGGCGTGAACAAGGTTAAGCGTCACACGAAGCCGAACGTGAAGGCTCCTCAGGGCGGTATCCTGGTGAAGGAAGCTCCCATGCATGCCTGCAAGGTCATGCTGGTCTGCCCCGCCTGCTCCAAGGCTACCCGCGTAGCTCACAAGGAAGTCAATGGCAAGAACGTCCGCGTCTGCAAGAAGTGCGGCGAAGTCATCGACCAGACCAAATAATTGAAGGAAGGAGGAAATACATTGGATAGATTACAGGAAAAGTACCAGAAGGAAGTTGTGCCGGCACTCACTGAGAAGTTCGGCTACAAGAACGTGATGCAGCTTCCCAAGGTTGAGAAGGTCATCATCAACATGGGCGTTGGCGAGGCTGTGGGCAACCCCAAGGCTCTCGACTCCGCTGTGAGCGACCTCACCATCATCGCCGGCCAGAAGCCGCTCCTCACCCGCGCCAAGAAGTCCCTGGCTGCCTGGAAGCTCCGTGAGGGCATGCCCATCGGCTGCAAGGTGACCCTGCGCGGCGAGCGCATGTACCAGTTCCTCGACAAGTTCATGAACGTGGCTCTGCCCCGCGTCCGTGACTTCCGTGGTGTGTCCGGCACTGCCTTCGACGGCCGTGGCAACTACGCTGTCGGTCTCAAAGAACAGCTCATTTTCCCGGAAATCGAGTACGATAAGATCGACAAGATCCGTGGCATGAACATTGTTATCGTTACGACGGCACAGACGGATGAGGAAGCCAGAGAGCTCCTGAAACTCATGGGTATGCCGTTCAAAGCATAAGAGGAGGAAAGAAGCTCATGGCAAAGAAGTCTATGGTAGAGAAGTGGAGCAAAGAGCCCAAGTTCTCTACTCGTCAGTACAACCGTTGCAAGATCTGCGGCCGTCCCCATGGCTACATGCGCAAGTTTGACATGTGCCGCATCTGCTTCCGCGAGCAGAGCTACGCGGGTGCTATTCCTGGCGTGACCAAGGCTAGCTGGTAATTCTTATTATTTGAAAGGAGGATATCGATTCATGGTAATGACTGATCCTATTGCAGATATGCTGACCCGTTTGCGCAATGCAAACTCTGTATTCCACGAGACGGTGGATGTCCCCGGTTCCAAGATCAAGACCGCTATCGCAGAGGTCCTGAAGGAAGAGGGCTTCATCAAGGACTATTCTTTCAACGAGGACAACAAGCAGGGTGTCATCACGATTTCCCTGAAGTATGGCCCGAACCGCGAGAAGGTTATCTCCGGTATCAAGCGTATTTCCAAGCCTGGTCTTCGCCAGTATGCAAAGCACGATGAGCTGCCCCGCGTGCTGGGCGGCCTCGGCATCGCCATCATCTCCACTTCCAAGGGGATCATGAGCGACAAGCAGGCTCGCAAGGCCGGTCTCGGCGGCGAAGTCATCGCATACGTTTGGTAATTGAAAAATAGTCAGGAGGTGTACAGATGTCAAGAATTGGTAGAGCACCGATTGAGATCCCCGCAGGCGTAACCGTTACGGTCGGCGAGGACAATCTGGTGAAAGTCAAAGGCCCGAAAGGTGAACTTTCCCGCCAGATCAGCCCGGAAATGAAAGTAACCATCGACAATGGCGTTCTCACTGTGGAGCGTCCGTCTGATGATAAAATGCACAGGTCTCTCCATGGCCTCTCCCGTACCCTCATCAACAACATGGTTGTTGGTGTGACGGAAGGCTATCAGAAGAACCTCGAGATCGCAGGTGTTGGTTATCGTGCCCAGAAGCAGGGCAAGAACCTGAACCTGTCCCTTGGTTTCTCCCACCCGGTTGTGGTTGAGCCCCCCGAAGGCATCACCTTCGATGTGCCCACCGCTACCTCCATCACGGTTTCCGGCATCGACAAGGAAGTTGTCGGCCAGATCGCTGCAGAGATCCGCAGCTTCCGTGAGCCTGAGCCTTACAAGGGCAAGGGTATCAAGTACGCTGGCGAGCATATCCGTCGCAAAGAGGGTAAAGCCGGCGCTAAGGGCAAGAAATAAGGAACTGACTCGAGAAAGGAGTGAATCTCTGTGCTTATTAAGGCAGATAAGAACAAGGCACGTCAGAAGCGTCACCTGCGTGTCCGCAACCATATCGCTGGCACTGCGGCTCGTCCGCGCCTCAATGTTTACAGGAGCCTTGCCAACATCTATGCTCAGATCATCGATGATGAGAAGGGCATGACCCTGGTTTCCGCCAGCACTCAGGACAAGGGCTTCGAGAATTACGGCGGCAACATCGAGGCCGCTAAGGCTATCGGTGCCGAGATTGCCAAGCGTGCTCTGGAGAAGGGCATCAGCGAGGTAGTCTTCGACCGTGGCGGCTATGTGTACCACGGCCGCGTGGCAGCACTGGCTGAGGCCGCTCGTGAAGCTGGCCTGAAATTCTAAAAAACAAAGGAGGTAAATGAATGGCTAGAAATATGGACAACGAAACTCCGGAGTTCGAGGAGAAAGTTGTATACATTAACCGAGTTGCGAAAGTCGTCAAGGGCGGCCGCCGCTTCTCCTTCAGCGCCCTGGTTGTGGTCGGCAACAAGAAGGGCAAGGTCGGTGTAGGTCTCGGCAAGGCTGCTGAGGTTCCCGAGGCTATCCGCAAGGGTGTCGAGGATGCAAAGAAGAACCTCATCACTGTTGCTCTGAAGGACAACCGTACCATTCCCCACGAGATGCTGGGCATCTTCGGTGCAGGCCAGGTTATGATGAAGCCGGCTGCCAAAGGTACCGGTGTCATCGCCGGCGGCCCCGTGCGTGCCGTACTGGAGCTGGCAGGCGTTCATGACATCCTGACCAAGTCCCTGGGTTCTTCCAACCCGAACAACATGGTGCGTGCAGCCATGGAGGGCCTCAAGGCTCTCAAGCAGCCCGAGATTGTGGCTGAACTCCGTGGCAAGACTGTCGCTGAGATTTTAGGTTAAGGAGGCTCTTACGCAATGGCAAAAGTGAAAGTTACGCTCAAGAGGAGCCTCATTGGCCGTCCTGAGACCCAGCGCCGCACTGTCCGCGCTCTCGGCCTGCGCAAGGTGAACTCTGTTTCCATCCTGCCGGACAATCCGGCTGTGCGTGGCCAGCTCCACAAGGTTGAGCATTTGATCTCTGTGGAAGAGATTGCAGAATAATTCTAGAGGACAGGAGGTGCAAGCATGAAGTTACATGAATTACAGCCCGCAGAAGGCTCCCGCAAGGAGCGCAATCGCGTTGGCCGTGGCCTCGGCTCCGGCAACGGCAAGACTTCCGGCCGCGGCATGAAGGGCCAGAACTCCCGTAGCGGCGGCGGTGTCCGCACCGGCTTCGAGGGTGGCCAGATGCCCATCTATCGTCGTCTGCCGAAGCGCGGCTTCAAGAATATCTGGGCCAAGACCTTTGCAGAGGTCAACGTTGAGAGCCTGAACCGTTTTGAGGATGGCGCAGTAGTTGATCCCGTGGCTCTGGTTGAGAGCGGCATCCTGAAGAATGTCCGTGACGGCATCCGCATCCTTGGCAAGGGCGAGCTCACCAAGAAGCTCACCGTCCGTGCCAACGGTTTCACCAAGTCCGCAGAGGAGAAGATCACCGCTGCTGGCGGTCAGATCGAAAAAATTGAGGTGAAGTAAGGTGCTCGCAGCCCTCGGCAACATCTTCAAGATTCCCGAACTGCGAGATAAGATTATCTTCACTCTCATCATGTTCGCGATCTTCCGGATGGGGACTCACATCCCCGTCCCCGGGGTTGACCCAGCGGCGATCGAGCAACTTTTTGCCAATGGCAGCCTCTTCGGTCTCCTTGACCTCTTCTCTGGTGGTGCTTTCAGCAAGTTCTCCATCTTTGCCATGAGCATCACCCCCTACATCAACGCGGCCATCATCATCCAGCTGCTGAATGTCGTCATTCCCACGCTGGAACAGTGGTCGAAGGAAGGGGCAGAGGGGCACAAGAAGACTACGAAAGTCACCCGCTACCTGACGGTAGTGCTGGCTTTCCTCCAGGCTATCGGCATGTCCATCGGACTCAAAGCCGCTATCCTGAATCCCAGCCCGGTGAACATCCTGATCATTGCGATTACACTTACGGCTGGTACGGTATTCCTGATGTGGCTGGGCGAGCAGATCACAGCCCAGGGAGTTGGTAACGGCATATCCCTTATCATCTTCGCCGGCATCGTGGCGGCGCTCCCCAAGAACATCGGAACCATTTACCATTACGTCCAGGCAGGCACCATCAGTTACTTCAGTGTGTTTATGTTCATGGTCATCGCAATAGCGATGATCGTGTTCGTAATCCACGTGGAGACCGGCTTCCGCCATATACCCATTTCCTATGCGAAAAGGGTGGGGAGCCAGCGGGCCTATGGCGGCCATTCCAGCCATATCCCCCTGAAGGTGAACCAGGCAGGCGTGATACCCATCATCTTTGCGTCATCCGTGCTGATGTTTCCAGTGACCATTGCCCAGTTCATTGAAGTGCCCTGGGTAAAGACCGTTGCCAGTTATTTGCAGTGGGGAACACCATTGCAGACGGCACTATACGTCCTGCTCATCGTGTTCTTTACTTACTTCTATACTGCGGTTACTGTAAAGATATCGGATATGGCAGAGAACCTCAAGAAATACGGCGGCTTCATCCCTGGCATCCGCCCGGGCCAGCCGACGGCAGACTATCTTGACCATGTCATGACCCGCATCACTCTGGCCGGCTCCATTTTCCTGGCTTTCATTGCAGTACTGCCCAATATGATTGCGGCAGCCACTCACATTGAAGGCGTGTACTTTGGCGGTACGGCACTGCTGATTGTGGTGGGCGTTGCCCTCCAGACCATGAAGCAGATTGAGTCTATGGTGGTTATGCGCCACTATGAAGGGTTCATGAAGTAAGGGGTCATAAAATAAGGAGGCATAAACATGCATATCTTGTTAATGGGCCCCCCGGGTGCTGGCAAGGGCACGCAGGCGGCTGCACTGGTAAAGGAACTGGGTGTTCCTCATATCTCCACCGGGGATATGTTCCGGGCCGCCATCAAGGAAGGTACAGAGATGGGCAAGCAGGCGAAAGCCTTCATTGATGCCGGAAATCTCGTGCCTGATGAAGTCACCATCGGCATTGTCCGCGACAGGCTTGCCAAGGACGATTGCAAGAAGGGCTTCATCCTGGATGGGTTCCCCCGCACGGTGGGACAGGCCGATGCACTGAAGGGCATCCTTCAGGACCTGGGCCTGGCGCTTGACAAGGTGCTGAACATCAGCGTTCCGTCAAGCGAGCTCATCGAGCGTGCTGTAGGCCGCCGCATCTGCAAAGCTTGCGGTGCAACCTACCACCTGAAATTCAACCCGACTAAGGCTGAGGGCAAGTGCGATGAATGCGGCGGCGAGCTTTATCAGCGCGCCGATGATACCGCCGAGACCATGGGCAATCGTCTGAAGAAGTACGAAGAGTCCACGAAGCCTCTCATCGATTACTACACAGCAGCAGGCATCTATGCCGAAGTTGATGGCCGTCAGGAAATCAGCAAGGTGACAGAAAGCCTGGTTGCAGTCCTCAAGGGCTGAAGGGAAGCTTAAAAACTTCCATGTATTGTTGCGAGGGCGGCCTATATGGCCGCCCCCTTGCAATGATACGAATGATATAATTATGAATTTAATAATGTTCTGTTGTTGGGCATGGCATTAGAAATGAAAAAGCTCCTTTGGAATGACTTTGGCCCAACCAAGTTAAGGTAAAGGGGAAGAACATGTCAAAACAAGATGTTATTGAAGTAGAAGGCAAAGTCCTGGAAGCACTGCCCAACGCAATGTTTCAGGTCGAGCTTGAAAATGGTCATGTTGTACTGGCTCATGTATCCGGCAAGATTCGCATGAACTTCATCCGTATCCTGCCAGGGGACAAAGTCACCATTGAGCTCACGCCCTATGACTTGACCCGTGGCCGTATAACCTACCGATTCAAATAAGGTCAGCTGCCCTCGAAATTTTTTTTGCATTTCCTGCAAAAAATGCTTTGCAGAGGGGCAAAAAGATGATATACTCGAGAAATGACAGACTGACAATAAGGAAAAGGAGGCATACTTTAATGAAGGTTAAGCCGTCAGTGAAGCGTATCTGTGAAAAATGCAAAGTCATCAAGCGCAAGGGCCGTGTCATGGTCATCTGCGAGAATCCTAAGCATAAACAGAGACAAGGTTGATTATTTGATTTATAAGGAGGTGCTTTATTAATGGCACGTATTGCCGGTGTAGATTTGCCCCGTGACAAGAGAATTGAAATTGCTTTGACTTACATCTATGGTATTGGTCTTACGACTTCCAAGAAGTTGCTCGCCATGACTGGCGTTAATGCTGATACCCGTACTCGTGACCTCACGGAGGACGAAGTGGTTAAGCTTCGTGATGCTATCGATAAGAACGTGGTGGTTGAAGGTGACCTTCGCCGCGAGCGTCAGATGGACATCAAGAGACTCGTTGATATCGGCTGCTACCGTGGCCGCCGCCACCGTCTCGGCCTTCCTGTCCGTGGACAGAACACCAAAAACAATGCCCGCACTCGTAAAGGCCCGAAAAAGGCCGTTGCAGGCAAGAAGAAAGACTAATGAAGGAGGGTTAACTGGTGGCAGTTAAGAAAGCAGTCCGCACGAAGAAAAAAGTTCGCAAGAACGTCGAATATGGCGTAGCGCACATCAGCTCTACGTTCAACAACACCATTGTCACGCTCACTGACAGGAGCGGCAATGCACTTTCCTGGGCAAGCGCTGGCGGCCTCGGTTTCCGTGGTTCCCGCAAGAGCACTCCGTTTGCTGCTCAGATGGCAGCCGAGACGGCAGCCAAGGCAGCTATGGAGCACGGTCTGAAGCAGGTCGAGGTCTATGTAAAGGGCCCCGGTGCCGGCCGTGAGGCAGCAATCCGTTCCCTGCAGGCTACGGGCCTTGAGGTCAGCATGATCAAGGACGTTACCCCGATCCCGCACAACGGCTGCCGTCCGCCGAAGCGTAGAAGAGTTTAATAGGAGGTGCATTTTTCTAATGGCAATTGATAGAGTTCCCGCCATTAAGCGTTGCCGTGCCCTCGGCCTCGAGCCCGCGGTAATCGGCCGTTCCAAGGAATCCAAGCGTCAGCCGCGCCGTACCAACCGCAAGGTGTCCGAGTATGGCCTCCAGCTGAAAGAGAAGCAGAAGGCAAAGTTCATCTACGGTGTGCTGGAGAAGCAGTTCCGTGGATATTATGATAAGGCAAAGAAGATGCAGGGCGTTACCGGTGAGAACCTCCTCGGTCTCCTGGAGCGTCGCCTTGACAACGTGGTTTTCCGTCTTGGCCTCGCCAACACCCGTCGTCAGGCTCGTCAGCTGGTGAACCACGGTCACTTCACTGTGAACGGCAAGCGCGTGGATATCCCCTCCGCTCTGGTTTCCGTTGGCGACGTCATCGCTGTGTCTGAGAAGAGCCAGCAGGGCGCCTTCTTCAAGGAGCTCAAGGAGAGCAGCAACCATCTGTCTGCTCCCGCATGGCTCGAGGCTGATCAGGCTGGTCTCACCGGCAAGGTCACCCGTTTCCCGAACCGTGACGAGATTGATGTTCCTGTCAATGAGCAGGCTATCGTCGAGTTGTACTCCAAATAATGATCTTTTGTGCCTTTGCGCATAGCGTTATTGTTATTTGAGGAGGTTACTTCAAGATGATTGACATCGAGAAACCGAAAATTGAAATTGCGGAGATCAGTGAGGATAACCGCTACGGCAAGTTCATCTGTGAGCCTTTGGAGCGTGGCTACGGCACCACCTTTGGCAACAGCTTGCGCCGTATGCTCCTGTCCTCCCTGGAAGGTGCTGCAATTACCTCCATCAGAATCGATGGTGTGCTCCATGAGTTCTCCACCATCCCCGGAGTACGCGACGATGTGACCAACATCGTGCTTAACCTGAAGCAGCTCTGCCTTAAGATGCAGGGTAGCGAGCCTCGTACCATCCGCATCGATGTGGAAGGTGAGAAAGAGGTCACTGGTGCTGACGTCATCTGTGACGAAGACATCGAAGTCCTCAATCCTGACCTGCACATTGCTACGGTGAACGAGTCCGGCAAGCTCAAGATTGAAATGATTGTTGAGCGTGGCCGTGGATATGCTCCGGCTGACAAGAACAAGAAGCCGGATGACGTCATCGGCGTCATTCCCATCGATTCCATTTTCTCCCCGGTGCAGCGCGTGAACTACACGGTGCAGGACACCCGCGTGGGCAATGTCACGGACTATGACAAGCTCATCCTGGAAGTCTGGACCGACGGTTCCCTGCGTCCAGAGGAAGCTGTCAGCAAGGCTGCCGGCATCCTCGTCATGCACCTGAAGCTGTTCCAGAATATGGACGGCCTCACGGAGGAGGAGATCGAGGAGGAGGCAACCTTCCCGGAGGAGGAAGTGGATACTTCCTCCAAGGTCCTGGAAATGACCATCGAGGATCTGGACCTCTCCGTGCGTTCCTTCAACTGCCTCAAGCGTGCTGATATCAACACCGTGGCAGATCTGGCCGAGAAATCGGAAGATGACATGATGAAGGTCCGCAATCTGGGACGCAAGTCCCTGGAGGAAGTCAAGAAGAAGCTCGAGGAGCTGGGACTTTCGCTCAAGCAGAACAACGATTGATAGGAAAGAGGGAAATAAATGAGACACAGTAAACTTAGCCGTAACGGTGCTGCTCGTAAGGCACTGCTGCGCAGCATTCTCACTTCCTTCTTCAGATATGGCCGCATCGAGACGACCCAGGCAAAGGCTCGCGAACTCAAGAGCCTGGCTGAGAAGCTCATCACCCTCGCTAAGCGCGGTGACCTCAGCGCCCGTCGTCAGGCTATTGCCAGCCTTTCTGATGAAGATGTTGTGAGGAAGCTTTTCGATGAGATCGCAGGCAAGTACGCAGACCGCCAGGGCGGCTACACCCGCATCCTGAAGCTCGGCGTGCGCCGCGGCGACGCTGCACCCATGTGCATCATCGAGCTGGTGTAATTCCGACATAAAGAAAAGTCCGCTATCCGTAAGGGATGGCGGGCTTTTTTGATGTGTGAAACGTAATAAAAACGTAATATTTTTCAAGGGCGGGCAATGGAACCGCCCTCTTTTTGTGTGCCCAATTCCTCAAGGCGGGAGGCTATTTCTTCCTGTTTGTTGGGGTACAGGTGGCCGTATGTGTTGAGTGTGGTTTGTATATCCTCATGGCCTAGCCTGTCCCTGATGGCAATAGGGGAGAAACCCTGCTCAATGAGTAGGGAGGCATGGCTGTGCCGGAGGTCATGGACACGGATTAGGGGGAGGCCTGCTGCTGCTGTGTACCTCCTGAGATTGTTCCCTATGGCAGAAGTCCCAACAGCTTCAAATATGCGCTGATTGTCCTTTATGCCGTAGAGTGTGGATATATACTGCTGCAAGGTGTCCACAAGGAAGGGGGGCAGGACGATAACACGGCGGCTTTTCTCTGTCTTTGGTGGCTGTATGACGTCCGCCCCGTTCAGCTTCTTGTATGTCTTTGTGACTGCCAACGTGCCTGCCTGGGTGTCAATGTCCCCTGGTGTGAGGGCCAGAAGCTCACCTATGCGAAGGCCTGTATAAAAGAGCGTAGTGAATATAGTGTGATAGGGCTCCGCCCCCTCTATGGCTTCCTGGAAGGCCCTGAACTGCTCCAATGTCCAGAAACTCACCTCATGAGGCTTGTCTTTTCCCATGGATCCAGCAAGGCGGGCAGGATTTGAAGGGAGATTGTAATACCTCACGGCGAAATTCAGCAGTGAGGAGAGGGAGACATGGACACGCTTCAAGTATGCCTCTGAGTATTCCCCGGATGATAGCAGGGAGTTTTGCCAGCTCCTGACCGTGGCGGGGGTAATTTCATTTATGGGCAAGTCCTTGAAGGCGGGTAGGATGTGGGTATTTATTATATTTTCCGTGACATTGCAGGTGGTGGCCCTGTTCCTGTGGCGGTAATCCTCCAGGTAAATGTCCACCAGGGTGGCAAAGGTCATGGAAGGGGTGGCGGCCCGCCGTTCGAGGAAGTCCCGTTCATAGGCCTTGGCCTCACGCTGGGTGGAAAAGCCCTCTCGCTTCTTCTGCCGGCGCTGACCGTTCCAGTCCCGGTAATAGAAGATGGCATACCAGGACACTTTTCCTGCCTTTGTAGTTTTCTTGTAGACTGGCATTGCTTGCCCCTCCTGTGGGCAAATTGTGATTACTTATCTTTTGGACCAATCATAGGTTGTCCTGTGAATGGATTCTTTACAATTATAGGGTTAATGCTTGATAGATAATCATAGCACATAGCTTTCTCTTGGTTGCTTGCAGATGAGAATTTATCTATAAGCCCTAATAGGACAAAAGCAAATTTCTCTTTTATGTAAAATGCTTTGGCTAAATATAAATTTGAATCAGCCAGTGATGATATTATATCCATCTGCAATAAAAAGGCTTCCTTGGGGATGGTAATACTATGAGCTTCTATATTTGTTGGGGCTGTTTGTATTCGTATGGAATCATGTTGAATTTCTATGTTGAATCCTATTTTTTGCAAATATTCTGCCCAATATTCGCATTTGTCAATTTTATAGCCTAATAAATCATCTGTAGACACATGGAGGGCGGTAGCTATCTTGATGAGTGTGTCGAAATTTGGCTCAACGTTCTTATTTTCATATCCCATATAAGTCTGATAAGGAATATCAATCAACTCTGCGAATGCTTTTCCAGTATATTGGCTATCTGTCCTATACTGTTTCAATCTTTCACCAAAACTTTTTGAGTTCATGTATGTGACCTCCCTTTAATAAATATCATTATATGATATTTTGCGTTAAAAAGCTATATATTGTTGACATTTAGGTGATAGTGATATAAACTATAATAAAATATCAAAAACTCATAAGGAGGTAAGTAAAAATGGAAATTGACGGCAAGGCACTACGCCGGGAAATGGCGGGCAAAAATTTTACTGTTGTAGGCTTGGCGCGGACGGCAGGGATTACTGCTGCAACACTCAACAAGATCTTGAATCACAGTAATAAGGCTCGTATTGACACATTGGGGAAACTGGCAAAGGCATTAGGTGTAGATATTTACGACATTGCACGGGAGGCATGAAGCGTTGAAGATTGGCATTGAACTGGTACGAATGATAGCACAAGAGCAGGACAAAGGCGGTGTGTTCCTCCATGCGAAGGACGGCATTGCTTTTGTGGCCTACCTTGGGACTACGAACGTTGCCATTTGCGCCGGAGCGAACAGCATTGTTACCACATGGGACGAATTTGCAAAAGCAAGGGCCGAGTGGATTAGGCAGGAGGCGAAGTAATGGAATACCCAAAGTTGATGACACGTTTCATTGCTGACAACGAACATAGGGGAGGGAGGCTCCTTCATGTGGATAGGTGGAAAGGTACGAACTGTATCAAGCATACGGCAGTGATAGATAAGGCAATGGCTTTAAGAGATGGAGGAGAGAATGCATGATGGCAACACAAAAGCCCCCAGCAGGGGGCGGGGAATCGCTATTCATCAAAATACCTGAGATGATGGAGCTGATGGACTGCAGCCGGAGCACGGCGCAAAGGTGCGCTGCTTCTATTAATGCCAGGCTGAAAGCAGAAGGTAAATTCACCATTGCGGGGAGGTGCAACCGCCAGGCGTTCTATGAGGCTGTAGGCTACGAGGTGGGCAGAGAATGAGCGGACACGAAAAAGCCCCGGCTGGTGTGGGGACACCTTCCGAGGCGGCGAACACAAAACCAGGTCAGGTTAAGGGTTCTACCTTTATTTTAGCAATTGAAGGCAGGACATACAAGGCAGAGAGAATATTTTCCAGCAAAAGGCGGGGATGTAATGCAGATACCAGAAGAACTAAAGAAGTTAAAGAACTTTGTGGTATGGCGGTATGAGGAACGGAACGGCAAGCGGACTAAGGTTCCATATAACGCCGTCACCAAGGGGCGGGCAAAGTCGAATGTCCCTGCAACATGGAATACTTGGCAGGAGGTGGAGAACTGTCCACAGGGGTATGATGGCATTGGCTTCATGTTCGGCCATTCTCCATATGTGGGGGTAGATATTGACCATTGCCTTGATGGGGGGCAGAAAGAAGAAACCGCCCTTGCTATAGCAAAGGAAATGGGGACTTACTGTGAAGTCTCTCCTAGTGGGGAAGGACTGCACATGATAGGTGGCCTTCCCCCATGCGCTTAGACACCTAAAATGAAAGATTCCTAACGCATCCTCAAAATTGCTTTATTTTCCGCAGTTTTGGCCATCTTCACCAATTTAGGCAGCAATTTTTTCAACGGGCATTCGCTCCATGTAGTATTCTTCCGGAGTCTGGTAATCGTTGCTGGAATGTATTCGCTGGCGGTTGTAGAAAATCCAAATATACTCAAATACAGCCGCCTTAGCTTCAGCGCGAGTGCGGAAATGCTTCTCGTTCAGCCATTCCTGTTTTAATGTACCCCAGAAGCTTTCCATGGGAGCGTTATCCCAACAGTTGCCTTTCCGGCTCATGCTCATCGTAAAACCATTCTGCTTTGCCATTTGGCAGTAGTCTTTGGAACAATACTGGCTTCCACGGTCAGAATGGAGGATGCAGCCGTTTACATCGCTGGTATGATTTATGGCATCCTGTAAAGCTGACATAACTAGCTGTTTGGTCATACGGCTGTCCATGGCCACTCCTACCATTTTACGGCCGCATAAATCCATCACCCCAGCTAGATAAAGCCAGCCTTCGTCTGTAGGGATATAGGTTATATCACTGACCATCTTTTCCCCAGGATGTTCCGCAGAAAAATTGCGGTTGAGAACATTTTCGGCAACAGGCATATCATGGTCTGAATATGTTGTAGCCTTATATTTACGACGTGCCTTGCCATGTATGCCGTTTGCCTTCATGATACGTTCTACACGCTTGTGGTTGACCTTAATCCCCTTTTTACGTAGCTTTCTGAAAATGCGCACGGAACCATAGGTCTTATTGGATTTTTCGTGAATTTGCTTAATGATACGTAAAAGCTCATCATTGCTTTTGTCACGTGGGCTTGGCTTGCGGGAAAGCCAAGCGTAAAAACCGCTTCTGGATACATTAGCCCATCGCACCATCTTTGCAATCGGATATTTGCCGCGGTTAGCTTCGATGTAGTAATATCGGATCACTTCAGGTTCTTGGCAAAGAAGGCGCTCGCTTTTTTTAGGAATTCATTCTCCTGTTCAAGGTCTTTAATACGCCGCTGTAGCCTTCTTAGCTCGGCATCCTCATCACGGAGCTTGCCACTGCCGACAAAGGGCTGCTCCGGATGTTTTATGTATCTTGCCTTCCAAGTGTATAGGGAACTTACGTTGACTCCTATCTCTCGGGCTACCTGGCTGACCGGAACACCGCTCAAGACTCTTTTTACGGCTTCTTCCTTAAATTCATTACTGTATCTGTTCAATCGTATCACCTCATGAATGTATTGTACCATTCATTTCGGGTGTCCAGCAAAGCGGGTATGGGGCAAGGTAGGGGAGAGCTTGCCAATGGCTTTAGGAATGGGCAATTAGAGGTATACCCACACGGTAGATATTTCACGCTCACAGGCAACGTGTGGCATGACCTTTCAGAAATTGTGGATATTCAAGCGGTGCTTGATGAACTGGTGAAGATGGCAAAGAAACCTGCTGCACCAGTTAAGCAGAGAATGGTTAATCCGTCCCCTGATGGCGTGCAAGAGATTCTGGCAAGGATTCGGCGGTCAGCTCAAGCGGGGAAGTTCTTTGACCTGTATGACAGGGGCGAAATTTCTGCCTATGGTGGAGATGATTCTGCTGCGGACATGGCTCTTATGGATATGCTGCCCTTTTGGACTGGCGGGGATACGGGCTTGATGCTTGAAATCTTCAACGGTTCCAAGTTGGCGCAGAGAGAGAAGTGGCAGAGGCGGACAGATTATCGTAAGTGGACAATTGAAAAAGCCCTGCAAGGCTGGAATGGGGAAGTTTATTCACCGGAGAAAAAGCGTGTTGCTGATAAACCGCCCTCCTTGTTGGACTTCAAGCTGACTGATGCGGGCAATGCGGAAAGGCTCAAGTTCATGTATACTGATCGGCTCCTTTATGTGCCAGCTAGCAGGAAGTGGCTCCAATGGAACGGCAAGCAATGGAAAGAGGATGAAGATACAGAGGGCTTGCAGGTATATGATAAGGCCGTAGCCATGCTGCGTAGGGCGTTCAAGGAAGCAGGGGCGGCATTTTCTGCGGCTGTAAGTGACGAGGACAGGAAAGCCAAGGAAGCTGCCATAAAATTTTTCCTAAAGTCTGAGAACACAGTAAATCTTAGAAACTGTATAACTCAGGCAAAAGGCTTGTTCTCTATAGAGAAGGGCGATTTAGACAAGAATCCCTATATCCTTAATTGCGGGAATGGAACGCTTGACCTTCGGACAGGTGAACTCAAGCCTCATGATAGGAAGGACTATATAACCAAGATTTGCAGAGCGGATTATATGCCAGGGGCAAAGTCACCTTTGTGGGAAGATGTCCTGCAAACCATTCTGCCAGATGAAGAAGTAAGGGCGTGGCTCAAGAGGTTTATAGGTTACAGTCTCTTTGGGCTTACTTCAGAAGAAAAATTCCTGTTTCTCTATGGTCCAGGCGGGGGCGGCAAGGGAACTTTCATTGAGTCCATTGCTTATGTGCTGGGAGCCTACGCCGGGACGATGGACATTGATGTGTTGCTGGCTTCCCGTAACGATGCGGGGAATGGAGGGCAACCCACACCACAGATAGCAGAACTGGCAGGAAAGCGGCTTATAATCACCAGCGAAAGCGGGATAGGGCGGAAGTTCAACGATGCCAGGATAAAGCTCTTGACGGGAAGTGATAGGCTTGTGGGCCGTCACCTGTACGCAAATCCTTTTTCCTTTGTTCCAAAGTTTTCTCTTGTGATGTCCAGCAACTACAAGCCAACAGTTACGGATAGCACAGACGAAGGTATGAGGCGGCGCATGGTTATTATCCCCTTCATGGAGCACATAGCCAAGAAGGATATTATGCTAAAGGAAAAGCTGAAAGGGGAGACCAAAGAAGCTATACTGGCTTGGTGTGTAGAAGGTGCACTTGAATGGTGGGAACGTGGTGAAGTTGGCGAACTGCCTGCCCCCATAAAGAAGATGATGGACATATATTTCCAAGATAACGACCTCATAGGGCAATTCATTAATGAATGCTGCGAGACTGGTGAAGGGCTGAAGGCCCCCGTGAGAGATACACACAGGGCATTTACTGCGTGGCTCGATGATGGACATTATATGTCCTCGCGTACTTTTTCGGAGCAGATGGAGAATCGTGGCTTTGTAAAAGTTAGAGGAGGCAGAGGAGTTTATTTCAAAGGTTTATCTGTGATAGAAATCCCTGTCTGAAATATTGATTTTATCAACTATGTGTGTAGTTTTGTAGTTTTGCAGGAATTTCCTATAAAGTCCATAGGGAAGTGGTTTTCTATAGGGTTTTATAGAGTTTTTCCTGCAAATGTTCATTTCTACACTTTTACATGACATTGGCAACTAAATAGTAGGCCACTGCTGTGGTAACGGGAGGAGGATTGAGAACGTGACAATTAAGGGTAAGGAATATCCTGATTATGATACATACCTGCATTCGCCAGAGTGGCAACAACTGAGACAGGAGAGAATGGAAACAGACCATCATAGGTGTGTGTGTTGCGGGGCTAAGGATAATTTGCAAGTTCACCACTTGAACTACAAGTTCATGGATGATATTTCCTACCTTGTGACACTATGCAGGGATTGCCACAGTCGACTGCATAAGGAGATATTGCCGGGGCTGGCTGATGATATTGCCAAGCTGGGCAAGAAGTTCACGCCAGGATTGGTGGAATTTAGGCGGAACTATGAGCGGGAGCGAAATGCTATATATCTGTCGTGGTTCCAGAAGTTGGCGGTCAATGGCAAATGGGCTGATAAGGGGAGGGCGGTTAGAACCCTCACTAAAGCAGACATCAAGGGATCAGATGAGGTTACTGTGATGTTTGAGTGTCTGACCAATAGATTGTTGAGCAATACTGGTAGCGGAACAATAGCAGATGATACGGCGTTGCGGGTATCGTGGAGGTGATAGCATGAAACTCATTCACGGAACCAAGGAGCAGGCCGATAAGAAAAAGAGTGACCGACTGGCGGTGAAAAAGAATAGGCTGCGGGCCGTCATGCTGGAGAGTACGGACCCGCAAAAGGTGTTTCATGCTGCGGTGCGCTGGTATTCCATGCGGGAGAAATGGGAGACTGAAAGCGAAGCAGAGTTTTGCCTGTATAAATCCATGCTGCACCTGGTAGCGGAAGAATTCTCTCCCGAGTGGCTGGCGGTGGAATTCCCTGCGGAGAAGGACTACAAGGGGCATACCTACGGAGCCAAGGACTGGTATTCCAGTATGGAGGCATTGAAAAAGGCATTGGCAGGAACGTGGACACCAGAGGACGTGCAGAAGTTCCTATGGGAATGGGATAATCACGCTCTCATGGGATTCACGGTAGGTGGCATATACTTGGTGGACGAATTGCGGGCCATGCAGGGGGAGCCATCACTCATGGAATCCTTTGCACATGACATGGGAATCAAGGTTTACCATTCCACAAAGCTGGAGAACGGAAAAGAAGTCATGATTGACGAGGATGGGCGGCCCCTGGGCGTGGTAAGGAAGCCGCATAAGCATCTTCGGGCCGTGAGGTGATAGTATGGGTATGAGCCAGAAGGCAAAAGGAGCCAGGGGAGAACGCTTGTGGGCGGCAGAGTGCCAAAAGGCGGGGTTCGCTGGCGTTCATCGTGTGGGCCAGCAGCAGTATCAGACAGGGGCAGAAGTTGCTGACGTTGAGGGGCTGCCTGGGCTGCATCAAGAAGTGAAATTCGTTGAACGGCTGAACGTCCGGGCCGCAATGGAGCAGAGTGAACGAGATGCCACCCCCGGGGAGCTACCAATACTGGCACACAAAACGAGCAGGAAAGAGTGGCTTGTTATGTAATTTAGAAAACACGGCAATCTAAATGAGAATGGACGGCTGTTAGTATTGAGGTGATGGGAAATGTTTTTACACGAAGCTGAAATACCTTAGCTTGAAAGTGTATGAGAAAATTGGCGCAGAAAAACCAGCCTCTGAAAAATATAGTTTTTCAGGGTTCACGCATGCTTACGCCAGGCCTTTACGTGTATGACGGATATTATTGCGAATAACCTAATATACCACATCATGGAAGAGTGATGGCGTCCTTCTTCCAGTAGCCCGTCAATCTTTATGCGTTTGTTGGCCCGTTCAGCAGATGTGCGCTTGTTGTAGATTTGCTTCCATTGAGGTGAACCGCGTGGAGGATCGCAGAACAGCCGTGGATTATCCTTAAGGCTTATATGCACAACACGACCATAAGTGGATTTGGTACAGCGCTTGTCGCACAAGCATAGCCTTTCTGCGTATTTTGTCTTCGGACAAATATATTTGGCTCTGTGCCGTTTCTTATCAGTGCCATCAGGTTTCAGGGGAAGTCCAAGAGGACAGATTGGCACACCGTCATCACTTATTGTATATCCCTTCTCCTCAGCTGATTTGGTACCACGAGGATTCAAGTCTATGAAGGGGGTTATGCTGCTTTTGCTGCACATTTCGTACACAGCAGTTGCATCGTGTGCGGAATCAAGGATCAAAGCGGAAATATTCCAGTCCGCAAAGAACGCCTTGATGCAGGCAAGTCCGTGTAGCATGGCAGGAAGGTCGTGGCGGGATGCACGCTCCAGGATAGGGAAGACAGGCAATCCGGAGTTAGCATCCGTGAAGAGATAGAGGTTATAGCCAAAGTAAAAGAAATTTCTGGACGAATCCCAGCCCCAATTGGCATCGGGCTGGGAGAACCAGCGCTTGTGGTGGCAACTGTCGATGCCCTTTTTATAGCAATCGCACATCGAGTGGCTTCGCTCACGGTTAGAAACCTGCACTGGAGTGCCGTCACCGGCCAGAACCAGTTTCCTGACATCCAGAAGATCTTTGTGAATCGAACCGGCCAGGAATACCCTGTTGTAGATTTCACCGATGATGTGCAGCTTGGTCATGAGGATACCTCCGGCACTGTGTCCATCAAAAAACTTGATGACGGTGGCAGCATGATCTTTGTCGAAGGACGGAGACTTTTCGCCATTGCTCTTTCCTTTAGGCGGTTTCTTCCTGCGGTAGCGCAGGTGAGGCAAGAAATTGTTGCCTCCTGGCCATAGGCGATGGAAGAAGTCATAAAAAGCGCCGAAGGATGGGGTATGGTCGGGTGAAAAGCCTGATAGTATGGCCAGAGACTCATCAGAGCGCAGACGTTCAGCCCAGCCAACAAGAGAGTTAGACTTAAGCCAGACGGAAAGCAAGTAGGAACGCAGCATAGAGGAAGGTAGCCATGCAGGACGACCTTCCGCTGAGTAAAAAGGGACGCATAATCTCGTCAACCGGTGAAAGGTCAATAGCCAGGAGGTTGACTGCCAGCTTGTGCTTCTTCTTGTCGAAGCGTTTGAGGCGACTGTTGTGAATGCGTTGGGAGAGGAGCTGCCTATAGGCAGCGTGGGAGCCGATTTCAGGCAATCTCAGCATGATGTTCACCTTCTTTCAAGTACTATTGTACATGTGAAACATCAAACTGAGATGGGTGATACTCATTCGCAACAGCATTTTTTCCATAAATTGTGGGGGCACATTGAATAATGTGCCATGGCTCAAGGCAGACAAATAGAGGGCTTTGAGTTTTCTAATTTACATTTGTTACCATGAGGGGGCGGGACTTCTTGAAATTGTATAGAGCATGGAAAGACCATGCTTGATGAATAGGGCGTTGGTGAGAGTATGAAGTTATGGGAACTATTCTTCCCAATTGTGGTATGCCAGTACATCAATGGGGACATGATAGCTATACGCTGAGAGGGCAATGGACAATGAGCAGAGAAAGACAGGTGCTTGAGAATAATCTGAGGCTGGCAAGGAGGAACATCACGGATATGCTTTGTAGGATTGAGGATATGGGGGAGAAGGAGCTTCTCGATACCATGAGAACCTACCAGATAATCAATTCTGTTCTTACGTTGCACAGCCTTGCAGAGTGTACGGATGGAGAGCCGGAGGTAAGGCGGGATGCTGCGAAAATTGTGCTGGGCATATACAACGAGGAGACAAACAAGATGGTCAAACGCTATGTAGAGGAGTTTGATTTGGGTGTGTCCTTGAATATCCCTGCCAGTTTTATGTTTGGAATTGGCACGATGTAACAGGGATGTGGTTAAGGAGTTGATTCTATGACTAGAGAAGAACAGGAAACTATTATCAGATTTGACAGGGCAGAGGATGAAGCTACCATTTATACGGCAGACCCGTCAATCATGCGGAGGCTGAAGGGGCTTTCTTCCTACAAACTGGAGCGGGAGGATAGGCAAGCTGGTAAGGTGGTTGCGATGACATTCAGGGCAGGAAAGGAATTGATCCTGCTGCGGAGCAAGCCGCTTAGAATAAAACTGACAGATGAGGAAAGAGCAAGGCGGGCTGAACGAATTAGACAGAACGCCAATTCTGAGCAGAGTTTGCCGTAAGCGGCACGTAGTTTGAACATCTAATAGGGGGCAAGGGTAGTCTTACCTATACCCGCCCCAAAAAAGGAGGTGAAATAGTGGCAATATCTGTGGTAATACTATCCAGCGAGAAGGGCAGGAATACTTGCACGTTCATAGCATCCAGCCAGGAGGAAGCAGATGAGGCTGCCAATGTTATTGATGGAGAGCCTAAGAAAAAGTTCCTCGGTGTGGATACGTCGGAAGCTGCCGAATATTTGGGCCGAGCATGGCAGGTTATGGATGAAAAATGGGAATCAGGAAAGAGGTAATGTAAAATGGCAAGAGACTACAAAAAAGAGTATCGTGAATATCAGGGGACGCCGGAGCAGATTCATAATAGGTCGTTGCGTAACCAAGCAAGGCGGGAAATGGGGCTTAAAAAAGGAGACCCTAGGGAGGTAGATCATGTGAGGCCACTTTCCAGGGGAGGCAGTAATTCACGCTCCAATCTTCAGGTCACCAGCAGGACAGCAAACAGGAGGAAGGGCAATAAGTGATAGCGCGAATTATTGATTAGCATTTTAGGCATAAGAAAAAGCCCTGCAAGAGTTATGTGTAGAATTCTTGCAGGGTGGCTTTTGAAACTAATGGTCTAATACCATGATAGCATAGACCGTTGCCATTAGGAAAGGGGAAAACATCATGGAGAAGAAAGCATCACTCAGGGTTTGCATGGACGATTGGCACAGAGCCATAGGCGAACAGGATGAACTTGCAGAGGCCATCTTGAAACTGATTGGCGGAGGCAATACAGTAGCCATAGAAACACTTCTGGGGGCATACGGCAAGGCGTGGGAACGTGCTACACTTGCGATGACAGCAGCAGGTTATAGAGACTATGAGGATATGTTGGTAGCTTGGATGAGCGAACACAAGCAGGAATTTAAATAATCTTTTGGGGGCTTCTCTATGATAGGGAGGCCCTTGTTAAATTCCTTTATAACGTTAATCAAGAGAGGGGGGGAGCTATGGAGTGGCCTTCCCCCATGCGCTTAGACACCTAAAATGAAAGATTCCTAACGCATCCTCAAAATTGCTTTATTTTCCGCAGTTTTGGCCATCTTCACCAATTTAGGCAGCAATTTTTTCAACGGGCATTCGCTCCATGTAGTATTCTTCCGGAGTCTGGTAATCGTTGCTGGAATGTATTCGCTGGCGGTTGTAGAAAATCCAAATATACTCAAATACAGCCGCCTTAGCTTCAGCGCGAGTGCGGAAATGCTTCTCGTTCAGCCATTCCTGTTTTAATGTACCCCAGAAGCTTTCCATGGGAGCGTTATCCCAACAGTTGCCTTTCCGGCTCATGCTCATCGTAAAACCATTCTGCTTTGCCATTTGGCAGTAGTCTTTGGAACAATACTGGCTTCCACGGTCAGAATGGAGGATGCAGCCGTTTACATCGCTGGTATGATTTATGGCATCCTGTAAAGCTGACATAACTAGCTGTTTGGTCATACGGCTGTCCATGGCCACTCCTACCATTTTACGGCCGCATAAATCCATCACCCCAGCTAGATAAAGCCAGCCTTCGTCTGTAGGGATATAGGTTATATCACTGACCATCTTTTCCCCAGGATGTTCCGCAGAAAAATTGCGGTTGAGAACATTTTCGGCAACAGGCATATCATGGTCTGAATATGTTGTAGCCTTATATTTACGACGTGCCTTGCCATGTATGCCGTTTGCCTTCATGATACGTTCTACACGCTTGTGGTTGACCTTAATCCCCTTTTTACGTAGCTTTCTGAAAATGCGCACGGAACCATAGGTCTTATTGGATTTTTCGTGAATTTGCTTAATGATACGTAAAAGCTCATCATTGCTTTTGTCACGTGGGCTTGGCTTGCGGGAAAGCCAAGCGTAAAAACCGCTTCTGGATACATTAGCCCATCGCACCATCTTTTCAATCGGATATTTGCCGCGGTTAGCTTCGATGTAGTAATATCGGATCACTTCAGGTTCTTGGCAAAGAAGGCGCTCGCTTTTTTTAGGAATTCATTCTCCTGTTCAAGGTCTTTAATACGCCGCTGTAGCCTTCTTAGCTCGGCATCCTCATCACGGAGCTTGCCACTGCCGACAAAGGGCTGCTCCGGATGTTTTATGTATCTTGCCTTCCAAGTGTATAGGGAACTTACGTTGACTCCTATCTCTCGGGCTACCTGGCTGGCCGGAACACCGCTCAAGACTCTTTTTACGGCTTCTTCCTTAAATTCATTACTGTATCTGTTCAATCGTATCACCTCATGAATGTATTGTACCATTCATTTCGGGTGTCCAGCAAAGCGGGTATGGGGCAGAGACCTGGGAAAGGCAGCCGGAGGAAAGCACACAAGCCTATGAAGCCTTTGTTGTCTATCTTGAGTTGCGAAGTTGTGCCAAAGTGGGGCAGCAGTTGGGCAAAAGCCTGACACTTATGCAAAGGTGGTCGAGTGAATGGCAATGGGTGGCAAGGTGCAGGGACTATGACAACTCATTGCAGAGCGTGGACTTTGAGGAAAAGCGGGCTGCCATTAGGGATATGCACCAGCGACATTTGAAGCTGGCTGACGTTCTCCAAGACAAGGCTATGAAAGCATTAGAGCAGCTGGACATGGCTGATTGTTCGCCAAGGATAGTGCTTGAAGCATTGAAGCTGTCAATGGAGATTGAGCGCCGTTCCATCTATGAGGAAATGGCGGACTGTGAGATAAGGGGCGCGTTTGACACCAACGGCGGATTCAACCCGGCAATAGCTGCACCAATGCTGCGCATGCTGACGGATGAGCGCAGGCAGGAAAAGGCCAAAGGGCTGGAAGGTGGCGAAACCGTTATTCATGTTAGTGTGGTTGATGAGGATTTAGACAGGCTTACAGATAGTGAACGCATAGAATATGAAAGGCTAAAGAACAAAGTAGAGGTTGAAAAAGGCTTGTGATAGTAGTGAAATAATTGTCTGGTGGCGGTGAAATGCCACCCTATATGATGCTTGCTGTTAGTGTCTGAAAGTTGTCTGATTTTTAACTGTGCTGTACTCCACAACAACACAGTAGGATACGAAACAATAGACCATATTATTATTGTATACGATTGTTTACGATATAAAGCTATTGCTTTTGGGGGGCGGCAGGTGGTATAATTTAGGCACAGAAATCAGTTAGACTTGTTATTTCACAACACAAAAAGCCCCCCGAAGAGTTGCAGCTCTTCATAGCAGGGGGCTTTTTGTGCTTCCAGAGGCTAGGGTGCCGCTATCCTAACCATTTGCGCACCAGCTCAACGATTGCAGCCGCGAGCAGGCTTGCCAAAACCGATAACAAGAAATCAGAAAGACCCATTATCTCACCTCCTTCCTTTAACTTCCATCCATGGCAGAAGGGGCGGCCCATACATTATAGCATAATAACGTGTTGTTGTGTTTGTTATAGTTTGATAAGGTGGAGGAGAGGCTGCCAGCGTAATCAAAACGTAATAAAAAAATCCGTAGCCACAGAAAAGGGCGGTTTTTCTGACTTGTGAGGGCTGGCAAAGCCTTATAAATCAAGGGGGAACCGCCTGGAATACCTGCCAGTTATTGAGCTGGTGTAATTCCGACATAAAGAAAAGTCCGCTATCCGTAAGGGATGGCGGGCTTTTTTGATGCCTGGAATGCAATGTGAAGCAGGGATTAGGGGGGCGTATGGAGAAATATCCATCAGTTGGTTTTGTATAAGGGAGGCGTTTCTCATGAAAAAAAATTTTTTCCAACTGATTTTATTCATGCTGGTCTTAACGATGGCAAGCACTGTATTTGCCGCTAAGGCTACCCCTGACCAGCAGCGTGCCGAACTTAATGAGATGAGCGGGAAGGTCCTGGAGCGCATGTATCAGAAGTATCCGTCAGCACAGGAGGCGGTGCAGGATGCCTACGCTTACTGTACCATCAGCGCCGCCAGTGTCAAATGGGGCTTTTGGGGCGATGATCACGGGCGCGGGGTGGCCGTAAACAACCATACCGGCGAAAGAATCTATGTTAAGATGAAGGAAGTGAGCCTGGGCATAAATTTTGGCGCTAAGGAATACGACTTGCTTTTCATCATTGCGAATAAAACAGCTTGGGATAAATTAGTTTCTGGCAAGATCAACTTTGGCTCTGAAACTTCAGCTGATGCTACTGACGGCGTCAACGGTGTGACCTATGCAGGTGCAACAATCACCGCTGAGGGCGTGCAGGTCTATCAGCTTGACAAAAAAGGCCTGGCTGTGGAAGCTACTTTCAAAGGGGGAAGGATTTCTCCTTACAGGACGCTTAATTGAGGAAACGTTGTATGATGCAAGTGGCGGATCAACAGTGATTGTTTAGGGAGGAAGAACTAATGAAAAAATGTATTGCGTTCCTATTAAGCCTGATGATTATGGCGTTTGCTACGGTGTGTCTTGCCGCTGAGTCTTACCAAATGACTTATGAGGCAAAAAATTTTACTGAAGGATTGAAAAATGACCAGGCGTTGACGGAAACCTTCACTACTCCTTACGGGCCTCTCAAGTTCCAGATGCGGAAACTTTGGCAGGCCAGCAGCGACAACAGGCTGCATCTGAAGGTATGGCTGAATGACAAGAAAATTGCCGATGAGCACTTTCCAAAAGTGGAATACGGTTATACCTTCCGCGTGCTGAAAAACACCAGCAACAGCGAGCAGTTTTATGTTTTGCAGTCCATTGAACGCGCCTGCCTTTTCGGATACTCGCCCAATGCTCAGAAGCTGGAGGTCTACATTGACAGCCAGAATTATGCTCACGAAGCTGGGGCATATCCTTATATTGTGGCACTGAAAAACGGGAATCTGGTGTTGGCTTTCGAGAAGGGCAATAATCGGAAACGTTATCAGTTTAACTGGGATGCCAATGCGAATTGGTTCGGTTATTCCGACATTGGTGCAGGCTGGGGTTCTGTAAGTTCAGATAAGCAATAACGAAACACGCTGCTTTGCATTTAAACATTGACAGTAATAGTCCTGTTTTAACAAGGGGCCAGTCACAAATCGGTTATTTCTGGTTTGTGACTAGCCTCTTTTTGGGTGGCATGGGGTGGCGTGACATTCTGAAACCACCGCTTTTCTTCGAAATTGCTTGTTATATTTATAAGAAAAAAGCAGGAAATCAGAAGATTGCATAGAATTGTTCAAAAGTCGAGGGGTGTTAGGACCCTCAGTGAGAGGAAAAGGGTGGACTTGCCTGTTTAATAGGAGGAATTTTCTATGACAAGAGCCGCACTTAGGGGAATTCTAATTATGGTCCTGCTGACAGCATTTGCTTTCCTTAGCGGATGCTCAGAGGACAAGCCATCGGGCAAGGCCACGGTGGCAGAGTTCAAGGATACTTACGGCAAGGACGATACCTGGGTTATCCACTGGTATCTCTGCGGTACGGACCTTGAGTCCAGGTTCGGGGCAGCCTCTGCAGATTTGGCAGAGCTGGAGAAGGTGAAGCTGCCGTCCAATGTGAAGGTGCTCATTGAGGCCGGCGGTGCCAAGAAATGGCATAGCGATATCGGCGCCAAGGGCAAGACAGCGGTACGGCTGCTCTACGACAGCGAAGGCTTCCATGAACTGGGGAAAGTGAAGGGAGCCGATATGGGAGATCCTGCCACGCTGGCGGATTTTCTGAAGTTTGGCAAGGAAAACTACACAGCTGACCATCATATCTTCGTCTTTTGGGATCATGGCGGCGGCAGCATGAGCGGGGTCTGCTATGACGAATTTTCAGAGCGCCCCCTGAGCCTCAACGATATCCGCCAGGCCTTTGATGCAGTGTATGAGTCTTCCAAGGACAAGCCTCCTTTCGAGCTGATTGGCTTTGATGCCTGCCTCATGGCTACATATGAGACAGCTCATATGCTGGAGGGCCTGACCAGGTATATGGTAGGCTCCGAGGAAGTGGAGCCAGGCTGTGGCTGGTACTACACCGGCTGGGTAGGGGCACTGGCCAAGAATCCCGCCCTGGGAGGCAACGGCATTGGCAAGGCCATCTGCGACAGCTATGTGAAGGGCTGCGAGAAGGAAGATGTGGATGATTCCATCACTCTCTCCGTCATCGACATGAGCAAGATGCCTGCCTTGAAGGTGGCCTATGATGCCTTCGGCATCGAGGCGCTGGAGGCAGCGAAGAAGAACCCCAAGAAGTTCTTCTCCGCCTATGCCCGCAAGGCCAAGACCGCCGAGAATTATGGCGGCAATACCCGCAAGCAGGGCTTCACCAACATGGTGGACCTGGCAGACCTGGCCAAAGAATCCAAGAAGCAGCTGCCCAATTCCTACAAGCAGCTGGTGAAGGCCGTGGATGATGCGGTCATCTACAAGGTGACCAGCTTCTATCGTGACCAGGGCAGCGGCATTTCCGGTTTCCATTCCTATGATGGCGACAGGGACCATTTCGCCATGTACGCCAATCAGATCTCTGCGTCCCTGCCTCACAAGTATCTTTACCAGTACCTCCTTTACGGCAAGCTGCCCGAGGGCACTATCGACAACCTCAAGAAGCAGCTGGCAGACGACAAGAAGGAACTGGAGGCCCAGAAGCAGGTTGCCCAGCAGGCAACTCAGGCCAAGAGTGCACCAGCCAAGGGCGTATTTGATATCAAGGCCCTGGAGGACACCCCTGTAGGCGTTGACAAAGAGGGCAATGCCGAGGTGAAGCTGGCGGAGGACAAGCTGGATCTGGTCTCTGCCATCCATTGCAATCTGGTCAGCGTGGACGTGAAAAAAGACCTGATTCTCTATCTGGGCAGCGATGGCGACATCAAGGCTGACTGGGACAAGGGTATCTTCAAGGACAACTTCCAGGGCACCTGGCCCATGCTGGACGGCCATCCTGTCTATGTGGAAATCACTGCCATGGAGGACGACTATAACCTCTACTCTATTCCCATCAAGCTGAATGGGGAGGAGTGCAATCTGCAGGTGACCTACAGCTTCAAAGACAAGAGCTACAAGATTCTGGGTGCGCGCCAGGGGCTGGACAGCCATGGCATGGCTGACAGAGAACTGAAGAAGCTCAAGCAGGGCGATAAGATCACTACCATTCATTACGCCATGAGCATCAGTGGCAATGACGATAATTTCAAGCCCGTGGAAGTGGAGACCTTCACCATAGGGGACAAGCCCCAGGTGAAGGATGAGAAACTGGTGGACGGCAGCTACGGCTACCTCTTCGAGTTCCTCTCGCCCAATGGTGACAGCGCTCTGTCCCAGATGGTGGAATTTGTCCTGAACAAGGGCGAGATCACCACCAATGTGCAGTAAAATTGCTGTTGTTGCCAGCTTTTTATGGCAATCAGATAAATGCTAAAGGATAAGTTGAAGGGAGTAATCTAATATGGCATCTATGAAAGACGTGGCTCAGAAGGCAAAGGAATTCGCTCAGAAGAAAGCGGCAAAACTCTCCGAGTATGTGGCACCAAACGGCAAATACTATGAACAGAATGATATTGATTACCTGATGAATAATGGCTATAGCCTGCAGGACGCGTTGGATGCCTTGGCCCAGAGTGAGAAATACGCCAAGAAGGCTTCGGGTCATAAGCCTTCCGGACATTCCGGCAAGAAGGAATCCAGCCATGGTGGCGGCAAAGGTTCTGGCAAGGGCTCTGGCAAGGGTTCGGGCGGCGGCAAGGGCGGCAGCCGCATGGGACGCGGTGCCAAACTGGCAGCCCTCACCGCTGCAGGTGGAGCTTCAGCGGCAGCAGCCAGGGACGCCTATGCGAAGTATCAGGAAACCGGCGATGTAACGTACATTGATGAAATCATCGAAGAGTATGAAGAGATAATCGAGTACGAGGAATACGAGTACGAAGATTATGAGGACGAATTCGAGCTCGATGATGATGACGAGTACGACGATGACGACGACGACGATGACGACGACGACGATGACGACGACGACGATGACGACGACGACGATGATGACGACGACGACGATGATGACGATGACGACGATGATGACGATGACGACGACGACGACGATGATGACGATGATGACGACGACGACGATGATGACGACGATGACGACGATGATGACGACGATGATGACGACGATGACGATGATGATGACGACGATGATGACGATGACGACGATGATGATGATGACGATGACGACGATGATGATGATGACGATGACGACGATGATGATGATGATGACGAGGAAGATGACGACGAGGAAGATGATGAAGATGACGATGAGGAAGATGTAGACGACGAAGAAGACGAAGAAGAGGAAGAAGAGGAAGAGGACGACGGCGACTACGATGAAGATGACGGCGATTATGATGACGACGATGGCGGCTATGATGATGACGATGAGTAATTGTGATTGACAGATAACCCCTGATTTGCTAGACTTTAGGAAGCGATGAAAAAGAAGAGTAGCACTGGTTCCAGCGAGCGGTGAGGGTGTGAGACCGCAAGAGTGCGAAGGGCGCTTTGGAGCTGCACAAAACTATAGCTTGAGGTGGGTGCACGAAGTGCGCCAATCAGGGTGGAACCGCGGGATTTTAGTCTCGTCCCTGTAACATACAGTTGCAGGGGCGGGGCTTTTTTGCGTCCCTGCAGACAGAAGGAGTTGTAGATATGAAATTTCAGGAAATCATCCTGGCCCTGCAGAAGTTCTGGTCGGAGCAGGGCTGCATCCTGGCCGAGCCCTATGATGTGGAAAAGGGCGCCGGCACCATGAATCCCTCCACTTTCCTGCGTGTCCTGGGCCCTGAGCCTTGGAATGTGGCCTATGTGGAGCCTTCCCGTCGCCCGGCTGACGGCCGCTATGGCGACAACCCGAACCGCCTTTACCAGCATCATCAGTTCCAGGTCATCATGAAGCCCTCCCCGGACAATATCCAGGAGCTTTATCTGGAGAGCTTGGAGCGCCTGGGCATCAATCCTGCCGAGCACGATATCCGCTTCGTAGAGGATAACTGGGAATCCCCCACCCTGGGGGCCTGGGGCCTGGGCTGGGAGGTCTGGCTGGATGGCATGGAGATTACCCAGTTCACCTATTTCCAGCAGGTAGGCAGCCAGGATGTGAAGCCCGTGGCTTCCGAGATCACCTACGGATTGGAGCGCCTGGCCATGTACATTCAGGGGGTGGACAATGTCTACGATGTGCAGTGGACTGACGACTACACCTACGGCGATGTGTTCCATCAGAACGAGTATGAGCAGTCTGCTTATGCCTTTGACCTTTCCGATGAGGATCTGCTCTTTGAACTCTTTGACAAGTACGAGGCTGAGGCTGTGCGTGTCATCGAGAAGGGCTATGTGCATCCGGCCTATGATTATGTACTGAAGTGCTCCCATACCTTCAACCTGCTGGATGCCCGGGGGGCCATCTCCGTGTCCCAGCGCACGGCCTTCATCGGCCGCGTCCGCAAGCTGGCCCGCATGTGCGCAGAGTGTTACCTGAAGCAGCGTGAGGAGCTTGGCTATCCCATGCTGAACAGAGGAGGGAAAAAGGCATGAGCAAGAACTTACTTTTGGAAATCGGTACTGAGGAAGTCCCGGCTCATGTGATGCCGGGCATCCTGAAGGAACTGAAGGAAAAGGCAGAAAAGGCCCTGCAGGAAAATCGCGTGGCCTTTGAGAGTGTCCGCACCATCGGCACGCCCCGCCGCACGGCTCTCCTGGTAACGGGCCTTGCTGAGAGCCAGGAGGACGTGGAAAGCGAGAACCGCGGTCCTTCCGTGCAGATTGCCTTCGATGCTGACGGCAATCCCACCAAGGCTGCCCAGGGCTTTGCCCGGGGCCAGAAGGTGGACCCCAAGGATCTGGTAGTGAAGGATGGCTATGTGTACGCCATGGTACATGAGAAGGGCCAGGCTACGGCAGAGCTCCTGAAATCCATCCTGCCTGAGCTCATTTCCTCCCTGTCCTTCCCCAACAATATGCGCTGGCGTGACCTTGACTTCAAGTTTATCCGTCCTCTCAGATGGATTGTAGCCCTCCTTGGCTCTGAGGTCATTCCCTTCGAGGTGGCTGAGGTGCAGTCCGGCCGCGTGAGCCGCGGCCATCGCTTCCTTTCTCCCACCAAGGACAAGAACGGCGAGTTCGAGATTGCTGATGCTGAAAGCTATGAGCAGGCCTGCGAGGCACAGTTCATCATCGTGGACCAGGAGCGCCGCAAGGCCATGATCCGCGAGCAGATTGTGGAAACAGCCAAGGCCAACGGTGGTCAGGCAGAGATTTCCGAAGACCTGCTGGAAGAAGTGCTGTACCTGGTGGAGTATCCCACGGCCCTCTGCGGCAAGTTCGACGACAAGTATCTGGCTCTGCCTCCCGAGACGGTCATCACTCCCATGCGTGACCATCAGCGCTACTTCCCGGTGAAGAGCGCTGAGGGCAAGCTCCTGCCCCTCTTCATCACTGTCCGCAACGGCGGCAAGGAGCATCTGGAGACTGTCCAGCACGGCAACGAGCGCGTGCTCCGCGCCCGTCTGGAGGATGCCCAGTTCTTCTTCGATGAGGACCGCAAGAAGAGCCTGGAGGAGCATCGGGAGAAGCTCAAGACCGTTGTGTTCCAGCAGGGGCTGGGCAATATGTATGAGAAGTCAGAGCGTCTGGCTGAGCTCTCTGACTTCATCGCTGCTGAGCTCAAGGCTGACGAAAAGGTCACAAAGCATGCCCACCGCGCTGCCATCCTCTGCAAGGCTGACCTGGTCACCGGCATGGTGACGGAGTTCACCGAGCTGCAGGGCATTATGGGCCGTGAATATGCCAAGCTGGACGGGGAGTGCGAGAAGGTGGCTGTCGCCATTGACGAGCATTATATGCCTCGCTTCGCAGGTGACAGCCAGCCCCAGTCCGAGGCAGGCCGCATTGTCAGCACTGCCGACAAGATTGACACCATCGTGGGCACCTTCTCTCGTGGCAAGATTCCCACGGGCTCCCAGGATCCCTTTGCCCTGCGCCGTCAGGCTCTGGGCCTGGTGAACATGATGATCGAGGCCAAATGGCAGCTGAGCCTTTCCAAAGTGGTGGCCAAGTCCATGGACCTTTACGGCATCACCGACGAGGCTGCCCGCCAGAAGATGCAGCAGGATGTGGCTGACTTCATGCGCCTGCGCTTGAAGAACGTGCTGGAAGAAGTGCGCTACGATGTGGTGGATGCAGTGCTGGCCGATGTGGATGACCTCTACGCCGTGAGCCTCCGCGCCCAGGCTGTGCAGAAGTTCGTCTCCGGCGACGCTGTGGCTCATATCCAGGCTCTGGTCCGCGCTTCCAACCTGGCTGCCAAGGCTGAGAAAGAAGGCTTTGAAGAAAGCCTCTTCCAGGTGGAGGCAGAGAAGACACTGGGCCAGGTTTGCAAGGCTACGGCCTCCTCTGTGGAGAGCCTCATTGCCGGCCAGGACTACGTGGGTGCCATCGATGCCCTCACGGAGCTCACCCAGCCCATCGACAAGTTCTTCGAGGACGTCATGGTCATGGACAAGGACGAGGCCATCAGGAACAACCGCCTGGGCCTGCTGAAGTCCATTGATATGCTGGCAGGCAGGGTGGCTGATTTCAGCAAGATTGTGCTGGCGTAAAATCTCATAGATATACACACAAGACACCCCCCGGAAATTTCCGGGGGGTGTCTTGCGATGTGTGCAGCTTTGGAGGGTAAGAAATTACTTCTGCTCGCCTTTCTTGGCCCATTCAGGAGGCAGGTTCTGCAGGAATTCGAAATTGTGGCATTCCATGCATTTAGCCTTGGATTTCTCATGGCTGTAGTGGCAGTCAGAGCAGACCAGGTCGCCCAGGTGTGAATCATGGGGATTCTTGCCATCGTAGTTGGTCTTGGCGACGATGTCCTCAACCTTGTGGCACTTGGTGCACATTTCATTGTCAAAGGCACGCTGCTGAGGGGGATTGTCGAAATCATCTGTGACGTACCAGTAGGTTTCGTTCAGCTTGTCAATCATGCCGTTGTCGTGGCAGTCGATGCAGGCCACTCCTGCTTCCATGTGGGAGTGGGACATGAGGTCATCATGATAATAGCCATCAACATAAGTCTCCATGCCATGGCAGGGTGAGCAGGACATTTCCGGGAAATGGGCCTCCACCACGTGCATGGCAGCCATGCTGATGCAGCCCATGAGGAAAATTCCCACCAGACAGGCCAGAGGACGCTGTTTGGCAAAGCCCAGGACCTTCAGGATAAGATCTTTCATAAGGCAGTTCCTCCTTTCTTAGGAAGTTGAGGGCAAATATACTTTGCTTGCTTTCCATTATATAGGCCAGAGGACAAAACAGCCTTAAGGGAATAGATGAAAATAAGGAACTTTCTTTTGTGCATTCCTACAAAGGCAAATACTCACCCCTAATTTATAATAAACAAAGATATTATTTTCAGTTCATATAGCACATTGATTAATCAGGGGGAGAGAAATATGGAGCAGAAACAGGGAATGACGCGAAGGAACTTCCTGAAGGTCGGTGCTCTGGCTGCGGTGGGCACCATGGCCTCCGGGCTCTTGGCTGGCTGTGGCAATGGCCGCACCGACCATGTGAGGAAGGACAAGAGCGGTGCAGGCGTCGGCGCAGAGCCGGAATTCATGAAGGCGCCGGCTCCCATTGCGGACAGCAGCATCAAGGAAACAAAGGAAGCTGATGTCATCGTGGTGGGGGCGGGCATGAGCGGCCTTTGCGCTGCCGCTTCCGCTGCTGAGTCAGGTGCCAAGGTTATCGTCATCGAGAAAGGGCCTACCATCAACTTCCGCAGCTTCGACTACGGCGCCGTCAACTCTAAGGTGCAGCTTTCTGTGGGGAACCAGCTGAATCCCTTGGATGTGACCCGGGAAATCATGCGCTGGGGCGGCTACAAGGCTGATCAGCGGGTGGTGAAGCTTTTCTCCGAGAAGAGCGGCATGGTGAATGACTGGATTGTGGACAAGGCTCAGGGCCTGGGGTGTAAGGTGAAGTCTGTCTGGACGAAGGAAGACCAGATGTCTCCCAATGCCACCATTCCCAATATCCCCACCCTGTCCTTCGTGCTGGAGCCCCCTGAAGGGGCAGCCGAGTCTACGCCGAAAGGCATGATCGGCGGCAATGCGGTCATCGCCATGGCCTACACTCTGAAGACCACTGCCGAGAAGCTGGGAGCGGAAATCATCTATGAGACTCCCGGCGTACAGCTGGTGCGTCCCAACAACGAGGGCCGGGTTACCGGCGTCATCGCCAAGAACGCTGCCGGGGAATACATCAAGTTCAATGCCAGGAAGGGGGTTATCCTCTGCTCCGGTGACTACGGCCATGACGAGGAAATGCTGAACTACTATATTCCCTGCGCCAAGAAGGTGCAGAAAATCCTCTATCCCAACAGCTTCAACACCGGCGACGGCCAGAAGATGGGGCTCTGGGTGGGAGCGGGCATTGACGAGGGTCCCCATGCCCCCATGCTCTTTGACAATGCCCTGCTGGACCCTGACGGGAACCCCGGAGGCCGCATGGATGCCATTCCCCGCCAGCCCTGGCTGGCAGTAAATAAGAATGGCGAGCGCTATGCTAACGAGGATCTGCCCTTTGCCTACATTTCCAACGCCGTGCGCCAGCAGGTGGGACTTACCCGCTGGACCATCTGGGATTCCAAGTGGCCTGAGGAGGCGCCTCGCTTCCGTCAGAGTGCCTGCAAGAAACTGCAGTTCCACCATCGCCTCAATGAGTTCAACGATTTGGTGGAAAAGGGCGTCATCGTCAAGGCCGATACCCTTGAGGAACTGGCCCAGAAGGCCCACCTGCCCCTGGAGAACCTCAAGGCCAGCGTGGAGCGCTACAACGAGCTGGCCAGGAAGGGCGTGGATGAGGATTTCGGCAAGGATGCAGTCTATCTCACCACGGTGGAGAAGGCTCCCTTCTACGCTGGACACATCGGCACTTCCCTGCTGGTGACCCTGGGAGGCCTCACCATCAATGACAAGCTCCAGGTATTGGACAAGGAGCGCAAGGTCATTCCGGGTCTTTACGCCGCAGGCAATGCCTCCGGCAGCTTCTTTGCCACGGACTATCCCATCGTTGTCACCGGGTGCAGCCATGGCCGCGCCTATACTTTCGGCTATTTGGCAGGCAAGAGTGTGGTGGAGGAGAAAGCGTGATTATGTTATTCGCTCTCTGAAGCAGGCAATGACTCTCCCCGGCAGCTTCGCTGCCACCCCCCTCTATGAGGGGGCTTTTTTGTTCACAAAAAGTTCATAAATTGTTTCCTTTCTCTTTCTTGAGCTGTTCCCTGGATAATCTTAAAATATGAAGCAGGAAAATATGGAACGATAATTGAAATTAATGACTGGGAGGAAGTAAATATGTGCAGGGAAGAGGCTGGGGATAAGTTCGTGTGGGACCTGGTCTGTCAAGGCAGGAAAGCCGAGCAGGAGGGGATGCCCTCGGCGGGATGTTATGCCGTGGCAATTTTTCAGTTGCGCAGTGGAGATAAAGAGGGGCTGGGAGCATTGGAAAAGCGCCTTGGCTATGGCAGCCGTGCGCAGGGCAGCTTTTGCAGCCGTCCCGTGCCTTGGAAGAAGGGTTTTTTGCTGGTATTGGCAGGCACTGCTGCCCAGCAGGAGAACTTCTGGCAGAAGTGGAGCCTTTGCCCCGAAAGCGAAAAGGCAGGGGTGGGCGTGGGCACCAGCTGCCGCCTGAGCCATCTTTGGCAGAGCTTCGAGGAGGCCCGCATTGCCGGTTCCTTCCAGGAGACCAATGGCAGGGAGGGCTTTGTGCAGAAGTTTTCCGGGCTGGGGGTGTTCCTGAGCCTTTTCCGCCAGAGCTGGGAGGAAGCCCAGGCCTTTGCAGATGAGCAGCTGGCCTCCCTGCGGGCCCATGACAAGGCTTACCGCACCAATCTCCTGCCTACCCTGAAGGTGCTTTTCCGTCGGGATTTCAACTGGAAGGAATCAGCTGAGGAACTCTTCGTCCATGTGAACACCCTGCGGTACAGATATGAGAAAATCAAGGAAATCCTGAAATGTGAGCAGGGCTCCATGGATATGCGGGCCACCCTCTATGCGGCTGTCCGGGTGTCGGAAACCTTGGACGCCCTAGAGGCTCCGGTCTTTTCACAGCCTTGTGGACGGGAAGGGGCTGAGACTCTCTATGCAGATCCGGCAGAAGCTTATGATATCCAACTTCATGATGTTCGTGCTGCCCTTGGGCATTATCCTGCTGGCCGGGGGAATGTTGTACCTTTTGTACCAAGACGAGTATCTGGATCGTATGGGCAACAGGGAATCAGATAAGCTGGCAGCCCATCGGGTGGAGAGGCAGTTCAGGGAAATGGTGTCGGAACTGCCGGCGGAAGGTTCCAGACAGGAACTGCGGGAAGGCATCATAGCCATTGCTCCCCAGGTGGAGGAGGAAGGCTACCACCTGATGGTGCTGGACAGGCAGAGGGTGCCTGTCTTTTCCAACTGTACGGAACTGGATGAGCATCTGCTGGGGGAGGAGACCACTCCGGCTCTCTTTGTGGGGGAGTCCAGTGTCTACATTTTCCGTTCCAGCAATATCGTGAAATATATGTTTACCTATTCAGGCGATGACTACCATGCCATCGCCATTTTGTCGCGGGATTTAGGCGGCATCGAGGAGGATCTTAACAACATCACCTATATCTACCGCATACGGCTGATCCTGGCGGGAGTGCTGGTGTTCCTGCTGGCGGATTTCCTGCTGGCTTACCAGCTGTCCAGGAAACTGCAGAATCATCTGCTGGCCCTGCAGGAGGCGGCCAAAGAGGTGAAGAAGGGCAATCTGGACATTTCCCTGCCCCGCCACAAGGAATTGGAGGAGGAAGTGGCCCAGGTCTACGAGGCCTTTGAGGAAATGTGCGGCAGGCTGGCCCGTTCCCGGGCGGAGCGGTTGCAGTATGAGGAAAGCCGGCGCAATATGCTGGCGGGGATTTCCCATGACCTGCGGACACCCCTGACGGTGATCAGCGGCTATGTCCAGGCCCTGCTGGACGGCGTAGCAACAACTAAGGAGCAGGAGCGGCGTTATCTGGAAAAGATCCATCACCGCACGGATTCCATGGTACAATTGGTGGAAAGGCTGTTCCTTTGCAGCCGCCTGGAAATGGGGGAGTATCCCTTTAATTTCGTGCAGACGGATTTTGCTCACTGGCTGGCAAGAGCGGCGGAGAAATTGCAGAAGGAATTGGGAGAAGAGGGGGAAGTAAGGCTGTCCCTGCCGGAGGGGGAGTGCCCTCTTCTGATGGATGGCACGGAGCTTTACCGGGTGCTGCAGAATCTTATGGGCAACGCCAGAAAATACGGCGGCAGGCCGCTGGTGTTCTCATTGGCCCTTGAGAGGCAGGGGGATAAGCTGCGCCTTACTGCCCGGGATAATGGCAAGGGTGTGGCGGAGGAAAACCTGGAGCGTATCTTCAAGGTGCTTTTCCGTGAGGAAGAGGCCCGCACCGACAGCGCCGTGAAGGGCAGCGGCCTGGGCCTCTCCATAGTCCGCTGGATAGTGGAAGCCCACGGCGGCAAGGCCTGGGCAGAGAATCGGGGAGGGCTGGCTATCGTGATGGATTTCCCTGTGAAAACGCGCAAGGAGAGTGAAAAAATTGGCTGAGAAGAAACGTGCGCTGATTGCCGAAGATGATGAGGACATAGCAGAACTGGAGGCCAGTTATCTCTTGCTGGGGGGCATAGAGGCAGATATAGAGGGTCATGGCACGAAAGCCTTGGCAAGGGCGCTGGAGGGCGGCTACGACATTCTGATTTTGGATGTGATGCTGCCGGGTACTACTGGCATGGAAATCTGCAGGCAGGTCAGGGAGAAGCAGGAAATCCCCATTCTGATGGTAACTGCCTGCAAGGAGGATGTGGACAAGATTCGCGGCCTGGGCATGGGGGCGGATGACTACATCGTGAAACCTTTCAGCCCCAATGAATTATTGGCACGTGTGAAAGCTCATCTGGCACGTTATGAAAGATTGAAGGGGTTCAGCAAGAGAGAAGCAGAGGTGCAGCAGGAACTGGCCCATGGCAATTTGAGGTTATTGCCCAAGGAAATGAGGGCCTTCCTGGATGGCAGGGAAATATCCCTGCCACCCCGGGAATTCCAGCTGCTGGAGTATTTCCTGGAACACCCCCATCAGGTTTTTTCCCGGGAGGAACTCTTTGAGGCCGTCTGGGGCCAGTCTGCCCAAGGGGACATTGCCACGGTGACGGTACATATCAAGCGCCTGCGGGAGAAGATAGAGGAAAATGTGCAGGAACCCCGGCACATAGAGACAGTATGGGGTAAAGGTTATAGACTGCGTTCGTTATCTGCGTTATAATATAGGCACCGTACATTTGTTTTAACAAAAAGGAGGAGCAGCCCTATGGCTATGGTGCCGAAACTTAATACCATGCAGTTTGCGGAAGAGAAGCCCTTCAAGGTAGTGGCCCCTTTCGAGCCCATGGGTGACCAGCCCCAGGCCATTGCGGATCTGGCTGCCGGCATCGAGAACGGCCAGGAGGCCCAGGTGCTTTTGGGGGCCACGGGCACGGGCAAGACTTACACCATCGCCAAGGTCATAGAGAAGGTGCAGAAGCCCACTCTGGTCATCGCTCACAACAAGACGCTGGCAGCCCAGCTGGCCAGCGAATTCAAGAGCTTTTTTCCGGAGAACTATGTGGGTTATTTCGTCAGCTACTATGATTACTATCAGCCGGAAGCCTATATCGCTTCGACTGATACATATATCGAGAAAGATTCATCTATCAACGACGAGATAGATGAACTGCGCCACTCTGCCACCTGCTCCCTGTTCGAGCGACGGGATGTGATCATCGTGGCCTCCGTGTCCTGCATCTATGGCCTGGGTTCCCCAGAAAGCTACCATGAGATGGTGCTGTCCCTGCACAAAGGGCAGGAAGTGGACAGGGACGATATACTTAGGAAACTGGTGAATATCCGTTACGAACGCAATGATATAGCTTTTGAACGTGGGCAATTCCGAGTTCGCGGAGATGTCATTGAGGTTTTTCCCGCAGGCTACAACAATCGGGCTGTGCGCATCGAGATGTTCGGGGATGAAGTGGACAGAATGGTGGAGTTCGATGTGGTGACGGGAGAGGTCTATGGCGAACGCACCCATTCCATGATTTTCCCCGCTTCCCACTATGTCACTGAAGACGAAGAACTGAAGCGGGCTATGGCGGATATCCGGGCAGAGTTGGACGAGCAGCTGACAGAAATGCGGGAGCAGGGTAAACTCCTGGAGGCCCAACGGTTGGAGCAGCGCACCAATTACGACCTGGAAATGATGCAGGAAATGGGCTATTGCTCAGGTATCGAGAACTACTCCCGCCATCTGACAGGCCGCAAGGCGGGGGATGCTCCCTATACCTTGCTGGACTACTTCCCGGAGGATTTCCTCATTGTCATAGATGAGTCCCATGTGACCCTGCCCCAGGTACACGCCATGTATGCCGGGGACAGGAGCCGCAAGGTGTCGCTGGTGGAAAACGGCTTCCGCCTGCCTTCGGCCTTTGACAACCGGCCCCTGACCTTCGAGGAATTCTCTGCCCGCATCAACCAGATTATCTATGTTTCCGCTACTCCGGGCAAGTATGAGCAGGAGCAGGCCCAGCAGACGGCCCAGCAGATTATCCGCCCCACGGGGCTATTGGACCCGGAAATCGAAGTGCGGCCTCTGGAAGGGCAGATTGATGATCTGCTGGCAGAAATCAAATTGCGCATAGAACGGGATGAGAGGGTGCTGGTCACTACTCTTACCAAGAAGATGGCGGAGAATCTCACGGATTATTTCAAGGAAATCGGCATCAAGGTTCGTTACCTGCATTCGGACATTGCCACTATTGAGAGGGCGGAGATTATACATGACCTGCGGGCCGGGGAGTTTGATGTGCTGGTGGGCATCAACCTGCTGCGTGAGGGCCTGGATATGCCGGAGGTGTCCCTGATAGCCATTCTGGACGCAGACAAAGAAGGCTTTCTGCGCTCTGATACCTCACTGATCCAGATTATCGGCCGTGCGGCGAGAAATGCCAACGGACGGGTCATCATGTACGCTGACAGGATCACGGACTCCATGCAGCGGGCCATAGAGGAGACAGAGCGCCGCCGGGAAATACAGCAGGCCTATAACAAGGAGCACGGCATCGTGCCCAAGACCATCAAGAAACCCATCAAGCCCCTGATAGAAACCACCCTGGTGGCAGAAACTATGGCTTCCTATACCACAAATGGCGACAAGAAGCCCAAGAAGAAGCTCACCAAGAAGGACAAGGAAAATCTGGTGAAGACCCTGCTGAAGGAAATGCAGCAGGCTTCCCGGGCCATGGAATTCGAACGGGCCGCAGAGCTGCGGGATATGATACTGGAACTGGACGGCACTTTGCCCAAAGCAAGATGACAGAGGTAGCACTATGGAAGAATTTATCAAAATCAAGGGCGCCCGCGCCCATAACCTTAAGAACATCAATGTGGATATCCCCCGGGACAAGCTGGTGGTGGTGACGGGGCTGTCGGGGTCTGGCAAGTCCTCTCTGGCTTTTGACACGGTATATGCCGAGGGGCAGCGCCGGTATGTGGAGTCCCTGTCCTCGTATGCCCGGCAGTTTTTAGGGCAGATGGACAAGCCGGACGTGGATCAGATAGATGGGCTTTCCCCAGCTATCTCCATCGACCAGAAAACTACCAGCCACAATCCCCGCTCCACTGTGGGTACGGTGACGGAGATTTACGACTACCTGCGCCTGCTTTACGCCAGGGCTGGGCGGCCCCATTGTCCCAAGTGCGGCAAGCCCATCACCCAGCAGTCCATTGACCAGATGCTGGACCAGCTCAAAGAGCTGCCAGAACGTACGAAGCTCCTGGTCATGGCCCAGGTGGTGCGGGGCAAGAAGGGGGAGCACAAGAAGATCCTCGACCACATCCGCCATGAAGGTTATGTGCGGGTGCGCATTGATGGGGAAATCTTTGATGTCAATGAAGATATCCAGCTGGAGAAGACAAAGAAACACACTATTGAGGTGGTCATTGACCGCCTGGTGGTGCGGGAAGGCATGGAAATGCGTCTGGCAGATTCCCTGGAAACAGCACTGAAGCTGGGGGAGGGGGTGGCCTATGTGCAGGTGGTGGACGGAGACCTCCTGATGTTCAGCGAGAATTTCGCCTGCGTGGACTGCGGCATCAGCCTGCCGGAAATTGCTCCCCGCATGTTTTCTTTCAACAGCCCTTATGGAGCCTGCCCTGTCTGTACTGGTCTGGGCAGTCACATGGAGTTTGACGAGGAGCTGGTGATACCTGACCCGAGTCTCTCCGTAGCTGGTGGGGTCTTTGCCCCTTTGTCCAAGAACAGCCAGTCCTACTCCATGTGTGTGATGAAAGCCATTCTGGAGGAGCGGGGAGACAGTATGGACACCCCTTGGCGGCAGCTGGATGACAATACCAAAGACATTCTTCTGCACGGCTCTGGGAATGAGCGGTTCCGCTTCCACTACACCAATATGTTTGGGGAGTACAAGGAATACAATGTGCCCTTTGAAGGGGTCATGCCTTTGCTGGAGCGCCGCTACCATGAGACGGATTCGGAGGAGATGCGGGAGTCCTATGAGAATTACATGACGGAGATTCCCTGCCAGACCTGCCACGGGGCCAGGCTGAAGCCTGAGGTGCTAGCCATCACCATTGGGGAGAAGAATATCGCCCAGTATACTGACCTGACTATCCGTGAGGCAGACGAATTCCTGACGGAGGCAGAGAAGGACTTCACACCAAGGGAGCAGAAGATTGCCCGGCAGATCCTGAAGGAAATCCATGCCCGGTTGAGGTTTTTGCTGGATGTGGGTCTTGATTACCTGACCCTTTCCCGGGCGGCAGGCACGCTCTCCGGCGGAGAGGCTCAGCGCATACGCTTGGCCACCCAGATAGGTTCCGGTCTTACCGGCGTGCTCTATGTGCTGGACGAGCCCAGCATCGGTCTGCATCAGCGGGACAACAACCGGCTGCTCATGACCCTCAAGCATTTGCGTGATCTGGGCAACACCCTGCTGGTGGTGGAGCATGACGAAGACACCATGAGAGCGGCAGACCAGATCATCGATATCGGCCCGGGGGCAGGCGAGCACGGCGGCAGCATCGTGGCCCAGGGCACGGCAGAAGAAGTGGAAAAGGTCAAAGAATCCATCACGGGGGCATACCTTTCCCGCCGCAAGTTCATTCCCGTGCCCGCCAAGAGGCGTCCCGGTACGGGCAAGTTCCTGGAAGTGGTGGGGGCACAGGAAAACAACCTCAAGAATATTTCCGTGAAATTCCCTCTGGGGACCCTGACTCTGGTGACGGGAGTCTCAGGCTCCGGCAAGTCAACTTTGGTGAACGAAATCCTCTACAAAGGGATTGCTTCCCGCCTTTACCATGCCAAAGGCAAGCCCGGCAGGCACAAGCGCATCAAGGGGCTGGAGAATATCGACAAGATCATAGATATCGATCAGCAGCCCATTGGCCGCACTCCACGCTCCAACCCTGCCACCTATACAGGTGTTTTTGACAGCATCCGCCAGCTTTACAGCCAGACGGCAGAGGCCAAGATGAGGGGGTACAAGGCGGGGCGTTTCAGCTTCAATGTGAAGGGGGGGCGCTGCGAGGCCTGCCGGGGGGACGGCATACTGAAAATCGAGATGCACTTCCTGCCGGATGTTTATGTGCCTTGCGAGATCTGCCATGGTGCCCGCTACAACCGGGAGACTCTGGAAGTGCGCTACAAAGGCAAGACCATTGCCGATGTGCTGGACATGACCATAGATGAAGCGGTGGAGTTCTTCCAGAATGTGCCCAAGATAGCCCGCAAGCTCCAGGTCATCAAGGATGTGGGGCTGGGCTACATCAAGCTGGGCCAGAGCGCCACCACCCTCTCCGGCGGCGAGGCTCAGCGGGTGAAGCTGGCCACGGAGCTTTCCCGCCGCAGCACGGGCCGTACTCTCTATATCCTGGACGAGCCCACCACAGGCCTTCATACGGCAGACATCGACAAGCTACTCCTCATCCTGCACCGTCTGGTGGAGGGAGGCGATACGGTGGTGGTTATCGAGCATAACCTGGATGTCATCAAGACCGCCGACCACATCATCGACCTGGGCCCCGAAGGGGGCAGCGGGGGCGGCACCATCGTGGCAGAGGGTCGCCCGGAGGAAATCGTGAAGGTGCCGGAGTCCTATACAGGCAAATTCCTGAAGCCCTTGTTGGAAGAAAAGCTGTAAAATAGGTATACCTCACACTCTTATGTGATGTGTGGCAGTACGGCATTGCTTTCTGCGGGAAGAAGTGTCATATCGAGAGGAAATGAATTCGCATATCCCCATGTGCTGATGAAGCCATGGGGAGATTTTCTATCTAAGTTTCTGGGCTGGAAAGAATAAGGGTTAAAAAAATGGACTGTGCAAATGCACAGTCCATTTTCGATTGCAGTGGAACGAGGAAGCTTATTTGTTGATAAGCTCCAGGATCTCCTTAGCGCGGCCTTCGGAACCGAGAACGTCCTTGATCTTGTGCTCGACGAGCTCCTTGATGTAGGAACGGCCGTCAGCAACATACTGACGCGGATCGAAGTGCTCCGGATGAGCCATGAAGTGCTCACGGATACCAGCGGTGAGAGCCAGACGCAGGTCGGAGTCGATGTTGATCTTGCAGACTGCGGACTTAGCTGCCTTGCGGAGCTGATCCTCAGGAATGCCGATAGCATCGTCCAGCTTGCCGCCGTTAGCGTTGATGATCTGAACATACTTCGGAATAACGGAAGAAGCACCGTGGAGAACGATCGGGAACTCAGGAATCTTCTTCTCGATTTCAGCCAGGATGTCGAAACGCAGCTCAGGCGGTACGAGAACGCCTTCTGCGTTGCGGGTGCACTGCTCAGGCTTGAACTTGAAAGCACCATGGGAAGTGCCGATAGCGATAGCCAGGGAGTCTACGCCAGTCTCTTTAACGAACTCCTCAACCTCTTCCGGCTGAGTGTAAGCTGCGTCGTGAGCGGCAACCTTGACATCATCTTCGATGCCGGCCAGCTTGCCGAGCTCAGCTTCAACGCAAACACCATGCTCATGTGCGTAAGCAACAACTTCCTGAGTGCGCTTGATGTTCTCTTTGAAATCATAGTGAGAACCATCGAACATTACGGACGTAAAGCCATCATCGATGCAGGCTTTGCAGGTCTCGAAATCAGCGCCATGGTCGAGGTGCAGAGCGATAGGAATATCGTTGACTTCCAAAGCAGCCTCAACAAGGTGACGGAGATACGGGCCTTTTGCATACTTGCGTGCACCAGCGGATGCCTGCAGGATAACAGGAGAGTTCAGCTCAGCAGCTGCCTCGGTGATGCCCTGCACGATTTCCATGTTGTTCACGTTGAAAGCGCCGATAGCGTAGCCGCCCTCGTAAGCCTTCTTGAACATTTCTTTAGTTCCAACTAATGGCATTTTTCATTACCCCCTAATCTTTATGGTCGAATTAACCTTGTCTATTATACCATATAAAAATCATTTACGGTAGAGTTGAAAGATAATTTTTACAAAGTTGCGCCGTTTGTACTGCCTATAGTAGAATAGGTATGAAATAATTCATAGAACGGAAGTGTGAGAATATGGAAGAAAAAGAAAGAGAAGGCCTGCCGAACCTGCAGTGGTTCCCGGGGCACATGAAGAAAGCCCACCCGACTTTGCCACGAAATTTAAAATCAGACACCTAAAAAAGTAAGGAATTTCAAAGGTTTTCCTTGCTTTTTTATTGCTTTTATGTTATAATTATTTAGTAGGTATATATTTACATAAGGAGAGGACTATGTTTGTCGAGCTGTGCAAGAACAATGGCATCCCTTACCTCCGTCTGATGCAAAGCTGCCGGGTTGAAGACAGCCAGGGGCGCAAGGTCTCCCGCAAGAAGACCGTCATGAACATTGGCCCCTTGTCCCGCTTCGATGACGGCAAGCCGGATTTCGTGCAGCGTCTGAAGGATTCATACAAGAACGGAATCCCCATCATTGATTCTCTGCTTCCTTATGTCGATTCCCCACTGCCGCAAAAGCATGTCGTAACTTACGTCGAAGGAGAGGCTGCCTGTATAGGCGCGCCAAAACTCGTTGCCCAGTTTCTGCTTGACCGACTGTTTGGGCAGCTGGGGCTGGACAAGCTTTGTGCAACTTTGAAGCACTCATTGGGACTTACATATGACCTGGCCGGATTCATACGCCTGCTCATTTTCGGGCGCATACTGCAGCCTGCTTCCAAGTGGGAAACCGCACAGCAGAACGAGCAGTATTTTGCCCCGTTGGCAGATGTTTCCTATCCCTACCATATCTACGATGCACTGGATGTGCTGGCGGAGCACAAGGAACAGTTCATCCGCCGGATGCATTCTTCCATCTGCAAATCCGTAGGACGTTCCACGGCGCATATTTACTATGATGTCACGAACTTCTTCTTTGAGATAGAAGATCCAGATCCTGATGAGCGCGTAAACGGTGATACGCAAAAAGGCCTGCGGCAGAAAGGCGTTTCCAAGGAGAATCGCAGAGAGCCAATCGTGCAGATGGGGCTTTTCCTTGATGACAACGGCATCCCCATAACCATTGAGTCATTCCCCGGCAATACCCTTGACCAGGCTACGCTGCGTCCTGCCCTGAAGAAAAGCATGGGGAGACTTGAGACGGAACGTTTTGTTCTGGTGGCTGACCGAGGCATGCATTCTTTCTACAACCTCTGTCATCTTGTCAGGGATGGACAGGGCTACATAGTAAGCAAGAGCATACGCAAGACCCCGAAGGCTGAGAGACATTGGATTCTGGAGCAGGAAGGCTATACATCCAAGGGCAGTTCCTTCCGTCTGAAATCACGTATTCTGACCCGCAGGGTAAAGGATGAGGACGGCAATACCGTGGAACTCAAAGAGAAAGTTGTTGTCTACTGGAGCGAACGCTTCTACAAGCGCGAGTACCACGAGCATAAGAGATTCCTGGATTTTCTGGAGAAACTGCGCAATAACCCGTCAACATTCCGCGTGACGGCAACACAGTCCCGCCAGCTCAAGAAATATTTCAAGAAAGAGTTTGTCCACAAGGAAACCGGGGAGATGATCGAGTCCGGCAAACTGCTGGGCATGCTGGATGAAGAAAAGCTTGAGGAACTAACGGCATACATGGGTTATTACCAGATTGTGACTTCGGAAACAGACATGGCCGATGAAGATGTTGTGGAGGCTTACCACGGGCTGACGCAGATCGAAGACCAGTTCAGGGAAATGAAAGGAACGCTGGCCACACGCCCAATATATGTCTCAACCAGGGAGCATATACAGGCGCATCTCCTGGTATGCATGATGGCATTGACAATGCTCCGCCTGATTCAGAAAAAAGTTTTATCTGCTACCCCTGGCGGAAATGCTGACAGCCTGTGGAGTTACGGCCTTTCTGGCAGACGTGTCCAGTCAGCCCTGCAAAAGTGGCAAATTGACAAACTGCCCGGAGACCTTTACCGATTCAATAACACAATGGATGATGACCTAAAGAAGATACTGTCTGCGTTCTCACTGGATATTGTCCCGAAGCTTTACACAAGAGGTGATTTACGAAAGATGAAGGCTGATATGGACCTTTGAAGTGTAGGTGTATATTATTTTCGAAAAAATAAGCACGAAGCCATATGTACTGTGGCTTCGTGCATTTTTTACGTGGCAAAGTCGGGTTATACCATATAAAAATCATTTACGGTAGAGTTGAAAGATAATTTTTACAAAGTTGCGCCGTTTGTACTGCCTATAGTAGAATAGGTATGAAATAATTCATAGAACGGAAGTGTGAGAATATGGAAGAAAAAGAAAGAGAAGGCCTGCCGAACCTGCAGTGGTTCCCGGGGCACATGAAGAAAGCCCAGCGGCTCATTGAAGAAAATCTCAAGCTGGTGGATGTGGCCATCGAGCTGCTTGATGCCCGCATTCCCTACAGCAGCGCTAATCCCATGCTGGCAGAGATCATCAAGGACAAGCCAAGGCTGGTGGCGCTGAACAAGTCAGATCTGGCTGACCCGGAGCAGACCCGCGCCTGGGTGGCTTATTTCAAGAGCCAGGGCATAGCGGCTGTTTCCATCGATTCCCTGAACGGCAAGGGCATGAAGCAGCTGGTGAAACTGGCAGAGGATCTGGCTCGTCCCAAGACTGAGAAACTGGTGAGCAAGGGGGGCAAGGCCAGGGCTGCCCGCTGTATGATCCTGGGCATTCCCAACGTGGGCAAGTCTTCCCTCATCAATCGGCTGGCAGGCTCCGCCAAGGCCAAGGCTGCCGACAAGCCAGGTGTCACCCGGGCCAAGCAGTGGATCAAGCTGGGCAGCAATCTGGATCTTTTGGATATGCCTGGCATTCTCTGGCCCAAGTTCGAGGATATGACCGTAGGGCTGAAGCTGGCCTTCACGGGAGCCATCAACGACGATATTTACGACAGGGAAAAGGTCACGGCCCTGCTTCTGGAGACCCTGCGTCGTGACCACCCTGAGAGGCTGACAGAGCGCTTCAAGTTCAAGGGTGAGCTGCCGGCAACGGGGCTGGAGCTTTTGGAAGCTGTTGGCAGGAAGCGCGGCTGCCTGGTCAAGGGCGGTGTGGTGGATCTGGAAAAGGCTGTCAATATCGTGCTGACGGAGTTCCGCTCCGGCAAGCTGGGGGCTGTGACCCTGGACGAAGTTCCCGCGGAAGAAAAAGCAGAGGCAGCTGAGGGGAGCGAAAAAAAACTTGATTGATTTATCGAAAATGACGATAAAAGATATTGAGAGGCTTTTTGCGGAAGGTCCTGTGACGGAGGAATTGCTGGAAGCCTGCCGCCAGGACAGCCGCAAGGCAGCAGGCACCATCCTGCGCCGCTATGAAAGAGCACAGAAGGAAAAGGAAAGGCTCCTTTCCCTCTATGATTTCGAGCGCCAGGCCTGGGCAGAAGGCATGGAGATAGTGGCGGGCGTGGATGAGGCAGGCCGTGGCCCCCTGGCAGGGCCTGTGTCTGTGGCGGCAGTGATCCTGCCCCATGAACTGGAGCTGCCCCATCTCAATGATTCCAAGAAGCTCTCCCCTGAGCGGAGGGAGGAACTTTTCGCAGAGATTCAGGAAAAGGCTATAGCCGTGAGCAGCGTGCTGGTGGATGCCAGGACCATCGACAGGGTGAATATCTATCAGGCCACCCTCAACGGCATGTATGAGGCTATCTTCGGCCTCAGCCCGGAGCCCCAGCAGGTGCTGGTGGATGCGGTGCCCCTGGCGGCCCTGCCCATGCCCTCCCGCTCCATCATCAAGGGTGATGCCAAGTCCGCCTCCATTGCGGCGGCTTCTATCATCGCTAAGGTCACCCGTGACCGGCTGATGGACGAATACGACAAGCAGTATCCGGAGTACGGCTTTGTAAGCCACAAGGGCTATGGCACAGCCCAGCATATAGAGGCTCTGAGGAAATACGGCCCCTGTCCCATACACAGAATGTCTTTTGAACCTATAAAATCCATGTTTGAACAGAATCAGCCTTTGTGATTATTATCCTGGAAGGGTGACGAGATATGCCTTTGGAAGCGGGAACACAGGTAAATGTGGGGATTCGCCCGATAGAAAGACCTCAATCTTCAGGCGGTCCTGACCGGGTTGGCCAGCGCACAGGCGGCAGTTCGGCGGAGGCCTTTGCGCCGCGTACCAATGTGGCTTTGCAGGCGGCTGTAGATGATATGGCAAGCATACTGGCAAAAGTAGCCAGCGCTCATACTGAAGCTATGGAAAAAATGCCCAGGAACTGCAGGAAGTCATCAAGAATGTGCTGAAGCAGGCCTTTTCTTTTGAGGAAACCCTGGGGCAGGGGCTGGGCAGTACCGTGGAAAGCCAGCGCTTCACGCAGGAACAGCTGGGAAGTATGGCTAGGATGCTCAGCCAGATGGGGGCAATGGCAGAAAAGGGGGAGGCTCCCGCTGTCAGTGATACTATGCAGGTGCTTCTGACCAATCTCAAGGCCATGGTGAGCAGCGGCAGTGCTGAGGGCAAGATACTGGAGCCGGTGCTGCTGCTGAAGGCTTCCTTTGAGATGCTTTTGGATAAGAATTTTGACGAGCTGCCCCAGGAAATGCAGCAGCTGCTCTTGTCATTGCAGCCCAAAGGCCAGCCTTCCATTATGCCCTTCGAAGAAGGAAGCACTCTGGGATTTCTGAAGCAGCTGGTGCAGTTCTTCATGCCCAGACCAGCCACTACGGAGGGCGGACAGCCGCCTCAGCAGAAACAAGCTCAACAGGGCCAGCGGGGACAGCAGACCCAGCAGGGCCAGGCTGCGCAGCAGGGACAGCAGGGGCAGGCTGCGCAACAGGGGCAACAGATGCAGCAAACGCCCCAGGGGCAGCAGTCTATGCCCCAGCAGGGCCAGCAGATGCAGCAGACACCCCAAGGGCAGCAGCCTATGCCGCAACAGGGCCAGCAGATGCCCCAGGGGCAGCAGGGTCAGCAGATGCAGCAGTCGCCTCAGGGCCAGCAGCCCATGCCGCAACAGGGTCAGCAGATGCAGCAGACTCCCCAGGGCCAGCAGCCCATGATGCAGCAAGGCCAACAGATGCAGCAGATGCCCCAAGGGCAGCAGCCCATGCCCCAGCAGGGCCAGCAGATGCAGCAGACACCCCAGGGGCAGCAGCCTATGCCTCAGCAGGGCCAGCAGATGCAGCAGACACCCCAGGGGCAGCAACCTATGCCTCAGCAGGGCCAGCAGATGCAGCAGACACCCCAGGGGCAGCAGCCTATGCCTCAGCAGGGCCAGCAGATGCAGCAGACGTCCCAGGGGCAGCAGGCAATGCCCCAGCAAGGCCAGCAGATGCAGCATACGCCCCAGGGCCAGCAGCCCATGATGCAGCAGGGCCAGCAGATGCAGCAGACACCCCAGGGGCAGCAGCCTATGCCTCAGCAGGGCCAGCAGATGCAGCATACGCCCCAGGGTCAGCAGCCTATGCCGCAACAGGGCCAGCAGATGCAGCAGACCCCCCAGGGTCAGCAGCCCATGATGCAGCAGGGCCAGCAGATGCAGCAGACGCCCCAGGGACAGCAGCCCATGATGCAGCAGGGCCAGCAGATGCAGCAGATGCCCCAGGGACAGCAGCCCATGCCGCAGCAGGGCCAGCAGATGCAGCAGACGCCCCAGGGCCAGCAGCCCATGATGCAGCAGGGCCAGCAGATGCAGCAGACGCCCCAGGGACAGCAGCCCATGATGCAGCAGGGCCAGCAGATGCAGCAGATGCCCCAGGGACAGCAGCCCATGCCGCAGCAGGGCCAGCAGATGCAGCAGACGCCCCAGGGCCAGCAGCCCATGATGCAGCAGGGCCAGCAGATGCAGCAGATGCCCCAGGGACAGCAGCCCATGCCGCAGCATGGTCAGCAGATGCAGCAGATGCCCCAGGGCCAGCAGCCCATGCCGCAGCAGGGGCAACAGATGCAGCAGATGCCCCAAGGGCAGCAGGCTATGCCACAGCAAGGCCAGCAGATGCAGCAGGCACCCCACCAGGGCCAGCAGCCCATGCCGCAGCAGGGGCAACAGATGCAGCAGGGGCAGCAGATGCAACAGATGCAGCAGGGGCAGCAGATGCAACAGACGCCCCAGGGGCAGCAGCCCATGCCGCAGCATGGTCAGCAGATGCAGCAGATGCCCCAGGGCCAGCAGCCCATGCCGCAGCAGGGGCAACAGATGCAGCAGATGCCCCAAGGGCAGCAGGCTATGCCACAGCAAGGCCAGCAGATGCCCCAGGGCCAGCAGCCCATGCCGCAGCAGGGGCAGCAGATGCAACAGACGCCCCAGGGGCAGCAATCAATGTCACAACAAAATCAGACTCTTCAGCAGGAACCGTTCTTTATGCAACAGCTGCGGATGCAGCATCAGCAGGGGCAGCTCACCCAGCCAAATTCTCCTCAGCAGGAGGCCATGCAGCAGGCCAAGGCACAGCTTATGAGCCAGACTATGGAGAACACTCCTCAGACCATGGAAACCATGAAGGATCTGGCTCAGCTGCTCTTGAAGAACGCCCAGCTTACCCAGCGGGATGCCCAGCTTCTGCAGAATTTTGTCAATGGCCGTCAGAGCACCATGGGGGAGCAGGAGGCCAGACAGCTGCAGCAGCTTATCCGCCTTTGCCAGCAGAACGTGCCCGTCACTGTCCAGCAGGCGGCTTTGCAGCAGAATATACCCGACCTTCCCAGGCTCTATGCCTTTATGCAGCTTTGCGATATGGCTAATACCCGCCAGATGAATGGCAAGCAGCTGAAAAATGCAAGCCGTGACGTAGCGGCTTTCGTGCTGGCCATGCGGGGTTCCATGTCAGGGGATAATTCCGTGGTGCAGGGGCAGCGGGCCCTGAGTTTTATGATGCCCATGTATTTAGGAGAAAATGAGCAGAGCTATCCTTCCTATATTCATGTTTACGACGAGGCCAGGCAGGATCCGGAAACTGGTTATCTGAAAAAGGAAACCTGGCTTAGGCTTTGCGTGCTGACGGAAAATATCGGGGCAGTGGAGCTTACCTGCCGGGTCTTTGACGAAAACCAGCTGGATATGAGGCTTTTCTTCTCGGATTCTGAGATTGCTGATGAATTCCGGGCCAGCATGCAGGATATAAGGCGGGCCCTTAGAGGCTCAGATAATCTGAAACTCAATGAGCTGAAGGTAGGGGCTGTGGGAGAGCGGCGTTTTATCTGAGAAAAGTCTGTCAGCAGGCAGGAATAGCGGGCTGGGAAGCGAATAAGAGCAGAGAGGAAATGGGATAACGAGGCAGGTGAGAGATATGCCCAGGAGGGGGAGCCGTCCCATAGAGGAGCCGGAAACCGATCCTAATGCAGAAGCCAAAGCGGTGGCTCTGCGCTACGATATGGAAAGGGACAGGGCCCCCAAGGTGGTGGCCAAGGGCAGGGGCTATGTGGCGGAAAATATCATGGCGGCGGCTCAAAGGGCTGCTGTGCCGGTATATCAGAACAAGACCCTGGTGAATATGCTGATGGCGCTGGATATAGACAGGGAGATACCCCCGGAGCTCTATCGGGCCATTGCAGAGGTCATGGCTTATGTCTACCGCATAGACAAGCACGCCGGGGAGCGTCGCAAGAAAAACAACCAGAGGTAGAAAAAGAAGGTCCTGCGGATGGATAACAAGAGCCTGGGGAGCCGCGGCGAGGAAGCTGCGGCTCTCTATCTGAAGCGTCACGGCTATGAGATACTTGAGCGGAATTTCAGAGTGCCCGCAGGGGAGATTGACATTGTGGCGGGCATAGGGGATATCCTTGTCTTTGCAGAGGTGAAGACCCGCCGCTCAGGGAAATGCGGCCAGCCTGCCCAGGCTGTGGGCTATCGCAAGCAGCAGAAGATCATCATGACAGCAAAATGGTATTTGAGGCAGAGGCATCTGGAAGAGTGCCCCTGCCGTTTTGACGTGCTGGAAGTCTATGCTCATGGCGAGACCTGCCATATCAGGCATTTGACGGGAGCCTTTGAAGCGTAGAGGAAAGGGGGAGTAGGGATTGTTTGCCAGAACATTCGGAGCGGCTACCCTGGGGGTGGATGGGGTGATCATCACCACGGAGGTTGATGCAAGCTCCGGCCTGCCGGGCATGGATATAGTGGGCTTGCCGGATGCAGCGGTGAAGGAATCAAAGGAACGTGTGCGCACCGCTATCCGCAATACGGGCATCAAGCTGCGGCAGGAGCGGGTCACCATCAACCTTGCCCCGGCAGATCTGAAGAAGGATAGCTCAGGTCTTGATCTGCCCATCGCTGTGGGACTTTTGACGGCCTATGGGACTGTCACCCAGGAAAGTGTGGAGAAGAGCCTTTTTACAGCGGAACTTTCTTTGGAAGGGAAGTGCCGTGGAGTAAAGGGTGTCCTGCCTATGGCGGTGAAAGCCAGGGAGGCGGGCTTTGAAAATATCTTTGTGGCAGAAGAAAATGCAGAAGAAGCTTTGCTGGTAGATGGACTGACGGTGTATGCCCTGAGTGATTTGGGCCAGCTGGTGCGCTACCTGAATGGCCAGGAGGCGCTGGAGCCGGCCAGGCCTCAGCCAGAGGAAAGGGCAGACCGGGATTTTGCGGATGATTTCGCCGATGTGCAGGGGCAGTATCAGGCCAAGCGGGCACTGGAAATCGCTGCTGCAGGAGGCCACAATGTGCTCATGGTGGGGGTGCCGGGTGCAGGCAAGACTATGCTGGCACGGCGTATGAGTTCTATCCTGCCGGAGATGACCAGGGAAGAAGCGTTGGAAGTGACGAAAATCTACAGCATAGCCGGGCTGCTCTCGGGCAAGGGTCTGGTGAAGGAGAGGCCTTTCCGCAGTCCTCATCATACCAGTTCCATGACGGCCCTGATTGGCGGCGGCAGCGTGCCGAAGCCAGGAGAGGTGACGCTGGCTCATCATGGCGTGCTCTTCCTGGATGAGCTGCCAGAGTTCAGCAAGAAGACTCTTGAAGTGCTGCGCGAGCCCATAGAAGACAGGCAGATCACCATTTCCAGGGTTCATGCCTCCCTGACCTTTCCCTCTAGTTTCATCCTGATCGCAGCTGCGAATCCCTGCCCTTGTGGCTGGGCTGGGGACAAAGAAAAGGACTGCAGGTGCACGCCTGCGGAAATCAAGCGTTACAATCAAAAGATTTCAGGCCCGCTGCTTGACCGCATAGATATCCATATCAGGGTGCCCAGGGTGAAGTATGAGGAGCTTTCTTCCAGGAAGCGGGCGGAATCTTCCAGCCAGATACGCAAGAGGGTCTTGGCGGCCAGAGAGGTACAGCTGAAGCGTTTGGGAGCGTACCATCTGTTCTGCAACGCCCAGATGAATCATGCTCTTTTGCAAAAGCTTTGCAACCTGGAACCTCAGGCGCAGAAGCTTCTTGAGCAGGCTTTCAAAAGCCTGAACCTGTCTGCCAGGTCATATGACCGCATTGTGAAGGTGGCCAGGACGATAGCTGATCTGTCCGGGGCGGAAAATATAGAGGCCGGTCATATAGCCGAAGCCATACAGCTCAGGAATGACAGCGACAGTGAGTTTTAAGTGCATTTGCCTATGGAAAAATCTGAAAAATTATGTTATGCTATTAGCTGATGAGACATCGCTCTTTGAGGCGGGGAGAATTTCCCCACCGGCGGTACAGCCCGCAAGCTCCTGATGGTTGGAGCACGACACGGCGAGATTCCGTGGCCGACAGTGAAGCTTTGCTTCTCCGTAGCAGCTGTTGCGGAATAGTCTGGATGAGAAAAGGCATGTTAGGCTTTATTTTGCATGCAAAGACCTCGCAGAAGAGTTTTCTCCTGCGGGGCTTTTTGGTTTGAAGAACTTTGCCTCATTAAATGATTTATAGCGAGGTGAGTTTGGTGACGGATGAAGATTATATGCGGGAGGCTCTGCGGGCGGCGGAAAACGCCCGGGGACGCACTTCGCCCAATCCCCTGGTGGGGGCGGTGATAGTCCGGGAGGGGCGCATCATTGCCACGGGCTGGCACCGTGAGGCAGGGACGCCTCATGCGGAAATCCATGCCCTGCGCATGGCTGGGGAACTGGCCAAGGGGGCAACGCTCTATGTGACCTTGGAACCATGTGCCCACTATGGCCGCACGGGGCCCTGTGCCAAGGCGGTGGCTGAGGCGGGCATCGCCCGGGTGGTGATAGCCCTGCAGGACCCCAATCCCAAGGTGGCAGGCAAGGGCATTGCCATTCTGGAGGAAGCGGGCGTTGAAGTCAAGTGCGGCGTGCTGGCCAGAGAGGCAGCACGGCTCAATGAAGCTTTCCTGAAATGGATTCAGACGGGGCTGCCGCTGGTGGCCATGAAGACTGCCATGAGCCTGGACGGCAAGATTGCCACCTTTACGGGGGCTTCCCAGTGGATTACCGGAGAGGCGGCGCGCCGCAGGGTGCACGAGTACCGGGATGTATATGACGGCATCCTGGCAGGCATTGGTACGGTGCTGGCTGATGACCCCAGCCTCACCACACGGCTGGAAGGCGGCCTGGGAAAAAATCCCGTGCGGATTATCGCAGACAGCATGGCCCGTACGCCGCTTGATTCCAAGCTTTTGACAGATGGTGCGGCACCTGTCCTTATTGCGGTGACGGAAGCTGCCCCTAAAGAAAGAGTGGAAGCTTTGAAGTCGGCTGGCGCTGAGATAATAGTGGCCGGCCCCGGTCCCCAAGTGGATATGGCTTTGCTCATGAGGGCACTGGGGGAGAGGGACATCACCTCTGTTTTTGTGGAAGGCGGTGGCACAGTAAATTTCTCCCTGCTGAAAGCCGGACTGGTGGACAAGGTTTACGCCTTTGTGGCTCCAAAGATCATTGGGGGCAGGGAGGCCAAGACACCTGTAGAAGGGGAGGGCTTTGCAGAGCTTTCGGAAGCTGCAGAGCTTACCCGCCTGGAGGCCGAGACGGTGGGCATAGATGTGCTGCTCACCGGCTATGTGCAGAAGGAAGATATGCCCCTGTGGCTGCAGATGGACGTGGAAGAAAGCTGAGGTGGGAAGGTTGTTTACTGGCATTATCGAAGAATTGGGCAGGGTAGACAGCATCGGCTCGGGCCGCCTTTCCATTTTTGCTGACAAGGTGCTGGAGGATGTGCAGTTGGGGGACAGCATTGCCGTCAATGGCATCTGCCTGACGGTCACCAGCTTTGACAAGCGGCACTTCACTGCCGATGTAATGCCTGAGACCATCAGGCGCACGGCCCTGCGGGAGCTGAAGAAGGGCAGTCCAGTGAATCTGGAACGGGCCCTGACTCTTTCCAGCCGCCTGGGAGGCCATATCGTCAGCGGCCATATTGACGGCACCGGGGAAGTGGAGTCCTTTGTCAGTGAGGGCAATGCGGTCCTGCTGAAGGTGCAGGCGGCGCCGGAAATCCTCCATTATATTGTGGAGAAGGGTTCTGTGGCCCTGGATGGCATCAGCCTGACGGTGGCGGCGGTGACGGAGACGGATTTCACCGTGAGCCTTATCCCCCATACCCGTGAGGTGACCAACCTGCACGCCAAGCAGAAGGGCAGCCCCATCAACATCGAGACGGATGTGCTGGGCAAGTATGTGGAAAAACTCCTGCGGGGGAGCGAGGCTAAGGAAAAGCAAAGCGGCCTTACCCGGGAGTTTTTATTGCAGAATGGATTTTGAGATAGGAAAGGAGCCTAAAAACATGTCTGAACAGGCTGCTGATTACAAGGATAAATTTGCCACGGTGGAACAGGCCATCGAGGACATCAAGCATGGCAAGATGGTAGTGGTAGTGGATGATGAGGACAGGGAGAATGAGGGGGACCTCATAGTGTCCGCCGCTACTGTGACTCCCGAGGATATCAACTTCATGGCGAAATTCGCCAAGGGCCTAATATGCACTCCTATTGACGGCCAGCGCCTGGACGAGCTGAACATCGGCCAGATGGTGGTGAACAATACGGACAATCACGAGACGGCTTTCACCGTGTCCATTGATGCCTTTGATACGGATACGGGCATTTCCGCCTTTGAACGCTGCCAGACCATCAAGAAGCTTCTGGACCCCACCGCCAAGGCCTCCAGCTTCCGCCGTCCCGGCCATGTGTTCCCCCTGCGGGCTGTGGAGGGCGGCGTGCTGCGCCGGGCAGGCCACACGGAGGCTACGGTGGACCTGGCAAGGCTGGCAGGCTTCTATCCTGCAGGCCTCTGCGTTGAGATTATGGACGATGACGGCCACATGATGCGCACCCCGCGCCTCATTGAGTTTGCGGCAGAGCACGGGCTGAACATCATCACCGTCAAGGCCCTCATTGAATACCGCAAGCGCACGGAAACCTTTATCCAGCGGGTGGCAGATGTGGATTTCCCCAGCAAGTTCGGCCATTTCCGCATCAAGTCCTACGAAAGCAAGCTGGACGGCAAGTGCCATCTGGCCATCGTCAAGGGAGATGTGGCTGGCAAGAAGGATGTGCTGGTGCGCGTACATTCCGAGTGCCTTACGGGAGATGCCCTGGGCTCCCTGCGCTGCGACTGCGGCGACCAGCTGGCCCTGGCCCTGAAGAAAATCGAGGCTGAGGGCGAGGGCGTTGTGCTCTACATGCGCCAGGAGGGCCGCGGCATCGGCCTGGCCAACAAGATGCGCGCCTATGCCCTGCAGGACAAGGGGGCAGATACGGTGGAGGCCAATGTGGAACTGGGCTTTGCCCCGGATCTCCGGGATTACGGCATCGGTGCCCAGATTCTTTCCGACCTGGGCCTCACCAGCATCCGCCTTATGACTAATAACCCGGCGAAAAGGGCAGGCCTTGAGGGCTACGGTCTGGAAATCGTGGAGCGGGTGCCCCTGCAGGTCAAGGCCAACAAGTTCGACAAGCGCTACCTCAGGGTTAAGAAGGCCAAGATGGGCCACAAGCTTTCGGAAGAGACTTTGGAAGGCAAATAAATTCTTATTTCATATACTTAGGAGGAAAAGAAAATGGCAAATGTACTGGAAGGCTATATAACTGGCAAAGGCCTGAAATTCGGCATCGTAGTAGCCCGTTTCAACGAGTTCATCACTTCCAAGCTGCTGGGAGGCGCGCTGGACACCCTGCATCGCCATGAGACGGCTGATGAGGATGTGGACGTGGCCTGGGTGCCGGGAGCATTCGAGATTCCCGTAGTGGCCAAGAAGATGGCTGAGAGCGGCAAGTATGACGCTGTCATCTGCCTGGGTGCGGTTATCCGCGGTTCCACGACTCACTATGATTATGTGTGCAACGAGGTTTCCAAGGGCGTGGCTCAGGTGGGCATGAACAGCGGCATTCCCACCATCTTCGGTGTGGTCACTACCGAGAATATCGAGCAGGCCATCGAGCGTGCCGGCACCAAGGCTGGCAACAAGGGCTCCGACAGCGCCATGGCTGCCATGGAGATGGCCAACCTCTTGAAGAAGATTGGCTAAGGTTTTCTCTGCTGGTGTTTAGGAGGCAATTCCATGAAAATAGGCATTATTAGCGATACCCACGGCCATGAAGGGGCCTGGGCCAAGGCTTTTGACAAGCATTTCCATGATGCGGATATGATTCTCCATGCCGGGGATGTGCTCTATCATGGCCCCCGCAATCCCATGAAGGAGGATTACAATCCCGCAGGCCTGGTGCAGCGTATCAATGAGTGCCCTGTGCCGGTGATCATCGCCAAGGGCAACTGCGATTCCTCTGTGGATGCCAGCTGCCTGGAGCTGCCGGTGCAGGCTCCCTACGCCTATGTGGTGCAGGAGGGACGCCGCATCATCGTCACCCATGGGGACAGCGTCATGTCCAATGAGGAAAAGGACAAGATGGCATCTCACCTGAAGGCCGATGTCTTCATCAGCGGTCATGTGCATATTACGGTGCTGGAGAAGCGCGGCAATACCATTTTCCTCAACCCCGGTTCTGCGGCCCTCTCCAAGCGGGAGGACGGACGCCAGACGGCAGCGGTGATGGACGATGAGGGCATCCGCATCTATGATCTGGATACGGACGAAGTTTTGCAGGAGTTGAAGTTTTAGTATAATGAAAGACCATTTAGTAAAAGCTACCGCCGAGGGCGTACGCATCTATGCGGCGGTGACCACGAAGCTCGTGAATGAGGCCATTTCCCGCCATGACTGCTATCCCGTGGCAGCAGCGGCGCTGGGGCGCACCATGACCGGGGCGCTGCTCATGGCGGCCAATCTCAAGAATGAGGAAGCCATTACTATCAAGTTCAACGGCGGCGGTCCTCTGGGCACTGTGACCGCCGATGCTACCCCTGAGGGCTATGTGCGCGGCTGCGTGGGGGAGCCCCATGTGAACCTTCCTTTGAACAGCCTGGGCAAGATTGATGTGGGGGGCGGTGTAGGCACAAACGGCCTCGTAACCGTCACCCGTTTCACGGGTCTCAAGGAGCCTGTCTCCGGCAGCTGCGAGCTGACGGACGGGGAGATAGCCGATGACCTTATGAATTACCTCTATGTGTCTGAGCAGACTCCTTCCTCCGTGGGATTGGGAGTGCTGGTGGACAAGGAATTCAAGTGCATCGGTGCCGGCGGCTTCATCATCCAGCCCCTGCCCGGGGCCTCTGATGAGGTTATTGATAAGCTGGAATCGAATCTCAGGAAAGTCAACTCCGTTTCCAGGATGGTGGAGCGGGGACTTGATGCCAAGGGCATCATTGAGGAACTGCTGGAAGGCTTTGAGGTGAGCTGCCTGTCCACCACGGACCTGGCCTTCCGCTGCCACTGCTCCAAGGAGCGCATCGGCGGCGTGCTGGCCAGCCTTGACAAGAAGGATATTGACAGCCTTATCCAGGATGGCCAGGCAGAGGTTGTCTGTCATTTCTGCGGTGAGAAATATCAGTTCGATAGAGAAGAGCTGCAGGCTATAAAAAACTTTTCAGGAAAACAAAAAAACTCTTGACGAGCAAATGCTTTTTCTATAGAATAGTTCTATGTGATGTCAAGGCAAAGGCGTCCATTAGCCCCGGAAGCCGGTGCTCAGGCAGCGCAATCGAAATGATATTTGAAAACCAATAGGGGGGAAATCGCATGAAGACAACGTTTATGGCAAACGCATCCAATATCGAGCGTAAATGGTATGTTGTAGACGCTGAAGGCCAGACTGTCGGCCGCCTCGCAGCCGAAGTCGCAAAAGTTCTTCGCGGTAAAAATAAACCGACTTTTACTCCGCATGTTGATACGGGTGATTATGTCATCGTCATCAATGCAGAGAAAGTTAAGTTCACTGGAAAGAAGCTCATCAACAAGACTTATTTCCGTCATTCCGGCTACCAGGGCGGCACTACCTTCACCCAGGCAGGCCACATGCTGGAGCGTTTCCCGGAGCGCGTTCTGGAGCACGCCATCAAGGGCATGCTGCCGCACAACCGCCTCGGCGCTCAGATGTACCGCAAGCTCAGCGTTTACGCTGGCAGCGAGCATCCGCATGCAGCTCAGAAGCCCGAGAAGCTCGAGCTTAACATTCGCTAATCTGGATAGGGAGGAACATATTACATGGCACAAGTAAGCTACTACGGCACCGGCCGCAGGAAATCCTCTGTTGCCCGTGTTCGTCTGGTTCCAGGCGAGGGCAAGGTTACGATCAACGGTCGTACCATGGAAGAGTATTTCGGTCTCAAGACTCTCGAACTCATCGTTCGTCAGCCTCTGAACCTCACTGAGACTGTTGACAAGTATGACGTCATCGCCAACGTTGCTGGCGGCGGCGTGTCCGGCCAGGCAGGCGCCATCCGCCACGGTATCACCCGTGCGCTCATGGAGATGGATGCTGAGCTCCGTCCGGCTCTGAAGAAGGCTGGCTTCGTCACTCGCGATCCCCGCGAGAAGGAGCGTCGCAAGTACGGCCTCAAGAAAGCCCGCAAGGCTTCCCAGTTCTCCAAGCGCTGATTTATACAGCACGAAGGGAAAGTTACAAAAGCCCGTCACCTCAATGGTGGCGGGCTTTTTCAATTCTCTGTAAAGAAATAGTGTATCAATACAGAGGGGTATTTTTTACTCTAAAAGTTACACACAAGTTACGTACAAGTTACAAATCAGATTAGGTTTATAGCTTCAACCAGCTGCTGGATTGTCTTATGGGTATAGACACGATGGGTAATATTGGCGGAGCGGTGGCCGAGAATTAACTGCATGGTTTTCAAGTCAACCTTTGCGTTATCCAGCAGGGAAGCGCAAGTGTGACGGCCATCACCAGGCAAGTGTTCAGTGGGCAGGCCCATTATGATGGGAGACCTCTCCCAGATATGGTCACGGAGCCTGTCATAGGTTTTCATTGGCTTTCCGTCACGGCTATCAATGACCAGGTATTCGTTATCAGGACTATACATTTCGGCAATGAAGGGGAATATCTTCTCTGCTATGGGAATGGCCCGGTTTTTGCCGGCGGGGGTTTTCAGGCCACCCATCATATACCTTTCGTCCAGGTGTACGTCTGCTACCTTGATTTTCAATAGCTCAGTGGGGCGCAGGCCGGTATAGGACAGGATGAGCGCGAACCTGGCACCTTCATCATCAGTGTGCTGCCAGAGTAGGGCCAGTTCTGCATCAGTGAAAGGATTGTGCATGTCGCTATCCTCAGAGGGCGGCAGCTCCACGGTGGTGGCCACATTGGCTGTCACCAGCTCCAAATCAATGGCGAAGTTGCAGAGTTTGTTGCATAACGTCTTGATATTCTTCTTTGTGGAATACCCCAACTCACACGCATCCACCTCTCCCTGAATGTGGCGCTTGCGGATATCCACAAAGGCCATTTTATGAAGATGGGGGACACGCTTATAGGCGGCCTTGTAGCAGTTTGGAATATCCCCGGAATACTTATTCTCTCCCCAGCGCTCATATAGTTCGGCAAAAGTGACCTTGTGGCTGTCCAGATCATAAGGATTTTCGTTGTACGCCATAAGGGCCGCAATGGCCTCAGTACGTTTGGCGTAATATCCCAGGTACTTTTGTATCTGCCTGCCATCATCTGTCCAGCCGGCTGTGACCCGGACAGCGTAAGGCTTGCGCCTTTTGCCGGGCAATTTGGTGACGCTCCCGGAAGAATTTGGCAATCTCATAAAATCACCGTCCCTTTTTTGTTTGATAGTGGGACAGGCTGCAGAGAGTGGGCTATAATATCCTTAGGTTGTTTCTCTGCGAGCCTATCGGTCATGAGGTTCGTACAAAGCCCCAGCAAATCTCCACTGCTGGGGCTTTTTGCTTAGATGGATGGAGGGTATTGGCATAACTTCCTTTCTTAAAAGAGCCGCCTATGGCTGTGGGCGGCTCTTTTCTTTTGGGAATTGGAAAATAATGGCGGGGTCGTCTGTTTTGGCAGGCGGCTCTTTTGTTATGCCCTTTTGGGCGCGGTATCTTCTGAGGGGGGCTGCTTGCCTTGAGCGCCAGCGGCGTGGATATCCTGCAGCTCCTTGCGGTAGGCCTCCACCTCTGCTTCAATGTCGCTGCCTGGGGGCGGGGCTTCCTTCCCCTGGATGGCATCGGCCAGCATGGTGACATATTTGAGCATCTGCCGCCGTTCCTCTGCTGGCAGGGTGAGGAAGAAGCGGGCAAGGTTTTGCTCTGCCTGATTCAGATTGAACTCTTTGGCGAAGTTGGCGAACAGGGAGTTTTCCGGGGAATCGTACATATCCCCCTCACCGTCCACCAGCCATGCGCGGCGCACGTTGAACTTTTCGCAGATCAGCTTGATGTTTTGGTCGGTGACGGTGCCCCCGCGCTCCATCTTGCCTATGGCACCGCCACCAAGGCCGATTTTTTCGCCAAAAGTTGCCTGGTTATACCTTAGTGACTTGCGTAAAACCTCTATACGAGTGTTGATATTTGACGTTTCCATAAATATTTTTCACCTCCTTTGAAAAATATTTTATATTACTGAGTGACATAAATCAAGATAAATATCTTGACATAAGTAACTGAGTGATTTAATATAGCTGTATAAAGATTACTGAGTTACAAAAACTGTAACTGAGTTTGCGAACTGGCCCTAAAGGGCCAGTATAGCACTATTCTTAGAATAGTGGCGCTGACGGAAAGGAGGGGGCGGATGGTATTTGAGGGGATACCGAACTATTACCATGAGGATAAAGTCACCCGCATAGTAGGGGATGGAATCCTGCAGGAGTGGTATGGAACCATCAAGACAGAAGAAGGGGGCCTTGCGTGCTCCAAATGTCATGAAGCATACAAGGCCAAAACGGTTTTTGCTATTCATGGAGAAGAAAGACAGACACTTGTCTACCGTTGCGAGTGTGGCAATTACCGTATTTCCATCACTCACAAGCCGGATACTGACCCCTTACGTTGAATCCCATTCATCTATTCCTGTAGGGGTATCAATGGGGAGTGGGATATTATCCCAGGTGCTTTCACCCGTATGTTGCGTGTAGACATCATCTGCCGCCGCATGGGGGGCATGGTAACGGCCTAAAATTTCGCCATTCAGTCGCAAGGTGTAGCGACCATCTTCCAGCTGAATAGTGAAAAGGCCGGCAGGACTATCATAGAAGAACATTTCAATCACCTCCTTTTTATGGGGGAGGTATTCGACAGGGGGCGGGGCGTTCCTGCCATGGAAGGGAGGATGCCTATGGGCAAAAGAGCATTAGGTGTGTCGATACGTGAGAAAGCAGACGGCACGAAAGTTTACATAGTCAGATGGGAAGAATATGGCGGTGAAGAGAGACAATGCAAGAGCAGGGAATTCCCCCGCCCGGAGCTGGAGGGCACACTGGAAGCATTTGGACAGTTTATCCCCTACCTGTGCCTTATCCCCGCAAGCAGAATCAACTATACCACCATAGCCGGTGCCAGCATCAAATATCCTAAGGCTGGCAACCCCACTCTGACCCTGGGCGTGAGCCTGGGACTGGAGAACGGCCTGGACTTCGACTTTGAATCCCCGGCGGTGCCTCTCCACATGGAGAAATACACGCTGGAGAACGCCCAGACCTGGGCAGAGAAATGCAGCGCCGTGGCAAAGCTCCTCTGTGATGAAATCATACTCTACGCAGAGGGCAAGCGTGCCCAGCAACAATTGGAATTTGAACAGAAAGAAGAATCTGAAAAGGAAGAGGGAGGCGATAACTGATGTATGTGTCCACAGAAGATGCCCTGCGTGAAGCATTGAAGAACGAACAGGCCCGCCGGGAAACCATGGAAGTCATCGAGGCTATTCGCAAAATGGGCGGGGAGGCTACCATTCTGAGGCTGGCAGGTGCCATACTCACCGCCACGCCCCTGAACTTCAAGAGCGCCACGGCCTAAGGGAGGGAGCGCTATGATCAGAAAAATCATGCCGGAGCTGGCAGCCTCCATGATGGGCAAGGGGCCGCAATTTATCCGCATCGGCTTGCAGAGAAACCTCCTGCCCTTCGGCCAGGCGGTGCCCACTGGCACCACCGGCAGGAAACCGAAATTCTCTTACTACATCAGCCCCAAATTATTTATGGAGTACACAGGATTCACTGAAGCACAAATCAGGGAAGCAGCAGCCAAGGGAGGCTATTCCCTCTGACCGGCAGGCAAATCGGAGGGCGGTGTTTTGCACCGCTTTCCGGGCTTGTTTAAGGAATTAGTATTACGACAAATATCCTGTATAACCATGCAGAAATCAAGGAATCTCACAGCCAAAAACAGATGGAGAAACAGCCATGGCCTACATGAAGAAAAGGTGGGTATCCCACGATAAAAGTATTTTCATAGAGGACAAGTACCACTCCCTCCGGGCTATGCCAAAGAATCCTCTGGTGAGAGAGAGGAGGAGGCCCAGGGCAGGAGGCAGCACAACCGAAACCCAGGAGAAGATAAACCTCAGACACAGGACGGAGAAACTGACCCGCCTAATAATGGACAATTTCAAGCCCGGGGATTGGTGGGCCTCCTTTACTCTGTCTGAAAAAGTCCCTGTGGAGAGATTCAAGGCAGAGTACGCGAAGATGATCAGAAATCTGCGCACCTTCTATAAGAAGCACGGGCAGGATTTGAAATACATAGCCGTACACGAAAACATCACAGGCAAGGGCAGGCTCCATGGCCATATCATTCTCCCTTTCCTGCCGGGGGTGCCCTTCCCCCAGATGAAGGCCGAAATGGAAAAGGCATGGGGGCTGGGAGATTGTCACTTCAAGCCCTATGAGGCCCGGGCCATGGACGCGGCAAGATTGGCGGCCTACATGACAAAAGAAGACGTGCTGACCACCAAACTGAATGCGAAAGCCCAGGCGGTGAAGGCGGGGCTGGATGTGAAGAAGCTGGATGCAGAGATAAAAGAAATCAAGTCAAAGCGTTCCCGCATCTGCCCCAGCAAGAACCTTATCCGCACCAGGGCTGTCACCCAGCAGATAACCCGCCATGATACCTACAGCGACAAAATCAAAGCCCCAAAAGGCTACCATGTCGTAAAGGAATTGAGTTACAACGGCTATACAATAGACGGCTACCCCTACCAGCACGCTGTCTATGAGCGTGACGGGTAGACAATATAAAGTTATTCACAGGATAAAGGCTTATTCACAGTTTTATCCACAGAATAAACAGAGTTATTCACATACTTATCCACAAAGGAGGCAAAGCCGTGACCCGTTACTACTGCAAGGATGAAAAATGCAAGCTATCCCACAAAAAGCGGCCTATCTGTTGCTGGTATTGCCCTAATTTCGCCTGGTGCAAGGACACGGGCGTGATAGGAGACTGCCATTACCAGACCTGTGGCAAATGTGAGCGGGTATCAGACCACCATTGGCGCTATTTCAGGTACATTCAAGAAATATCTCTGACATGGCTGGTGGGATTGAGTACGAAACTTTATCCCGTGCGCAAATGCCTGAAAAAGAAAATCCTGAGGGGGAAGAAATATGAGGCTAAGAGGAATCGGCGGAATAGAGTCGCCACACACCACACGCCGCTGGCATGAGCCAAAGACCTACTGGAATCCAAAGAAGGACTTTCACATCATGACCAAGGAGGAGTTTTGCCGGAAACTGAGGGAGGATTTAGATGCCAGACGCAGGGCGTAGCTACATCAGCAGAGTGAACAACAGCCAGGGCCGAATTATGGAAGACATGATAATGGGGGCGGCAAGGAAGTATGAACAGGAGGGCCGTCTGGTGCTGCACAAGGAAAGCGAACCTTTCCGCGTGGTGAAGAATCTTGACCGTGCCCGGGGCGGGCAGAGGTGCAATTCGTCGCTAGGGCGCACCCCGATTTCATTGGCTGCCTCAGGGGAGGCCGTCTTATCGCCATAGAAGCCAAGTATACCCAGACAGACCGCATAAAGTACAGCGCCGTCACCGAAACACAGGCGGAAATCCTCACCAAATACTATAAGGCGGGGGCGGGTGCTTTTATCTGCTGTGGCATAGGCAAGGGATACGAACTAAAGTATTTTATGGTGCCCTGGGCAACATGGATCTACATGAAGGAAATCTATGGCCATAAGTACGCCACGGCTGAGGATTTGAACCCCTATGAGGTGAAGGCCGATATGGTGATTCATTTCCTCGACTACATAGGCCCCAGCGGTGCAAGGCTGGAAGACCTGATGGCATAGCCACGCCTGCCGGAAACAATCACATGACCAAAAGGAGAAACAACCATGAACAACTACCTTTCAAAGCCGGAAAAAGTCAGCATGACGCGGATTATGCTGCTGGTGGACTTGCTCGACCAGGTAATAGCAGACTACCAGAAGGCCAAGGGTGTGGATGCGGAATTTATGAAAGACCTTCGCACCTGTCGCACCTGGGGCAAGAAAGCCATCAAACGGCGCTATGATTTCCTCGACCTCGACGCAGCCAAGGACTTCACCCGGCACATTCACCACATGGACATCATCTTTGTGCCAAACGACAAGGCCCAGCACTACTACAAGATAGTGCAGGACATGGCGGGGGCTATCTGCATGAACGCTGATGACTTCGCCAAGCTCTATTCCGGCTTTATCCCCAAGACCTGTGGCAAATGCCATAAGAAAGCCTGGAAGAAATGCCTGATCCGCGAGATTTCCGAAAGTACGCGTGGAGACAGTCAACAACAATGCCAAGAACTGCCCCTATAGCTACCTTGAAGCGGGCATAGATTTGGAAGAGTGGGCCAAGGAATGGGCCAAGGCCAACGGCATGAAGTATGATTCAGAAAATATGTGGGAATCAGACGGAGAAGTTCATGAGACCCCGGAGGAAGCTGCTGTCTGAGGGAGGGCGCACATGGAAAGGATAATGACCTGCCAGCTATGCGGTGCCACCTTCACAGTCACCAGCAAAAAAAGCAACGCCAAGTATTGCCCTGAATGCAGGATGGCTATCCATCACAGCAACGCATACAGAGAAATGGTGTACGGCCGCAGGGACAGGAAAAGAAAGGCAAGCATGGCAAGGCTCGACCAGCTGGCAAGAGAAGCCAGAGCGCACGGCCTCAGCTACGGCTATTATGTGGCCCTGCTCAAAGGCTATCCGATAAGATGGGAGGCAATGAATGTATGATGCAGTAGTGGCGATACTGGCAGGGGTGCTGGTGTCACTCGCAGGATTTGCAGCAGTAATGGGAATAGGTGAATTACTCAGGAGGAAAAGCAGGAATGAATTTAGTGATACTCAAGGGAAGACTTACGAAAGACCCGGAAATAAGGTACACCCAAAGCGGTAAAGCCCGTGGCCACCTTCGGACTGGCCACCGATAAGCCCTACCGGCAGGAAAACCAGAACGGCCCCACGCAGACTTTCACAATTGCGTAGCCTGGGACAAACTGGCTGAGACAATCGGCAACAATCTGGTGAAGGGCAGGGAAATCCTCCTGAGGGGGCGCTTGCAAACCCGCCAATATGAAGACCGGGACGGAATCAAGCGCTATACCACAGAAGTGGTGCTGGAAAGAATGGAATTCTGTGGCAGCAAGCCCCAGGGCCAGAACCCCGGCGCGCACCCACCTGCCGGGGAAGGATTTGGCGGGGATATTTTCAGATGAAGAGATACCATTCTAAGCCTATTCGCAGAAGGAGACAGAGCAATGAGAGGGATTTGTGAGCCGATATGTGACGGCGTTTCCATAATGGGGGACATGGGCGGGATAGCAATTCACTTCAACCCCGGGAAGAATGGCATTTCCACCAGGATAGGAAACATGAAGACCGCCTGCTGGTGGACAGGGGGCAGGACGTTGCTATCAGCATGACCGTGCATCAGTTTTATGAGACCTTCAAAGTAAAGGAGCGTGAAGACGGTGCTTGAGTTTAATATGAATTCGATTATCTGGTTTTTTGCGGGGGCGTTCTCCACATTGGCTGTGTTCATCATTATGGGCCTGTGCATAGTATCAGGCCACCACTCCCGCGTGGAAGAGAAAATCAAGAATCAGAACATGAGGATTGAGAACTGGAAGGCCACGCCGGACAGGCTGGCAATGACCAAAAGGGGGAAATAGCCATGACCTACAGGGGAAAGAAGATCCTCCGGCTCATGGGCTGGATGAAGGGTAACACCGCCGTAACGAAAATCCAGTATGAGGATAAAACCACAGAATTCATCATCAGCG